>JAFUJA010000023.1 GCA_017473905.1 Lachnospiraceae bacterium | reverse complement strand
TTTGACCCTAAAATCAGCCCCTAAAACTACACCCTAAAACCGAACCCTAAAAACAAAGGCGTTTTTCATGGGCTGCCCCTAAAGTTAGACCCTAAAAAAGTTTGGAAAACCCTAAAAAACTTTGGATATCCTTTATTATTTTGATTAGTTTGCTTCTTTTTTTGCATCAGACTTTTCTTTCTTTTTGTCTGATGCTTTTTTCTTATTGTCAGGCTTATCAGCCTTCTTGTCATCCGGACTATTTTCTTCTACAGTTGCATCCGTCACAGATTCTTCCGCAGGTTTATCCTCTGCCGTTTCCTCTACAGACTTCTCTTCTGCGCTCTCCACACCTTCAGACTCTTCTTCATTTTTCTCTTCCTCGCCCCAAATCTTGTTGTTTAATTCAACATCTTTCTTTTCTACAAGATCAAGCACGTTTTTTGCCTTCGCCTGCTCAGCACTTGCTTTCTTTTCATCGTTGATTAATAATTCCAAATTACCGGAAATCAAATCAATGTTATTTTTGAATTCCTGAATCAATTCTGCAGTTTTGGTTTTTGCAACTGCCATAATTTCTGTAATATAGGAATCAAACTGAAGTCTGGTTGTCTGTGCAAACATAGTCTCAACGTCGTTCTTATAAGACTTCTTGTCGTTGGTTGAGAAAATAAAGATTGCCTTCTGTTTGTTAATATACTCATCCATCTTCAATGCCTTTAAGCTTGAAGGAGGAACCTGAGTATCAGCAACATTGGTAATTCGCTTAATCAATTCTTCATCAATACCTTTATAACCGGTAATTTTGTTGATGATAATGCCTTTCAACTCTTCAATCTGCTGCTGAAGAATTCTTCCACGGTTTACCTTGTAGTAATCATCAATTTCCTGAAGATAACGGTTCAACTCGTTACGGATAATATTATTCTTCTCCTCAAAAACTTCAGGACGAAGAGCAATCCATTTCATCTTATCAGCAATCTTACCTGCCTGAATCTGACGATTACCCATAACAGTATATAACGTATTAATATCGTCAATCTGGAACACCATATTCTCGGTAGTCATGTTTTCGATATACTCTGCATAGGCAGTATCGATATCTTTTACCATGTTGTTCTTCATGATTTCGATATTCTTCGCAATTTCTTCTTTCGACAAGCGCGCCTGTTTTTCAATTACTTCGTAATCTTCACGTATAAAATCTACAACACTCTTGATACCGTCATACAGGCCCTTTGCCTTAACCGCCAAAGCATATTTCTGTGCATAGCGTACAATTTCCTGTTCAACGGCAAACATACCGGAATTAACGTAGATTCTGTGTAAAATAGGATAAAGGCTGGAGTCTTCCGGATTATTACACTTTTTAAGCTCTTCGATACATTCATCCATGAGCTGCTTGGTTTCATTATCCGCATTTGCCATTTTATCCAGTTTAAAATACATACCTGTATCTACTTCGCCGGGTTTACTCTTGCCAAGGAATGGATCTTCTACAGGCTCATTGTTAATCTCATTTCTGTGATTTGCAAGCCATCTTCTTTCATCTTCCGTATCAATGTTGTTATTGATTGCCTTAGCGATGTATGCTGCCTTGGAAGACACAAAGAATAATCTTTCTTTAGCAAGATCAATCTGCTCTGCTTCTTCATTATATATTTTATCTGTTTCTTTTAAGGTTACTTCCACTTTCTTATTTTTTAATTCAGAAAGGTCTGCAAGTCCCTTGGTATCAGCCTGATTAATAACGTGAAGAGAGCGTGTTAAATCGATGGTCACACCGCAACCGTTTTCTTTCTCGTTTCTGGAAGAATTAATCAGGTTATATAAAACAGAATTACCGGTACCTTCCATCTTGGTAGGCTCATAAAGAACAATCAAAATGGAATTGGTCTGCTGTTTCAATGCTTTCTGTAATACCAGAAGATGTTCATTGGAATTACTGTCCGTACCCGGTGTATCATAGAATGTAAAATTAATATTCTCTCCCAAAGGAATCGGATAAGTTACATCAATGATGCCGTCAATATATTCATCATCTTCTTTTTCTCCCATGTTGGGAATATCATTTAATTTTTTCAAAATCTGATACAACTGCTCATGCTGCTGAAGACGGAACATAATTGCGGAATTTACTTCGCTGACAATCTTTTCCTGTGTGAATTCACATTCTCCGTCAGCCTGGAATCCAAATCTGTTCTTCTGAGGATCCCAATAAATATTCGCATTGATTTCCTTTTCCTCAGTACCTCTTCTGATATGGAAAGATACAGAAGGTTCCTGTCCGTTACGGATACGGAACATCTTAGCAGTCTCAGAGCTGATGCTTTCAGGTAAAATTCTTTTACCAATTAATGCATTGATAAAAGTAGATTTACCGGAGCTGTATGTACCAACAAGACAAAGATTCACATCATTGTTGTTAAGCTGCGCTTTTTTGAGTTCGAATTCTTCTTTGCGAACAAGGAATGAACGCTGGATATCAGAACCTTTTAACTCATTCATAAAAACTTCAATGGTATCATCACAGAAGTTACTGATGCAAGAATAAATATCCGCAACAGAAGGAAGTTCAATGAACTTACTAACCTCAAAACGGTCTTCCCCCACACTGCTGTTATATTCCTTTACCTTTTTCATGAAATCTTCGTAGTCAATCTTGGTCCCCTTAAATACAAGATTCACTTTGTCACGAAGAAACTGTTCCCAAATATCCTCGAAAAACTTATTTCCATGATTCTGTAATAAAAATTCACCCTTGTCCGGACCATACTGTGACAGCCAGGGACACATCGCATAAGGAATCTCAACGAACTCGCCTTTGGCCTTTGCCAAAAAACGAATTTCCTTTTTGACCGGATGATACATAATCATTAATTCTTTCATTGGAAAACCTCCCGATAAATTACCCTTCAAAGAATACAAAGCATTTTTGGGCATACTACCCCACAATGCTTTATACCTAACATATATCATTATATACTGATATATATAAAAAGTCAAAAAAATATAATTTCTTTTTCTTATTTTTTAGCTTATTTCACAGTTTTTTCGTACTTTTTTCCAGCAATATCCACATTGGACTACTGTCGTTTTACAATACTCTGAACCCAAATTCCCTTTTTCAGCAAAACAAAGCCTACCACACATTTTAAAAGGTTTAATCCGTAGCATATTGCATAAATTGCTTCAATGGGGAAATCAGTCCCACGAACAAGAAGCTGCGCTACAGGGATGCTGGCATACCAGAAAAACAGGCTGTCAAACAAGAAGGTGATAAACGTTTTACCACCGGACCGTAAAATAAAATACGCGGCCTGATTAAACGCATCAAAAGGCATAATGAACGCCGCCACATAAATGAAAACGCACGCCAATCCCCTTATGGAATCTGATGTATTATAAAATGTGGTAAATCCCGGTGCAATTAACGCCATCAGAACACCGATTACCCCACAAATTGCAACGGAAAAAGCAGTCATTTTTCTTGCCGTATCTTTGGCTCCCTCATAGCGTTCCGCACCAAGCTCCTGTCCAACCAGGATTGCAGTGGCACTTCCCATTGAAATAAACACAACATTAAATAAGTTGGAGATGGTAGAAGCCATATTAATTGCTGTCATAACCTGAAGTCCGCGCATGGAATAACACTGATTCAGGGTAGCAATTCCGCCTGACCAAAGAGTTTCGTTCAACAGGAGCGGAAATCCTTTTACCAGGAGCCCTTTTATCAGTTCTTTCGGAATATAAAAAGAACGATATACCCCGTTAAAGAAATTGTTTTTCTTCAGATGTGCGCCGGAAGCCACAATAATAAGTTCTATAAAACGGGCAATGAGTGTTGCAATCGCAGCACCTGTAACTCCCAATTCCGGTGCTCCGAACTTACCGAAAATCAGAACATAATTCAAAGCGAAATTTACAATTACCGCCACACCGCTTCCCACCATGGGTAAAACAGTTCGTTCCACTTCCTTCAAAGAGCTTGCATAACATTCTTTTACGGCAAAAGGAATGAGTGTAAAAAGCATATAAAACAAATATGTTTTCCCATATTCAAGTGTTGACTGTACATCTCCCTCTGACCCTTCCGTCAAAAAAAGTCCTACCAAAGGCTCCGCCGCAAAATATAACAGCACAAGTGCAAGTCCCGTTACAATCATGGATGCAATCAGTTTAAAACGCATCACATACTGCAACCCTGCCGTATCCTTCTTACCATAAAACTGGGAGCCGTATATACCGGCTCCTGAAAGTGCGCCAAAAACGCAAAGATTAAATACAAAGAGGATCTGGTTTACAACTGCAACCCCCGTCATCTCCTCTGTTCCAAGTTGCCCCACCATAAGATTGTCCAAGAGTCCTACAAAATTTGTAATACTCATTTGTACCATCATGGGAAAGGCAACCTTAAATACTTTTAAATAAAAAGCTTTATCTCCGATTAATTTTTTCATATCCGATTCTCCTCACAGACCCGCAAACGGTTGTAACTGCCCAATCGGATTAAAAGAAACTTTAGAAATTCATCTTGTTGTAAATATCAAAACAATCTAAGGTTGCATAATAATCCCTAGGGGTTTCCGCACGCCGGATCAACTGTACGCTGCCGTCTTCTTTTAAAAGAAGCTCAGCCGATTTTAATTTACCATTATAATTGTATCCCATGGCATAACCGTGGGCACCTGTATCGTGAATAAACAGTCTGTCCCCTTTTTCAATAGCAGGAAGCATTCTGTCAATTGCAAATTTATCGTTATTCTCACAAAGAGAACCTGTCACATCATATTTATGGTCACAGGGCGCATTTTCCTTACCCAGAACCGTAATATGGTGATAAGCACCATACATGGCGGGACGCATGAGATTTACCGCACATGCATCACATCCGATGTATTCTTTATGTGTATGTTTCTCATGAATTGCTGTTGTCACAAGACCGCCGTAAGGTCCCATCATGAAACGGCCCAATTCCGTGTAAATGGCCACATCATCCATGCCGGCAGGCACAAGCACTTCTTCATAAACCTTACGTACCCCTTCACCGATGGTTTTAATATCGCATTTCTCCTGCTCCGGTCTGTAAGGGATACCGATACCGCCTGACAGATTGATAAAGGCAATATGCACGCCTAACTCTTCTTTTAAGGATACAGCCAGCTCAAATAAAACACGGGCAAGCATGGGATAATACTCATTTGCAACAACATTACTTGCAAGAAATGCATGAATGCCGAAGTTTTTAACACCCTTTTCTTTTAAAATGGCAAAGCCTTCTCTCAGCTGCGCCGGTGTAAAACCATATTTTGCATCCCCGGGGTTGTCCATAATACCGTTACACACCTCAAAAACACCGCCGGGATTATAACGGCAGGAAATAGTCTCCGGAATATATCCAATGGTGTCTTCCAGAAACTGAATATGGGTAAAGTCATCCAGATTGATGGTTGCCCCCATTTCTGCAGCAAATTTAAATTCTTCTGCAGGGGTAGTATTGGAAGAAAACATAACATTACTTCCTGTAATTCCCATCGCCTTGCTAAGCATTAATTCCGTAAGGGAAGAGCAATCGCAACCACACCCGTATTCATTTAAAATACTGATAAGATGGGGATTGGGATTCGCCTTTACCGCAAAATATTCCTTATAACCTTTATTCCATGAGAATGCATCCTTTAATGCTTTTACATTCTCTCTGATACCTTTTTCATCATAAATATGAAAGGGAGTAGGATATTCTTTTACTATATTTTCTACCTGCTCCTTTGTAATAAACGGAAGTTTATTCATTCTATTATCCTCCTCATGCGAATTATGTATGACATAGTAACACTTCCCGTGCTAAAATACAAACTATTTTTTTAAATTTTCTATTTGCCAGTCAATTTCCCGTAATCCATGCTCCTTTAAAAATGCATTGGTTTTACTGAAATGCCCGCAACCGAAGAATCCTCTGTATGCAGAAAGCGGACTCGGATGCGGTGCTTCCAGAATCAGATGCTTCGGATTATGAAGCATACGTTTCTTCTTCTGTGCCGGGGCTCCCCACAACAAAAAAACAATGGGCCGGTCCTGTCGGTCCAATGCTGTAATTACCGCGTCCGTAAATTCCTCCCAGCCGATTCCTCTGTGGGAATTTGCCTCATGGGCACGCACGGTTAAAACGGTATTTAAAAGAAGTACGCCCTGTTCTGCCCATTTTACAAGGTAACCGTTATCCGGGATAAAACATCCCAAATCACTGTTTAACTCCTTATAAATATTCACAAGGGAAGGGGGTGCCTCAATGCCGGGTTTGACAGAGAAGCAAAGCCCGTGCGCCTGTCCTACGTTATGATAAGGGTCCTGCCCTAAAATCACTACTTTTACATCTTTTAACGGGGTTAAATGAAAGGCATTAAAAATATCTCCCGAATCCGGAAATACTCTTACCGCACTATACTCCGCTTTTACCTTGTCATATAATGCTTTATAGTAAGGCTTGGAAAACTCCGGCTTCAATACATCAAGCCAGTCATTATTGATTGCTGCCATGACTTATCGCTCCTTTTTACATACGTACGGAAATTCCCTGCTCACGTAAATATTTCTTCAAATCCATAATTTCCAGTTCCTTAAAATGGAACAAGGAAGCCGCAAGTGCCGCATCTGCTTTCCCCTGCGTAAGCGCTTCCGCAAAATGTGCTTTTGTACCTGCTCCCCCGGAAGCAATTACGGGAACGGATACATTCTCCGCAATAATTCGTGTCAGCTCGAGATCATACCCCGCTTTGGTACCGTCACAATCCATACTTGTCAAAAGAATTTCTCCTGCACCCAAAGCATCTGCCTTCATGGCCCACTCTACAGCGTCAATTCCCATATCCACACGGCCGCCGTTTTTATAAATATTCCATCCGGAGCCATCTGCCCGGCGCTTTGCATCAATTGCCACAACCACACACTGGCTTCCGAATTTATCCGCCGCTTCGGAAATAAGAGTGGGATTCATAATTGCTGCCGAATTCACGGCAACCTTATCCGCACCTTCACGAAGAATCTTTTTAAAATCATCTACCGTACGGATTCCTCCGCCTACGGTAAAAGGAATAAAAACCTGTTCAGCCACTCTCCGTACCATATCTACCACAGTGTCCCTTGCATCTGAAGAAGCCGTAATATCAAGAAAAACAACCTCATCCGCACCGGCTTTGTCATAAGCCTTGGCAATTTCCACCGGGTCACCTGCATCGATTAAATTCACAAAATTAACGCCTTTTACAACCCTTCCCGCATTCACATCGAGACAGGGAATAATTCTTTTTGTATGCATGATTTACTCCTTTTACAGTTCAACAAAATTCTTCAAAATGCGTAAGCCCACATCCGAACTTTTCTCCGGATGAAACTGACAAGCATATAAATTATCCTTCGCCACGGCTGCATGAATGTGTGTGCCGTATTCCGTGCTGGCAATTACAATATTCTCATCTTCTGCCTTCAGATAATAAGAATGCACAAAATATACGTACGCACCATCGTTTAATCCTGTAAAAAGAGGCGTAGGTGTTTCAAACTTCAAGGAATTCCATCCGATTTGCGGAATTTTTAATTCACCGTTATTATCCGGAATCCGAAGTATTTTTCCTTTTAAAAGTCCAAGTCCCTTTACACCGGGAGTTTCTTCGCTTTCTTCAAACAAAAGCTGTAACCCGAGACAGATTCCCATGAAAGGAGTTCCCTTTGCCACAATGTCACGGATGACATCTTCCAAACCGTAGTTGCGAAGTTTCTCCATGGCATCTCCAAAAGCTCCCACACCGGGAAGAATCACCTTATCGGCCTTTTTTAAAATATCTGCATCTCTGGTTACCACCACATCCGCATCGTACTGCTTTACTGCCTTTTCCACACTTTTGATGTTACCGGCATCATAATCAATTATTGCTATCATTTTAAACCTCTGTTTTTATTCTTTTAGCTTGTAAAACTTACTTCACCGTCTTTTACCGGCGCTTCAAAAATCGGTGTATTTTCTGACGGTTTCTCCGGAACCGGTGTATCACTGTTTTGCTTTTCCAGCTCCTCTTTCAGCTGCTGTAAAAGAGCCTCTTCTTCCGGAAGTAAATCTTCCGGTTTAGACTCCTCAACTACCGGTTCCTCTGTTTCCGGAGCTGACGGAGACGTATTACCGCCTAAAATATCATCCACGGTAAGCGCATCATACTTTCTTCCTGCAAGAAGATTTTCCAGTGCAATGGTATACTCCAGACTCCTTAATTCGCAAACAGCATCAATGTCTTCCATAGTCATTCCGAATTCCATCACAAGAGGAGCTTCAAATTTATCCTTTAAAAGCTTCCACTCGGATTCAATGCCATACTGCTTTGCGGAAACAGCATAAGATACGGCAGCTTTTCTTCCCACAAAAAGGTAATCCAGTGCCTCTTTATTTTTGCCCTGTTTTTTATAAATTTCATATTTTTCATAACGGTTTTCCAGATTGCTTAAAATAACCGCTTTTTTGTATAACAGGCTGTCGCTCTTTCCTAATTTTCGCCCGTACATACGGTCAACGGTTTCGTCATATTGTCCGAGATAAAAGCAGGTTCTGGCTTTCATTAAAGAAAACTGGCCGGGAATCAGCCATACAAAAACAAGAATGACTCCCAAGAGCGAAAAGCAGGCCAATAATGTAGCAAAGGTTCCCCTCTTACTGATATGGGATTTCTCCGGTAACTCTTCTTTAGGTTCTTTTACCTTCTTCTGCTTCGGAGGCTTTACCTTTTTAGGCTTCTTTTCCTTTTTCTTTTTATCCTCAGCATCCAGTTCTGCTGCAATCGCAGCATTTTCATCCATTTCTTCTCCGGATGCCTTTTTTGCATTTTTATCCTTTTTGGACTTTTTATCTTTTTTGTCCTTCTTCTTTTTTTCTTTAACGGGAGGCTGTTCTTCTTCCTCTTCTTCACCCTCTTCAAACATGAAATTCATCACTTTGTTTTTTAAGGATTTTTTCTCAGGAACCGCCTCTGAAGGTTCTGCGCCGGTTTCTGCAGCGGAAATATTTTCTGCCACTTCTTCAACAGTCACATTTTCTGTCACACTGTTCTTTTTATTTTTCTTAAAGAGAGGTTTCTTCTCTTTTTTCTTCTTTTCTTTTTTCGCAGAAGTTTTATTTATGGCATCATCCTCCTGCATGATTTCTTCAGCAGCGGAATTTTTACCCAAATCAAAGGAATCCAGCATAGCAAGAATATCTTCTTCCAAAACCTCATCGCTATCTGCTTTGGCAAGAAGGTCATCCACTTCTTTCATTTCTTCATCAAAAACAACCGCTTCCTGCCCTGCCTGTACATGTTCGGCTGCCTTGGATTCTGCCGCTGCAAGTAATGCATCAACATCTTCCAAGTCCATAAGCTGTTCTCCGTCAAGATCAAGATCCGGCAAACTTTCCCGCACAGGTGCTTCATCAGATTCTGCCAGGAGTGCGGCGAGAGGATCATTTTCGTCTTCGTTTCCTGCCAGAAGGTCGGCAAGAGGATCACTTGCTTCTTCACCTGCAGCTTCCGCCAGAAGGTCGGCAAGAGGGTCACCTGCTTCTTCACCTGCAGCTTCCGCCAGAAGGTCGGCAAGAGGGTCACCTGCTTCTTCATCTGCAGCTTCCGCCAGAAGGTCGGCAAGAGGATCCTTTACTTCTTCACCTGTAGCTTCCGCGAGAATCTCCGCAAGAGGGTCACTTGCCTCTTCATCTGCAGCTTCCGTCAGAATCTCCGCGAGAGGATCACTTGCTTCTGTATTCTCCGAAGGTTCTTTTCCTTCCGCAAGGGCAATCAATTCCTCTATGCTCATATCCGCTCCACGCTCTGCATCTTCACCTTCCAGGCCAAGCATGGATGCTATATCAACATTAGAAGCTTCTTCCGTTTCCGCTTCGGCAGACAACGGATTTGTATTCATTTCTTCTGTCAGCTCTTCCACTCGTCTGCGTTCCATCACTTCTGATTTATCCAGAATGCTTAAAGCCTCCTCGTCAAGTTCCAATTCACCTGCAAACATTTTTTCAAAATCCGTATCCAAAGAAGAGTTCTCTTCCGTGGGATTTTCCACGGATGCAAGCAATTGATCCAAATATTCTTCAGTTGACTGCATAAAACCTCCTACCCTGCCAAATGGTTACATTTCCAAACAGGCATCTTTCAAAATGGAAAGCCGGGAGTCCCCGGCTTTCATTATTCACGTTAAAAGAAATTTCAAATTTTCTTTCATCATTTTATAATAACGCAATTTCTCTTACAGTCAATTTTACTGAAGAATCAAAGCATCAATTTCTCTTACAAGATTACCGATTTCAGGTTTGGACAGCTGGGCATTTGCTCCGAGTGCCTCACCTTTTCTTCTCATTTCTTCGTTGATAAGAGAGGAGAAAATAATAATGGGAAGCTGTGCCGTTCCCGCATTTTCACGAATCAGTTTTACAAGGTGATGTCCATCCATAATGGGCATTTCAATATCGGTTATTACAAGTCTGACAGTGTCCTCAACTTTGCCTTTTTCGGATGCCTGCTGGAGGATTTCCCATGCTTCCTGTCCGTTTGAGCAGGTAATAATATTATCATACCCTGCTTTTTTAATGCTTTCGGAAATCAATTTGTTCAGAAGAAGGGAATCTTCTACAATCATGATAGGAAGGGAACTTCTTTCTCTCACACCGAGTGCATCAATTTCCTTCATTGTAATTCCGGTAGCAGGATTGATATCTGCTACAATCTTCTCGAAATCAAGAATAATGACAAGCTTACCGTTAATATTGATAATTCCGGTTGAAATACCATCTTCAACGGATGCCACGGTTGCAGAAGGTTTGATAATGCTTGACCAGGATACTCTGTGAATACCTACAACCGATTCCACATGAAAAGCAATGTCAAGTTTATTAAAACTGGTTACAATGAAAAGACCTTCCTTCTTACCCTCTCCCAACTGCAGGCAATTGGACAAGTCAATTGCGGTAATCATTACATCACGGGGCATAAACACACCCTCGATACTGGGATGGGAATTAGGAACCACAGTTACTGCCTGATAAGGAATAATCTCACGGATTTTTGCAACATTAATTCCGTACGAATTACCCCCAACAACAAACTCCAGAACTTCAAGCTCATTTGTTCCGTTTTCTAAAAGAATTTTGCTATCCATAACCGTCACCTCACCATAAATTTTTTTGCACTCCCTAATTAGTGAAATTATAACATAAAGCGGGAAAAAAAAACACCTTTTTATTATGATTCCTTAATATTTCTGTACACGCCTTCCATCAAACGCTGCCTTGCCTCCCTTGTTGCCCATGCAATATGGGGAGTAATCAGTAGTTTTTTACTGTCTTTTATCTTTAAAAGAGGATTTGCAGGGTCCATCGGCTCTTTTTCCAACACATCCAAAGCTGCTCCCGCAATGAGGTTTTCTTCCAGAGCACGATATAAATCTTCCGTATTTACGATCGGACCTCTTCCCACATTCACAAGATATGCCTCCGGCTTCATTTTACGGAAAGACTCGTATGTAAAAAGATTTCTTGTAACATCATTTAAAGGAGCATGAATGGAAATCACGTCCGCCGTCTGCAAAAGTTCCTCAAAAGAAGCCTGCTGATACTCCGGACAATTGTTTTTTCCGCTGGTGGAATAATAAATCACCTTGCATCCGAATGCCGAGGCTACGGAAGCTACTTTTTTGCCGATTTCACCAAGTCCAACAATTCCCCAGATTTTGCCTTCCAATTCATGGAACACCTCTGCAAAATGGGTAAAAATCGGGCATTCCGTATACAGTCCGTCTTTTACATACTTATCGTAATACGGTAATTTTTCATACAGATAAAAAAACATGGCAAAGGTATGCTGCACCACGGAAGCGGTAGAATATCCTTTTACGTTTTTTACCTGAATCCCTCTGCTTTCGCAATAGGGAATGTCCACGTTATCGGTTCCCGTTGCAGTCACGCAAAGCAGACGCAAGTTCTTTGCGTCTTTTAAAGTTGCCTCATTCATGGGCATTTTATTTAAAATAACAATCTCTGCATCCCGAATCCGCTCCGGAATTTCCTCCGGTAACGTACGGGCATAAACCGTCAGTTCTCCAAGCTCATCAAACATGGATAAATCCAGATCATCGCCCACATTCTCTCTTTCAAGCATTACAATCTTCGGCATAATATCACTCCTTTGTCTATATTCCCATTATACCAAAAGATTGTAACGATGCAAAGACGGGTTATTCGCTTTTTGCCTCTTTATGATGTCCTGTCAGGGAATAAATAACCCACTCTGCAATGTTGGTTGCGTGATCACCAATACGTTCCAGATACTTTGCAATCATAAGCAGATCCAGCGCAAATTCCCCATCCTCCGGATTATCCGCAATCCATTTGATGATTATTTTTTTCATTTTGATAAAATACTCATCCACCGAATCATCCCGTGCAATTACTTTTTCCGCAAGACGGATATCCTTTCTTACATAGGCATCAATACTGCCGGTTACCATCTGTATGGTCGCCTGGGCCATTTCACCGATTACACCCATGCTTTCCGGACTGTGACCTTTGATGTAAGTACTGATTTCCGCAATGTCTTCTGCCTGGTCCCCGATTCGTTCCATATCCGTTATCATTTTTAATGCGGCCGATATCTGTCTTAAATCCTTTGCCACGGGTTGCTGGTGCAGTAAAAGCTTCATACATCTGCTTTCGATGCTGCGTTCCATCTCATCTACCATACAGCCTTCCGCCTTTACCTGCTGTGTCCAGAAAGTATCTCCGGTCATCAAACCCTTTATTGCCGCTTCAATAAGGGTTTCGCACATGGCCCCCATTTCTGTCATTTCCCGGTTCAAAAGTTCCAATTGCTCATCAAATCTGTTTCTCATTATACGCCTCCTTATCCGAATCTCCCCGTAATATAATCTTCTGTCCTTTTATCTGCGGGCTCTGCAAAAATATTTTCGGTTTCGCCGAATTCCACCAATTCTCCCATCAGGAAAAAAGCAGTATAATCAGATACACGCACCGCCTGTTGCATATTATGCGTTACCATAACAATCGTATACTTTTCTTTCAGTTCCGTTACCAGGTCTTCAATCCTGGACGTAGAAATAGGGTCTAAGGCCGAAGTAGGTTCATCCATAAGAAGCACTTTAGGTTCTACTGCAAGTGCTCTGGCAATGCATAAACGCTGCTGCTGCCCTCCCGACATACCGAGGGCATTCTTTTTTAAACGGTCTTTTACCTCATCCCAAATGGCTGCATCCCGTAATGACCGCTCCACAATTTCATCCAATTTGGATTTTGCCGTAATCCCATGCGTCCGGGGGCCGTAAGCTATATTATCATAAATGCTCATGGGAAAAGGATTTGGTTTCTGAAATACCATACCGATTTCCTTACGAAGCAGGTTGACATCCGTTTCTTTTGCATAAATATCCCGGTCGTTGTATCTGACATCTCCCGTAATTTTTATCCCCCTGACCAAATCGTTCATACGGTTTAAGGATTTTAAAAATGTGGATTTCCCGCATCCCGAAGGCCCGATAAAAGCAGTAATGCTTTTTTCAAAAATATCAATATTGATGTTTTTTAAGGCCTGATGTGCTCCGTACCACAGGCACATATCTTTTACCGTAATAATCTTATTCATATGCATCTCCTTTTTCTAAAAGAATTCTGAACCAGTTCCGCAGCCAAACAGATAATCAATGTCAGGATTAACAAGATTGCCGCTATGGCAAATGCAATACCAAACTCGCCCTGTTCTTTGGCATATACATAAAGAGCAACCGTAAGAGTAGCTCCGGGAGCAGACAATCCATACAATATATCATTGATGGCATGGGCAAATCCCGCCGTAAATAAAAGTGCCGCGGATTCTCCTAAAATACGTCCCACCGATAAAATGCATCCCGTAATTACCCCATCAATACATCCCGGTAAAACAACGGTACGAACCACTCTCCACTTTCCCGCACCAAGCCCAAAGGCACCTTCTCTGTAAGACCGGGGCACGGTTTTTAAGCTTTCCTGCGTCGTACGCATTACTGTAGGCAAATTCATAATCACCAGCGTTAATGCTCCGGCCATCAGACAGGTTCCGAAGTGATTGGAAAACAAAAGCATTCCTACAAGACCATATATAATAGATGGGATTCCCGTAAGAATTTCTGCTGCAAATTCAATCACGGAAACTATTTTTTTATTGGTAGCATACTCCGTCAGATAAACTGCTGCCCCAACCCCCAAAGGAATAACCAGTATCAGTGTTGCCATCACAATATAAACCGTATTCAAAATATCCGGAAGAATACCGATTCTCTCCTGCAAATAACTTGGCCCGGTGGTTAAAAGTTCCCATGTAATATTCGGAAGTCCGTTTCCAAGAATATAACCAATAAAAAACAATACCAGTCCTGCCGTGAGAAACAACGATGCTCCCATAAGAATTCCCATCCCCAGCCGGTATCTTTTTCTCTTTTTTTTGATTTGCTCCACAGGCTACACCTTCTCTCTTTTTAAAAAGTAATTTAATACCCCATTGATTATCATAATAAAAACAAAAAGCACCAAAGCAATGGAAAACAGGGCTTCCCGTTGCAAACCGGAAGCATAAGACATTTCTCCCGCAACCGCAGTAGTTAAAAACCGTACGCTTTGGAACAGGGAATCCGGCATATTTGCCCCATTTCCGGCTACCATCATAACTGCCATGGATTCTCCGATTGCACGTCCTACACCAAGGACAACACCTGCTGCAATACCGCTTTTAGCCGCAGGTACCGATACTCTGAAATAGGTTTCAACCGGAGCAGCTCCCAGAGCCAGCGAGGCATCCTCATATTCCTTAGGAACCGCATCCAATGCGGTAATGCTCATTTTTATAATCGTTGGTAAAATCATTATTGCCAGCACAATAATAGAAGCAAACAGTCCCGCGCCATCAGGCACACCAAAGATTGTCCGCACTGCAGGCACAAGTACCAGCATACCCACAAGACCGTATACGACGGAAGGAATTCCTGCAAGAACGCTAACCGCAAGCTGCATGGCTCTTTTTACACCTGCGGGAGCCATTTTAGATAAATACACTGCACACATAAAACCTATGGGCACACCAATGGCAATCGCCCCCAAAGTTCCGTAAATGCTTGATAATATAAAAGGCAGAATTCCAAATTTTGCATCTGCAGCAGTAGATGCCCACTCCCGTCCCAGCAAAAATTCAAAAATTCCTATCTTTCCGATAGCAGGAATCCCTGAAATAATAAGATACACTGTAATCAGAAGAACACATGCCACAGCAATAAAACCCATCATAAAAAAAATGCCGTGTATACTGTTTTCCATAAACTGCTTTTTTTTCATATAAACCTCTTTTTATAAAAATGCTCTTTATTCCGTAACCGAATTAGCCGGTACCACACCGGCAAAAGAAATAATATCCTCTGCTTCTCCGGAAGTCATATAGTCATAAAATTTCCGGGCATTCTCTGAAAGAGAAGCATCTTTTTTCGTGACCAGAATGAACGGTCTCCGTATTTTATAGCTTCCTGTTGCAATATGCTCATCCGTTGGGGATATCCCGTCAATCGTTACCACTTTTACATTTTCCTTTACGGAAGCAATAGAAGCATAACCAATGGCTCCCGGATTACGGGATACGGTAGTAATCACATCTCCCGTAGAAGTTAGTTCCTGCCTGTATTTACACATTCCTTTCGCGTCAATTGCCGCCTCGAAGCCGTCTCTGGTTCCTGCTCCCGCCTCACGACCGATTAATACGATTTCACCCGCCGGTCCGCCGATTTGGGACCAATCGGTTATTTCACCTTTACAAATTGCCCCAAGCGTTTCCCTGCTCAAATCTGAAACCGGATTATCAGGATGCACAAGTATTGCAATTCCGTCGTATGCCAATACCGTCCCTTCAAGCCCCTCCTGCAGTTCATCCGTTTTCAATTCACGACTGGACAAGCCTATGTCACAACGTCCGTCCAGCACCGCTTGAATTCCGGTTCCGGAACCTGTCGGATTATAAGTCACACGGATACCTGTCTCCATTTCAAAAGCTTCTCCGAGACAACCGATTGTTTTCTCCATGGAAGTGGAACCATCGGTTGTTACCGTTGCCTTTCCGGCGTTTCCGCATCCTGCAAGTCCCGAAAATCCAAGTGCAAAAATCAAAAGTCCTATGACTGTTTTTTTCATTTTTACTTCTCCATTTATTTTTTTCTGAACACTATATAGTTTTATCTTAAAAAGTGAATGTAAATTACAAAACATGTATTATGTAAAAAATAGGTCAAAAAAATCCCACTACTTACATTTTTAAGTAAGTAATGGGACTTGGGTATTCAAAGTTTTTGAGGGTCTTTCATGAGGGTCTGGTTTGAGGGTTTGTCGTGAGGCTTTAGACCAATAACAATTATAAAAACAGGGTATGTTAGTTCGTATTGTACGAACTAATGTATCCTGTTTTCTTTTCGTCCTACCTTATATATGATTATCTTTGCAGAAATAAATTTTTTAAAGGAGGACACATGAATAGTATCACAGATTTACTTGAGCTATCGTTATTTGCAGGATTCTTGGATGATTTAAGCTTATACTGTCCGGAAAATCCGGTTATTTCAAAACAAAATCTCCAAAGTGATATTGTGTCTGCTATAAAAATGCTGACAAAAATTGAATTAGAAAATTCTCTTATGAATCATGCATATGCACAGATGATATTGGAATCCTTATATTCGTAAGCTATTTCCTTATTTCTTGTTTCATATGCAGGATACATTCTTTCATCTCCTCTGTAAAACCTACCTGCTTAAATTATTTCATTACAACGAAGAAGCGAATCGTTTAAATGCTTTCTGTCCTTCTTCTGTACGCTTATAAACACCGGCACATTCCAGCACCTCTACGAATACCTTTGCGATTTCATCCTTGAGTATCTGATCGATATTATCTGAAGTGATGTCATAATTATCACGCCACTGCTCTACCCAATCTGCATGCTTTTCGATTTCATCAATTGTTCTTATATCTTTTCCTGCCAAAATAGCTTCTTCTAACAAAGCCATTTCCTTTTTCAATCGTGCGGGCAAAATAGCCAGTCCCATAACTTCAATCAGACCGATATTCTCTTTCTTGATATGATGAAGTTTCTCATCCGGATGATACACGCCCCAAGGCTTTTCTTCGGTGGTAATGTTATTACGAAGTACTAAATCCATCTCATATAAATTGCCATTCATACGTGCAATAGGTGTAATGGTATTATGCGGTTCTCCATTTGTTTCACTGAAGATAAATGCATCTTCATCTGTGTATCCACGCCATGCTTTTAAAATGTAATCCGACAGTTCTACTATTCTTTCTATACTCTCACTCTGCAATCTGATGACTGACATAGGCCATTTTACAATACCTGTTGTCACATCCTCATAGCCGTTTATCTTAAACATATACTCATATGGAGCCTTTGCCATAGCAAACTGGTACGAACCACCCTGAAAATGATCATGGCTTAAAATAGAACCTCCTACAATCGGAAGATCTGCATTAGAACCTACTATGTAATGTGGAAACTGCTTTACAAACTCCAACAGCTTCTGAAATACACTTCTATCGATCTTCATAGGGATATGCTCTTTATTGAACACAATACAATGTTCGTTGTAATATACATATGGAGAATACTGAAAATAGTAATCATTTCCTGCTAAAGTAACCGGAATGATTCTATGATTCTGTCTTGCCGGATGACTAATATGTCCTGCATATCCTTCATTCTCCTCGCAAAGCAAGCACTTCGGATATTCATTTTTCTTCTGTGAAGCTGCTTTTGCAATATCTCTTGGGTCTTTTTCAGGCTTTGACAAATTGATGGTAATGTCAATCTGTCCATACTCTGTATCCGTAGTCCACTTTTCATCTTTTTTGATTCTGTCTTTTCTGATATAGTTTGTATCCTGGCTAAATTTGTAATAATATTGTGTGGCAAGTTTAGGGTCTCGTGCATATAGTTCTCTAAAGTGTGCCCTTACCTGTGAAGGCATAGGTGTAATCAGGCCCATGATTTTGGTATCAAATAAATCTTTCACGGTAATGGAGTCATCTTCCAACATTCCAAACTCAATAGCATAGGACATCATATCTTCAAGAATCTGATGTATGGGTCTTACCGGCACATCACTCCATGTAAACTCCTTTTTACCAAACTCCTCTAACAAGCGGTTAATAACATACACTTTATCTTCCACATTTACTAATCCGTTTTGAATGCCGTAGCTTACTAATTCCGAAATCAGTTTATCCATTTCAAAACCCTCCTTTTACAAAATTTAATATCCTTCCGGATGATTTACATGCCAGTCCCACGCAGTTTTAATAATCACTTTTAAATCTGCATACTTCGGTTTCCAGCCAAGTACACTTTTTGCCTTATCACTTGATGCAATCAGTACAGACGGATCGCCTGCTCTTCTTTTTTCTTCTTTAGCAGGAATTGCATGATTTGTAACTTCTCGCGCTGTTTCAATTACTTCTTTTACCGTAAATCCAACACCATTGCCCAGATTAAAGACATCACTTAATCCGCCCTTCGCAAGATATTCCATAGCAAGAATGTGTGCTTGTGCCAAATCATTTACATGAATATAATCTCTTACACAAGTACCATCCTTTGTATCATAATCATTTCCGTAAACGGAGATATACTCTCTTCTGCCGTTTGGAACCTGTAAAATCAATGGAATCAGGTGTGTCTCCGGATTATGTGCTTCTCCGATTAACCCATTAGGATGTGCTCCGCAGGCGTTAAAATACCTTAAGGACACATATCTCAAATCATGTGCTTTAGCTGTCCATTTAAACATCTTCTCCATGGACAGTTTTGTCTCTCCGTAACAATTGGTAGGTTCTGTCCTGTCTGTTTCCAAAATCGGAATGCTTTCCGGCTCACCATAGGTTGCTGCTGTGGACGAGAATACAATCTTATCAATTCCATGTGCTACCATACATTCTAATAACACCTCTGTTCCACACAAATTGTTATTATAGTATTTCAACGGGTCAACCATGCTTTCTCC
>JAFUJA010000022.1 GCA_017473905.1 Lachnospiraceae bacterium | reverse complement strand
CCTGCAATCGAAGAAGTTGCGGAAGAACCCGTGGCAGAAGAAACTGTTGAGGAGCCTGTAATTGAAGAAGTTGCGGAAGAGCCCGTAGCAGAAGAAGTTGTCGAGGAACTTGCAGTCGAAGAAGTTGCGGAAGAACCCGTGGCAGAAGATGCTGTTGAGGAACCTGCAATCGAAGAAGTTGCGGAAGAACCCGTAGCAGAAGAAGTTGTCGAGGAACTTGCAGTCGAAGAAGTTGCGGAAGAACCCGTGGCAGAAGAAGTTGTCGAGGAGCTTGCAGTCGAAGAAGTTGCGGAAGAACCCGTGGCAGAAGAAGCTGTTGAGGAACCTGCAATCGAAGAAGTTGCAGAAGAAGTTGTCGAGGAACCTGCAGTCGAAGAAGTTGCGGAAGAACCCGTAGAGGAAGAAACTGTCGAGGAACTTGTAAGTGAAGCAACTGTGGAAGAATCCGTAGAAGAAACTGTCGAGGAACTTGTAGTTGAAGAAGTTGCGGAAGAACCCGTAGCAGAAGTAGTTTCTGCTCCTGCAAAAGAACAGAAACCTGCGGAGAATCGTAATTCCAAAAACGGGAAAAATAATAAAAAGCGTAATTCCTATGCTGAGAAACAGACTTCTTACAATAAAAATCGCACCGATAGAAATACCGGTAAAGATAAGAATAAAAATAATAAAGATGCAGAGGGGCTGATTGGTCAGACTGCAACCTTTGGTAAGATGACGGGAACAATTATTAAAACCCGTATTGTGGAACTGAGTCCCGAGGATGTCAGAAAACGTATGAGGGATGAACGCAGATAAAATCACGGTGTCGTAAGGTTATAAACATAAGAAAAACAGTACTGCCAACCTTTTTCTTTTGGGAAGAAGGTTGGCAGAAGTATGATTTGAAGAGGTTAAAAGATGAGCAATCGAATTCTGGTAAATGAAATCGGATATCTGCCCGGACAGAAAAAAAGGGGCGTTTTTACAGGTGAAAAAAGCTGTAGTTTTCAGGTGGTCCGAAAGAATCACGATACAGAAGAAGTTATGTTAACCGCAGAAAGCGGACAACCCATTTTTGATAAGGATGGGGGCGAGTTCTGTTCCGTTATTGATTTTACGGAAATTACCATACCCGGAACTTACGTAATACGATGTGATTCAGCAGAATCAGTTCCTTTTATGATTGGCGAAGATGTATATCGGAATCTTGAAAAGGATATTACCCGTTTTTATTATCTTCAGCGTTGCGGACAGGAATTGAGTGAACAAATCGCCGGCAAATTTGCTCATAAAAGCTGTCATGATACCCCGGCAAGAGTTTATGGGACGGATAAGTTTCTGGAAGTAAACGGCGGATGGCATGATGCGGGAGACTATGGCAGGTATATTGTGGCAGCGGCAGTTACGCTTGCAGCACTTTTTTATGGTATTCAGGAAAAACCGGAGTTTGCCGGATTGAATCCTGATCTTGCATCCGGCCCGATGCCGGATTTGTTGCAGGAAATCCGTTATGAACTGGAATGGATGTTAAAAATGCAGGAGAAAGAAACCGGAAAGGTGTATCACAAAGTAAGCTGCGCCGGGTTCTGTGGTTTTATTATGCCGGAAGAAGAACGGGAAGAACTTGTAATCTGTCCTCCTTCTCTTACTGCAACAGCAGATTTTGCGGCCTGTATGGCTATGGCAGTTGCGTTTTATAAGCCTTATGATGAAGCATTTGCGAAACAGTTGGAAGATGCAGCGCGGAAAGCATATGATGTGATGAAGGAAATACAGGTTCCCGGCGGTTTTATGAATCCTGAGGGTGTAGTTACGGGAAGCTATGAAGATAAAATTGAGAAAGATGAGTTATACTGGGCGGCCGCAGAACTTTATAAAGCATTTGGAGACCGAAAATATCGTGATGATTTTGAAAGTTATGTAAACCAAGAGGTGCTTCACGGATACGGATGGGAAGATGTGGGAAGCTTTGGTAATCTGGCATATTTATCCGCCGAATTTGATACGGATGAAGAATTACGGAATAAAATCAAAGCATCCATGGTTGCATTTGCCAACGAAAAATTAGAGAAAGCAAATAAAAGCGGTTTTGGTGTTGCTTTTGATGAAAATGAATACATTTGGGGAAGCAATATGTATGCGGCTGAAAACGGCAGTCATTTATATGATGCATATGTTTTAACCGGCGATGAAAAATATTTGGACGCAGCAAGAGAGCAGGTTCATTATATTTTAGGTAAAAATGCCTGCGGTAAATGTTTTGTTACGGGACATGGCACCAATCGGATATACAATCCTCATCACAGACCTTCTTCCGTGATTAAAGAAGCGATGCCCGGTATGGTAATCGGCGGTCCGGACAGCGGCTTGCATGATCCGGATGCGATAGCAGATTGTACGGGGATGCCTCCCGCTAAATGTTATACGGATAAACTTTTGAGTTATTCCACAAATGAGATTACTATTTATTGGAATTCGGCACTGATAATGCTTATGGCTCAGGTTATGAAGTAAAAGAGAAAGATTTGAAAAGAAATAAAGAATTCACATGCATAAAAAAACCTCTTCGACATGACGGTATCGAAGAGGTTTGTTTTTTATGATTTATTACGCCATTTTATTTACGGCAATGCTAAGACGAGAAATCTTTCTTGATGCATAGTTCTTATGATAAACGCCCTTAGAAGTAGCTTTATCAATAGTACTTGTTGCAGCAAGTAAAGCAGCCTTTGCAGCTTCCTTGTCATTCGCATCAATTGCTGCGTAAACTTTCTTTACAGCGGTTCTAACACCTGAACGGATAGCTTTGTTTCTATCAGCTCTGGTCTGATTTACGAGAATTCTTTTCTTTGCAGATTTGATGTTAGCCAAGACTCACACCTCCCATTTTCAATAATTTTATGAAAATGTTTCATTAAAGCCGGACACGGACGTTCTAATGTAAACATACGAATACATTTTATCCGTCAAAAGCAATTCTGTCAATACATAAAACCACAATATTTTGTAAAAAATAATGTAGAAATTTACTATGTGGGGTTAAAATGATGGAATGTTGCAATATCCGAACTGATTTGGCATTGGAAGCGAGAGAATCTGTAGGTAAAATCAATGATGAAATTCCCGGAATCGGGGTGGAAGAGTCCTTTTATAAAAAAACAGGCATTCGTAAGACCTTGGTATCGGTTGAAACGAAAAACGCTGCCGCCAAACTGAATAAACCCATCGGAACATATATTACCCTTGAAGGAAGTGACATTTTAACGGGTAGAAAAGAAATCGAGAAAGGGATGGCGAAGGAAATTGCCTTTTGTTTGGAATCACTCATCAAAAAGAAAGGATCGATTTTGATTGCAGGACTTGGAAACAGGGATGTAACAGCGGATGCATTGGGTCCTCTTGTTGCAGATAGGATTACCATTACAAGGCATATTTTAAAAGCTTACGGAAAAGCGGCCTATGAAGGAAGAAATCTTCCCTATGTCAGCGCCATTGTTCCCGGGGTAATGGCAAAAACAGGAATGGAAAGTGCGGAAATTATTAAGGGTGTGGTGGAACAAATTAAACCTGATACGGTAATTGTTGTAGATGCACTGGCGGCAAGAAGTGTAAAAAGGCTGAATACCACGGTTCAGATTACGGACACGGGAATTCATCCCGGCTCCGGTGTGGGAAATCACAGATTTGGAATTGAAGAAGGTTTTTTGGGATGTCCGGTAATTGCCATCGGCGTTCCGACGGTTATTGGTGCGGATACTTTGATAAAAGAAGGGATGGGAGAAGAGATTCACAGACAGGCCTTCGTCCCGGACTCCCAGTATACCAATATGTACGTAACGGGAAAAGATGTGGATGAACAGGTGCGGACTCTGGCAGAGGTGGTAAGTTACGGGATACAGCTTGCCCTGGGTACTCATAATTTTTAAAAGTACACATATATTGTTGTATGAGAAGAAAACATGGTAAAAAGAAAATTATTTTAATCGGTACCTGTCTGTTTTTTGTGATTTTATTTATTGGTGTATGGTTTGAAAACGCAGGCAGGAGTAAAACAGAAGAAAGCAAAAAAGAAAAGACGCCGGTGCTGATTCCTTTCCTGATTCGGGAGGTTTTATATGAATCCCAGCCTTTGTATGGTTATATCGGCAGGGGAATCGGATTTCATTCGCCGCTGGAAACCTATGTTGCGGATATGACGGACTCTAAAGAATTGAAAGGAAAGCTGTTTGTTTTTGAGGGGTCTGATGAGATAAAAAATACGGAAGTAAAACAGGCAGCTTCCTCACCGACGGGACAGGCTGTCGATTCCGAAAACATGGAACTGATGCAACGGGAAAACAGACATCTTGCATTGTTTGTGGAGGATACGGATTTTTTATGTGCGGGAAGTGGATTTATGAGTAATATTTCCCTTCCGTATATCAGTGATTTTACGGTGGCGGAAAAGAAGAGCGTTTCTTATACGCCGGCTCAGCTTCGTGATTATTCTTTTGTGCTGGAAAATTTTTATACTGTTGATGCTGCCACATCCCCCTCCGGTGTTATAGAAAATCTGGATGAGATCCTGGAAACGGATTGCAGGATTGATAAAAACGGTGAAGGTCCGCAGATTTTAATTTATCACACCCACTCTCAGGAAGGCTTTGCGGATAGTGTGCCCGGGGATAATACCACAACCATTGTGGGTGCGGGCGCCCATTTGGCGGACTTGCTCAGGCGGGAGTACGGTTACAGCGTATATCATCATACGGGAACCTATGATGTAGACAGTAGAGATGATGCTTATGCGGTAGCGGCACCGGCGTTGGAAGAAATTCTGGAAAGGTATCCGCAAATACAGGTGATTATAGATTTACATAGAGACGGAGTTGCGGAAAACCGCCGACTGGTAACGGAAATTGATGGTGTGAAAATGGCCCGTTTTATGTTCTTTAACGGAATGTCTTATTCCAATAAAAAAGGAAAGCTGGATTATCTGCCCAACGAACATCTGGAAGGAAATCTTGCTATTTCCTTAAAAGCCACTCTGGCAGCGAATGAGTACTATCCCGGGCTTGCAAGGACCAATTATCTGAATGCATACAGGTACAACATGCATTACAGGGATAAAACCCTTTTGATTGAATTGGGAGCCCAGACAAATACCGTAGAAGAAATCATGAATTCCTGTGAACCTCTTGCCCATGTGTTGGACCTTGTTTTGTCCGGGGAAGCAGACTACAGCTAAAAATATTTTGTTTACACCTCCGAAAAGATAGATTATAATTAACTAATGTCTAAAAAAGACTTTGGAGGAAGAAATAACAGGAATGAATCAGGATAAAATCAGAAATTTTTGTATTATAGCCCATATTGACCATGGTAAATCCACGCTGGCAGACCGTATCATTGAACAGACCGGTCTTCTGACCAGCAGGGAAATGCAGGCCCAGGTTCTGGACAATATGGATTTGGAACGTGAGCGTGGTATTACCATTAAATCTCAGGCTGTTCGTACGGTATACAAGGCAAAAGACGGGGAAGAGTATATTTTTAATCTGATTGATACCCCGGGGCATGTTGACTTTAACTATGAAGTAAGCCGTAGTCTTGCTGCCTGTGACGGAGCAATTCTGGTTGTGGATGCGGCTCAGGGAATTGAAGCACAGACGCTTGCAAACGTATATCTTGCCCTTGATCATAACCTGGATGTTTTTCCGGTTATTAATAAAATTGATTTGCCCAGCGCAGAACCTCAGCGTGTTATCGATGAAATTGAAGACGTAATCGGACTGGAAGCCCAGGATGCACCTTTAATTTCGGCCAAAAACGGCATCGGAATTGAGGATGTTTTAGAGGCAATTGTTCATAAGGTACCAGCCCCTGCGGGAGACTCCGGTGCACCTTTGCAGGCGTTGATTTTTGACTCCTTATACGATTCTTATAAGGGTGTTATTATTTTCTGCCGTATTATGCAGGGAACCGTTAAAAAGGGGACAACCATTAAAATGATGGCAACCGGAGCATGTGCGGAAGTAGTGGAAGTGGGATATTTCGGAGCCGGCCAGTTTATTGCCTGTGATAACCTTTCCGCAGGTATGGTAGGTTATATTACCGCATCTATTAAGAATGTAAAAGATACTGCTGTGGGTGATACTGTAACGGATGCAGCCAATCCCTGTGCGGAGCCTTTGCCCGGTTATAAAAAAGTCCGCTCCATGGTTTATTGCGGTGTATATCCTGCCGATGGTGCAAAATATCCTGATTTGCGTGATGCACTTGAAAAACTTCAGTTAAATGATGCGGCTTTGAACTATGAACCCGAAACCTCGATTGCGTTAGGCTTTGGATTCCGTTGCGGTTTTCTGGGACTTCTTCATCTTGAAATCATTCAGGAAAGACTGGAGAGGGAATATAACCTTGACCTGGTAACCACAGCTCCCGGCGTTATTTATAAAGTGCATAAAACCAATGGGGAAGTAATAGAACTTACAAATCCCAGTAATTTGCCGGATCCGGCTGAAATTGAATATATGGAAGAACCCATTGTTTCGGCGGAAATTATGGTTACGACCGAATTCATCGGCTCCATTATGGAACTTTGTCAGGAACGCCGCGGTCGTTACCTTGGTATGGAATACATGGAAGAAACCAGAGCATTGCTGAAATATGAGCTTCCTCTGAATGAAATTATCTATGATTTCTTTGATGCATTAAAATCCCGCTCAAGAGGATATGCTTCATTCGACTATGATTTGAAGGGATATGAAGAGTCGGCACTTGTAAAACTTGATATTCTTATCAACCGGGAAGAAGTGGATGCGCTTTCTTTTATTGTGCATAAGGATACTGCCTATGAGCGCGGACGCCGTATGTGTGAGAAACTGAAGGATGAAATCCCAAGACACCTGTTTGAGATTCCCATTCAGGCGGCAATCGGCGGAAAGGTAATCGCCCGTGAAACCGTAAAAGCAATGCGTAAGGACGTGCTTGCAAAATGTTACGGTGGTGACATTACCCGTAAAAAGAAGCTTCTTGAGAAACAGAAAGAAGGTAAAAAGCGTATGCGTCAGGTTGGAAATGTAGAAATTCCCCAGCAGGCGTTTATGAGTGTATTAAAATTGGACGACAGAAAATAAAAAGTAAGGGAGGTGAACTGTTTGCAGGACAAATTAAGCATTTATGTTCATCTCCCTTTTTGTGTGCGAAAATGTTTGTATTGCGATTTTGTTTCCGGTGTCGGGAATGAAAATACAATGGGGAGTTATGTAAATAAACTATTAGATGAAATTGATTCTTTTATAGGAGATAAGGATGAAAAACTGAAGGTAGACACTATATTTTTTGGCGGTGGAACACCATCTGTTTTGCCTGCTTTTATGATTGATAAAATATTATGTAAACTAAAAAGCGTATTTGCTGTGGATGAGGACGGAGAAATATCCATTGAAGTAAATCCGGGAACGTCGGATAAGGAAAAACTGGATGCGTATCGGAAAATGGGGATTAACAGACTCAGTATCGGGTTGCAGTCAACATGGGATGAGGAACTGCGCACCTTGGGAAGAATTCACACTTATAAAGAATTTCTGGAAGTATACAAGTGGGCAAGAGAAGCAGGTTTTACCAATATCAATGTTGATTTGATGTCTGCGCTTCCGGGGCAGTCAAAAGAAAGCTATGAAGAAACCCTGATGCGTGTTACGGCTCTGGGGCCGGAACATATTTCCGCATACAGTCTTATTGTGGAAGAAGGTACTCCTTTCGGAGAGATGGAACTGAATTTGCCGGATGAGGATACGGAACGGGAAATGTATGAAATGACAAGAGATATCCTTGCGGATGCAGGATATGTCAGATATGAAATTTCCAATTATGCCAAAGCCGGATATGAGTGCAGACATAATGTGGGTTACTGGACAGGTAAGGAGTATTTGGGCTTCGGAGTGGCTGCGGCATCTTATTTTCAGGGAAAACGCTGGAAAAATCAGGATAACCGGGATGCTTATCTGATTAAAGGGGCGCAACGGGAAGAAGAAATTGTTTTATCTTTGGAAGATAAAATGTCTGAGTTTATGTTTCTTGGTTTACGCATGAGTAAGGGCGTTTCGGCTAAAAGATTTTATGAAGGTTTCGGCAAAACGCCGGATTCGGTTTTTGGAGAAGCGATAGAGCGACATATCAAAAACGGCCTGCTGAAAGAAGAGGGTGATGCGCTGTTTTTGACATCAAAGGGAACAGACCTTGCAAATTATGTGATGTCTGACTTTATTTTGGATGAAAATAACAGATAAGTCTTGCAAGGTTATTGGAAAAACTGTATAATAATTTGTGCATATGTTTCTGAATATCCGGTGTGGAAATGCACTTCTCTTTTATCTTTTTCATAAAATAAGTTGAAGTGATTCCACGGAGGCTTCTTGTTGAAAACATTTCAAACACCATTAAGTTCGGAGGAGGAAGCCTTTTATATAAAGGTTATGCAGGAAAAAAGCGACAGTGCGGAAGGCAAAGCTGCCAGAGATATTCTGATTGAAAGGAATATGCGGCTGGTTGCCCATGTGGTAAAAAAATACCAGGGGCAGGGAGAAAACGGAGAAGATTTGATTTCCGTAGGAACCATCGGATTAATGAAGGCGATAGCCACCTTTGATGCAGATAAGGGAAACCGGCTTGCTACTTATGCAATTCGCTGCATTGACAATGAACTGTTGATGATGCTTCGCTCCAGAAGAAAATTATCCAGGGAAGTTTCTTTGTATGAACCCATCGGGACTGACAAAGAGGGAAATGAGATTAATCTTCTTGATGTGTGCGAAAGTGAACAGACGGATATTGTGGAACAAATGGAACAGGAAAGAAAACTTCAGGTTCTCACGGTACTGTTCCGCAAATGTTTAAATGAAAGAGAAAAAACAATTCTTGCCATGAGATACGGTTTAAACGGCAGGGAAGAAATGACACAGAAAGCGGTTGGAGCAACCCTGGGAATTTCAAGAAGCTATGTTTCCAGAATTGAGAAGCGGGCTTTGAAGAAGTTACGGAATGGGTTTGACCATACAATGTAATTAAACTAATTGGTGAAATACCAAAAAGAAAAGGGGAAAAAACTATGCCACGTATTGAAGAAATATTACAGGTAGCAATGGATGCCAGAGCATCCGATATTCACTTAACAGCAGGTTTGCCGCCTAAAATGCGTGTAAACGGACATCTGTTAAATATGGACTTTCCGATTATGAAACCGGAAGATACACTGGCAATTGTTGCACAGATTATGACCGACCATCAGAAAGAGATGTTCGAAGAACGAGGAGAACTGGATATGTCCTTCGCGGTAACCAATCTCGGACGTTACCGTGTAAATGCATTCCGTCAGAGAGGTTCTGTTGCAATGGCACTCCGTGCCGTTAATACGGTAATTCCTACTCCTGCACAGTTGGGTGTTCCCAATTCCGTAGTAGAACTTTATAACCGTAAAAGAGGTCTTGTACTTGTAACAGGTCCTACCGGTTCCGGTAAGTCTACAACACTTGCATCCATCATTGATAAAGCAAATAATAACCGTGATGCTCATATCATCACACTGGAGGACCCTATCGAGTACCTCCACTTACATAAAATGTCCATGGTTAACCAGCGTGAAATCGGTTTCGACTCCATGAGCTATGCAAATGCCTTAAGAGCTGCGCTCCGTGAAGATCCCGATATTATTCTGGTAGGTGAAATGCGTGACTACGAGACAATCTCCGTAGCCGTAACCGCAGCAGAAACAGGTCACCTTGTGCTTTCCACACTGCATACCATCGGTGCGGCAAGTACCATCGACCGTATTATCGACGTTTTTCCTCCTCATCAGCAGCAGCAGATTCGTGTTCAGCTTGCTAACGTTTTGGAGGCAGTTATTTCCCAGCAGCTGATTCCTACTGCAGACGGCAGAGGTCGAGTTGCGGCATTCGAAGTAATGCATGCGAACCATGCGGTACGTAACATGATTCGTGAAGGTAAATCCCACCAGTTACAGTCTATCATGCAGACCAACCGTAAAATGGGTATGATTACCATGGATGAAGCTTTAACACAGCTTTATCTGGAAGGTAAGATTGATAAGGAAATGGTTGTTCAGTATGCACAGGATCCTGATGGTATGATCCAGAAGCTTGGTCTTAAGGGTGTTTACGCATCCATGTAATTTTTATCTCATGTATCATGCGGGTGGTGTGCTTCCTGCACACTACCCGTTATTGTTTTCAAACCCCGTTCGGGGAAGTATTCCTGTTTTTAAATTACAAATAAAAAGGCATGATTTTCGATGTTTTTTTGTCGTGCTTTTATGTTTCTGTTCTTTTTTAAAAGGTACATAATTCGTATCTTTTCTTTGTCGTTGTCTCGACGTTTTTCACTGTTTAAAAGTTTTTTTAATGAAATAAAAATAATAAGGAGGTTTTTTATGTACAGTCAGATTATGACAGGTGCATTGCTTGGCATTGAAAGTTATCTGGCCTGTGTGGAAGCGGATGCATCTAACGGCATGCCGGGTTTTGAAATGGTAGGCATGTTAAATACTGAAGTAAAGGAGGCAAAAGAGCGGGTCAGGGTGGCATTGAAAAACGCTAATATTCACCTTCCGCCGGTGCATATTACCGTAAATATTTCCCCGGCACACATCAGAAAAAACGGTACGGCGTATGATCTGCCCATTGCATTGGCACTTCTGATTTGTATCGGGACCTTAAAAGCCGAAGAATTGGAAGGACATCTTGTTGTGGGAGAACTCGGCCTCAACGGAGAAGTGAAATTCGTAAACGGCGTCCTGCCCATTGTTCTTCAAGCGAAAGAAAAGGGAATCAAAGTGTGTCTGGTACCAAAAGAAAATGAAATGGAAGGAGGTGTGGTAGCCGGAATTGATGTTATCGGTGTGGAAAGCCTTGCGGATGTGCTTTTATATTTTGAAACCAGAAGGCGGAATGAAACCGGAAAATTTTCACCTGTAAGAATCAATGTGGAAGCGTTATTTTCCGATGAAGAAACTTCCGGTCCGGATTTTTCTGAGGTTGCCGGGCAGGAATGCGTAAAAAGAGCTGTGGAAATTGCTGCGGCGGGATTTCATCATATTCTTCTGGTGGGGACACCGGGGGCGGGCAAAACAATGATTGCCAAAAGAATTCCCTCGGTTTTGCCACCGTTATCCATTGCCGAAAGCATGGAAGTGACAAAGATTTACAGTGTTGCAGGCTTGCTGAGAGAGAAGGAATCGCTGATTGTAAAAAGACCGTTTTGCAACCCGCACCATACCATTAGCGAACAGGCACTTGCCGGAGGGGGCAGGGTGCCGAAGCCGGGGATGATTTCCCTTGCTCACAGAGGGGTTCTTTTTTTAGATGAGGCGGTGCATTTTTCGGGTCCTGCCATTGAATTGCTGAGACAGCCTATGGAAGATAAAAAAGTACAGATTGCCCGGGCGTTCGGAACATATGCCTATCCTGCGGATTTTATGCTTGTGGCGGCGATTAATCCCTGTCCCTGCGGCTATTATCCGGACCGGAACAGATGTATTTGTACCCAGCAGCAACGTAAAAAATATTTATCAAAGATATCAGGACCGATTTTGGACAGAATAGATATTTGTGTTGAAGCTCCAAAGGTGGAATTACAGGATTTACAGGATAAAAAGGCCGGGGAAAGCAGTAAGCAGATCAGAGAGAGAATTGAACGGGCAAGATTGGTGCAACGTAAACGGTTTGAAGGGACAGGGCTGGCTTTTAATGCGGATATGTCTCCCGGGCAGGTGGGGGAATTTTGTGTATTGGGGAAGGAGGAAAGAACTTTTATGGAAAAAGCATTTTCTTCCATGCAGTTAAGTGCCAGAGGATATCATAAAATCCTGAAGGTTTCCAGAACGATTGCTGATTTGGATGGTAGCCCCGAAATCAAAGTGTCTCATCTTGCGGAGGCGATTTGTCTTCGCAGTGCAGACCGGCAGGATGATGAATTAAGATAAGGGAGGTATGAAATGAAAAAGACTATCATGGAAGAGGAACGGACAAAAATAGCTGCTTTTCTGGCATCTGTTGAAGGGGTGGGAAGAAGGATTCTGCTTCGGACGTTGGAGCAGTGTGTGTCCCTGGAGAATGTATTTTACTGCAACGAAAGCGAAAATCCTTTGTTCTGTGATAAAAAGAGAAAGGAGTTGATTTTGGGCTCTTTAAGAATGGATTATTCGGTAGAAGTGGGAGGGGAAAAGGTAGGAGATGAACTTCTGGAGCGGAGTATTGCTGCAGGCGATGTGTTGTTACGGGAGTGGAAGATACAGGGGATAGATTTTTATCCGTGTTTTTCTGAAAAATACCCGATGCGATTACGTTGTCTGGAGGATCATCCCTTTGGATTGTTCGTAAAAGGGGGCTTGCCGGAGGAAGAAGTTCCGGCAGTGGCAATTATCGGTGCCCGGGCATGCTCTGACTACGGAAAAAAAGTAACGGAATACTTTGCCGGGGAGCTTGCGGCAAAAGGAGTTCGGATTATTAGCGGTATGGCCCGCGGAATTGATGGAATAGGACAGAAGAAAGCAATTGATGCAGGCGGCAGGACCTTTGGTGTTTTGGGGTGTGGAGTTGATGTATGTTATCCGAAAGAACACAGAAGGCTTTATGATGCAATTTCGGAACATGGAGGGATTATTTCCGAGTATAGACCCGGCACGGCGGCACATCACGGTTTGTTTCCGGAACGTAACAGGATTATAAGCGGTCTGGCAGATGTAATACTTGTTGTGGAAGCCAGAAAACGCAGTGGTACATACATAACGGTTACGCAGGCACTGGAGCAGGGGAAAGAAATATTTGTTGTTCCCGGAAGAATTACGGACGCATTGAGTGAGGGCTGCAATCATTTGCTGGGAGAAGGCGCGGCACTTGCTTCTTCGCCTGAAAAAATATTGCAATTTTTAAACAGTCGGTTTTATTCCGGATGGAAAAAAGAAAAACAGTCGGATTTTAACAAGTCCAATGGAATGTTTTACTCCGCAATGCAGGAGGGGAATGAAGGGAAAATGCGGAAGGCAATTTATGGACTGCTTGACGATACTCCGAAGCATTTGAATCAGATTTTTGAAGAATTAAAACGGACGGATTCGGAAATCCTGCCGGGAAGAGTCATGGAGCAATTGACTGAGATGGTGTGTGACGGGCAAATACTCGGTCACGGATGCTATTTTTACAGAAATTCGTCACGATTTTATAATTGACTCTATATGTATATAAAATAGAATTGTAATTTAGTATAGAAAAGAGTGTAAAAATTTGTTGATTGTGCACAATTTGTGGAAAAAATAACATAAAACTATTTATTTCTAGGGGTAAATATGGCATAATTAGTTCGTGCGTATGGACGATATCAGTATGCCCATAAGTACAGTCGAAAAGGGAAAGAGGTTAGGAGTATGGCATTATTTAGTAACAGAATTCGAATCGGCGATTTGCTGGTGCAAAAAGGTTATATTACAGATGACCAGCTTTCTGTAGCTCTGGAAGAACAGCGTCAGAAGAAACAACGTCTCGGTGAAGTTTTAATTAACCTTGGTTATGTAACGGAAGAACAGTTTGCGGCTGTATACTGTGACCAGTCAGGTATTGATCTTATCGACCTTAAAACAGTTAAGCTGAATGAAGAGTTGATTAAGCTGGTAGGCGAAGATGTCATGCGTAAGGATGAATTGATTCCCTTTGGCTATGATGAAGATAATTTCAACTGTATTAAGCTGGCAATGGCTGACCCCATGAACCTGGGTGCCATGGACGACGTGCAGTTGATTACCGGTATGGAAGTAAAGCCTTATTATTGCAGTGCTTCACAGATTACCATTCAGCTGGATAAATTATTTGGTAAAAAGCAGGCTATGGAAGCTGCTGAGCAGTTCCAGATGGAACATGCGGACGAATATGCAGATGATTCGGAAGAAGAGGCTGATGATTCCGTAAGCGATGCACCTATTGTTAAGATTGTACGTACCATGCTTCAGGAAGCTGTGCGTATGGGCTCTTCCGATATTCATATTGAGCCCCTTGAAAAATCCGTACGTGTACGTTACCGTGTAGACGGTGTTCTTCAGCAGGTTATGGAGTACAACAGTAACGTACTTTCGGCGATGGTTGCCCGTATTAAGATTGTTTCCGGTCTTGATATTTCTGAAAAGAGAAAACCTCAGGACGGTCGTCTTACCCTTGATGTAGACGGTGAAGAATACGACGTCCGTGTATCTATTCTTCCTACTGTTTACGGAGAAAAAACCGTAATGCGTCTTACCAAGAAAAAAGGTTTGACCAGAGAGAAGAAGTATCTGGGTCTTTATCCTGAAGATGAGAAACGTCTTGACAGTATTACCCATAACCCTCATGGTATCATCCTTGTAACAGGTCCTACCGGTTCCGGTAAGTCAACTACCTGTTATACGGTTTTGAACGAATTAAATAAAGAAACAGTTAACATCATCACCGTTGAGGACCCGGTGGAAGCGAATGTGCCCGGTGTAAATCAGGTACAGGTTAATGTAAAAGCGGATCTTACTTTCGCAAGCGCCCTTCGTTCCATTCTCCGTCAGGACCCGGATATTATCATGATCGGTGAGATTCGAGATAATGAAACGGCAGGTATTGCGGTTAAGGCGTCAATTACCGGTCACTTGGTTATCTCCACACTGCATACTAACTCAACATCCGCATCCATTACCCGTTTGATTGACATGGGTGTAGAACCTTATTTGATCGGTGATGCGGTTGTAGGTATTATTGCACAGCGTCTTGTTCGTCGTCTCTGCCCGAAGTGTAAAGTCGGAAGACAGGCAACTGTGGAAGAGAAGAGAATGCTTCACGTTGATGAGGATAAGGAACAGATGGTTTATGATCCCTGCGGCTGTGATGAATGTAATCACGGTTACAGAGGCCGAGTTGCTATCTATGAAATTATGCCCATCACGTCCAAAATCAGAGGCGTTCTTCATCAGACTGTAACAGCGGATGAAATTCAGAAGGTTGCTGTGTCTGAAGGTATGAATACCCTTCGTATGGCAGGTGCCAAGAATGTTATGGATGGTATAACCTCCATCGAAGAAATGGTACGTGTAGCTTACGATATGGATGAAGAAGTTTAAAAAGTATATAACAGAAGTGTATTCTGTTCTAATAAAAAGAAAGTAAAGGTGGAAAAGTATGGCGGAATTTCAATACAAAATGATTGCCCCCGACGGTAGTACCAAGAAGGGGCGTATGACCGCAAAAAGCAAGGAAGCGGCAGTTGCAGCGTTGAAAGCAGAAAAGAATACGGTTACCTCCATTCAGGAAGTAAGCGGATTGAAGAAAGGAATCAATCTTTCTTTCGGTGGTAAAGTAAAACCTCGTGATTTCAGTATTTTCTGTCACCAGTTCGTAAGTATCGTTGGTGCCGGTGTAACAATCGTTGATGCTTTTAACATGTTAAGTGAGCAGACTGCAAATAAAACCCTTCAGGGTGCAATTCGTTCAGTACATACGGATATTTCAAAGGGTGATACTCTTGCTAACTCCATGAGACGTCAGAATGGTGTATTCCCTGATATGCTCTGTAACATGGTAGAAGCTGGTGAAGCTTCAGGTAGTTTGGATAAATCCTTCAGTCGTATGGCGATTCAGTTCGAAAAAGATGCGAAGCTGGAGTCTGCAGTTAAGAAAGCGGTTATTTATCCTGCAGTATTGATTGTGGTTATGATTGCGGTAGTATTCGTTATGATGACCTTCGTTATCCCGAACTTCATTGGTATGTATGATGATATCGGTGGTGAACTTCCTATGGTAACCCAGTTGCTGGTAAGTATCAGTGATTTCTTCGTTGGTTACTGGTGGGCAATTTTGATCGGTGCAGCTGCGCTTGTTATGGGATACAAGATGTTTTACGGTACTCCCAAGGGTAAAATGCTCATCGATAAAGTAAAATTAAAAATTCCTGCACTCGGACCTGTACAGACCAAATCAGCATGTGCAAGACTCGGTCGTACTCTTTGTACGCTTCTCGGCGCCGGTGTTCCCATGATTGATGCTTTGGATATTACGGCGCGAAGCATGGATAACGAACACTATAAAATTGCCATGAAAGATGCAAAAGAGCAGGTTACCCGTGGTGTAACCCTTTCCAGACCTTTGAAAACCTGTGGATTGTTCCCTCCCATGGTAATCCATATGGTATCTATCGGTGAAGAAACCGGTAATATTGAAACAATGCTTGAAAACGTTGCTAATTACTATGAAGATGACGTTCAGAACGCAACAGAATCCATGATGGCTCTGATGGAGCCTGCGATTATTATCGTAATGGCCGGTGCGGTAGGATTCCTGGTTATCGCAATGCTTTCACCTATGTTCAGTCTCTACGAGAGTCTTGGCTAAACAAAAATACAAAAATTTTCCCTCTGCAAGAAATTGCAGGGGGATTTTTTTGTGTATATTTTGACAATGCGATATAATAAAAAACAATAATTCGGGTAAAATTGCACGATAAGGGAAATGAAAATGTGTATTTTTTGTAAACATGAACTAGAAAAAAATGTGCATGAACTAAAATGGGGTTTGACAAAAGTCACAAAAAAGCAATAGTCAAATTGAGAAATGTAACAAAAAGCACAAAGAAAATGAAAAAAAACTAGACGAATATGTTCACATTTGATATGATGTGTTTACAGATAAGTCACAAAAATGTCACAAAAAATCAAATGTAAAAAGGAGAATGAAAAAATGAAAAACAACAAAGGTTTTTCCCTCGTGGAACTTATCATCGTAATCGCTATTATGGCTATCTTAGTAGGTGTTATGGCACCCCAGCTCATCAAGTACATCGAGAAGACTAACGTATCTTCCGATACTCAGTTAGCTGACACTGTAAAGAGTGCTTTCACAACTGCTATGCTTGATCCCGCAGTTATCAACGCTGATGACTACACCTTCCCTTCAGGCGGTGACCTTTCAACTGCTGTATCTTCCGGTGGTGCTACTTTCCAGGCTGCTGTAGAAGAAACTCTTGGTTGCACAGCTGCTGAATGTGTTGGTAAGCTTAAATCCAAAGATGCTTCCGGTATCGAAATCGAAATCGTTAACTCTAACACAATCAAAGTTACTGTTACCGGTTCCCATGCAGATGGTAAAGATGGCGATCCTATCGTTGTTCAGTAATTAAACTAAATATTAGGGGCAGGTCCTGGTACCTGCCCTTTTTATTTTAAATATTGTATCAATAAAAAGCAATGATTCGGACATCTTTTGACTGATACCGGTATAAAGTATAAAAAGGTGGCGGAATGGTTGGTTTTATAATATATTAGTTAAACTGTATAAAAACAAAAAACCTAAATTGTTAAAAATAAATAAATATCAAAGTTGTAATTAGAAGAAATGTAAAATTACTTGCCATAAAAACGCGATTTTGCTATAATTCTTCTAATGGAATTTTGTGTTCACAAGGGGAAAAAAGACAAAATGGCAGATTTGATCTTACTTGGAACAAATGGTATGATTGTGATCTTTACAATGACTTTTGTTCTTGGAATTACCATAGGAAGTTTTTTGAATGTTTGTATTTTCAGAATACCGTTAAAAGAAGATATTGCAGTAGAGCGTTCCCATTGTATGCACTGTGGTCACGTCCTGAAGTGGTATGAACTGATTCCATTGTTTAGTTTTTTGATTCAGGGTGGTAAATGCAGAAGTTGTAAAAAGAAAATCTCGATTCAGTATCCGCTGGTAGAGGCTACCAACGGAATATTGTGGGTTTTGATTCTTATAGCAAATGGTTTACAATGGCATACCATACTTTATTGTCTTGCAGCATCCTGTCTCATAGTAATTGCAGTAATAGATGCCAGGACGATGGAGATTCCTTTCGGATGCAATGTTTTTTTGTTTTGTCTCGGAGTGGTTCGACTGGTGCTGGATTATCCGCACTGGTATGAATATGTAATCGGTTTCTTTGCAGTGAGTTTCTTCTTCTGGCTTATCATTGTGATTTCCAAAGGAAAGGCAATGGGGGGCGGAGATGTGAAGCTGATGGCTGCTGCAGGGATTCTTCTGGGATGGAAAGGGATTCTTTTTGCTCTGGTTGCCGGATGTATTGTGGGTAGTGTGATTCATTTCGGCAGACTTTTTACCAAGAAAAAAAGAGAACCGATGCCGATTGGACAGTATCTTGCAGTTGGCATTTGTATGGCCTTTATTATTGGTGAAACGTTCATAAACTGGTATATTTCTTATCTGAATATGCCTGTTTAGTTTTAAAAGAGGAATTAATTCGGCTTTGCCGATTTAGTCAAATAAAATACAAAGATTCTTACACGAAAGGGGAATTGAGGAATGGAACAAAAATTATTGTCCATTTATGTCGGTAATGACGTGACACGAATTTGTGAAGTCGTGAAAAAGTCTTCCACAAGTGTTGTCGTAAATAATGCAACCGAAGTATCTACACCGACAGGTAGCTTGGATGACGGCTATCTTACAGACATTCCTGCGATTGCAGAAGCAATCCGTGGATGTGTGTTTGGTAGAGGGTTCACTGCTAACAAGGTTGTATTTACAATCTCATCCAAAAAAATTGCGAATAAGGAAGTTGTAATTCCTTATGTGCGTGGCGACAAGAAGATCGCTGCAATTCTTGAAGCAAACTCAGGTGAGTACTTCCCTATGAGTACGTCCGGTGATTTCCTGTTTGCACACAGCGTAATGGAAACTTACCAGGAAGAAGACGGAAAGAAGATTCGTCTTACTGCAGTTGCTGCTCCCAGAGAATTGGTAGAGTGCTACTATGAATTGGCAGATGAGTTAAGACTTACTGTAGAAAGCATCGATTATGTAGGTAACTCTGTACTTCAGTTGTTAAGTCTTCAGATGAAAGAAGGAGACACTGAGCTGGTATTACAGATTGAAAAAGATATGACCTTCGTAAACGTTATGAGCGGTAAGGATATTATCTTACAGCGTAGCGTACCTTACGGTAAGAATGCGGTTATTAACTCCATGATGGAGATTAAGAAACTGACAGAAAAGGATGCGAAGACTTTATTGTCTAATCGCGATATGCTTGACAGACAGGTTACTGAAGCAGAGTATGCAGAAGCAGTACGTTACCTGATTAGTAGTATCGGACGTATCGTAGAATACCACAGAAGCCGTAATCCGGACCGTATCATTGACGGTATCAAGGTGTTCGGTGAAGGTAGTGCGATTGCGGGTATCGATGAGGTTTTGAAGCAGGAGTTGGGTGCAGACGTTACTCATTTCTCCAGTCTGCAGGGTGTAAAGGTTAGCGGTAAAGCATACCTTACCAGTGATGCTGCGCTTCGTTATCTTGCAAACTTCGGTGCTGTTTTAAAACCTATCGGTTTGAATCTTGCACGCGGTAAAAAGAATGAAAAGGCATCCAAGACCGTTAATATGGTCCTTTGGTTGATTTTTGCAGCAGGTATTGTTGTATCTCTTTCTCTTTGTGCATGGAAGTTTGTGGAATTGAAGCTTACTGAAGCTGCACATGAAGCTATTAAGGCAGAAATTACAAAGAAACAGGATATAGAGAATCTGGTTGCACAATATGATGCAACAGTTGATTCTTACAGTGCATTTATTGCATGTGTAGAAGTTTCTCAGAATGACAACGATATGCTTCTTACCTTTGTAAATGACCTTGAAGGAATCATTCCCAAGGATTTACGTGTTGTAAATATCAATGCTAACAGCGGTGAAGTGGTACTTGGTGTTGAAGCTCCCGATCTTGGAGCTGTAGCAGATTTCCTTGTAAAAGCAAGCGGATTTGAGTACGTAACCGACTATACTTTGGAAGAACTTGATGTTGTTGATGGTCCTGTAAACGGTTCCTCTTTATACTACGTGTCTGAGAAATACATGGATAGAATTGATGAACTTGAGGCTCCCGATGAAGAAGACGGAACATCTTCCGACTATGCAGAATTCCTTCTTGATATGTATGAAGCAACACGTATCCCCGACGACGAAGGCAAGTTTGTAGATGATGCAGATATCCGCAGTATTCTTGAACACAATGTAAATACCAGCGGTAGTGCTGCAGACCAGAAATTATCACTTGAACAGGCAAACGATATTTTAATCCAGAAGTTCACCCATGTTGAATATGAGATTATTTTCTATATCGCACAGCCTGAAGAAGTTGATGCTGAAGGTAATGTAGTAGACAAATTTGAAAAATTTGAAAAGTCTAACATCATTATGAACAGTACTTCTACTGAAGAACAGACAACGGAAGGAGGAACTAAATAATGAAACTGAGTGATAGAGACAAAAAATTATTGCTTATTTTAGGAATTGCTCTTGTTGTAGTAGTACCTCTTTTATTCGTTTTCAAACCTTTGGCAGAAGATGTAAAAGATGAGAAAACAAAAATGGAAGCATCCCAGAAGACTCTGGATGAGTTAAAAGCGAAAGATGCTTACAGAGCAACTTTCCAGGAAAATATTGATAAGATGCTTGCAAACATTGCAGATATCATGAAAGACTTTGACGGCCGTTTGAATCAGGAAGATGTTATTCTTTATGCAAGAGAATGTGCAGAAGAATTACCTTTCCTCATTGATGCAATGAGCTTTTCCGATACAACCGAAATTCCTATTTCAGTAATTGAAAAGGATGGTACCGGTGCAAGCAATACAAAGGAATATACATTCCTTATGACCCAGACTGCAATTGAGGTTTTAACAGAGTATGATGCTTTCAAAGCATACTTAGACGAAATTACAAACAATGAATATGCAATGTCAGTTGTTGGTGTTGATGTTGAGTATGACGATGAAACAGGCAGAATCAAAGGTACATATCTTGTAAGCCAGTATGCAATCGCCGGAGACGGAAGAGAATACAGATCTTTCGAAATTCCTGCACAGACATATTTGAACGAAGGTACAATCTTCGGCAAGTATGTTGAAGAACTTACTTCCCGTTATGCGAAGTATCCTGAACTTATGCCTTATATGTATGGTAAGGTTACAGGTTACTACTATGGAGATGAAGATAAGGCCCAGAATGAAGAAGGCGGTTTCGATTCTGCAGAATAGTTAACAATGTTATAAATAGGTTTCTGTGGTGCGTAAATGCACCACAGAATACCTGTTTAAGGTTTGAGTTTTTATCAATGTGTAATGCAGTACCTGTTTATAAGAACTCAAGTCAAATGTAAAAGGTTGGAGGAAAGGAAATGATGAAGTTTAAGAAAAAATGCGGAAATCAAAAAGGTTTCTCTTTGGTGGAAGTTCTTTTGGCAATCGTAATTCTTGCGTTGGTTGCAACACCGATTCTTCAGTTGTTTACCACGTCCATGAAGATTTCCAAGGATTCCAGAGAACTGATGGGAGCTACTGATGTTGCCCAGGCGACGATGGAAGTTCTTACTTCAAAGCCTATGGAAGGAACGGAAGGGCTGGATGCACTTCTCACAGATTCTGCCAGTCATGTAATCATCGGCAGTCTTGGTTTTACCACAGGTTGTGGTGCAATCGCTTATACCGGAGATTTTGCAACATTTAAAACAATGTTGAAGAATACTTATTCTGCAGGTGTTACGGAGCAGTGTTTTTATTCTAAAAGCTCAGATGCGTTATTGGTTTCTTTCCATGGTGTAGAATACAATAAACAGGAATATGATGTAGTTGTTCGTATGCGTTCCAACGGAACAGGCGGAGATAAGTACTTCACCTATGATGTTGACATGGAAGTGTACAGTGTATTAAATCCTGGTAGCGGAACAGAGGTTCATTACAACGAGTTACTTGTTGTTTTGGAAGGTGCTGTTGCTAACAAGAGTAATTAAAAGGGGGAGCGGTATGAATCGAAAAACATTACGTGAGGATAACAGAGGTGCAGCTCTTGTTTCCATTATGATTGCTGTTACTTTTATCTCTATTCTTGCAAGTACTCTTTTGTATCTTTCATATAATAACTTCAGTATGAAGGTTACAAGTTATAAGTCTAAACTGAATTTCTATGAAACAGAACAGAAGATGACGGAATTGTCGTCAGGACTTCGTAACGATGTTATGAAGAGCAGTAACCCGTTGGATCAGATTAAGTCAATTGCAGGTGTAAATCCTACAACCAATCGGTATAGTCCCGAAAAGCTTGCTAAGATTGTTTTCCCTGCAGGAACCGTATCCAATGCAGGCGGTGATGCAGTGTCTGTTATTGATGAAGGAGATGTTTATACGTTTTCTTCAGCTGTAGCCGGACCGAATTATTCCGAAGTGGTAACCGGTAATATTACAAAGATTACTTTATCCGGTGTTCGCATTCGTCAGCTTCAGACAGCAGAACACTTTGATAATACCATTACAACCGATTTGGTAATGTATATTGAGGAATCCAATTCTGTCGGTGATGTCGGCGGAATCGGTGAATTCAGTCTTTTGATGGATGCTCCCATTTCTTGTGATACAGGTAGTGGTGCAACCAAGTTAAATATCCTTGGTAACTGTATTGCGGTAGGTACTCAGCACAATGGTTCTGAAAGTCTTCCCGGTTCAGGTGCCAATGCAGGTCTTGCACTTGGTGGAGAATGTACGGTTAATGTTCTTGGAGATTATATGATTGTATATGGTGATGTGGTTCTCAATGATTCCGCTATTTTGAATGTTATGGGCGGATCTCTTACCGTATATGGTGATATTTATCTGAATGGTAACAGTACTTTAATGTGTACCGGTACCATTAGCTTGCCGGAAGGTACAGATTCCCGTGACGGTAGTACCTATGATGTGATTTTACCCACGGGACAGATTGCTGCCCAGCATATTTTACCTGCGGATTATACCGTATCCAGACTTCCTGAAGCTCAGGGATTGAATTTACGTAATTCACTCGGTCTTACCAATTCAGACCCTGATGACGATGGTGTTGTTGCCCAGATTACCAAAGAGCAGACCAATAAGGAAGGTTCACAGACTGTTGATTTTGATGAAGACGGTATGGGTGATCATGGCGTAAATGGTGGAAAGGGTTCCTTTAACGGTGTTCAGTATACCCTTAAGATTCCCAATGACACCAACTTAAACGGTAGTGTAAAGAACAGTCTCGTATTTATTTATAAAGATGGTACCACAATGGAAGAAGGAAATATCAATTCAACCGTTATTTCCAGAAAACCCATTAAATTCAGTCAGGTACATACCGTTACCGTAACAAAGATGGGTACCCAGACTTTTAACTACTTTATAATGACGGATAAAACAGATGCACTTTATGATTCCGATGTACATGAATTCAAAGGCAGATGGGGAACTTTCCAGACAGGTGGATTCTTTAATTCCAATGCAAATGATTATGTACAGCAGGTAATTGGTTTTGCATCCAATTCCAGCGGCGAAAAGATTTATTCCTCTGCAATCGGATATGAAAACTGGACTAAGGACTAGGAGGGATGAATGATGAAGAATAATAAAGGTTTTTCTTATATTGAATTACTTATCGTTCTTGGAATTATGGCGGTTGCAATCGGATTTGTAAGCCTTGTTCCCGGTATGATTGGTAGAACCAACGTAAATAAGGCGGCAGATAAACTGGTAACTGCTCTGGGCAAGGCCCGTACAACCAGCGTTGCGAAGGGTACTTATGAAGGTCAGATGATGATTACCTGCGATGGAAATGATATAAATTGTTTCGTTGGAAATCTTACTGCAACCTCAAAAGTATTTCAGAATATAGCGCGTACTCCGGTTCAGTTGTATTATGTTTATGATGATGGATCTTCTCATCTCCTTGAAAACGGATATTTTGTGAGTATCAGATTTGACCAGAGTTCCGGTGCGTTTGCAAAGAATGCGGTAGATGCTTATGTTGATAAGCTCATTCTTACAGATGGTGAGCATACGGCGACCATTCAATTGTACAAAGAAACCGGTAAGTTTGAGATTAAGTAATGGAGGAAGAAAATGAGAGGAAATAATAAAGGTTATTCCTTATTTGAATTATTGGTATCAATTGCAATTTTTGCAGTTGTTATGTTGGGTATTATTTCAATTATGAGTTCTACCTCCGTATTGTATCGTAACGGTCAGCAGGAAGTAACTCTTCAGGAAGAAGCCCAGTTGGTATTAAACCAGATTGAAAATATTCTTGTGGATTCCACAGGTGCGGTTACCGAGATTCAGCCCGGATTTTACACAGTTGTAAAAGGTTCTGAATTACACGGTATCAAAAAAGAAGATGATAAGCTTTTTTATGCAAAGGGTGTTGTAGGCGACGATATGACGGCTGCATCCGTTGCATGGTCTCCTATGGCAGATTATGTAAAAGATTTTGAAATCAACGGTCTTACATATTCTGCAACCAGAGACAGCGGTGATAACCGTGCACAGGTGATCCTCAGTATGGAAAATGCAAAATATGCATATTCCGGACAGAAGGATGTATTCTTCCGTAATGCAACAGAAAACATGACAAATTATCTGATTGATGCCGGTTCATCTACACCGGATCCCAGTTCAGGTGCATTTGATAAATTTGTTGTAATTCGTCGTTTTGAAGAATTCAGCTTGTTGGAAGAGTGTGGTATTGTAAGTGATTTTGCATGGATTGACAACGGAGCTACACTTGCAAGCACGTATTATAATATGACAGAGCTTACTGTTGACGGAAACGGAATGACAAATTATATCATTACACCGGGAACCATTATTAACGGTAACATGTCAGATGCTTATGAAAAGGATATGATGCTTGGTGCAAGCGGAAAAGACATTAAGGGAAATGTGGTTAAGGTCTGCTTTGAGGTAGAACCTGTTGAATTTAAATCAGCAAGTGCGGTAATGCCTCTTACCTCTTCTTACACCACCAACAGTGGTACTTATCTCTGGGTTGAAACCAAGGGTATTGATATGAGAAATGTCAGTGGAGTTCAATATACCGGTATTTTCTACAATGACGTAAACAATGACCATATTTTCGATGCTACCGGTGGTGATACCATGTATAATAAGAAAGAAAACATTGGTTTGTATCAGGGCGACAACATCAGTAATGTAGGAACTTCTGCTTCGCAGGAATACTATTCCGGAAGCGGAACCAAGGTTATGCTTGGTCTTGCGGCATGTCCCGAATCCGGTCATCTGATGATTACAACCGGTAACCCTTCTGCAACCAATGGAAGTACTGAGGCGATTAACTTCTTTAACGAAGGTAACAAACGTATCAACTTTGCAGTAACGGTTCAGGGTGTGGTTTACCATCTTGATTATGCGGTAACCTATCAGGGTATGGATATCAGTAATGTAAAATAACATATTTTTAATAAGAAAGAACTTCCAATCGGAAGTTCTTTTTTTGTGCAAAATGTTAACTATTCTTCTGAAAAAATAAAAAATAATAAATTTTTTCTTGCAACTTGGGATAAATTAGTGTAGAGTGATACACGGTTACCTAAAAGGGAACGACAAAAATAGGAAGTATTAAGAGTAAAAGCAGGAGAAAACGATATGGCAAAGTATCTTGTGATTGTGGAATCACCGGCTAAAGTGAATACAATTAAAAAATTCCTGGGAAGCAACTATGAAGTAGTTGCCAGTAACGGTCATGTAAGAGACCTTCCCAAGAGTACTCTTGGAATTGACGTGGACGGAGATTATGAACCTAAGTATATTACAATTCGCGGAAAAGGAGATGTGCTTTCTGCCATCCGTAAGGAAGTAAAAAAAGCAGAAAAGATTTATCTTGCAACTGACCCTGACCGTGAAGGTGAGGCAATTTCCTGGCATTTACAGGAAGCATTAAAACTTGGGGACAAAAAAGTATATCGTATTACTTTTAATGAGATTACCAAGGATGCGGTTAAAAACTCTCTGAAAAACGCAAGAGAAATCGATATGGACTTAGTGGATGCCCAGCAGACAAGACGTATGCTTGACCGTATGGTTGGTTACCGCATTTCACCTGTTTTATGGGCAAAAGTAAAAAGAGGATTAAGCGCAGGCCGTGTTCAGTCGGTAGCACTTCGCATTATTTGTGACAGGGAAGATGAGATAAATGCGTTCATCCCTCAGGAGTATTGGTCTTTAAATGCCCGTTTTTCCATAAAAGGGGAAAAGAAACCTCTTATTGCATCATTTTATGGGAAAGATGATAAAAAGCTTGAATTGGCATCAAAAAGCGACGTAGAAGCCGTTGAGAAGGCTTTGAAGAATTCTGATTATAAAATAGAAGATGTAAAAACAGGCGAAAGAGTGAAAAAGTCTCCGCTTCCTTTTACAACTTCCACTCTTCAGCAGGAAGCAAGTAAGGTGCTTGGTTTTGCCACACAAAAAACCATGCGTATTGCCCAGCAGCTTTACGAAGGAATAGAAATTAAGGGGGAAGGTACCCAGGGTATCATTACCTATTTACGTACCGACTCCACCAGAGTTTCTGCCGAGGCCCAGGCTCAGGCAGAGAAATACATTGCCAACACCTATGGCGAAAAATATGTTGCCGCCAATGAAAACGGCAAAAAAGATGAAAAACGTATTCAGGATGCCCATGAAGCAATCCGTCCTACAGATATTACAAGACATCCGGATACATTAAAAGAATCTCTTTCCAGAGACCAGCTTCGTCTGTACCAGCTGATTTGGAAGCGATTCGTGGCAAGTCAGATGGCTCCGGCAGTATTTGAAACGGTATCCGTACGTATCAACGGAAACGGTTATCAGTTCCGTGTCAGCGCTTCCAAAGTTTCTTTTGACGGCTACAGAAGCGTATATATGCAGGATGATGAAGAAAAAGCGGAAGCAAATGCTCTTTTAAACAGTATTTCGAAAGACACAAAGTTAAGCTTTGAGGAATTTGAGAGTCAGCAGCATTTTACCCAGCCGCCGGCACATTTTACGGAGGCAGCCCTTGTTCGTGCTTTGGAAGAGCTTGGAATCGGCCGCCCCAGTACCTATGCACCTACCATTACAACAATCATTGCAAGACGATATGTCGTAAAAGAAAATAAAAATCTTTATGTTTCAGAACTGGGCGAAGTGGTAAATAATATGATGAAAGAAGCTTTCCCCAGTATTGTAGACGTGAACTTTACCGCTTATATGGAAGCGCTTCTGGATAAGGTGGAAGAGGGAAGCGTACAGTGGAAAACCGTTGTATCCAACTTTTATCCTGATTTAAATGAAGCCGTACTTGCGGCGGAGGAAGAACTTTCCAAAGTTAAAATAGAAGATGAACTTTCAGATGAATTCTGCGAACTTTGCGGTAAGCAGATGGTAATTAAGTACGGTCCTCACGGTAAATTCCTTGCATGCCCCGGATTTCCTGAGTGTAGAAATACAAAGACGTTCCTGGAAAAAATCGGCGTAAGCTGTCCGAAATGCGGTAAGGAAGTTGTAGTGCGTAAAACCAAAAAAGGACGTAAGTATTACGGTTGTGAGGATATCCCTACCTGTGATTTTATGGTATGGCAGCGTCCTGTAAAAGAGAAATGTCCCAAATGCGGTAATGTTTTATTTAAAAAAGGTAATCAGCTTATTTGCGCAGACCAGGAGTGCGGATTTTCCAAACCGGCAGAAAGTTAATCTGACAAAATAAGAAAATGTCCAAAAAACTTGCACAATTTTATAAATTGTGTTAAACTATTCTTGCTACAGGAAGTTTGTATTAAAAATGTCTTTGGACAGGAAACGGGGTAGACATGAGTAGTGTACAGTTATTGGATAAAACCAGAAAGATAGGGAAGCTTTTATACAACAACAATAAGAGCAAAGTTGCTTTTAATGATGTGTGTAAAGTTATGAGGGACGTAACCGGATCAAATGCTCTTGTTGTCAGCAAAAAGGGAAAGATTCTCGGAATGAGTATTTCACAGAATGTGCCTGTTATCAAAGAACTTCTCGGTGAGAAGGTTGGTGTTCTGATTGATAAGGATTTAAATGAGCGTTTCCTCGGTATTCTTTCTACCAAGGAAAATGTCAGCTTGTCCACACTGGGATTTGAAGAGCAGGATTATTCCGCTTTTCGCGGTGTGGTTACACCGATTGTAATCGGAGGAGAGCGTCTCGGTACGATGTTCACCTACCGTAACGATTCGGAATATGAAATAGATGATATTATTTTATGTGAGCATGCAATGAGTGTTATCGGACTTGAAATGCTTCGTTCCGTCAGTGAGGAACAGGCAGAGGAGAACCGTAAGGCCAGTGCTGCACATGCTGCAATCAATACTTTGTCAGGTTCCGAAGCGGAAGCCATTGTTCATGTTTTTGATGAACTTGGCGGTATGGAAGGTGTTGTTATCGCAAGTAAGATTGCGGACAGAGTGGGAATCACCCGTTCCGTTATTGTAAATGCGCTTCGTAAGTTGGAAAGTGCGGAGGTAATTGAGTCCAAATCTTCCGGTATGAAGGGAACCTATATTAAGATTCACAATGATATGATTTTTGATGAAATCGAAAAACTGAAAAAGGCATAAGTTTTTTGAAAAACCATCCGATATATATTATGTAAAAGTCGGCAAGGATGTCGCAAATAATAAGATGATAAAAGGATTTATTGAGTAATCGGTAAATCCTTTTTTTGTTTTATCAGAGAATGGGATAAAACAAAAATGTCGGGATGACTTTTTTGTATTTGCGAAAAAAATCCATGTTTTTAAATTGTAGTTGCATATCTTGTAGAAAAGATAACCCAAAGCACAATATAAAGTGTTCTAAGTGTAAAAAACATCTTGTCTTTTCGACAAAAATCTTTATAATGGAATAGAGTGGGTGTATTATGCGCTTTTTGGGTTCAAAGAACGGAGGAGAGACATGATTAATACAAATGTATTTGACTATGTGAATGTTTTGGATAAGGCCGCGGATGCTTCGTGGAAAAGAAATGAAGCTATCAGCAACAATATTGCCAATGCGGCAACCCCGAATTATAAAAGACAGGATGTGTCTTTTGAAAACGAATTGCGCCATGCACTTTTAGAATCCGCTTCTTCCACGATGGACGGAAGAGTGGGAGACCTTAATACAAAGCTTGGCAGACTGCAACCCTCGGTTTATACCGATTACACGGAAGTATCTTATCGACTTGACGGTAATAATGTTGATATTGATACGGAGAATGTGGAGCTGGCGGAAAATCAGCTGAAATACGAGGGACTCATGAACAGTATTACACAGGAGTTCACAAATTTACAGGCTGTTATGAAGAGCTTTTAATCGTTAGGGAGGTGTTAAGATATGGGTATGTTTGATGCTTTTGATATCAGTGCTTCAGGTATGACGGCACAGAGATATCGTATGGATATTATTGCAGAAAATGTTGCGAATGCGAATACAACAAGAACGGAAAACGGAGGACCTTATCGTCGTAAGGTAGTTACCTTCCAGTCAAAAGGAAGCGGTGTTGAGCCCTTTTCCAGTGTGTTCAGCAATTCCACCAATCACTTAAGCTCTGCTATCGGTGACGGTGTCCGTATCACTTCTGTTCAGGAAGATTATAAAACAAGCATGAATAAGGTGTATGACCCTTCTCATCCGGATGCGGATGAGGCAGGATATGTAACCTATCCTAACGTAAATACCATTACGGAAATGACGAACCTGATAGATGCAACGAGAGGCTATGAAGCAAATGCTACAGCTTTTGCGGCTAGCAAATCCATGGCATTAAAAGGACTTCAGATTAATAAATAATTTGAATTCTTTTAGATGAAAGACGGAATATTTTAAGGAGATGACAATATGGATTATTCATCTGTTTATTCAATATACGGAATGGATGCTGTAAACGGAATTGATTCCGTAAAGCATCTGGAAAATATCGGAAATAAAATATCCAAATCCGACGCAAGCGGAGAGGATAAGGATGTGTTTGCGGCTGTTTTGAATGCTGCGATTGACAATATCAATACAACAAATACATATCTTTCCGAGGCGGAAAATGAAGAAATTAAATTTGCATTGGGAGAAACTGAGAGTACACACGACCTCATGATTTCATTGCAAAAAGCCTCTACGGCATTACAGTATACAGTGGCCGTAAGAGACAGATTTGTGGCTGCATATAAGGAAATCATGCAGATGCAGATTTAAAAGGCTGAAAGATTGGTACCAAAGAACGGCTTAGTACGGGAGAAAAGACATGGTTGAGAAATTGCTGGATAAATTAAAAGCTTTGCCCCCTAAGATTTTAGAGTGGTGGAATAAGTTTTCCTCAAAACAGAAGACTGCAATTATCGGAGTGACAGTTGGTGTTATACTGGCATTTGCTCTTTTGATTACTTTAATGAGCAGAACCCAGTATGTTACACTTGTGACCTGTGATAATACTGCCCAGGCATCCGAGGTCAGAGATATTTTGGATGGTGGTGAAGATTTGGACTATAAAGTATCCGACAGCGGACTTGTCTTTTCCATCAGTAAAACCCAGTTGTCTGAAGCAAACCTTCTTTTAGGTGCAAACAATGTAATGAGTGATACTTTTAAACTGGAAGATGTGGTAAGTGGAGGACTTACAACGACGGAGGCAGATAAGAATAAGCTCTACACTGCGTACCGCGAAGACCGTCTGGAGGAAATGTTGGAGGATATTTCTTTTGTAGATGCAGCGACAGTTACTTTGAATGTACCTGAGGATGACGGAACCCTGATTGCTAAAAAGCAGGATTCTTATGCTAATGTAATGCTGGCATTAAACAGCGAATGTACTTCTGATAATGCTGCCGCAATTGCCCGCTCCATAAAAACGGCCATTGGTAATGATTCCACGGAAAATATTGTTATTATGGATAATCAGGGAAATCTTCTTTTTGCGGGAGATGAGGATAATTCCGTTGCGGGCCTTGCCAATAACCAGCTCACATTGAAACAGCAGGCGGAAGCAGTGGTGCGTAACGAAGTAAGAAATGTTTTGAAGGGTACCAATGTATTTGACCTGATTGAAGTGGCAGGTAATCTGAAACTTGATTTCTCTTATACGGAGAAAACCCAGACAACATATACACCTGCTGACGGACAGACACAGGGTGTGCTTTCCCACGAGAGCAGTTATGAAGCAGAAACTGAAGGCGGTACTTCTCTGGTTCCGGGTACGGATTCCAACGGAAACGATACTTACGTATTTGAAAGCGGAAATGCCGGCTCCAGTTCCGTGAACCAGTACGAAAAAGATTATCTTCCCAATACGGAAGTTGTTTCCCAGTCTATTCCTGCCGGAGCAATTGATTACAGTGCGTCTTCCATTGCCGTAACGGCAATCAAATATAAGGTAATCAATGAAAAAGATGCAAAAAGCCAGGGGCTTTTAGACGGAATTTCATGGGATGATTACAAGGCAACGAATAATGAGCGCGTAAAATTGGAAGTGGATGAAGAATTTTATTCCATCGTATCCGATGCCAGTGGTATTGACGTAGAAGATATTACCATTGTTGCTTATGAAGAACCCTTCTTTGTAGACAAGGAAGGAATCAAAGCAGATTTTACCGATGTTTTGCAGATTTTCCTGATTGTTGCGATTCTGGTTTTACTTGCTTACGTTGTAATCCGTAGCCTTAAGTCAGATAAAAAGAAAGAAACGGAAACTCCGGAAGAATTATCCGTGGAGAAATTATTGCAGTCCATGCCGGAGGAACCTCTGGAGGATATTTCCCTGGAGAGCAAATCAGATGTAAGAAAGATGGTAGAGAAGTTTGTAGACGAAAATCCGGAGGCTGTTGCGTCACTTTTGCGTAACTGGCTGAACGAGGATTGGGGGTAGGTTAGGTTGCGTAGTGATGATAAAATAACCGGTGTTCAGAAAGCGGCAATTCTGCTTATTTCTCTCGGACCGGAAAAATCAGCGACAATTTTTAAACATCTCAAGGAAGAAGAAATAGAAGAGCTGACCCTGGAAATTGCCAATACAAGAAGTGTAACACCTCAGATTAAAGATACCATTATCAACGAGTTTTATGAGGTGTGTCTTGCACAGCAGTACATTGCGGAAGGCGGTATCGGCTATGCAAAAGAACTTCTGGAGAAGGCATTGGGACCGGAAAAGGCTATCGATGTTATCAGCCGTCTGACTGCGTCCATTCAGGTAAAACCTTTCGAATTTATGCGTAAAACGGACGCAAGCCAGCTGCTGAACTTTATTCAGGATGAACATCCTCAGACGATTGCATTGATTCTGTCTTATTTAGGACCTGCGCAGTCTGCCATGGTTATTTCCGCATTGGCACCCGAGCGTCAGTCTGACGTGGCAAAGAGAATTGCAACCATGGACAGAACAAGTCCGGATGTTATCAAAGAAGTGGAGAAGATTCTGGAATCAAAGCTTGCAAACCTTGTAAATCAGGATTATACCATTATCGGTGGTGTAGACCATGTTGTTGAAATTTTGAATACGGTAGACCGTGGTACGGAAAAACACATCATGGAAACATTGGAAATCGAAGATCCGGAATTGGCGGAAGAAATCAGAAAGAAAATGTTTGTATTCGAAGACATTCTTCTTTTGGACGACCGTGCAATCCAACGTGTGCTTCGTGATGTTGATAACAATGATATGGCAATTGCCCTTAAGGGTGCAAATGAAGAAGTGCAGAATGTTATCTTTAACAACATGTCCAAACGTCTTGCCGTAATGATTAAGGAAGATATGGAATTTATGGGACCTGTCCGTATGAAAGACGTAGAAGAAGCACAGCAGAAAATTGTTAATACCATCCGTAAGTTAGAAGACTCGGGTGAAATTGTAATTTCCAGAGGCGGAGGTGACGAGGTCGTTGTCTAGTAATTTTTTTAAGTCTTCCGAAGTAATTAGTGAACAGGAAGTCCGCATTATTAACAGCAATGATATCGTGGCAAAGCAGCTGGAACAGATTGCCAAGTATGTAAAAAGTACGCCTTCAGAGGGGATTATGAACTCCTTTTCCGAAGGGTTGAATGCAAAGGAAGTAGAAATTCTTCCGGAAGACAATGGCGACATTCTTGGTTTAAATACTCAGGAAGAAGAACGTGTTGATACGAAAATGGATTTGAAGATGCAGAGTCAGATGGCCAGCGATATTATTCAGCAGGCAAATCTGGAAGCAGAGCAAATTCGTGAAAAATCCCTTGCGGAAGCAGAACAATTGCGTAAAAACACTTTTGAGCAGGCAAAGCAGGAAGGATATCAGGCGGGTCTTGAAGAAGCAAGAGTAGCGAATGAAAAACTTCAGAAAGAACTTGAAGAACAGAAAAAAAGGCTTCTTGATGAGTATCGTGTAAAAATTGAAGAGATTGAACCGGATCTGGTAAACGCAATTACCGGTGTGTATGAGCATATTTTTGCCGTTGATTTATCGGAAAGACGGGAAATTCTCATGCATCTGGTAAAAAACACTTTGATTCAGATGGAAGGGGTAAGAAAGTTCCTTTTACGTATTTCCCATGAGGACTATCCTTATCTTTCCATGCAGAAAAAAGAATTGGTTTCGGGTACGGGTGTTGCATTGGAGAATATTGATATTGTTGAAGATTTCTCCATGAAAAGAGGTCAGTGCATTATTGAAACCGAGGGCGGTATTTTCGACTGTGGCTTCGGAACCCATTTGGACCGGCTTCGCAATGAACTGAAACTTTTAAGTTACGATAAATAAAAACAAACTGCTTTTGCAAGCGGATGGGAGTCATACAGTGAGTGAAATCAATCTGGCAAAATACGAGCGTTTGAAAAGCAAAACTTATTATAAAAAACTGGGTAAGGTGGTCAATGTTGTCGGTTTGACAATTGAGTCCGCAGGACCGGATGCAACTCTGGGCGACATCTGCTGTATTTATACGGAAGGTGACAGAGGGGAATCTATTTTGGCTGAGGTTGTTGGGTTTCGGGATAATAAAACCCTGCTGATGCCTTATGAAGATACCGGCGGAATCGGTTTGGGGTGCCTGGTAGAAAATCAGGGGACTTCTTTGAAAATTCAGGTAGGCCCCTTTTTGTTAGGTCGGGTGCTGGACGGTCTTGGCCGTACTCTTGACGGTAAAAAGTTTACAGCCGGAGCATCCTATGATGTGGAAGCAGCCCCTCCGGATCCTATGGAACGTGAAATTATTGATGAAGTACTTCCTCTGGGCGTTAAGGCAGTGGATGGATTGATTACCGTAGGGAAAGGACAGCGTATCGGAATCTTTGCAGGTTCCGGTGTGGGCAAATCTACTCTGATGGGGATGTTTGCAAGAAATACAAAAGCAGATGTGAATGTCATTGCATTAATTGGCGAGCGTGGGCGAGAAGTGAGGGAGTTTATTGAGCGAGACCTGGGAGAAGAGGGTATGAAGCGTTCAATTGTTGTAGTCTCCACGTCGGATAAACCTGCGTTGGAACGTAATAAAGCTGCCAAAACCGCAACCGCGATTGCAGAGTATTTCAGAGACAAGGGAAAAGATGTGCTTCTTATGATGGACTCTTTGACCCGTTTTTCCATGGCGCAGCGCGAAATTGGTCTTGCAAGCGGAGAGCCTCCTGTTACAAGAGGATATCCGCCCAGCGTTTATGCGGAAATGCCTAAGCTTCTGGAACGTGCCGGACGGTCTTCGAAAGGCTCTATCACCGGGCTTTATACAGTCCTGGTTGATGGCGATGATTTTAACGAACCTATTACGGATACGGCGAGAAGTATTTTAGACGGGCACATTATGCTGAATCGTAAACTCGCACATAAAAATCATTATCCGGCCATTGATGTATTGCAGTCGATATCCCGTTGTATGTCTATGATTACGGACAAAGCGCAGAAACAAAATGCTTCCCGCATCAAAGGTGTTCTTGCGACATATGCGGATGCAGAAGATTTGATCAATATCGGAGCATATAAAAAGGGCAGTAATCCCACAATCGATCATGCCATTGAGCGGATTGATAAAGTAAATGCTTTTCTTCTACAGGGGACGGATGAAAAATTCACCTTTGAAGAGACGATAAAAATGATGGAGGAACTGTAAAAAATGGCAGTTTTTCGTTTTCGTATGCAAAATATTCTGAATATGAAAGAAAAGCTGGAAGAGCAGGCAAAGCAGGATTTTGCCCAGGCACAGAAGGAATATTTTGATGAGGTGGAACAACTGGAACACCTGAAGAAACGAAAAGAAGATTATATCGCCTACGGTGTGGAATTACGAAACAAAAGCATAGATATACAGGAATTACGCGACAATAAATATGCCATTGAGCGTATGGATGATTATATCAAAGAACAGGAACTTGCCGTTACCATGGCGCAGAAAAAAATGGATGCTGCGATGCGTAAAATGATGGATGCCAGAACGGAAACCAAAACTTATGAAAAGCTTCGGGAACATGATTTTGAAGCTTTTATGATAGAAGAAGGCAAGAAAGAAAGTAAAGAAATTGATGAATTGAACAGTTACAGATTTTCCCGTAAGGGAGAGGATGGCGTCCAGGCATAACCGGCGCAAAAGGGAAAGGATGAATAGATATGGCAGTACAGCCTGATGAAAAAAGCGCAAAGCTTGAGAAAAAGCGTATTAATGATGAGCGTAAAAAGCTGCGTGCGGAACAGAAAAAACAGAAAAAAGAAGCAAAAAAACGTGCCAAAGAATTAAATGCCCAGGAATCCGAACTGGATACCGAGACTGCAGGAAGTTCTTTGTCTGTGTTTTTCGTGACTGTTTTGCTTGTCTTAATCTGGCTGGCAATTACCGTATTATTGATTAAATTGGATGTGGGCGGAATCGGAACGAACTTTTTTGCACCCATTTTGAAGGATGTTCCCGTTTTACAGAAGATTCTTCCCAAAGACAGTATTACGGAAAGTCTTGATATCGAAAGTTATTACGGATACAGCTCTCTTGCGGATGCAGTTGCAAGAATCCGTGAACTGGAAGATGAGAACAGTTCTTTAAAAAATACCAATACCACTGACAAGGAATATATTGCGGCACTGGCTGCTGAAATCGAGCGTTTAAAGACATTCGAATCCAATCAGGTAGAGTTTCAACGTGTCAAAACCGAATTTTATGAGGAAGTGGTATATTCTGAAAAGGGTCCCGGTATTGAAGCTTTTATTGAATACTACCAGACCATGGATCCGGAAACTGCCGAAAATATTTATCGTCAGGTGATTGTAGAAGAGGAATATTCGAAGGAAATTCAGGAGTATGCCCGGGCATATTCCGAAATGAAACCAAAGCAGGCTGCAGGAATTTTTGAGGCTATGACTGATAATTTGCCCTTGGTTGCTGAAATTTTGGGAGCAATGCAGCCGGATGAGAGAGGGGATATTCTCGGTGTTATGGACCCTGCGGTGGCTGCAAAGGTTACCAAGCTTATGAAACCGGAAGAATAAAAATTTGTATTTTTTATAAAAACACCTCTAAAAAACGGATAAAATGTTAATTTTCAGGCAAAGTGAGCCGATATAATTCTTGAGCGCAGATAAAACTGTGGTCAGGTTAGAACCTTGAAAACAAAATAAGAAAAGGAGGAACAAGAATGACCAGTGCAATTGTAACACAGCCGGGTGGATTGTTAAGCCAGACCATGATAGCACCCGGAAATACGGAGTCACCGAAAAGTGATTTCGCGGATGTGTTTCAGGCAGCAACGGACAAGTCAGATTCTCAAAGCAGAAGCGAAGCAGTTTCTTCTGGCAGCGTACCTTCTACCCGTGTTCAGACAGATGTTTCCGAACGTGTGGAACAGCCTGTAGAACAGGAAGAAGTAAATGCAGTTGAAGAAGTTGCAAATGCAGAAGAAGTAATCGAAGAAACCGTAAAACAGTTGAAGGAAGAGATTTCCAAAGAGCTTAACGTTACGGAAGAAGAAATTCTGCAGGCTATGGAAAATCTGGGACTTACGGATGCATCTCTTTTAACAAAAGAGGGTATGACGGACCTTGTAATGGAACTTACCGGAATCAGTTCTTCGGTTGAACTTCTTACAAACGGCGAAATTTACGCATCACTGCAAAATCTTCTTCAGGTTTCTGAAACCATGAAGGTTGAATTGCAGCAGGATTTCCGTATTACCGAAGAACAGTTAAAAGAACTGCTGACTCAGTTGGAGAATAGCAACTTATCCGAACAGCCGGAAACATTGAATGTGGATGTTGAATCTACAGAGGAAACATCTACGGAAACAAAGCAGTCAGAGGTTACGACAGAGGTCGGACAGGAAACGGAAACTGAAACACAGCCTGTAAAAACAGAGGTGATTCAGGAAAACGGTAACATGTCCGGACAGGAGAACGGAACAACTTCAGACAACGGAGCAAATGCAGGAACGGAGGCATCTGTTCAGGTAAATACCATAACGGAAGCCGCGTCGGTAAATGAAACAGCAACCGCATTTGATTCTCTGGCGGGGACAGGAGAGCCTTCCACACAGGAAATCATGAACCAGATTACCGAGTACATTAAGGTAAATGCAAAGGCAAATGTTACTGAAATGGAAATGCAGCTTAATCCCGAAAGTCTTGGAAAAATCCAAATCCACCTCACTGCAAAAGAAGGTGCGGTAAGCGCACAGTTTATTGCACAGAATGATGTGGTGAAAGCTGCAATAGAAAGCCAGATGATTCAGCTGAAAGAAAGTTTTGAACAGCAGGGTATCAAGGTAAATGCAGTAGAAGTAACCGTATCGTCCCACTCATTCGATCAGAACATGCAGAATGATAATCATGAACAGACCGGTGATGCAAAGGCATCTAAAAAAATGATAATCAGAAGACTGAATCTGAACGAAGAACTTGTGGAAGAAGAATTAAGCGAGGATGAAAAACTCGCCGCTGACATGATGGCAGCAAACGGAAACACGGTAGATTTTATGGCATAGAAGGGAGACTTGAAAATGGGTTTATCAGCATCTTATATTGATGGCAAACTGGTTACGGAAACCTCAACATCAACTACGGAGAAGACCACTTCAAACAATAGTATGGATAAAGAGGCATTTCTTCAGTTACTGGTTGCACAGATGAAATATCAGGATCCTTTACAGCCGACTTCTAACACGGAATACATTTCCCAGTATGCTACATTCTCAGAGCTGGAGCAGATGCAGAATATGAGTTCCAACATGACACTTTCCAGAGCTTCGGAGCTTGTTGGTAAAGAAGTTCTTGTTGAGTCAACCTCAGATTCCGGCAAAACCACTCAGGTACAGGGAAAGGTTGAGAGCGTTGTTTACCAGTCAAACAAAGCATTTTTATCCATTGACGGAGCACTTTACTCTATTGATGATGTAAAATATGTAATTGATGATGAGTATTCAGCCGGTAACAAAGCGATTTCTGAAATCGAAAAAATTCTTGATGAACTTCCCCCTGTGGAAAGCTTAACATTATCTGATTTGGCAAAAGTACTGAACATTTACAATATCTATGTATCCATGAGTGATTATCAGGCATCTTTGATGAGCAAGGATATGGAGAAACAGGTAGAAGAGTATATTGCTAAAATGAATGAGCTTGTAGAGCAGAATCAGGGCGAAAATGCAGAAGAAAAGGAAGATACCGAAACGGTATAGTCCCTAAAAAGGAGGAATAGGATGAAAATTCAAAACAGCCAATTCCTTTCAGCATTGCACTTAAATGAACAACAGACAAATATTCGAGAGATTCCCGGCCAAAGTACGACGGCGCATGTAGCTTTTCGTGATATTTTAAGTCAGCAGACGGTATCCGAAACGGAAGAGTTGAAATTTTCCAAACATGCAACCGGACGGTTGAGTGACAGAAATATTTCTCTTTCGGTACAGCAGCTTGAACGACTGAGCGAAGGAACGCAGAAGGCAAGCGAGAAAGGAATAAAGGATTCTCTGGTAATAGTTGACCATTTGGCTTTTATCGTAAATATACCCAATCATACGGTAATTACGGCGATGGACCAGATGGAAGCAAGAGAAAATGTTTTTACAAATATTGACGGAGCGGTAATCGCATAGCCGGACCTTACAGGAGGCTAACATTTCTGACTGACAGAGGAAATGAAACGTCAAGAAAACAGGAGGTCAAACATTATGATGAGAGCATTGTATTCTGGTGTATCAGGTCTTAAGACCCACCAGATCAAAATGGACGTTATCGGTAACAACATTGCAAACGTTAATACAACTGCATATAAGTCACAGTCAATCACTTTCGGTGAATTGATGTATCAGACAACACAGAGTGCATCAGGACCTAACGCAATTACAGGTACTGCAGGTACCAATGCAAAGCAGATCGGTCTTGGTGTTACCAGTGGTGCTATTTCAACTGCAATTACCACGGCAGGTGCAACACAGACAACAGGAAACCCTTTTGATATCCGTATTACAGGTGATTCTTTCTTCATCGTTAGTGACGGTTCCAATAATTTCTTTACAAGAGACGGTTCCTTTTATGTGGATGCGGTTGGTAACCTTGCCATGACCGCAAACGGTTATAACGTAATGGGTTGGGGCGTGGATCCCGAGACCCAGGACATTAAACAGGATATTGTAGAACCCTTAAGAATTATGAGTGCAGAAAATCTTACATATCCCCCTGAGGCAACAACCAAGGCTTATGTATCCGGTATCCTTGATAAAAATGATACCAATGCAGCTTCTGCTACAGGTAAGGTTATCAGTGTAAGTATTTACGACGGACTCGGATATCCTTATACCGTTAAGTTTGCGATTAAGGCAACTGACGAAGAAGGACAGTACAATGTGGAACTTACCGATATTTTAGACGCAAACAATAAATCGTTAAAAGATGTATACAACGTTGGTAATATCAGTGATATTGCAACTTTCGGTACTGAGAAAACGATTGTAAACAATTATCTTGCCCAGTTGGTTGACGGCGTTACTTATAACAAAGATGATGATAAGTACTATAAAACTTCTGGATTTTCAGAGACTTTCTCTGATTACGATACCAACAAGGTAAGCGGTATTACATATACTGTGGATGAAAGCGTGGGAGCACAGACTTTCGGTAAGGATGCAAGTGTTTTGATGCAGGGTAACGGAACCATTTCCAAGGATGATTTGGAAGAAGCTTTCGGGTTGATTTATGTAACGGATCCCGCAGGTAATTATTATTACTACTCAGACGGTACAACCGAGTACCAGCTTACTTCTGAAACCGATGCGGCATGGGCAACAGTTTTGGGAAAAACCAATCTTGATCAGTTTGAAGTAACCATGGACGCAGAAGGAAGTGTAACATTTACTTTTAAGCAGTCTTTTACAACTGCAGCAACCACTATTTATGACGGTACTAATTTTACCAAGGAAATTACCAGAGAAGAGGCATACGGAGTGGATACTTCCGATCCGAATACCACTTATGAATTCATGGTATCTCCCGACGGACAGGCACAGATTACATCAACAACCATTCTTTCCGGTAATACGTTGATTTATGATACCGCAACCGGTGAATTTAAGTCTATCGCAGGCGGAGAATCTGCAGTGCTTGATTTTGCGGGAACTGCAACGGATGTGCTTGGTAATCCCGTGGATTTGACCCATTTTGAAGATGTGGATATTAACTTTACCGCATCATCCATGTTTAATAATAACAGAACATCCACTATTACCATGGTTTCCGGTGATAAGGACGGACTTGGCTCCGGACGTAAGCTGGGTGAACTTTCCGGTGTTTCCATTCAGAACAACGGTATGATTTATGCTTCTTATGATAACGGACAGACAAGACTTTTAGGACAGATTGCAGTAGCAAGCTTTTCAAATGCGTCCGGTCTTCAGAAAGAAGGCGATAACCTTTACAGCGCAACATTAAACTCCGGTGAATTTGATGGTGTGGGTGTGGATGTAACCGCAGGTGGCGGATATATGTCAACCGGTGTTTTGGAAATGAGTAATGTTGACCTTTCCGCAGAATTTACGGAAATGATTACTACACAGCGTGGTTTCCAGGCAAACAGCCGTATTATCACCGTTTCCGATACACTTCTGGAAGAACTTGTTAACCTGAAGAGATAATAAAAGTTTTGCTCTGATGAGCACACGATAAAAAAGATAAAAGGGACTGCTATAAACGGTCCCTTTTATCGTATTTTTAAAATTTGACAGTTGTATTACGGATTTTTTTGAACCAAAAAGAAATTGTGTGAAAAATTTGTTAAATTCTGGAGAAAAGAGGGGGAAATCATGATTGAAGTAACAAAGTTAAATGGCGAAATAATCCTTTTAAACAGCGATTTAATCGAAACTGTGGAGGAGACCCCGGATACTGTAATTACATTAACTTCCGGAAAGAAGATTATTGTAAAAGAAGGTAGACAAGAAGTGAAAAATTTAGTAAAATCTTATAGAAAGGATATTTTTGCACAATAGTGTAAAAAACTGGGTGATTATTGTGGATTTTGCGTCAATTATCGGCTTGGTTGTCTGTATTACCATGATGCTTATCGGTATTCTTACCGGAGATGACGGTATAGCCGGAATAAGATTTTTCTGGGATTTTAAGTCTGTGTTGATTACCTTTGGTGGTGCTTTCTTTAGTACGATGGCATCCTGTTCCATGAAGGACTTTGTTGCCGGATTAAAGAGTTTTCTCTTGATTTTCAAGGTGCCTTCACAGAATATTCCTGAAATGATTACTAAAATAATTGAATTATCGAATGTGGCCCGTAAAGAAGGACTCCTTTCTCTGGAAGAGGTGGCCAGTGAGCTTGATGATGATTTCCTCAAAAAAGGAATTCTTTTGATTGTGGATGGTACTGACCCTGAACTGGTACGTGCTATTCTTGAAACGGAACTTGTCAGTACGGAAGTGAGACATAAAACCAAAATCAACTTTTGGGAAAATTTAGGGGCAATGGGACCTGCATGGGGTATGATTGGTACTCTGATAGGTCTTGTTCTTATGTTACAAAACATGACTGATGCATCTGCTATCGGTCCTGCGATGAGTGTTGCCTTGATTACAACCTTTTACGGCAGTGTGCTTGCAAACTGGATTTGCGCACCTACTGCAGGTAAGCTGAAAGCAAACAGCGAGAGCGAAATCCTGATGAAGGAAATTATGATTGAAGGTCTACTTTCTATTCAGGCAGGTGAAAATCCTCGTGTTATAGAGGAAAAATTAAAATCCTTCCTTGCACCGGCAGATCGTACATCTGCTTCGGTTGAAGAGGGAGGTGAATAAGATGGCAAAACGTCGTCAGGAAGATCCGCCGAAGGGGTCTCCGGCATGGATGGCAACTTATAGTGATCTTATGAACCTGCTACTTTGCTTTTTCGTTTTGCTGTTTTCCATGTCAACGGTGGATGCACAGAAGTTTGAATTGATAGCAGCATCTTTTTCCAATACGTTTAGCATATTTTCAGCAGGAGGACAGGCGATTGGCGAAGGCATGATGATTAGTAACGGTGTCAGCCAGTTGAATAGTTTGGATAATTACATAAACAGTACCGGCAAGGCAAGTGAAAGCGAACAGGAGATTCCGGATGTTCTTGAAGAATATGAAAAAGAGCAACTTGCCGCAGCAGAGGAACTTGCAGAGAAGGTTGAAGAGTCTCTGGCAGAAGAGGGGATGCAGGATGTTGTAGGAGTGGAATTTAATTCCCAGTATGTGCAGCTGACGATGAACGGAGCACTGTTGTTTGATTCCGGAGATGCTGAACTGAAAAAGGATTCAGAAGCGATGATGGTCCAGATTGCGCGAATTTTAGAGCGTTATGCAGAAGGAATCATTGAGGTTGAAGGACATACGGACAATGTCCCCATGAATGGTTTTAAATACTCTGATAATGATGAATTAAGCAGTGCGCGTGCGATTTCCGTTTTTCGGTATTTGATTGAAAATACAGATATTGAGCCTTCAGACATCAAGCATTCAGGCAGAGGAGAATATGTTCCTATAGCGGATAATTCTACACCTGAGGGTAGAGCTCTTAACAGAAGAGTAGAAATAAAGATTTATACCACATTAAGCACTTACGAATAAAACTCCGTTTTTGCGGTAGGAGGGCAGTATGAAAAAGAATTTCATTTCGATTTTAATATTAGGATGTACGATTGTGAATTTGATTGTCAGTGCAATCACTATGTTCAGTGTGGTTACAACCAATCATCAGACTGCTAAAATTGTGAAAGGTGTAGCGTCCGTTCTTGATTTGGAATTGGGAACTACGGATGAAAATGCCAATAAGACGAATGTGCCTATTGAAAATATTGTAACCTATTCCATTCCGGAGCAGATGACAATCGGACTGAAGAGTGATGCGGACGGCACACCTCATTATTGTATGGTTACCGTGTTCTTTTCTATGGATTCCAAACATGAAGATTTTAAGAAATACGGAGAATCCGTTTCCGGTAATGAGCTTATTTTTAAGAGTATTGTTGGGGATGTCATTCAGCAGTATACCATAGACGAAGCCCGTATCAATCAGGAAGAAATGCAGGAAGAAATTCTTCGAAAAGTACAGGAAAAATATCAAGGTTCTGATTTTATTTTTGAAGTATCTTTTAGTGATATTGTATTCCAATAAAATATTTGACTTGCGTCATTTGATAAAATTTGACAAAACGGAAGGGAGGTGGGCTTCGTGAGTGAGGTACTTTCTCAAAATGAGATAGACAACCTATTGAAGGCACTAAACAGCGGTGAGCTTGATGTTGAAGAAATCAAAGAGCAGCAAAACGAAGTGCAGGTTAAAAATTATGACTTCCGAAGACCTGCCAAGTTCTCAAAAGAACATCTGAGAACCCTTGAATTAATATTTGAACATTATGGAAGACTTTTATCTACGAATCTTCCTGTTTATCTTAGAAAAAATGTGCAGGTTAACGTGGCAAGTTCCGAAACCGTTACGTTCTCGGAGTTTTCAAATGCTTTGGCAAATCCCGTTATTCTTGCGATTATTAACTTCAGACCTTTGCCCGGTGATATTATCCTTGAAATGACAGAAAATCTTGGGTATGCCATTGTTGACAGAATGCTGGGCGGTAAAGGTGTTGTACTTGATAAAGTCAGGGATTTTTCGGAGATAGAGTTATCTATTCTCGATAAAATAATTGTAATCTGTATGCAGCTTCTTCGTGAACCGTGGAAGAATGTTGCGGAAGTAAATCCCATGTTGGAACGAATCGAAACCAATCCGCAGTTTGCGCAGATTATAGCACCCAATGAAATGATAGCCATTGTCACACTCAATGTTAAAATCGGAGATGTGGAAGGCTTCATGAATATTGCACTTCCTTACATTACACTGGAAAGCATTATTGACAACCTGAATACCAAGTTCTGGTTCTCAACCATGACACAGTATAGTGATGAGGAGTACAACGATTACTTGGAATCCATGCTGAAACGTGTGGATGTTCCGTTAAAGGCATTGTTGGGAGGTAGCTCCGTTACCGTGAATGACTTTGCCAACCTTCAGGTCGGAGATATTATCCGGCTTGATACCAAAGTAGACAGTCCTTTGGATGTTTACGTTGGTAACATTAAAAAATTTACTGCGGTTGCCGGTGAGAGCAATGAAAAATATGCTTTGAAGGTAACTTCGGTAATACGAGAGGAGGAATAAACGGTGGATGGAATCTTGTCTCAGGACGAAATCAATGCGCTGTTAAGCGGAATGGGTCTTTCCGATGGTAATGATGCACCTGCTTCTGAAGAACCGGTAACATCAGCTCCCGTTGCAGAAAGCGAACCGTTATTAACGGATGTGGAAAAAGATGCTATTGGTGAAGTTGCCAATATCAGTATGGGTACTTCCGCAACCACACTTTATTCTCTTGTTAACAGAAAAGTTAACATTACAACTCCCGTAGTAGAACTTACTACATGGGATAAACTGATTGAAGATTATGAACGCCCCTGTGTATTTATTCAGATTAGTTACACAGAAGGTCTGGATGGTTCAAACATCCTGATTTTAAAAGAACAGGACGTTAAGATTATTACCGATCTTATGATGGGCGGAGACGGAAGCAATACGGATGGAGAATTGGGAGAGTTACATCTTTCAGCAATTTCCGAAGCAATGAACCAGATGATGGGTTCAGCTGCAACTTCCATGTCTTCCATGTTAAAAAAGACAATTGATATCAGCCCGCCGATAGCGAGTCATATTAATATGAATCTGATGCAGGATGGCGGAGATATTGCCAGTTTCCTGAGCGGAACTTTTGTTAAAATATCCTTCCGTATGCAGATTGACGATGATTTGGTAGATAGTAAAATTTTACAGTTATATCCTGTAGAATTTGCAAGAACATTATATACCACATTTATGGGAGTACAGATGCATGATACTTTTGGTACTCCGGTTCAGGAAGCAGAACCTGCACCCGCACCGACTCCTGCTCCTCAACCCGCACCTGCCCCCCAGCCTGTGCCTGAGGTTGCTCCCTCTTACGGAATGCCACAGATGGGAATGCCTCAGATGGGAATGCCCCAGATGGGAATGCCTCAGATGCAGATGATGCCCCAAATGGGAATGCCCCAGATGCAGATGATGCCACAGATGGGAATGCCCCAGATGCAGAATGTGAATGTACAACCCGCCCAGTTCCAGACTTTTTCGCAGCAGGTTATTTCTCCTGCAGGTCAGGAAAATATGGGATTGATTATGGACGTTCCTTTGGAGGTAACCGTTGAATTGGGCAGAACCAAGAAGTCCATTGCAGATATTCTTGATTTTGCACCCGGTACAATTATTGAACTTGATAAGATTGCCGGAGAACCTATTGATGTATTGGTAAACGGTAAGTTTGTAGCAAAAGGCGAAGTTGTAGTAATTGAAGAAAGTTTCGGTATTCGAGTTACAGAAATTATAAAATAATTGCAGTAAGGAGAAAGAATTATGGGAAAGAATATTTTAATTGTTGATGATGCGGCTTTTATGAGAATGATGATTAAGGATATCCTTACCAAGAACGGTTACACTGTTGCCGGTGAAGCTGAGAACGGAGCAAAGGCTGTTGAAAAATACAATGAAATCAAGCCCGATCTTGTGTTGATGGATATTACAATGCCTGAAAAAGACGGTATTCAGGCACTGAAGGAAATCAGAGGTACTGATCCTTCTGCTAAAATCATTATGTGTTCTGCAATGGGACAGCAGGCGATGGTTATTGAATCCATTCAGTCCGGTGCAAAGGACTTTATTGTAAAACCTTTCCAGCCTGACCGTGTTATTGAAGCAGTTAAGAAAGTAGTTGGTTAATTATGCTTTTAGGTGCTGACAGTACTAGAGGGATAAACAGTATTGCACAGTTTTTTACGGTGCTGCTGATTTTTGTCGGTGTTCTTGCGTTGACCTATTTTACCACCAGATGGGTAGCAACTTATCAGAAGGGTAAAATGTTGTCTTCCAACATTAACGTAATTGAAACACTGAAAATAACCGCAAACAAGTATATACAGATTGTAAAAATCGGCGATAAATATTTTGCAGTTGCCATCGGGAAGGATGAGATTCATTTGATTGGAGAAATCAGTGAAGAAAGTCTGAAGATTCCGGAAACACAAAATATGAACGCTCCCGGTTTTAAAGAGATACTTGAGAATGCGAAGAATTTCAAATTGAAGAAATAGGCGATTGATATGAAGAAATTATTATTCTGCAAAAAAATCGTGACTTATATATGCCTGCTGTTCTTTGCGGGCATATTGTGTATTTCTGCACCGATAAAGGCGGAAGCGGCAGAGGAGGTTATTACAGCTGAGGACAGTTCGGATACTACTGTGACTTCTGATGCGACGGATCTTTTGCCGGATGGACAGAATACTCTGGAAATCACGTATAATAACGGAAACGGAGAATTAAACGGTGCGTTGAGGATTCTGTTAATCCTCACGGCGATTTCTTTCCTTCCCGCAATGCTGATTATGCTTACCTCTTTTACGAGAATCATAATCGTTATGCATTTTACCCGTGCGGCGCTTGGTACCCAGACAGCACCACCTAATCAGGTACTGATTGGTATTTCCATTTTTCTGACACTCTTTATTATGGGGCCGATTTTTACGGAAATTAATGAAACTGCGTTAAAACCGTTGGATCAGGGGTTGATAACGGAAGAGCAGGCTTTGGAGTATGCCATGGAACCTTTGCGGGAATTTATGTATGGACAAACCCAAAGCAAGGATGTTTCCGTATTCATGGAAATATCGGGAAATACATGGGATGGTACACCGGAAAGCGTTCCTACGTCCGTATTGATTCCCAGTTTTATTTTAAGTGAATTGAGGACTTCTTTTATTATAGGATTCCTGATTTATATACCGTTTATTGTAATCGATATGGTAGTGTCCTCCGTGCTCATGAGTATGGGTATGATGATGTTGCCGCCGACCACGATTTCGATGCCGTTTAAAATTCTCCTGTTTGTATTGGCAGACGGATGGAATTTGGTCATTGTAAATCTTGTAAGGACTTTTTATTAGCAAATTGTATGGGAAAGGAGAGATTAGATGTCAACATCAGACGTTATCACCATTGCAAGAGATGCGTTATATTGCATTATTATCACTTCAGCTCCCGTTTTGTTGGTTTCTCTGGTAATCGGTCTTGTAATTAGTGTATTTCAGACTGTTACGTCTATTCAGGAGCAGACCTTGACCTTTGTGCCGAAGATATTGGGGATTTTTCTTTCCATCATGCTTCTGGGTCATTGGATGCTTAATAATATGACGACTTTTATGGAGGACCTATGGTCAAATTTCAGTACATATATCCGTTAAATGTGTGAAAAGGAGAGGTGAAATGATTGATTTTTCTTTTCCCATGGAAGAACTGGAATATTTCCTGCTGATAATGACCCGTGTAACAACGTTTGTCATGGTAGCGCCATTTTTTAGTACGGCAAATGTCCCTGCAAGAGTTAAAATCGGTATTGGTTTTTTTATCAGTCTTTTGCTTTATTACGCAACCATGCCTCATACTGATTATCCCGGCTATGAAACAGTTCTGGAGATGGCTACCTTCATTGTAAAAGAAGCGCTTACAGGTGTTTTGATTGGATTTGGGGCGAATATGTGTGTTCGTATTGTTACTTTTTCCGGGCATGTGGTTGATATGGAAATGGGTTTTGCCATGTCTAACCAGTTCGATCCTACGATGAAAGAATCAAGTACCATTACGGGAAGATTTTACCAGTATATGGTATTGCTTATGATGATTATCACCGGCATGTACCGGTATTTTATTACTGCGTTGGCAGAAACTTTTACTTTGATTCCGATAGGAAAAGCAGTATTTAATATGGATAGTCTTCTTGAATCTTTTACTACGTTTCTTGGAGATTTTATGGTATTGGGTATGCGGATTGCTCTTCCGGTTTTCTGCTCCATCATGTTGTTAAATGCTGTACTGGGTATTCTTGCTAAAGTTGCTCCCCAGATGAATATGTTTGCTGTGGGAATTCAGCTAAAAGTATTTACAGGGTTGGCGATTTTGTTTGTTTCAATCGGTGTTATGCCCAGAATGTCTGAGTTGATTTTTACACAGATGAAGACGGTTATTGTGTCATTTGTGGAGGGAATGATGTAATGCTAGCCTATGATTTGCAGCTGTTTGCGGACGGACCCGGCGGGGAAAAGACGGAGCAGGCGACTCCCAAAAAGTTAAGAGATGCCAGAAGAGAAGGACAGGTTGCCAAAAGCAAGGAACTTGGCTTGTGTGTTGGACTTTTGTCTGCGTTTGTTCTGATGAAAATCTGGATAGGAACTCTCGGAACCCAGTTTATGTCCTTATTTTCTGCTGTGTATAACCGTATTCCCGAATTTACCGGTCTTGTGGCGGGAGATGTATCGATTTGGAATACCATGTATCTTCTGAGAGAGGTCATGATACAGATACTGATTTTTCTGCTTCCTTTTCTGGGAGTATCCCTGATTTTCGGATTTCTGATTGAATTGTATCAGGTGAAGTGGCGACCGACCACAAAACCTTTGAAACCCAAATTCAGTAAAATGGACCCGTTAAAAGGAGCAAAAAAGTTTTTTTCTTTAAACTCGCTGATAGAGCTCTTAAAAGCAATTTTAAAAATTGTTATCATTTGGACTGTGGTTTACTCTACCTTAAAAAAAGAGCAGGGGAGTTTACTTATTTTATATGAAATGCCTCTTGAACAGGCGATTGCCCTGGCTGGAGGGATCGTAATAGATTTGGGAATTAAAATTTCCCTGGTTTATGCGGTTCTTGCCATTGTGGATTATTTTTACCAGAAATGGAAATTCCGAAAAGATATGATGATGTCTAAGCAGGAAGTAAAGGACGAATACAAACAATCGGAAGGTGATCCTAAAATCAAGGGTAAAATCCGTCAGCGAATGATGCAGGCTTCCCAGCGGAGAATGATGCAGGATTTACCGAAGGCGGATGTTGTCATCACCAATCCTACCCATTTTGCGGTTGCGATTAAATATGATGCGGATTTATATGATGCTCCTTATGTGGTGGCAAAAGGCTGTGACCATCTTGCAGCCAAAATCAAAGAGGTGGCGAAAGAAAACCGGGTTGAAATAGTGGAGAATAAACCACTGGCCCGTATGCTTTATCATAACGTTGAAATCGGTGGTGTGATTCCGCCGGAACTTTATAAAGCAGTTGCGGATATTCTTGTATTCGTATACAAGCTGAAGGGAAAAATATAATTTTTAAAAGAAGAAAATCATGCCTTTGAGGCATTTTACCATAGAAGAAAAAGGAGGTGCACGGCGTGAAAAAAGCAGATATAGGCATTGCTTTATATATTTTAGCAGCTTTCGTAATGCTGATTGTGCCGTTGCCCAGCTGGCTTCTGGATGTTTTGATGACATTCAACATAGCATTATCCTTTATTATTCTGTTTGCATGTATGTTTGCAAAAGAAGTGCTGGAAATGTCTTATTTCCCTACGATTCTTTTGTTTACTACTATTTTTAGAATTGCATTAAACGTTTCTTCCACAAGATTGATTTTATCAACAGGTGATGCGGGTAATGTGGTTCAGACATTTGGTTCTTTCGTTGGCGGAGGCAGTCTGGTAATCGGTGTTGTTATTTTTATTATCCTGATTATTATCCAGTTTGTGGTTATTAACAAAGGTTCTGAGCGTGTTGCTGAAGTAACCGCACGTTTTACACTGGATGCAATGCCCGGTAAACAGATGGCGATTGATGCGGATTTGAATACCGGTGCGATTACCGATGAAGAAGCGAAAGAGCGCCGTGATAAGATTCAGCATGAGGCGTCCTTCTTCGGCTCCATGGATGGTGCTGTTAAGTACGTAAAAGGAGATGCGAACGCAGGTCTGATTATTACAGGCGTAAACGTTGTTGGTGGTATTTTAACAGGTATGTTGATGCAGAACATGGAAATCATGGAAGCAATTAACAAATATGTTATTCTTACCATCGGTGACGGTCTTGTCAGCCAGATTCCTTCCCTGTTAATCTCACTTTCCACGGGTATTCTGGTTACCAAAGGTTCTAAAGATTCTGATTTCGGACCGGAGATTATCAAACAGCTTTTCGGAGTACCCAGGGTTATGTATATTGTAGGTGGTACCGTAATTGCACTGGGTGTGCTTACTCCGCTTAACTTATTTCTTTATGCTGCATTTGGCGCGGTTTTCATTATAACGGGGCGAATGGTGGCAAGTAATCTTGAAAAACATAAAATTGTCAGTGAGGTGGATCAGGACGAGGTTGCTGCTTCGGAGACAAGGCAGCCGGAGAATGTCAATTCTCTTTTGCAGGTGGATCCCATCGAGCTGGAATTCGGTTATGGTATTATCCAGTTAGCGGATGTGAACCAGGGCGGAGATTTGCTTGATCGAGTCGTAATGATCAGACGTCAGGTGGCACTGGAGCTTGGTACCGTTGTTCCGATTATCCGTTTGCGTGATAATATTCAGTTAAATCCGAATCAGTATATTATTAAAATAAAAGGTATTCAGGTCAGTGAAGGTGAAATTTTATTTGACCACTATATGGCGATGAATCCAGGTTTCGTAGTGGAAGAAGTGGCAGGTATTCCTACCTTTGAACCTTCCTTCCATTTGCCGGCACTTTGGATTACGGAAGGACAGAGAGAGCGTGCTGAGGCTGCAGGATATACGGTTGTTGATCCTCCCTCCATCATTGCAACCCATTTGACGGAAATTATTCGTCATCATCTTGCGGAATTGCTTACAAGACAGGATGTACAGCGTCTTGTGGACAATTTGCGGGAGTCCAACCCTGTGCTTGTAGACGAATTGATTCCGAAGCTGCTTGGACTCGGAGAGGTACAGAAAGTATTGCAGAATCTTTTACGGGAAGGAATTTCCATCAGAGATTTGCTTACCATTTTTGAAACCCTTGCGGATTATGCTCCTACGACCAGAGATTCGGATATTTTAACCGAATATGTAAGACAAAGTCTGAAACGTGCGATTTCCGGCAAGTATTTCCCTCCGAATGAAACCACCAGTGTTGTAACGCTGGATCCGAAACTCGAACAGGATATTATGGCAAGCGTAAAACATACGGAACAGGGCGCGTATCTGACTTTGGATCCGGAAAAAACTAAAAAAATCATGAAGAGTGTGGAGACAGAAACAGAAAAATTAGAACGGTTGGGAAAGAATCCCATTGTTCTTACCTCACCTATTGTACGTATGTATTTTAAAAAGTTGTCTGAAGATTATTTCAAGGATTTGATTGTTGTATCTTACAATGAAATAGAATCAGATGTTGAATTACAATCTGTTGGGATGGTGACAGTATAATGATAATTAAGAAGTACCAAGGAAAAACTGAAGCGGAAGCTATGGAAGCGGCTAAAAAAGAACTTGGTGACGGAGTGGTTTTAATGAATGTTAAAACCATTAAGCCCAAAGGAATTATGAGGCTTTTTAAGTCTGCGGTGGTAGAAATTACCGTTGCAAAGGAAGAAGAGTCTGAACAGCAGGTGAAAGCGACTCCTGTTAAAAAAGAAGATGCTGCTCCCAGGCAGGAGAAGAAACCGGCAGAACCCACTTCGGAAGAAAAAATACTTTTGGAACGTTTGAATTCCCTTGAAACTCTTTTGGAAAAGCAAATCAATCGTGAAGAAAAAGATGATTCCGATAAAAAGTGTGATAATAAGGATGAAGAGAAAACGGAAGCGGTGAATTCGGAAGAGGAAGATCGTAACCGGGAAATTTTGGAAATGATCCGGACTACGCTTGTTGAAAATGAAATGGATGAGAAATACGTTGATTCCATTCTAAAAGAAGTAGAAAAAAGCATTAAACCGGGAGTGCCCATGGAACATATTCTGGCACATGTTTATCAGCGTATGATTTTAAGATTCGGAAAACCTGAGCCTGTAACAGCAGCGGAAAAGGGGCCGAAGGTAGTGTTCTTCGTGGGAACGACAGGAGTTGGTAAAACTACTACGATAGCGAAAATTGCTTCTAAATTTATTGTGGAAGAGAAAAAGAAAGTAGCACTTTTAACAGCAGATACATACAGAATTGCAGCAGCTGAACAGCTTCGTACCTATGCAAATATTCTGGAAGTTCCTTTTAGAGTTGTCTATACGGAGGATGAGATTGGTGATGCGATAGAGCATTTTCAGGAGTTTGATTATATTCTGGTGGATACTGCAGGACATTCCCATCACAATGAAGACCAGCGTGATACCATGGCTCAATTTGTGAACTTTACGAAAGAAAAAGCAGAAACCGAAGTTTATCTGGTGCTTTCTGCTACTACCAAGTACAAAGATTTACTCAGCATTGCAGATTCTTATAAAGAGCTGGGTGAATATAAGCTTATTTTTACGAAGCTGGATGAAACAGTAACCTATGGTAATTTATTGAATCTGAAGTTGTACACGAATGCCTCCATGTCATATATTACATGCGGACAGAATGTACCTGATGACATTGAATCTTTTAATGCACAGAGTACCGTGAAAAAGCTTCTGGGGGGAAAATAAAAGAAGGGAGAAGCTATGGACCAGGCGCAACAGTTGCGGAATATCATCAAAGCAAGCCAACAGCGTCCTTTGGCCCGGGTTATTACGGTAACCAGTGGAAAAGGTGGAGTAGGTAAATCAAATACGGCGATTAACCTCGCTATTCAATTTCGGAAAATGGGGCAACGTGTTATTATTCTGGATGCGGATTTTGGATTGGCCAATATTGAAATTATGTTTGGCGCAGTTCCGAAGCATAATCTTTATGACTTGATTTATAAAGGAATGAAGATGAGCGACATTATTACCTGGGGGCCCGGGGAGGTGGGCTTTATCAGTGGAGGTTCCGGTATTGTAGGAATGTCCAACTTAAGCAGGGATTATTTGAGCTATATTATTCAGAATCTTGCCCAATTAGATGCAATGGCAGATATTATTATTGTGGACACGGGAGCAGGGATTTCGGATGCTGTACTGGAATTCCTTGTTGCAAGCGGTGAAATTCTTCTTGTGACAACTCCGGAACCCACATCCATAACGGATGCATATACTCTTTTAAAGGCACTTGGAAGGCATGAACGGTTTTCGAGAACGGATACAAAAATCAAGGTTTTATCCAATCGTGTGGAGAGCGAAGAGGAGGGCAGAACTCTTTTCTCCAAACTGAATTTGGTGGTATCAAGATATCTGAAACTTGATATCGAATATCTCGGTTCGGTTCCTCAGGACGAGGAATTACGAAAAGCTGTTATGCAACAAACTCCGATTTCCCTAAAAGATTCCAAAGCAAAATCCGCCCGGGCTTATGAGGCGATTGCGGGAACTCTTATGAATAAGGAAGTCGGAAAAACAATTCAAAAGAGAGGAATGGCTGCCTTTTTCTCACATATTGTAGCCGGAAAGAAGAATCTATGAGTGAACAGGAATTATTATTGTCAAAGTACATAAATCTGGGTGCCAGAGTTGAAATTGAGGCCATAGAGCGCGTTCTTCAGGCTGATGGCACGTATGCTACTAAAAAATATGAATCCAAAGTGGTAGATATTCTGGATGAAGACCGTCTGGAAATTCTTATGCCCTTGGAACATACCAAACTGGTTCTCCTTCCCGTAAACGGAGAGTATGAGCTTCATTTCTTTTCCGGGAAAGGTCTTTTCCAATGTCTCGCAAGAGTTTCCGAGCGATATAAAAGCGGAAACCTCTACTTGTTGGAAATGGAATTGATCAGTGACCTGCAAAAGTACCAGCGCAGAGAGTATTATCGTTATGCTTGCAATATGGAATTGGGTGTCAGAGCTTTAAGCGACGAGGAAAAACGTTTGCTTGCATTGGGCAGACCCTTTGCACCGGAGGAATTACCTTTTCTTCCTGCAACGGTAGCCGATATCAGTGGCGGCGGTATCCGTTTCGTATCAAAAACGCCTTTTGAAGATGATGAGGCCATTGTATGTACTTATACGTTAACCAGAAACAACGAAACCAAAAAGTATGTGCAACTTGCCCGTAAATTAAGTTGTAAAAAGAATGAAAGTGATAATACGTTGTTTGAACATCGTGTGCAATTTTTATTCATTAACAATATGCACAGAGAAGAAATCATACGTTTTATCTTTGAAGAAGAACGTAAAAAAGAAAAAAGAAGAAAGATGTAATTTCATTATATCTGAATCCTATAAAAAGATATCCCGGAGTTTTGGACGAACCCAAACTCCGGTTTTTTTATACATAAAAGCTTATTTTTTACAAAATGACTAAAAATTGTCAAAATTTTTAAAAAAATTATCAAAAATGACAAAAACAAGATTACTTTGCACTCATGAGTAGATAAAAGTGTGGTATAATACTCACGTATTAGAAGAGAGAAGGTGAGGAGCCTATTAAAACAAAAGAAAAAAACAGGAATATAAGACAAATTGTGGCGATTGCCTGTTCTACCGGAGGACCAAAAGCTTTGATGGAGTTGATTCCTAAGTTTCCGGCAGACTTCCCCTTACCGATTCTGGTTGTCCAGCATATGCCGGACGGTTTTACGGAAGCCTTGGCCAATCGTCTTGATACCTTAAGTCCGCTTCCTGTAAAAGAAGCAGCCGAAGGAGATGTGATTCAGCCGGGACATGTGTACATTGCCAAAGCAGGAAAGCATATGCAGGTTCGGAAAAAAGCAGGAGGACATGTATTGACACTGACGGAAGAAGAATACCGGGAAGGTGTCAGACCATGTGCCAATTATACCTACGAATCACTTGCAGGAAGCGATTATGACGAGGTGTTATGTGCCGTTCTCACAGGAATGGGAGCAGACGGTACGGAAGGTATTAAAAATCTTAAAAAATCAAAAAAGGTCCGCATCTGGATTCAGGACAAAGAATCCTGTGTTGTATTCGGAATGCCGGGCAGTATTGTAAAACATAACTTGGAATGTAATGTTGCATCCCTAAGCGGAATTGCAATAGAAATTATAAAATACACAGGGGGTCAGTAAGCATGGATGTAAGCCAGTATTTAGATATTTTCATTGATGAGACGAGAGAACATATTCAGAATCTGAATACGCAGATTTTGAACCTGGAACAGGAACCGGATAACATGGATACCGTAAATGAGATTTTCCGTGCTGCCCATTCCCTGAAAGGTATGGCAGGAACCATGGGATATAAGAGAATGCAGGCTCTTACCCATGATATGGAAAATGTATTTTCTGAGGTACGTAATAACAACATCAAAGTAAATCCGGATATTATTGATGTTATTTTCCAGTGTATTGATGCATTGGAAGAATATCTTGCAAATATTCAGGAAAGTGCGGATGAAGGTACGAATGATAATGCGCCTTTGATTAAGGCATTGAATGATATTCTTGCCGGAAAAGGTGCAGAGGCGGTAGCACCTGCAGCGGCACCTGCTCAGGAAGAAGCCGCACCTCAGGAAGCGGCAGCTCCGGAAGGTGCTGAGAAGGAAGCAAAATGGAAACAGATTCCCATTTCCGATTCCGCCCGTCATGTCATTACGGAAGCGACCAAGGATAATCTTAAGGCATACGGAATCAGCGTGTATATTCAGGAAAGCTGTATTTTAAAAGCTGCTCGTGCATTCCTTGTTTTTAAAACATTGGAAGAGTTGGGCGAAGTTATTGTTTCTGTTCCTTCTGCACAGGATATTGAAGATGAGAAATTTGAAAACGATTTCAGCGTGATTTTTATTTCCGAAAATCCTTTGGATAAAATTTTAAAAGGAATTATGTATGTATCGGAAATTGAAACCGCAATCGGTGACGTTCTTGATTTAAATGCAGAGGCTGTTCAGGAAGAAAAGAAGGAAGAAGAAGTAGCAGCGGCTACAACAGCTGTTGTTCCTCAAAAAGAAGCAAAAAGAGAGGCTCCCGAACCGGCGCCTACCAATCCTACGGCACCTGCTAAAACAGGAACCGAAAAGAAATCTTCCGGTAAACCTGTAGTAAACAGAACAGTCAGAGTTGATATTGAAAAACTTGACGTTTTAATGAACCTTGTCAGTGAGCTTATTATTTCCAAGAATTCCCTTGTCAGCGCAGCTGCAAGTGAGGTTGGCTCCAATCTTGCTTTCAATGAACAGATTGAGTATCTGGAAAGCGTTACCACTAACCTTCACGAATCTGTTATGAAGGTTCGAATGGTTCCCATTGAAAGTGTTGTAAGTAAGTTCCCTCGTATGATTCGTGATCTTTCCAAGAAGTTGAATAAAAAGATGGAATTATACATGACAGGTGAAGAAACAGAACTTGACCGTACCGTGGTGGATGAAATCGGTGATCCTTTGATGCACTTGCTTCGTAATTCTGCTGACCATGGTCTTGAATCGGCAGAAGTCAGAGCACAGAGAGGCAAGCCGGAAGTTGGTTCCATTTTCCTGGATGCATATCAGGACGGTAATAATGTAGTAATCGAAGTTGGAGATGACGGTAACGGTATCGATATTGAACGTGTAAAAGAAAAAGCAATCGAGCGCGGAACCATCACACCTGAGCAGGCTGAAAATATGTCTGATAAGGAAGCGATTGACCTTCTTTTCCTTCCCAGCTTCTCTACTGCAAAAGAAGTTTCGGATGTTTCCGGCCGCGGTGTAGGACTTGATGTTGTAAGAAGCAAAATTGAAGCATTGAGCGGTGAAATTGAAACAAGAACCACATTAGGAAAGGGTAGTACTTTTATTATCCGTCTTCCTTTGACTCTTGCAATTATTCAGGCATTAATGGTTGTTGTAGGAAACGAAAAATATGCGATTTCCTTAGGCTCTATCCAGACAATCGAAAATATTCCTCCTGCAGATATTAAACATGTACAGGGCAAGGAAGTGATTCACTTAAGAGGCAGTGTTATTCCTCTTGTTCGTCTTAACGAACTTCTTGAAGTGGAAAGCGTAAGCAAGCCCGGCGAGGATTTGGTTGTTCTTATTGCCAAGAAGGGTGACAGACTGGCAGGTCTTGTCGTAGACGATTTGATTGGTCAGATGGAAATCGTTATTAAGTCTATGGGCAAATTCGTTGGCAAATGCAAGCTGATAAGCGGTGCAACCATTTTAGGTGATGGTGAAGTGGCACTGATTCTTGACGCAAATGCATTGATTTAGTACATGGTTGCACAAGCAACGGAAAGGTCGGAAATATGAACGAAATTGCAATTATGAAAGAAACAACCCAGTATATAACCATTATGATGGCTGATGAAATTTACGGAATTGATATCAAATATATTGATAACATTGTAAGAATGCAGCATATTACCAGAGTGCCTCAGGTGGCAAAATACATAAAAGGTGTTATCAATCTTCGTGGTGAAGTGATTCCTGTATTCAGCCTTCGTTTGAAAATGGGGCTGGAAGAAATTGAAGAAAGAAAAACCTTTAGAATTATTATTCTTAAAATCGAAGGTAATTCTGTTGGTATTATCGTGGATGAAGTAAGAGAAGTTGTTACACTTGAGAACGAATATACGGAAAAAGTATATTATGATTCCAATGATCCGATGCAGAATTTCTTGAGCGGAATTGGTAAAGATGGTGAAAAGCTTATTTCTCTTCTTGATATCAACGAAGTTGTGGCAGACAGAAGTTAATTCTTTTATCGGACTGTAATTTGGAGGAAAAGTATGGCAAGGATTGATTTGAATGATATCAATCAGGAATATTTTGATGTGTTGCGGGAACTGGGTAATATCGGTGCCGGAAATGCAACCACTGCATTGGCGCAAATGCTGAACTGTAAGGTTGATATGAAGGTTCCCCAGGTAAGACTGCTTCCTTTTTCGGAAGTTGGCTCGGTTATGGGCGGTGAAGAACAGCTCATGGCAGGTATTTATTTAGCTGTGGAAGGTGATATTAAGGGCAGCATTCTGTTTTTGTTAAACAAGGAATCTGCAAAATCACTTATTTCAAAGCTGATGGGGATGCCTGTTGAAGGAGAAGAGTTGTCTGAAATGGAACAATCGGCTCTTAAAGAAATCGGTAACATTATCACCGCTTCTTATTTGAATTCCCTTTCAACATTGACGCAGTTGGTAATTTATCCTTCCGTACCGTTTTTGAGTGTTGATATGGCCGGCGCAATTTTAAGTGTGCCTGCAATTGAATTTGGAACAATGGGTGATAAGTTACTGATGATTCAGACGCAGTTTTATGATGGCTTGGATGGATTTTTTATTCTTGTGCCCGAATTGGATTCATATGATAAAATTTTAGCATCCTTAGGTATGTAAAGTTCCGGTTGTTTAGGAGATAAAAGAATGAGTGAAATGTTAAAAGTCGGAATGGCTGACTTGAAGGTGTGTAAATCACCGGATCAGTTGACTACACTGGGTCTTGGGTCCTGCGTTGGAATTGCCATTCGGGATCCCATTACCAGAATCGGAGGTCTTGCTCATGTAATGCTTCCCAGCAGTAAGCAGATTAAAAATAATTCCAATATATATAAATTTGCTGATACAGGAATTGAAGAATTGGTAAGACAAATGGAAGTATTAGGTGCTTCCCGTAAAAGAATGGTTGCCAAAATGGCCGGCGGAGCCCAGATGTTTGCTTTTCAGAATTCTTCCAGCATGGTTCGGATCGGAGAACAAAACGTGGAAGCCAGCAAGGCAAAACTTGCAGAACTTCAGATTCCCCTGCTTGCTTCGGAGACAGGTGAAAATTACGGTAGAACGGTTATTTTTACGCCGGAAACCGGTCAGTTTGTTATCCGTGCAGTGGGCAAACCTGAGCGTTCAATCTAAGAGTAGGAAGTGGAACGGATGAAGAAAATACGGTTATTGCCGGCGTTTGTTACTTTTTTGGCCGGCGCAATTACCAGTATTATGTTATATGCTTTTAATTGTGATCTTTTTACCATGTTGTGGGTTCTTTTACTGGTTTTAATAGTGTTTTATGTATTGGGTGTGATTGCCATGAAAATTATTATGGATTGTCCTCCAAAAGAAGAACCGGAAGAAGAAACCGAAGGTGAAGTAATTCAAAAAGATGAAAATAGCAAAAAGGAAGAATCCGGTGGGGAAGAAGCCGGTAAAAAAGACGTAGCAAAATAAGATACCGGAGGGGTATAAATGGACGAAAACGGAAGAAAAAGGTTGTGGGATGATTATGCCAGAACCAAATCTGCGGACATCAGAGAAAAAATCATATTGGAATATGCCCCGCTTGTAAAAGTTGTAGCAGGACGATTGAGTATGTATCTTGGCTATAATGTGGAGTATGATGATTTGGTGGGATACGGAATTTTTGGCCTGATAGATGCAATTGACAAGTTTGATTACAAAAAAGAAGTTAAATTTGAGACTTACGCCAGCTTACGCATTCGTGGGGCAATTCTTGACCAGATTCGTAAAATGGACTGGATACCCAGAACGGTAAGACAGCGGCAAAAACAGATTGATGCGGCCGTTAAAGAAGTGGAAAGCAGACTGGGAAGACCGGCTACCGATGAGGAGATTTCCAAAGAACTCGGTATTAGTGAAGACGAGTATCTTGAGTGGCAGTCTCAGATGAAGGTAACCAATGTAGTCTCCCTGAATGAGTATCTGGAGATGGGAACGGAGATTTCCAATGATGTTGCCCATGTGTCCAGACATTTTGATGCACCGGAAAAGGTTGCGGAGCAGGAAGAGATGAAAGCCATGCTTATAGAAGCATTGGAACTTCTTACGGAAAAAGAGAAAAAAGTTATTGTTCTTTACTATTACGAAGAACTTACCTTAAAAGAAATCAGTGAACTTCTGGATGTTTCCGAATCCAGAGTTTCTCAGCTTCATACCAAAGGTTTGCAGAAAATGAAAGCACGTCTTGGCAAGTATGTTGGTATATTGGATACAGTTTAAAGTTAAGGGGTTTTTAGTAGGAGGGGAAAAATCATGAACGGATATTTTCAGCTGGAATACAAGCCTGAAGGTACATATATGCACATTTTTAATGCAACGGATGGTGGTGCACCCGTAGCAGTACAGGAAGTTGCAGAATACCTTCAGAAGAAAAGTATTAATATTGATATTACTGTTTTGAACAGACAGATTCTTGCAATTACGGATGCAAAGGGATTTTTTAAACTGGATGATATGAAACGTTATCCTGAACGGGAACAGATGATTATCAAGTTATCTCCGGATAAAATGACTGCATTTGCACGTTTTTATCCCCCTTCCGTAGGCGGTATTGAATTCAATCGCGATTCTATTGTTTCAGAACTTCATGAGGCAAAGGTTCTTTACGGAATTGATATGGATGCCATCGATGCATTTCTTGCCCATAAAGTTTACTGTACGGACATTCCCCTTGCAAAAGGAAAACCCGTACGTCACGGAAGCGATGCATCGATTGAATATTTTTTTAATACGGATTTAAGAGCCAGACCCACCGTAAAAGAAGACGGTAGTGTTGACTTTTTTAATTTAAATACCATGAACCACGTAAAAGAAGGGGATCTTCTTGCGAAACTGCAGCGTGAGGATTTGGGAGACAACGGTATTACTGTTACCAATGAAATCGTAAAACCCAAGGATGTAAAAAAACTTATTTTAAAATACGGACGTAATATTCGTGTTTCCGAGAACGGGCTGGAAGCTTTTTCCGAAATTAACGGACATGTTGTGCTTGTGGAAGATAAAATATTTGTATCTGATATTTATCAGGTACAGAATGTTGATAATTCCACCGGAGATATTAACTATGACGGAAGTGTACAGATTACTGGTAATGTATGTTCCAATTTTACGGTACGTGCCAAAGGAAACATTGAAGTTATGGGTGTTGTGGAAGGTGCAACACTTGAAGCCGGCGGAAATATTACCATTGCCCGTGGCGTGAACGGAATGGGGAAAGGTAATTTGAAGGCCGGAGGTAATATTATTGCCAAGTTTATCGAAAATGCTTCTGCGGTTGCGGAGGGTTATGTGGAGGCCGGAGCTATTTTACATTCCCGTGTTATGGCAAAAACGGATGTGCATGTAAGCGGTAAAAGAGCAATGATTTCCGGTGCCCATGTTTCAGCCACAAATCTTGTGGAAACCAAAATTCTGGGCTCACAGATGGGAGCAGATACCATTATTGAAGTAGGTATTGATCCTTCCGTTAAAATTCGTCATCAGGATTTGATGAAAGAAGTTGACCAGATTAAAAAGAATTTAAAACAGATTGAACCGGTGTTGGTAGCAATGCAGCAGAAAATGAAGCAGGGACAGAAACTTTCACCTGATAAAATGAAGTATGTGCAAAGTATGGCAACCACATATCAGCAGTTATCCCAGCGGTTAAAGAGTGATTTGACCGAATATGAAGAACTGGAGGCAATTATGTCCAGTGACACATCCGGCGTGGTAAAAGTAACGGATGTGGTATATGCCGGCACTAAAATTGTAATGTCTGATTTGTCCCTTATAGTAAAAGATGACTGTAAGTTTTGTAAGTTTTACAGAGCACAGGGAGATATTAAGAGAACCTCGTTGTAAGGTTGGATAAGGGGGAAAAATGGCACTAAGCCCGATAGAAGCAAATGGTATGATCAGCCGTTCCCAGGATATATCCATTTATAAAATAAATGAAGACAATAAGGGGATGCTGGCGCAGGAAAATATCGGTGTACAGGTAAAAAAGAACGTACAGGAGCAAAGCGAGCAGGTAAAGGATGCCCAACGTACGGAATATAATGAGTACCGATATGATGCCAAAGAAAAGGGAAACGGAACATATCAGCAGAACAAAAAGAAACAAAAGGAAAAAAAGACGCCCGTTGACGGTATCGTAAAAGAACGTAAACAGGGCGGCTTTGACATGCGCATTTAAATTTAGTAAACTATATAAGTTATTTTAGATTAGAACGGAGAGATATTGTGAACGCGTTTCAGATTGTATTATTGATTTGCGGAATTATTATATTTGTTGTCAGCTTTCTGATTCCCGAAAAAAAGAGTCAGGACAAAGAACGTAAGGAAGAAGAAAAGAAGTTTAAAAAAATGGTGGAAGAACAGGTTTCACAGGCAAAATTTCAATTGGAAGAGCATGCTGAGGAAACCGTAAGTGATGCCATGGCGAAAGCCGAACGCAGTCTTGAGAGAATTTCCAATGAAAAAATAATGGCTGTAAATGAGTATTCCCATACGGTTCTGGAGGATATCAATAAGAATCACGAAGAAGCGGTTTTTCTGTATTCCATGCTGGATGACAAGCATACAACTTTAAAAGATACGGTAATCAGTGCGGAAAAGTCCACGAAAGAAGCAAGGGCTGCAGTGAACGAGGTGAATCATGCCAAAGAATCCGTTATGACGGTAAAAGAAGCTTTTGATGCAGTGGAACGTGCGAAAGAAGAAAGCCGCCGTATTATGGAAAGAAGCAACGCCGTAAATATGGTAGAAGATGCTTCTGAGGAGGAAGTGGCTGCTTCGGAGGAACTGGAACGTATTTTAAGTGAATACGCAGGAGAAAGTTCGAAAGCCAATGAAGACGGGCAGAATGCGGAAGATACTTCTTCTTTAAAGAACAAGGAAAAGAAGAGTACCCGTAAAAATGCAGAGAAGAAAGAACCCGGTATAAAGAGTAAGCGTGAAACGGATAAAATGGCAATTCCTTCCGTTCAGGGAAGCAATTCCAAATCCAATAACAATGAAAAAATTCTCAAACTTCACCGGGAAGGAAAATCCAATGTGGCGATTGCGAAAGAATTGGGCCTTGGTGTTGGAGAAGTTAAATTAGTCATTGATTTATTCCGTCAGGGATAGGTTAAAAGGAGTCATACATGAAACTGAAATTCTATTTGCGCGGCCTTGGAATCGGTATTGCCGTAACTGCAGGCATTTTAATGCTTGCAGGCGGCGGGAAAAAGACCATGACAGATGAAGAAGTGATAGCAAGAGCCAAAGAATTAGGGCTTGTTGAAAATAAGGTACTTGCTGAATTGAATACTGATGTTTCCGGCAACGAAGAAGAAAATCTTCCTGAAGAAAGTGATTCGGAAACTATAGAAAATGAGAATACGGATTCTTCTCAGGATGTGTCTGAAGCTGTGAGTGAAAATCCTTCATCGGAACAGACGGCTTCCGAACAGGAACCTACAGAGCAGAATACTTCAGAAACGGAGAACGTTGAAGAAAAATCCTCTGAACAGGAGTCTACAGAGGAGACCGGGCAGGAGACCACGGAAGAAGAGCAAACGGAGGAAGTAATAGAGGAGTATGTGATTGTTACGGTTGTAGGTGGTGACAGCTCGGTAGCAGTCAGTAAAAAGGTATTTGAGGCCGGTCTTGTGGAAAGTGCCGCCTCCTTTGATGCATTTCTCTGTTCCAACGGATATGACAAAATCCTTGCAGTAGGGAATCATGAAATACCGAAGGGCGCATCAATGAAAGAAATTGCAGATATTTTAGTGAAAAAAAGTCAATAAAATCCAAAGAAACCTCTTGCACAGGGGTTTCTTTTATGTTAAAGTAATGCTGTTATGCGAAAACACACGCATTCCCATGACAGAGCCGGTGCTTCTTTTACGCAGGAAGTGGTTCAAGGGAAAGAGGAATGCGGAGGACAAAACCAAATGGAGGATTAAAAAATGAGCGTAATTTCAATGAAACAGTTACTGGAAGCAGGTGTTCATTTCGGACATCAGACAAGAAGATGGAACCCTAAGATGGCTCCCTATATCTTCACCGAGAGAAACGGCATCTACATCATCGACCTTCAGAAGTCTGTTGGTAAGGTAGACGAAGCTTACAATGCAATTTCTGAAATTGCAAGCGCAGGCGGAACCGTTTTATTCGTAGGTACAAAGAAGCAGGCACAGGATGCAGTGAAGACTGAAGCTGAGCGTTGCGGTATGTACTATGTAAATGAAAGATGGTTAGGCGGTATGCTTACCAACTTCAAGACCATCCGTTCCAGAATTGAAAGATTAAAACAGATCGAAAGAATGTCTGAAGACGGTACTTTCGATGTTCTTCCTAAGAAGGAAGTTGTTAACTTAAAGAAAGAATGGGAAAAGTTAGAGAAGAACCTTGGCGGTATCAAGGATATGACCAGAATTCCCGATGCTATCTTCGTAGTTGATCCTAAGAAGGAGAGAATCTGTATTCAGGAAGCTCACAACTTAGGAATTACCTTAATTGGTATTGCAGATACAAACTGCGATCCTGAAGAACTTGATTATGTAATCCCCGGAAACGATGACGCTATCAGAGCGGTTAAGTTAATCGTTGCTAAGATGGCAGATGCTATCATCGAAGCTAACCAGGGTGAAGTTATGGAAGCAGCTGAAGAAGCAGAAGTTGCTGAAGAAGCAGTTGCAGATGCTGAATAATTCATTTCGTAAGGAAATGTAGCAAAATACTATTATAATCAAGAATGGAGGACATAAACATGGCAGCTATTACAGCTAGTATGGTAAAAGAATTAAGAGAATTAACCGGTGCCGGAATGATGGATTGCAAGAAGGCACTTACCGAAACCGATGGTAACATGGACGAAGCAGTTGAGTTCTTAAGAAAGAACGGTCAGGCAAAGGCTGAAAAGAAAGCAAGCAGAATTGCAGCAGAAGGTCTTTGTACCGTTGCTATGGACGGAGATAAAGCAGCAGCTGTTGTAGAAGTTAACTCTGAAACAGACTTCGTTGCAAAGAATGAAGAATTCCGTAACTTTGTTGCTGCAGTTGCAGATCAGGCTCTTGCATCTGACAGTGCAGATATCGATGCATTCCTTGCAGAAAGCTGGAAGCTTGATGCATCCAAGACCGTAAACGAAGCTCTTGTAGAAAAGATTGCAGTTATCGGTGAGAAGTTAAGCATCAGAAGATTTAAGAAAGTTGTTGCTGAAAAGGGTTGTGTAGTTTCCTACATCCACGGCGGCGGAAGAATCGGTGTTATCGTTGAAGCAGAAGCAGCTAACGTTACCGATGAAGTAAAAGAAGCTTTAAGCAACGTTGCTATGCAGGTTGCAGCTTTGAATCCTCAGTATGTATGCCAGTCCGAAATCGGTGCTGATTACATCGAGCATGAAAAAGAAATTCTGAAAGCACAGATTATGAACGATCCTAAGGAAAGCCAGAAGCCTGAAAAGGTTATCGATGGCATGATTATGGGACGTATCAATAAGCAGATGAAGGAAATCTGCCTTCTTGATCAGGTTTATGTTAAGGCTGAAGACGGAAAGCAGACTGTAGCAGCTTACCTTGCATCTGTTGATAAGGACTTAAAGATTGCTCAGTTCGTTCGTTTTGAAACCGGTGAAGGTATTGAAAAGAAGGAAGAAAACTTTGCAGAAGAAGTTGCAAAGCAGATGGGAATGTAATTTACCCGTTAATTTATAATGAATGTAATAAAACCCCTGGAGTATTTTGCTTCAGGGGTTTGACATTGTTACAAAGAACCTCTATAATTATTTTTTGGAAAGAGAAGCCTGTAATTTTATCTTGATTACGGCAGATAAAAAGAATAAAGGATTGGTTTTTAAATCATGGAGATTGTAATGATTCTGATTATTGCACTTGTGCTTGCGACAGATGGTTTTACCGTTGCGGTATCAAAGGGTGATGCATTACGTGAAGTAAATTATAAAAAAATGCTTTATATAGGAGCAATGTTTGGTATTATCCAGATTCCTTTTATGATTCTGGGCGGTGTGCTGGGGAATGTTTTTAAGCTTCCCGTATTTGAATTTACAGCATATACAGCAGTACTTTTTACCATTGTGAGGGCAATTCCGGAAATTATTATGGCATTGCGTAGTCCGGATGTGAGAGTGAATGATTCCATGAATTTCTTCCTCCTTCTGGGACTTGGTGCCGTATCCAGTCTGGATGCATTTGTTCTGGGTATGCTTCTTGTAGCAGTGGAAATGAGTTATATTCCGGCAGCAATTGTATCCGGTGTAGTCACATTCGTTGCAGCAGCATTTGGATTGTATTACGGAAATAAAAAGGGGATTGCTGCAAATCGTATGATAGGTATTATCGGAGCAGCACTTTATATTGTTGTGGGTGTTATGATTTTAATGATGAGCAAATTCAGCTTTGTTTAATGTAAAAGGAAGGATCGCTTAGAAAGCGGTCCTTTTTTTGACTTTTCAAATGAAATGGGATGTGGTACAATATACTAGATTATCTATATTTAATATGGGTACATGTGCGAAGAAAAGGATTTTACATGGAAGAACAGATAAAAAACCCAAGCGCAAATGAGCAGCTTGCAGGAATTGAAAAACGAAGAAAACGTATTCAGCGTATCAAGAGAGTACTGGTTATCTCACTTGGTTTTCTTTTGTTGTTCCCAAATGTGACCTGTATTTTCCTTTTATATTCCAATTATCAGATGAATCTAAAAATTGACCGTCTCATGGAAGCACTTTCCACACAGCAGATATCCAAGGTGGAAAATCCTGTACTGAATAATGGTGAACAGATTTATAAGGAAAATCTTGAGACCGAGTTATTAACCTATACAATTCCGGACAGTGAGATGTATGAAGGGAAAAACAGAATTTATCTTACTTTTGATGACGGACCCAGTACATATACCGGGGAAATTCTGGATATTCTTAAGGAATATCAGGTGAAGGCTACTTTTTTTGTCCTGGCAAAAGAAGGGTATGATGCAGAATATAAAAGAATTGTTGATGAAGGACATACTCTGGCGTTACATTCTTTTACACATAAGTATTCTGCCATTTATGAAACGCCTCAGGCTTTTGAGGAAGATGTAAGAGGTATTTCGGATTTTGTTTATGATAAAACCGGTGTGAGAAGCAGTATTTACCGCTTTCCCGGAGGAAGCTCCAATACGGTGGTACAGTTTGATAAAGAAGAGCTTTTCGGTATATTGAGAAAAGAAGGGTTATCTTATTTTGACTGGAATGTATCCAGCCAGGATGCAACCTCCCAGAGACTTGCGGCAGCAACGATTGTTAAAAATGTGTTGCAGGGAGTGGACGGAAGAGAAGATTCCGTGGTTTTGATGCATGATGCCGCTGATAAGTATACAACTGTGGAAGCACTTCCCATGATTTTGGAAGAACTTTTATCAGATGAAAATAATGTTATTTTACCGATTACACAAGGCACGACACCTGTTCGCCATGTGATAAGCGTATATGAGGAAACGGAGGAATAAAATGGGTTTTTTCAGCGATTTAAAAAATGATTTGACACAGGCCGTGAATGAGATGACGGATGAGAGCGTAAGAAAGGAACTTCTGGCTGAAGAAGAACGTTTAAAAAGAGAACTTTCATCTTTAAGTCAAACGGAAGATGATGATTTGATGGCGATTCTGGAAGATGATGAGCCTATTTCTGCCGGTGAAATGGAATTGCTTTTAGGAAAAGAAGAAGTGGATGAAATTCTTGCAGCCGAGGCATCCGCAGAAGATGCAATTCTTGAAGCGGAAGAAACAGAAGAAGCGGATTCATACGACGAAGTTGTTTCAACGGAAGAAGAAATTTCCATAGAAGATGATTCGACAGAAGATTCTTTTGCGTCGGAAGATACCGATGCATTGGCGGAAGCTGTTGTTGAAGAGGCACTTCCTGAAGAAGATATCGTTACGGAAGAAGAGGGTGTTGCAGAGGAAGAATCTGTGGAAGTGGTGATTCCCGATATTGACGATACCACGGAACAGGCATCTGTTTCAGAAGATAAAGAAGATTTCACATATTTAAACGATGTGAAAGGAGTTGGACTCATGGATTATAATAATAATGAAACTACCGTTATTTCTAAAGGCACTATTATTACAGGAGATCTTACTGCGGAGGGGAATGTTGATTTGCTTGGCAGTGTACTTGGTAATATTGAATCAGCAGGCAAACTGACTATTTCCGGCAGTGTACAGGGCGACTGCAAAGCTGTTGAAGTCTTTGCACAGGCTGCAAAATTAACCGGTAATGTGCATAGTGAAGGTAGTGTTAAACTTGATAAAAACACCGTAGTCATCGGTAATGTTTTTGCTACCGGAGCAGTGATTGCCGGGGCGGTAAAAGGTGATATTGATGTGCATGGTCCGGTTATTCTGGATTCATCCGCAATCATAATGGGTAACATTAAATCCAAGTCCGTACAGATTAACAACGGCGCTTTGATTGAAGGTATGTGTTCCCAGTGTTATGCGGATAAGAAACCCAGTGCATTTTTTGAAGGAATTTAATAAAAGGAGGACAAACCGAGGCATATGAAACGTATTTTGTTAAAATTAAGCGGCGAGGCACTTGCCGGTGAAAAAAAGACGGGGTTTGATGAAGAAACCGTGCGTAAGGTAGCACTTCAGGTAAAGGAACTTGTAGACAGTAATATTCAGGTTGGTATTGTGATTGGTGGCGGTAACTTCTGGAGAGGGCGTACCAGTGAGAATATTGACCGTACCAAAGCAGACCAGATTGGTATGCTTGCAACGATTATGAATTGTATTTATGTATCCGAGATTTTCCGTTCCGTGGGAATGATGACCAATATTTTAACACCTTTTGAATGTGGCTCTTTTACCAAATTGTTCTCAAAAGACCGCGCAAATAAATACTTTGAAAAAGGTCAGGTCGTATTTTTTGCAGGAGGAACAGGACATCCTTATTTCAGCACTGATACAGGCGTTGTACTTCGTGCCATTGAGGTAGATGCGGAAGTAATCCTTCTTGCCAAATCCATTGACGGTGTTTATGATGATGACCCTGCTAAAAATCCTGCAGCGAAAAAATACAGTGAAGTAACCATTGATGAAGTAATTGCAAAGAATCTTCAGGTAGTGGATATGACCGCATCCATTCTGGCAAGAGATAATAAAATGCCTATGTGGGTGTTTGGACTGAATGAAGAAAACAGCATTGTGAATACTGTAAAAGGAAATTTCAACGGTACTAAGGTTACCGTATAACAATAACCCTTTGGGGAAACTTTTATAAAAGAGAGGATAAAAATATGAACGAGAGAATTAAAGCTTACGACGAAAAAATGGCAAAAACATGTGAACATCTTGCAACCGATTTTTCTGCAATCCGTGCAGGAAGAGCAAATCCCCATGTATTGGATAAAATTGCCGTAGATTACTATGGTTCCATGACACCTCTTCAGCAGGTAGGTAATATTACGGTTCCCGAAGCGCGTATGATCCAGATTGCTCCTTGGGAAAAGAGTTTGATTAAAGCAATCGAAAAGGCAATTCTTGCATCCGACATCGGTATTACACCCAGCAATGACGGTAGCGTAATCCGTCTTGTATTCCCTGAATTAACAGAGGAAAGAAGAAAGGAAATCGTAAAAGATGTCCGCAAGAAAGGTGAAGATGCAAAAGTTGCGGTTCGTAACATCAGACGTGACGGTAATGATGCGTTAAAGAAGCTTGCAAAGACCGAAATTTCCGAGGATGAAATCAAAGATATGGAAGATGAACTTCAGAAATTAACAGATAAGTACATCAAGGATATTTCCAACATGGTAGAAGATAAGTCTAAGGAAGTTCTTACAGTATAAGTTACGGAGTGTTTAAAATGAACGTACCTAATCATGTAGCCGTTATCCTTGATGGTAACGGCAGATGGGCCAAAAGCAAAGGTCTTCCCCGCAAAATGGGTCATGTCCAGGGCGGTAAAAATGTGGAAGATATGCTTTATGTGGCAGATGAACTTGGAATTAAATATTTTACCGTTTATGCATTCTCGACGGAAAACTGGAAACGTAGTGAAGATGAGGTGGCTGCTCTTATGACGCTGCTTAGAAGTTATCTGCTTTCCGGTTTTAAGAAGGCTGCCAAAAATAATGTGCGTATCCGTGTAATCGGTGATAAAACAGGTTTGGCACCGGATATTCAGAAGGCAATTGCTGATTTGGAGGCAGATTCCGCAAATAATACGGGACTTCAGTTCCAGATTGCCATTAATTACGGGGGCAGAGATGAAATTCTCCGCATGATGCAACGTATGGCAGAGGAAATTCAGGCGGGAACTCTTACAAAAGAAGAGATTACTGCGGAATATGTTTCTTCGCATTTGGATACGGGAGATATTCCTGATCCGGATCTTTTAATCCGTACCAGCGGTGAACAGAGAATCTCTAACTTCCTTTTATGGCAGTTGGCATATACGGAATTTTATTTTTCACAGAAACATTGGCCTGATTTTGATCGGGATGAACTTGTGAAGGCGATTGAAAGCTATAATCAGCGAGACAGACGTTTTGGAAATGCAAAATAGGAGATTGGAATTATGGTGGTAAGAATCATTAGCGGTGCAATTGTACTTGCCTTTCTTCTGGTTTTTGGTTTATTGGGAGGCCCGGCCCAGGCGATATTTTTAGGCGTGCTTTCCTGCATCGGATATCTGGAATTTACCAAGGCAACCAATGTGCGCCTGGATGAACAGAAGGTGAGCGGATATGAGAAAGTGGGTTTTGTTACCATTATCCTTTATTATATCCTTTTGATTTTGTTTGATGATGTAATGCCTTTTCATCAGATATTAAATGAATGGGCAGTAAAAGAAATCGGAATGTTTAATTATTTTACGATTTTGATTTTGCTTCTGTTTATTATTGCCGTAGTAATTATGTTCGGTATTTATATTTTTACTTATCCCAAACATAAAATCCAGCAGATGACACCTGCGGTGTTTGGCATGATTTATGTGGCACTTACCCTATCATTTGCTTATCATGTAAGGGAGTTGCCTCACGGTATTTATCTTGTGTGGCTGGTATACATCAGTGCATCGGTGTGTGACACATTTGCGTATTTCAGCGGTTGTCTTTTTGGTAAGCACAAGCTGACACCGAAATTAAGCCCCAAAAAGACCATTGAAGGAGCAGTAGGCGGCTGTCTTGCGGCGACTATTGCAGGCGGTTTGATGGGTTGGATTTATTATGCTTTTGTAGATAACCGTATTGGTGTTATTCCTTTGTTTGCACTTGTTTGTTTTATCGGATCTATTGTATCCATGTGCGGCGATTTGACTGCTTCAGCGGTAAAACGTGATGGTGGTATTAAGGATTACGGTAAGTTGATTCCCGGACACGGTGGTGTTTTAGACCGGTTCGACAGTGTTATTTTTACGGCACCCATGGTATATTTCCTTGTGGTTCTGTTCCTGCATTTCGACTAGGAGTATTGATTCAATGAAAAATATAGTAATTCTGGGTTCTACCGGTTCTATCGGAACCCAGACTTTGGAAATTGTCAGGGAACATCCAGAACTGAATGTTCTTGCCCTCGCGGCGGGAAACAATGTTGACCTGATGGAAAAACAGATTCGCGAGTTTCGTCCGAAGAAAGCTGTTATGTGGTCGGAAGAAGCTGCGAAAAGCTTAAAAACTAAAATTGCAGACCTTGAGACGGAGGTACTCTCCGGAATGGAAGGAATGCTGGATATTTCCATAATGGAAGAAGCGGAAGTATTGGTAACCGCAATTGTGGGAATGATAGGTATCAGACCTACCGTTGCAGCGATTCAGGCAGGTAAGGATATTGCTCTTGCAAACAAAGAGACTCTTGTTACTGCAGGACATATTATTATGCCGCTTGCAAAAAAACACGGTGTGTCCATTTTACCGGTGGACAGCGAGCACAGTGCGATTTTTCAGTCCTTACAGGGAAATCCCGGAAATCGTTTGGAAAAAATTCTTCTGACGGCTTCCGGTGGTCCTTTTAGAGGAAGAAAAAAAGAAGACCTTGTAAATATTACCTTGGAAGATGCGTTGAAGCATCCTAACTGGACCATGGGAAGAAAGATAACCATTGACTCGGCTACCCTTGTAAACAAGGGTCTTGAAGTGATGGAAGCCAAGTGGTTATTTGATGTGGATTTAGACCGGATTCAGGTTGTTGTACATCCGCAAAGCATCATTCATTCGGCGGTACAGTATGTGGACGGTTCCGTGATTGCACAACTTGGTATGCCGGATATGAAGCTTCCCATTCAATATGCGCTTTTTTACCCTGACAGATTACCGATGGATGGTAAAAGAGTAGACCTTTTTGAACTTGGAAGCATGACCTTTGAAAAGCCGGATACGGAGACCTTTACCGGTCTTGCCCTGGCTTATCGCGCCGCAAAAGAAGGAGGCAGCATGCCTACTGTGTATAATGCGGCAAATGAGAAGGCGGTCAGCTTGTTTTTGAACCGTCAGATTTCATTTTTACAGATTCCCGAAGTGATTGAAAGTTGTATGGATGTTCATAAGAAGATTGAAAATCCAAATGTGGACGAAATTCTTTTTGCGGAAGCAGAGACATATAATTATATCGGGAAAAAGTTTGTAAAAGGAGTATAAGTAATTGGACACAGTTTATTCGATTATAGCCTTTGTCATTATATTCTGTATTGTGGTTGTATCCCATGAATTCGGACATTTTATCGTGGCAAAGATAAACGGCATAAAAGTTGTGGAATTTTCTGTGGGAATGGGTCCTAAGATATTTAAAATAAAAAAAGGTGAAACTACTTATTCCCTGCGTCTTCTTCCTTTGGGCGGTGCCTGTGTTTTTGAAGACGAAGATGCTTTGTATGAAGAAGATGAGGAACATAAAAAACAGCTTGACGAGAATCCCCTTGAAAGCGAGACTGCGGCAACTCCCGGTTCTTTTCGGAATTCGCCTGTCTGGGTCAGAATTCTGACGGTAGTTGCAGGTCCTGTTTTTAATATTATTTTAGGTTATCTTCTTGCAATGATTATCATTGTATTCTGTGGTTCTTCGACTACTAAAATCACTGAAGTTGTGGAAGGATTTCCTGCATATGAAGCAGGACTTGAGGCAGGAGATGTGATTACGGAAATCAATGGTGAAAATGTTCATATTTTTCAGGAAATCAGTCTGATTGCCATGTTGGATGGCGGTAAAGAATGGGAACTGGAATATGAACGTGACGGCCAGCGCTACAACACTACTTTGACTCCGGTTCTGAACGGAAACAGTTACGTAATCGGAATCAAAGGCGGAGATATGGTAGAAGGAAAAGGTTTGGACCTTTTTGAATACAGCTGGTATGAGGTTCAATTCTGGCTGAAAACCACCATTAAGAGTTTGCAGAAAATGGTGCAGGGACAGGTATCCAAAGATGATATAGCAGGTCCTGTCGGTGTGGTTCAGGTAATCGGTGATACCATTGAACAAACCCAGGAATACGGTATCGGAACCGTATTACTTAATTTGGTAAACATTGCTCTGTTATTAAGTGTAAATCTGGGTGTGATGAATTTGTTGCCGGTTCCGGCATTGGATGGTGGAAGACTTGTTCTTTTATTGGTGGAAGCCGTGATTCGTAAACCCGTACCACAGAAGCTGGAAATGATAATAACCGTTGCCGGTTTTATTTTCTTAATGATCGTTACCGTTTTGGTATTATTTAATGACATTTCAAGATTTTTCAGATAATTGATTCTGATGATTCATGCGGGGAGAGTTCTCTCCCCGCGTATCAATATGAAACATTCAACATGTTCCCATAGGGGACAGTCATTTTCCGGATAACCGGATTTTCCCGGACAGTCGTCCGAATTTTCTCATTTTATTTTTAAAATTATAAAAGGGGGTAGTCTGTGCATTTTTATCATTATTGTTGTTATGACAGAGGGGACCGTTATGAAGTGAATCAGGATTCCCTTTCTTTACAGACCCTTATGACGGAAAAGGGTCCTGTTGCCATGGCGTTGATATGTGACGGAGTAGGCGGGCTTCGTTCCGGTGAAGTTGCGGGTAATCTGGCAGCGAAAGCCATGACAGTCTGGTTTTATCAGAGTTTTATTCCAATGTATTTCAGGGAAGCGGGCAGAAGTGTAATTTATAAAAGTTTTCAAAGAAAACTGGAAGAAGTACATGAACAGTTAAAAGAGAAAGGAAAATCAGAAGGGGGAAGCATGGGAACGACGCTGACCATGTTGCTTTTATATGATAAAAAATATCTGGTTTTTCAGATTGGGGATTCGGGTTGTGATGTATTTTTACAAAAACGTAAAAAAGCATTTTATAAAACTCTGACATCTGCACAGAGAAATGAAGACGGCATGCTTTTACAGGCAATCGGATGCGGAGAAGTTCCCATAGCGGAATGCGTTTGGGGTAGGCAAAGATTTGATGGTTATTTTTTATATTCGGATGGTTTACATAATACAATTACAAAAAAACAGTCGGAGCAGTTGTTTCATATAAAAGGACATACGGAATTATTGCCGAAACGCATGGAAGAACTTCTTTCCAGAGTCCGTAGGAATGGGGAAAAAGACAATTGCAGCGGCATTGTATTACTCACCGTAAAAGGAGGGAAAAATCATAAAAGGCGTGAATAGTATCGGAAATAAGTATGAAATCATCCGTCCTATCGGAGCAGGCGGATTTGGGACCGTTTATCTTGTATGGGATAAAAATATTCAAAAATATTTTGCGTGTAAATATATCAATGATTCCGGAGCCGGTAAGGAACTGGGATGGTTAAGGGATTTAAAACATGAGGCGTTACCTGCGTTACATGATTTTATAGAGGAAGAAGAATCCCGTTGCATTATCATGGATTATGTGGAAGGTCTTACCCTGGAGGAACTGATACGACAAAAAGGGAGATGCCCTGAGGAAGAATTAGCGGCAATTGCCATGCAGATTGCGGATGTTTTAACGTATCTTCATAAAAGGGATATGCCTGTTGTGTTCGGAGATTTAAAACCTGAGAATATAATTCTTGAAGATTCCTGTAAAATAAAATTAATTGATTTCGGAACAACGGTAAGAGGGTGGGGAAGGATTCCCTGTTTTTATGGTTCGCAGGGCTATATGGCACCGGAGCAGAAGGAAGGCTATGTTACTACCGAAAGCGATGTATATGCTTTCGGAAAGATTCTGTTTTATCTGGCTACGGGATGTCATCCGGCATACGCTGCAGATGAAATTACAGCCGATGAAGTGCTGCGGTTCGGTGTTGGTTCCGGAATTGCCGAAATAATTGAACGTTGTACGAAATTACAGCCGGAAGAACGGTATCAAAGCGGTTTGCAATTGAAACAGGTATTGGGAGAAAGTGATAACTGCAACAAAAAATTATCTGTCAATACCGGTTTTGTGTATGGGGTCGCGGGAATCATTTTTCTTATAGGTGGAATTGCACAAAAGGTTATTTTACATGATAATATATGGCTTTTACCAATTTGTACCGGTGGGATACTGTTATGGATTTCTTTTATGATAAAAGCATTGAAAAGAGAAGAAACCATGAGGATTTACGAGTGTGAATGCAGTATTTTTTTGTCGGAGGCACCGGATAAAATATTTGTGAAAAACAACGAAAAAAATATCCCTAATATACAAAATTTACTTATCATTTTTAGGTTTCCAAAAAAGAAAAACCGGATTGAAAAAACATGTATGGGAAGGTATACTTAGAAGTGCGGTAGAGACTGACAACAAGATATGGTATCTGCCGGGGAGATTTTATAAAATGAATGAGTATTTGGCTAAACTAAAAGGATTAGGTGCTGATTGGGAGCGTTCTTCTTACGGAGATGACATTGCCGGATATTTGGAGCAGTTGGAGCTCTTTGTGATGTCCATGGATTTTATGAGACTCGGTCAGGCAATCAGCAGAGAACAATGGCAGGCAGCTTCCATGAAAGCTGTTAAAATGGGCAAGAAGGCAGAAGAACTTGGATTGACCGGATGGGAAAAACAGTTTACCGGAATCAAACAGAACGTGAATCGTCGTAACAGGGAAGAAGCCCAGCAGATTCTGGCGCTTTTAATTGCCAAGAGGGTAAAAATGATACATTTTTTAAAAGAAAATAAAACAAACAGTAAGGAATCAGGTGAATCATATGTTTAGAGATAATACGAAAGTAATACAAATCGGCAATCGGGTCATTGGAGGGGGAAATACTATCTTAATCCAGTCCATGACCAATACCCCTACGGAAGATGTGGAAGCTACGGTGGCTCAGATTCATGCCCTGGAAGCTGCAGATTGTGAAATTATCAGATGTACGGTTCCCACGGAAGCGGCGGCTAAGGCAATCGGTGAAATTAAGAAACAGATTTCCATTCCTTTGGTTGCAGATATTCATTTTGACTATAAAATGGCGATTGCCGCAATGGAAAACGGCGCGGATAAAATCCGTATCAATCCCGGAAATATCGGAGGAGAAGAGAAGTTAAAAGCGGTTGTTGCCGTGGCAAAAGAGCGTAATATTCCCATTCGTGTAGGTGTAAACAGCGGGTCTCTGGAAAAGGAGCTTGTTGAAAAATATCATGGAGTAACCGCGGAAGGAATCGTGGAAAGTGCTTTGGATAAGGTTCGCATGATTGAGGGATGCGGATATGACAATCTGGTTATTTCCATTAAATCTTCCGATGTGCTTATGTGTATCAAGGCACATGAACTGATTGCACAGAAAACGAATTATCCCCTTCATGTAGGCATTACCGAATCCGGAACCATTTATTCCGGTAATATTAAAAGTTCGGTCGGTCTGGGCATTATTTTAAATCAGGGAATCGGTGATACCATCCGGGTATCCCTGACAGGCAATCCTGTGGAAGAAATCAAAACCGCAAAAATGATTCTTCGTACATTGGGTCTTCGTAAGGGTGGAATCGAAGTGGTAAGCTGTCCCACCTGTGGAAGAACGAAGATTGATTTGATTGGTCTTGCCAATCAGGTAGAAACCATGGTGGAAGAATTTCCCCTGGATATTAAAGTGGCAGTAATGGGATGTGTGGTAAACGGTCCCGGAGAAGCAAAAGAAGCGGATATTGGAATTGCAGGTGGAACCGGAGAAGGACTTTTGATTAAAAAAGGTCAGATTGTAAGGAAGGTTCCGGAAGAAGAATTGCTGGCAGTCTTACGTCATGAACTGGAAAACTGGCAGGCTTAAGTCAGAGAAGTAAGAGTGTCCGGCAGAAGAAGGTGAAGTATGGCAAAGAAATTTTTTGAAATGTTCGAAAACCTTGTTTTAGAAGATGAACTAAGGGCACTTTTTGAAGGTACAAGAATTGACCGTTTTACAACGGATTCTTATAAAAAGCATTTGAGAGTATATCTGACCAGTGAAAGACTGATTCCCAAAAAGGAAATTTATAAAGCGCAGAAAGAATTGGAACGTCAGTGTTTTGCTGATACCGATATGGATGTGCAGATCGTGGAGTCGTTTCATTTATCCAGACATTACGATTTAGAAAAGCTGTATCAGGCATACAGCGACAGCATTTTATTTGAACTGGAAGAAAATGCCAAATTGGATTATCGTTTGATTCACTCTGCAGAAATAACCTGTGAAGGAGATGAGGTGCTTCGTCTTACACTGGAAGATACACTGGTTGCAAGACAGAGGGAGGACCAGATTCGAAATTATTTAGAACACGTCTTTTGCAAAAGATGTGGCTTAAATGCGAAAATCTGCATCGATTATAAAGAAGCGGTAACAGACCGTTTTAAAGAAGAAAACGAATATCGTATGGAAATGCTTGTAAGACGCATTACGGAACGGGTTGCCAAAGCAAACGGTGCTGACGCAGGCAGTGAAATTGCGGAGGTAAAAGGGAATGACCCGGAAATTGAATCCATTCTTGCAAGTGATAGGGCTGTTCCTGCCCAAAATCCTTCCCCTGAGAAAAAACGTGGAGGGAAGGCAGCGGATAACGAAGCAAAGAAAAGACATTTTAAAAGAAGCGATGCTCCGGATGTACTTTTCGGCCGGGATTTTATTGATGAAGCCATCCCCATAAAAGATATTATTGATGATATGGGAGAAGTAACAATCCGTGGACAGATTATTGCCGGAGAAGGAAGAGCCATCAGCAATAATACCAAGTTTATTTATTCTTTTGCCATTACGGACTTTGAGGATTCCATTGCGGCAAAAGTATTCTGTGATATTGAGCAACAGGGAGAGTTACAGGAAGCGTTAAAGAAGGGTTCTTTTATTAAGATAAAAGGCCTGCCCAAATATGATGATTTTGCCAAAGAAGTTACCGTAAGCTCTGTTGTGTGTATTAAGCAGATTAAAGACTTCAGGGTTCCCAGAATGGATAACTCATTTAAAAAGAGGGTTGAGTTGCACTGTCATACCAAGATGAGCGACAGCGATGGTGTTTCCTATGCAAAGCAGCTGATTCAGAGAGCGGCTTCCTGGGAGATGAAAGCCCTTGCGATTACAGACCACGGTGTGGTTCAGGCGTTTCCGGAAGCGTATCATACGGTGGAAAAAATGCCTGATTTTAAGGTGCTTTACGGCGTGGAAGGCTATCTTGTAGATGATTTAAATGATGCTGTTTACAATGAACAGGGTCAGAGTCTTCAGGTTCCCTTTGTAGTGTTCGAAATCAAAACCACGGGATGTTCACCTGCCAAGCATCATATTTTGGAAATATCTGCAGTTAAGATTGTGGACGGAGAAGTAAAAGAGAGTTTTCATACCCTTGTGAACCCCAGGGAACCGATTTCTTTTACGGTGGAAAGAAAAACCGGCATTACGGATGAAATGGTGAGCAATGCGCCTTTTATAGAAGGAGCATTGTCTGAGTTCTTTGCATTTGCCAAAGGAGCTGTTTTGGTATCCCACAATCTTGCAACTGCACATTCTTTTATTAAAACCAATGCGGAACAAATCAATATTAACCATGATTTTACTTATGTAGACAGTATGGCGCTTGCTCGTGTTCTGGTGGAAGGAAGAGCAAGATTCGGTTTGGATTCTCTGGTAAAACATTATAAAATGGAATGCGGCGATTTGGAAAAAGGAGAAGAAGCCGTTCGGATTCTTTCACTGATTTATATAAAATTCCTGCGGGAACTTGAAAAACAGGATATACATACCCTGGCGCAAATTAACGAAATGACTGCATCCAATCCGGATACCATCAGAAGACTTCCTTCTTATCATGTAATTATTCTTGCAAGAAATGAAGAAGGGAGAAGAAATTTATATCGTCTGGTGTCCGCTTCCCATGTAAAATATTTTCAACGTGTTCCCAGAATTCCCAAAAGTCTGTTAAATGAGTTGCGGGAAGGCTTGATTGTGGGCTCAGCATGTGAAGCAGGAGAATTGTTTCAGGCAATCCTGGAAGATAAGCCGGATGACATGATAGCAAATATTGTTCAGTTTTATGATTATCTGGAGATTCAGCCCATAGGAAATAACCGCTTTATGATACGTGAAGAACGATTTCCTGATATCAATACGGAGGAGGATTTGCAGGCTTTAAATCGTCGTATTGTAGAACTGGGAGAGATGTATAATAAACCGGTCTGCGCAACCTGTGATGTTCATTTCTGCGATCCGGAAGACTCTGTTTACAGAAGTATTATTATGGCAGGGAAAGGATTTGCGGATGCAGATGAGCAGGCACCGCTTTATTTCAGAACTACGGAAGAAATGCTGGAAGAATTTACCTATCTGGGAAGTCAGAAAGCAGAAGAAGTTGTAATTACCAATACAAACATGATTGCGGATATGTGTGAGTTTGTTTCGCCCATTCATCCCGATAAGTGTCCTCCGGTGATTCCCAACAGTGATGAGACGCTGACAAATATCTGTTATACAAAAGCGCATGAAATTTATGGTGAGAACCTTCCCGAAATTGTAGAAGAGCGCTTGAAGAAAGAATTAAATTCCATTATCACCAACGGTTTCGCGGTTATGTATATCATTGCACAGAAGCTCGTGTGGAAGTCTAATGAAGACGGGTATCTCGTAGGCTCCCGTGGTTCCGTAGGTTCTTCCTTTGTGGCTACCATGGCAGGTATTACCGAGGTAAATCCTTTGTCACCTCATTATTATTGCAGTGAATGCTTTTATTCCGAGTTTGATTCTCCGGATGTAAAAGCTTATGCAGGGAAAGCGGGCTGTGATATGCCGGATAAAATGTGCCCCAAGTGTGGTGCAAAATTAAAAAAAGACGGCTTCGATATTCCTTTTGAAACGTTTCTTGGTTTTAAGGGTGACAAGGAGCCGGATATTGATCTTAACTTCTCCGGTGAATATCAGTCTAAAGCGCATAAATACACGGAAGTTATATTTGGCGCCGGACAGACTTTTCGTGCGGGAACCATTGGTACCCTGGCGGAGAAAACAGCGTACGGTTATGTCAAAAAATATTACGAAGAACGTAATATTCATAAAAGGGAATGTGAAATCAATCGTATTGTACAGGGGTGTGTGGATGTAAGACGTACCACGGGACAGCACCCCGGTGGAATTATTGTTTTGCCTATTGGTTATGATATCAATCAGTTTACTCCGGTGCAGAAGCCGGCAAATGATATGACAACGGATATCATTACAACCCATTTTGACTATCATTCCATTGACCATAACCTTTTAAAACTTGACATTCTCGGACACGACGATCCTACCATGATTCGTATGCTTCAGGATTTAACAGGAATTGATCCTTTGCAGATTCCTCTGGATGACCCTCAGGTAATGAGTTTGTTCCAGAATACGGAGGCACTGGGAATCAAACCGGAAGATATTTACGGATGTCAGCTGGGGTCTTTGGGTATCCCTGAGTTTGGTACGGATTTTGCGATTCAGATGTTAATTGATACCAATCCTCAGAGTTTCTCTGACCTGGTTCGAATTGCGGGTCTTGCCCACGGTACGGACGTATGGCTTGGAAATGCACAGAAATTAATCAGTGAAGGTACGGCAACCATTTCTACGGCAATCTGTACCCGAGATGATATTATGACTTACTTAATCGGTATGGGAGTAGAGGCCAGTTTATCGTTTACCATTATGGAAAGTGTTCGTAAGGGAAAAGGGTTGAAACCGGAATGGGAAGAGGCCATGAAAGCGGCAAATGTACCGCAATGGTATATCTGGTCCTGTAAAAAGATTAAGTACATGTTCCCGAAGGCGCATGCGGCTGCTTATGTTATGATGGCATGGCGTATTGCGTATTGTAAGGTTAATTATCCTCTGGCATATTATGCAGCGTATTTCAGTATCCGTGCAACGGCATTCTCTTATGAATTGATGTGTCAGGGTGAAGCGGCACTTCGTCGTACCATGGAAGATTATAAAAAGCGGGAGAATACACTCAGCAACAAAGAGCAGGATGCATATAAAGATATGCGAATTGTACAGGAAATGTATGCCCGTGGATTTGAATTCGAGCCTTTGGATATTTTCCGGGCTAGTGCCAGAAATTTCCAGATTGTTGACGGTAAAATCATGCCTTCCTTAATCAGTGTTGACGGACTTGCGGAAAAAGCGGCAGAAGGTATTGTGGAAGCGGTGAAAGATGGCCCGTTCCTGTCCCAGGATGATTTCAGGGAAAGAACCAAGGTTACCAAAACCGTTACGGAAAAACTTGCCCAGTTAGGTCTGTTGGGAGATATTCCCGAAAGCAATCAGTTGAGTCTTTTTGATATGTTTTAAAAAAGTTCTAAAAAGGACTTGCATTTTTTATAAAACTATTATAGAATAATCCTTGCCTGTGAAAATCAGGCAAGGACATATGGCTCGTTGGTCAAGCGGTTAAGACGCCGCCCTCTCACGGCGGAAACAGGGGTTCGATTCCCCTACGGGCTGTTATTTATAAAAGATACATTTATGAATAGCCCAACCCGAGAAAGAGTATTGAAACAGGTGTTTCAATGCTTTTTTTATTTGCATCTCTTTTTTAGTTCTTTGGATACAAATCTTTGATTTCTGTTTCGAAATACGTAGCGAGAGCAAGGAGTTCCATATCGCTTACAAATCGAGTTTGCTGTTCAATTCTTAAAATCGTCAGTTCGTTAAACTCATAACCCAATAACTGAAGCTGAATAGCGAGATTTTTTTGTGTTAATTTCTTTTGTGTTCTTAATTCTTTTACCTTTGGTCCAACTAAGTTTTTGATTTTACCATCCCAATATATTTTCATATTTCCTCCATATAAATTTCTAAAAATGAAACTTCTAATGTTGAAGATATATGAAAAATGTGATAATATACTTCTAAAGATGAAGTTTTTGGGTTTTGTATGGAGATAATTATAACTTAAGCAGTTATAAACTTGTACAAAATCTAATCATTAAATATGGATATGGAGTAAGAAGGTGATACGGACAGAAATATCTTGTGAAAGCAAGAAGCATTACAGTTAAAGATTCGACTATATTTAAGCATGATTAAAGGGAGGGAATTTAATGAAAAAGTTTAGAATTTTAGTTGTCTTATTAATCGTAGTAAGTTTGATAGGATGTAATACAATGAATGTCAGTAATGATGTTACTCAAGAACAGTCAGAGCAAGCTTCGTCCTCTGAGGCAGCAAGTGAAGATGACGGAAAAGCTGAATCCGATACCATAGAATTAGTTCCTATAAATTGGAATGAACCGAAAGTATCCACAGAAGAAATATCCTTTGAAGATGCATGTGCTCATATTGATGCAATGAGTGAGAAGTATTATGTTTATAATTGGGAAGATTTTGTGAATTTTAATTATTATTCTCTTTCGGAAGAGACGATTGATAAATTAGATAAGAAGTATGATAAAAAATATAATTATACAACAGGCAATTATCTTAACAAATATATGATAAGGGATATGTATTATTATGTTACAAATGAGATAACTATATATAATGCATACAAAGAAGGAGATCATTCTCAACAGGTTCGGCACGATGAAAATTATTACACGGGTGAAGAATTTGAAAAAGAAATTGTTAAAGAGAAATTTTCATCATATTTTTCTTTGGAAGAAATGGAAGAAATACAAAAAGCATACACGATTGAAACTTTCGATGATTATATGGCCTTATTTCCGAAATTAAGTGACTATGTAATGGATGAAAATTTGAAAAAACAGGCAGATGCTATTGATCAATATGCCTATGATTTCGCCACAACATATAAGGATATGCTTGTAATTGTGTGTGAAATTATGGAACGTTGTCCTATTGAGGAAATTCCGGAAGAACTAAGAGATGAATTTTATGATTCGCAATATTATTCTTTGGCTCATCATCGGAATTTTTTAAGAATACAATACAAACCTAATAACCTTAGTGATAAAGCAATTGAATTTGCAAAATCTTATGAGGAACTTTATATTACATTTGTTAAGGAGAATGAAGACTTATTTTTGCAACTTGAAGAAAAAACAAGAGAGTTAAATGAAATCTATGGCACCTTATTTTCATATTTCGTTGATATGGAGTCCGTAAATCATCCTCTTCCTTTTGTATATTCGTTTGAAAGTGGACAAAGTAAGGGTACAAATCTTGAGACTCTTAATTTGGTACTAGTTTGTCTGGCAGATAAAATTTCTGAAATGCAAAAAGATTATATTTACTATAAAGATCGTGTATCCGGCGGGGTAGCATTGGAAGAAAAGAAATTGGCGAATGCTTTGATTCCGGGCTATGGTAACAAACTTAAGATACAGTGGAAAGTTGATATTCAAGCGACGTATGCAGTGCTGTACGCCACCTATTATAAGACCGTTCCATGTGGTTTGGCATGGTCCGATAAAGAATCTGTTGCACCGGATTCGCTTGAGCTTGATAATGGATTTATGAGTGAGTATGAAATGGATTGGGCAAGAAATCAATTGATAGATATTATTGAATCTCGTGGTTATAACGTAAAAGAATTCGTATATAGAAGATCTGTAATGGAAGAATATGGGTTTGATGATGAATGGCTTGATAAATATTATAACTAATATCATTATGTTATGAATCATATCATTTAAGGACTGGAGTGGGCAGTAATGCCCACTCTTGTTTGGTGTTTACCGTGGCGTAAGAATAATTGCGGATGTTCAAAAACCATGTTATACTGTTTTGATAAAAAGAAACTTTAAGTAATTTTAAAAGGATACTCCCCATGAACAGCGTAAACAAAACCCTCTATATCCCCTTATACGGCAAAGCATATGTGAGTAAGAAAAACATCATAATTCAAGATAAGAAAGCAGTAGAGATTTGGGAGCGGGAAGGTTTTGACCTGAAAGGAAAGTCCAAATCCAAATGGCTTGCTTATTATATGGCCATACGTGCTGCCATTTACGATGAATGGGTAGCCCGGGAAATAAAAGCGAATCCTCAGGCGATTGTTTTGCATATCGGTTGCGGGATGGACAGCAGAATCGAAAGAGTAGAACTAATAGATACGAAGTGGTATGACATCGATTTTCCGGAGGTGATAGAAGAAAGACGTAAGTATTACACGGAGTCGGATTCTTATCATATGCTGGCAGCTGACATGAGAAGCGGTGTTTGGAAAAATCACATTGAGGCGAATCAGGATGCAGTCATTGTTCTGGAAGGTGTCAGCATGTACTTCGCGCCGGATGAATTGAAGGGATTACTGTCAAATCTTGCCGGACATTTTAAAACGGTAAAAGTGCTGATGGATTGTTATACGGAAAAAGGTGCCAAAGCGTCAAAGCACAAAAATCCCATCAATGATGTTGGAGTAACCCTGGTATACGGATATGATGATCCGGAATCCCTGGCTAAAAAATCGGATTTGATGTTTGTGCAAGAATACAATATGACACCTCAGAAGTACATAGATGAACTGCAGGGAATGGAAAAAGTAGTGTTTAAAAATCTTTTTGCGGGAAAGATTGCCAGATCCATGTATAGAATGTATGAATTTAAAAGTATTTAAGCAAAAAGAATCCCTATTTTCCCTTGACGAAATATATTTAAAGTGTTAAGATTTAAAAGAATTAAATATAGCATGATGATTAAGAGTGGGCTGCGAAGTCCACTCTTGTTTGTTGAAGAGAAAGGAAGTAAAAAAAGGGATGGCAAAAAAAGACATTTATGAAGAAAAATGTGAAGCCCTTTTGGCTCCCATTGCAGAAAAAAATCATGTTGAAATTTACGATGTGGAATATGTAAAAGAAGGCAGTGATTTTTACCTGAGAGCATACATTGATAAACCGGAAGGTGTTAATATCAATGATTGCGAAGCGGTGAGCAGGGAATTGTCAGATGCGTTGGATGTGGAAGATTTTATTGAAGATGCCTACATTCTTGAAGTAAGCAGTCCGGGTCTTGGCAGGGTGTTGAAGAAAGACAAACATCTTGCAAAAAGCATTGGAGAAGCTGTAGAACTGAAAACCTACAAGCCCATTGATAAATGCAAAGAATTTGCAGGAACACTTAAGGCTTTTGACAGCGAGACCATTACGATTGAATGTGACGAAAAAGAACTTGAATTTAAAAGAGCAGATGTTGCGGTAATCCGCCTTGCTTTTGATTTTTAAAAAGATACGATAACCCGATTTCAGAATAGGAGGAAAATAACAAAAATGAACAAAGAATTAATGGAAGCATTGAATATCCTTGAGAAGGAGAAAGAAATCAGCAAAGAAACACTCTTTGAGGCGATTGAAAACTCTTTGATGCTTGCATGCAAGAATCACTTCGGCAAGGCAGATAATGTAAAGGTGGAAATCAATAAGGAAACCTGTGATTTCCTTGTATATGCAGAGAAGACTGTTGTAGAAACAGCAGAAGAAATTGAAGATGATATGCTCGAGATTGCTCTTGAGGATGCTAAAAAGATTGCAAAGAAAGCAAAAACAGGTGATGTGGTAAAGGTTGAAATCAAATCCAAAGAATTCGGCCGTATTGCAACCCAGAATGCGAAAAACGTTATTCTTCAGAAAATCCGTGAAGAAGAAAGAAGCGTTGTTTACAATCAGTTCCACGCAAAAGAAAAGGATATTGTTACCGGTGTTGTTCAGAGATATTTAGGACGTAATATTTCCATTAATCTTGGTAAAGCAGATGCGATTTTAAATGAATCCGAACAGGTAAAAGGCGAGCATTTCCGTCCTACAGACCGTATCAAGGTTTATATCCTTGAAGTAAAAGCAAATTCCAAGGGACCCAGAATTTTAGTAAGCCGTACACATCCTGATTTCGTTAAGAGATTATTTGAAGCAGAGGTTGCTGAAATCAGAGACGGTACCGTTGAAATTATGAGCATCGCAAGAGAGCCCGGTAGCAGAACCAAAATGGCAGTTTGTTCCCACAACCCCAACGTTGAACCTGTTGGTGCATGTGTAGGTATGAATGGTGCCAGAGTAAATGCAATCGTGGATGAACTTGGCGGTGAGAAGATTGATATTATCAATTGGGATGAAAACCCCGGAAACTTAATTCAGAATGCTTTATCACCTGCACAGATTGTTGCAGTTTTTGCAGATCCTGATGAAAAGACCGCTAAGGTTGTTGTTCCCGATTATCAGTTATCCCTTGCCATCGGTAAAGAAGGCCAGAATGCCCGTCTTGCAGCAAAATTAACAGGTTACAAGATCGACATTAAGAGCGAAACACAGGCAAAGGATGCTCCCGGATTCCGCTATGAAGATTATGAGTATGATGAAGATGATTATGAGGAAGAATACGAGGAGCTTACGGAAGAAGGATATGAAGACTCCGTAGAGGAATAAAGTAAAAGAAGGTGGTCATGATGAACAAGAAAATTCCGATGCGACAGTGTGTCGGTTGTATGGAAATGAAAGAAAAAAATACAATGATGAGAGTGCTGAAAACACCGGAAGGCGAAATTGTTCTGTATGTGACCGGAAAGAAAAACGGAAGGGGCGCATATTTGTGTAAATGTATGGAATGTTTACAGAAAGCCAGAAAGAATCATGGTCTGGAGCGCTCATTTAAAATGAGTCTTTCAACGGAAGTGTATGAAGGCCTTGAAAAGGAGTTTTTAGAGATTGAATAACGATAAAATTTTATCCTTACTCGGTCTGGCGACCAAGTCCGGAAAGCTTGTCAGCGGCGAATTTATGGTTGAGAAAGTTGTAAAAGAGCATAAAGCCAGACTTGTAATCATTGCAACGGACACGTCAGACGGTTCAAAGAAAAATTACAGAGATATGTGTACCTTTTATCATGTGCCGATTTATGAATACGGAACAAAGGAAACACTTGGACATTGTATCGGAAAAGAAATCAGGGCAGCTGTTGCAGTCTCCGATGAGGGATTTGCTAAAAGTCTGATACAAAAGTTGGAAGATTTAACAGCTAATACGGAGGTAGTAAAATGAATATAAGCGAACTCGCAAAAGATCTTAAGATATCAAGCAAAGAAGTGATTACGTTCCTTCAGGGCCAGGGTTTTGCATATAAGAGTCCCCAGAAAATTCTTGATGCAGAAACCGAAGCTTTGGTAAGAAAGAACATGTCTTCTTCCAAGCCTGCTGCAAAAGCAGAAGCGAAGGAGGAAGCTCCCGCACCTAAAAAGGAAGCGGTGGTTGAAGAAAAGAAAGCGGAAGCACCTGCTCCTGCGAAGGAAGAAGCTCCTGCAGCACCCAAAGCAGAAGCTCCCAAAAAGAAGAAAATCATTATGGTTACCAATCCCCAGCACAGTCAGATGGGTGGAAGACAGGGTAATAATCAGCGCCCTGCGCAGAATAACCAGAACAATCAGCAGAAACGTCCCGTAAACGTGGGTCCTTCCCAGCTGATTCGTCCTACAACTCCTCCTTCTCCCACACCTACTACAAGTTTTGTGCCCGGGAATAAAATGCAGAAGCCTGCAAAACCTAAAACAGAGGTAAAACCTGCAGAAACACAGGTTGCAGAAAGCAAACCTGTCCAGACAACCGAGACCAGACCTGTATCTGATAAGCCTGCTTTTGACAGACCTGCATCAGACAGACCCCAGGGCGGCTATAACCGTAATCAGGGAGACAGACCTCAGGGCGGTTTTAACCGTAATCAGGGAGACAGACCCCAGGGCGGTTTTAACCGTAATCAGGGAGACAGACCTCAGGGCGGCTTCAATCGTAATCAGGGCGGCTTTAACAAGGACGCTGAGGAGAGAAACAGCAGAGATAACCGTTTTGCCAAGAAACCTCAGAGCAGAATGTTTGGCGGGGATGCTCCCGTTGTAGAGCCTGAGAAGCACAGAGACGATGAAAAACGTCGTATCAGCCAGGAAAAAGATAAAAAGAACAATAAAAAAGATTCCATTTATGAAGATGGCGATTTTAAGGGTAAAAATAAAGGTAAGTTAAAACCCGGAAGCTTCATTAAACCTGAAAAGAAGGTTCAGGAAGTGGTAGAAGACGATATTAAGGTAATCGTAATTCCCGAAACACTTACCATCAAAGATCTTGCAGACAAGATGAAGCTTCAGCCTTCAGCCCTTATTAAGAAACTCTTCTTAAAAGGTGAAATTTATACCGTAAACTCCGAAATTTCATACGAAAAAGCAGAAGAAATTGCAATTGAGTATGATATTATCTGTGAGCAGGAAGTGAAGGTGGACGTCATTGAAGAACTTCTCAAGGAAGAGGATGAAGATCCTGCTTCCTTGACAGAAAGACCTCCCGTAATCTGTGTTATGGGTCACGTTGACCATGGTAAAACTTCCCTCTTGGATGCAATCCGTAAAACCCATGTTATTGACAGAGAAGCAGGTGGTATTACCCAGCATATCGGTGCTTACATGGTACAGATTGAAATCAAAAATGACGGCGTATCACAGAATCCCAAGGTATTTAAAAAGATTACCTTCCTTGATACCCCCGGTCACGAAGCATTTACCGCTATGCGTATGCGTGGTGCAAATGCAACGGATATCGCTGTATTGGTTGTTGCAGCGGATGATGGTGTAATGCCTCAGACCAAAGAAGCAATTAACCATGCGAAGGCTGCAGGTGTGCCTATTATTGTTGCTGTTAACAAGTGTGACCGTATCGGTTATGACTTTGATGATACAACCAAGAAGATGTCTGACTATCCCAGCATTGCAAGCCTTATGAATGAACTTGCGGTTGAGCATGAACTGACCTCAGAAGAATGGTCCGGCGATACTATTTTTGTTCCCATTTCCGCAAAGAAGGGGCAGGGTATCGAAAACCTTCTTGAAATGATTGGTCTTACAGCTGAAATGCTTGAATTAAAAGCAAATGCGAAGAGACGTGCAAGAGGTCTTGTTATCGAAGCGAAGCTTGATAAGGGCCGTGGTCCCGTAGCTACCGTTCTTGTACAGAAGGGTACGCTGAAGGTTGGTGATTTTATCTCCGCAGGTGCATCTCATGGTAGAGTGCGTGCCATGATTGATGACAGTGGTAACAAGGTAAAAGAAGCAACACCTTCAACACCTGTTGAAATTCTTGGTCTTAATGATGTTCCCAATGCAGGTGAAATCTTCCTTTCACATGAAAGTGACAAGGATGCAAAGCATTATGCAGATACCTTTATTGCACAGAATAAGATTAAGAAACTGGAAGATACTAAGACCAAGATGTCTCTTGATGATTTGTATTCCCAGATTCAGGCCGGTAACTTAAAAGAATTGAACCTGATTGTAAAAGCAGACGTTCAGGGTAGCGTGGAAGCCGTAAAACAGAGTCTTGTTAAGCTTTCCAATGAAGAAGTAGCCGTTAAGGTAATTCACGGTGGCGTTGGTGCCATTAACGAATCTGACGTTATTCTTGCAAGTGCGGCTAAGGCTATTATTATCGGCTTTAACGTAAAAGTTGATAATCTTACCAAGGCAAGCATTGAAAGAGAAGGTGTCGATGTTCGTCTCTATAGCGTTATCTATCAGGCAATTGAGGATGTAGAAGCAGCAATGAAGGGTATGTTAGACCCTATTTTCGAGGAAAAAGTAATCGGACACGCAGAAGTTCGTCAGATTTTCAAGGCTTCCGCTATCGGAAATATTGCAGGTTCCTTTGTGCTTGACGGTATGTTCCAGAGAAACTGTCTGGTACGTATTACCCGTGAAGGTGAGCAGATTTATGAAGGTAAGCTTGCTTCCCTTAAGAGATTCAAAGATGATGTGAAGGAAGTAAAAGCAGGCTTCGAGTGCGGTCTTGTATTTGACGGCTTCGACCAGATGAAGGAACTGGATGTTGTTGAGGCATATATCATGGAAGAGGTGCCCAGATAATGAGAAAAAACAGTATAAAAAATACCCGTATCAATGGGGAGGTGCAGAAGGTACTTGCTGAGATTATTCGCAGTGAGTTAAAAGACCCCCGCATCAACCCCATGACTACGGTCATGGAAGTAGAAGTGGCTCCTGATTTAAAGTCCTGCAAGGCTTATATCAGCGTTCTCGGTGATGAAGAATCCCAGCAGAGCACGCTTGCAGGATTAAACAGTGCCATGGGCTTAATTCGCAATCAGATTTCGAAGAAAATTAATTTAAGAAATACTCCGGAAATTCGTTTTATTATGGACCAGAGTGTTGAATATTGTATCAGCATGTCCAAACTGATTGATGAGGTGAATGCTGATATGCATAAAAGAGAAGAAGAGGAAGCGAAGAATGATTAATATCATTGAAGAATGCAGAGATGCCAAAACAATTGGAATATCAGGACATATCAAGCCGGATGGAGACTGTATCGGTTCCACCCTGGCCTTGTCGTTATACTTAAAAAAAGTATTTCCTGAGAAGCACATTACCGTATATTCGGATGATGTTTCCTCTGCATTCGACTGTGTTGAAGGTGTTCAGACTTTTAACAACAGCTATGAGGGTCCTGACGCAGATGTTTTTATTGTAATTGATACGGTGGAAAACCGAATCGGTAATGCAGATAAGTTTTTTAAACATGCGGGAAAGACCATTAACATTGACCATCATGTAAGCAATACGGAGGGCTGCGGTGACGTGAATTATGTAGTTCCCACTGCAAGTTCTGCCAGTGAACTGGTATACGAGTTAATTGATAAAAAGTATATGGATACGGAGATTGCAGAAGCTTTGTATCTTGGTATTGCCCATGACACGGGAATTTTTAAATATTCCAATACTTCTCCTAAAACCATGAGAATTGTGGCGGAGCTTCTGTCTTATGACTTTGATTTTCCCACACTTCTTGATAAAACCTTTTATGAGAAAACGTATGAGCAAAATCTTGCTTTGGGACGTATTTTGCTGGAAAGCAGAAGATTTCTTGACGGTAAAGTAATTCTTGGTTTTATGAATATAAAAACCATGACGGAAATGGGTATCACCAGTAAAGATTTTGATGGTGTTATTAATCAGCTTCGTATCACCCAGGGGGTGGAATGTGCTGTTTTTATGTATCAGATGAATGCTGAAACCTATAAGGTGAGCCTTCGTTCCAAAAATATAGTGGATGTATCTAAAATTGCGGTTTCCTTCGGTGGCGGCGGTCATGTAAGAGCCTCCGGATTTTATGCAAAGGATACACCGGAGAAACTGACGGAAAAACTTCTTCAGATGATTGAAGAAGAGTTAAAAACCGAAAATGAGTAAGGATGTTTGTTCATGGATGGAATCATCATTGTAAAAAAAGAAAAGGGATTTACTTCTTTTGATGTCGTGGCAAAGCTCAGAGGGATTTGCAAACAGAAGAAAATCGGTCATACAGGGACGCTTGACCCTGATGCTACAGGCGTTTTACCGGTTTGTTTAGGGTGTGCTACCAAGCTTTGTGATATGCTTACGGATACGAAGAAAGTGTATCGGGCAACTCTTTTACTGGGGATTGAAACCGATACCCAGGATACTTCCGGTAAGGTACTTTCCGAGCAGGAGGTGACTGCTTCCGAAGAAGAAGTAAAAGAAGCAATTGTTTCTTTTATTGGAGAACAATTACAAATTCCTCCCATGTATTCAGCACTGAAGGTAAACGGCAAAAAGCTTTGTGACCTTGCAAGAGAAGGAAAAGAAGTGGAAAGAAAGCCGCGTCCGATTGTGATTTATGATATTACGATTGATTCCGTGAAACTTCCTGAAGTCGTAATGACGGTGAGTTGTTCCAAGGGTACATATATTAGAACTCTTTGTCATGATATCGGGCAGAAACTTGGTTGCGGCGGTGCAATGAAAGAACTTGTCCGTTTGCAAACGTCCGGTTTCTGTTATGAAGATTCTAAAACCTTGGATGAAATTGAAGATATTGTAAAAAACGGTAATGTTTCCGAAATTTTAAAACCTGTGGATGTGGTTTTCACACATCTTCCAAAGGCGATTGTTTTACCAGATTATAAAAAAAATGCAGATAACGGAAATGCTCTTGTAAAAAAACAGCTTTCCTTTGAAAGTGAGGAAGCGTCAGAAATTCGTATTTATGGGGAGGATGGTCTTTTTTACGGCATCTATTCCTTTGATGGGAATAAAAATGCATATGTTCCCGCCAAATTATTTTTTTACAAGAGATAAAAGGAGAAATGAATGCAGGTAATTACCGGTAAGGATTTTATAATTGAGGAACCCTGCGCCATAGCAATCGGTAAATTTGACGGTATTCACAAAGGACATCAATGGATTCTGGACGAACTTTTAAAAGCGGGAGAGAAGCAGCTGAAAACCGTTGTTCTTTCCTTTGAACCAAGTCCTGAAGTGTATTTTGGCCGTCAGGAAGCACATTTTGTGTTAACGGAGCAGGAAAAACAGGATATGCTTGCTTCCATGGGAATCGATTATTATATTTTATATCCCTTTCATGCGGAAACTGCAAAAATGGAAGCGGAAGTGTTCCTGGAAGAAGTTTTATTAAAACAACTGAATATGAAACATCTTGTTGCCGGAGATGATTTATCCTTTGGATATAAAGGAAAGGGAAACGGTGTATTTTTAAAAGAACGGGAAGCGAAGTACGGATATACCTTCAAACTTTTCCCCAAGTTAAAAATAGAAGACGAAGTAGTAAGTGCTTCTTCTTTAAGAACCGCAATTCTTTCCGGCAATATTAAAAAATGTACACTTTTTATGGGAAGAGAATTTGAAATGTCAGGTACGGTTTGCAAGGGAAATCAAATCGGTCATAAACTTGGTTTTCCTACCTGTAATTTTGTTCCTTCCGAAGAGAAACTGCTACCTCCGAAAGGGGTCTATGTCACCCTCTGTGATGTGGATGGTAAAACCTATCCTTCTGTCACAAATGTAGGCGTAAAGCCTACCGTAGAAGGTGAGTCACAGCTGGGGATAGAGTGTCATCTTTTGGATTGTGACATGGATTTATACGGCAAAGAAATTTGTGTCAGATATTTATCGTTTCTGCGTCCGGAAAAGAAATTTAATTCCCTTGATGCGTTAAGTGAGCAGATAAAAGCAGATAAAGAAAAAGCAAAAATGTATTTTGAGAAGCAATAATCACATAAAAAATAGAGTGGTATTACAAAGGAGACGAAAGATGGGTAACATTGATATGTCTAAACTATCGGAAATTTTGGCAATGTTAGTGGAACTTGCAGGCGGACTCGGACTCTTTTTGTTCGGTATGAAGCTGATGAGTGAGTCGATTGAAAAGGTTGCGGGTGCCAAGCTTAGAAGTATTCTTGAATTTTTCACCAAAAACAAGTTTGCCGGAATTGTTGTGGGTATTATTTTTACCGGTATTGTACAGTCATCTTCTGCATGTACGGTAATGGTAGTCAGTTTTGTTAATTCAGGTCTGATGAACCTTTATCAGGCAGTAGGCGTTATTTTGGGTGCGAACATCGGTACCACGGTTACTTCACAGCTGGTTTCTTTTAACTTATCAAAATATGCACCGTTGATCCTTTTGATTGGTGTTATTATGATTATGTTCTTCAAAAAGCAGGGAGTTACTAAAATTGGTGATATTCTGGTTGGTTTCGGTGTTTTGTTCCTGGGATTGTCTTTGATGAGTGACTCTGTAGGGGTATTAAAAGAAAGTCCTATGGTTGCAAATACCTTTGCTTCTTTAACCAATCCGTTTTTTGCGGTTCTTGTAGGTTTTGTTGTGACCAGTATTATACAAAGTTCTTCCGTTACTGTAAGTATTGTTTTATTACTTGCGCAGCAGGGACTTTTGGAATTGCCGATATGTATGTTTATTATTTTAGGCTGTAACATGGGTTCCTGTGTAACCGCTTTGATTGCATCCCTTGCAGGTATGAAAGATGCGAAGCGAGCAGCATTGATTCACTTCCTGTTTAACCTCGTTGGTTCATTGGTGGTATTTGTTTTGTTGATGACAATCCGTACACCTATTGTAGACGGAATTCAGATGCTTTCTGACGGTGATCCTGGACGTTTCGTTGCAAATGCACATACCTTGATTAAAGTGTTCCAGGTTATTATCATGTTACCTTTTACCAATCTTTTAGTAAAAGCAACATATCTTATCGTGCCCGGTAAAGATGAAAAAGTTAAATACGGTGATGATTTTCAGCTTCAGTTTATTGGAGAAAAGGTTGTCTTTAATCCTGCAACTGCAGTCGTTGAAGTTGTAAATGAGATTGAACGTATGGCAAGTCTTGCAAGCGATAATTTGAATCGTGCCATGAATGCGCTTGTAACTCTTGATGATGACACCATTGAGGAAGTTTACAGAGTAGAGAAGAATATTGATTTCCTGAATAAATCCATTACGGATTACCTGGTAAAAATCAATAAAACGCCCCTTCCTATTGAAGACTTAAACAGCATCGGCAGTTTGTTCCATGTCGTAAATGATGTGGAACGTATCGGCGACCATGCTAAAAATGTTGCAGACAGTGCTAAAATGCGTAAAGAAAAAGAAATTAACTTCAGTAAAGAATCCTTTGATGAGTTGCGGGAAATTATGGAGTTGATAAATAAGAATCTTCATTATTCCATTCGTGTTTTTGCCCATAACGAGGAAGAATATTTAAAAGAAGTTGATATGTTGGAGGAACGTGTGGATGAAATGGAAGAGAAGATTCAGATGACCCATGTACAGCGATTGACAGAGAACCGTTGTACTGCTGAAGCGGGTATGATTTTCTCTGATATTGTATCCGGTTTGGAACGTGTGTCCGATCATGCGGTTAACATTGCCTATGCAATGACCAAACATACGAAACAAAATTAATATTTTAAATGAATGAATCCCACTTTAATGTATTTTTTACGGTAAAGTGGGTTCAAATATTGGAAAAGGGAGAAAGGAAATGAAAAAACGTAAGATGAACAGTTGGTATAAGCGTATTCTTGCATTTTCACTGGCTTTTATGATGATGTTACAGCCTGCCATGGTAAGTGTGGCTGCTGAACCTCAGCCTTCAACAGAAGTTGAAATCAGTGATTCGTCAGTTGAGAGTACGGAAGATGCTTCTACCGAAGAAGCTGTTACGGATGAGTCTGCGACAGAGGAAGACGTGACAGAAGAAGCGACTGAAGCAATCAGCGAAGAAGTCGTAAGCGAAGAAATCAGCGAAGAAACTGTTTCTGAGGAAGTAAGTACCGAAGAGGCAGTGAGCGAGGATTCTTCAGAAGAAACAGCATCAGAAGAGATTGTTGATGATAACAGCATTAACAGCACCTCTACAGATGCGGATTTTGTAATTGAAGCCGGTGTATTGACTTCTTATACCGGTACGGCAACAGATGTAATTATCCCCAGTGGAGTAACAACAATCGGAGAAGGTGTATTCCGCGATAACGATACGGTTGTTTCGGTGACCTTCCCCGAAACCCTGACAACAATTGAGGCATATGCATTCAGAGATTGTGAAAATTTACAGACTGTTACTGTAAATGAAAAACTTGTAACCATTGGTAAGTATGCTTTTTATCAGTGTAAAAACTTAAAATCTTTTACATGCCCGTCTACGGTAAAAACCATTGGAGACTATGCCTTTTATAAGTGTACAAACTTATTTAGCATTACTTTAAATGAAGGTCTCGAGTCCATTGGTGATCATTCTTTTGTGGATGCGGCATTGGGTGGATTGGATGAAACGAAAGTTACGGTATATGGGACCTTAACCATTCCTTCAACGGTATCCTTTATCGGATACAATGCTTTCGAATCCTGTGAATATCTTGGTGAAGTTGTGTTTGCTAACGGAACAACAGAAGCGATTACTTTTGATGTTGATTGGGAGGTAAGTAAACTTTTTTATGGATGTAAAAACTTAAAGAAAGTAACCTTCCCGGAGCGTGCAACAAATATTCCTTCTAATGCATTTTTGGACTGTACTGCATTAGAAGAGATTAGCGTTGGAAGCAAGCTTATTTCCATTGATACCAAGGCCTTTGACCAGTGTAAAAACCTGAAATCTTTTAACTGTCCTTCATCGGTAAAAACAATCGGAGGCTATGCATTCCGTGATTGTACAAGCCTGTTTGAACTTACTTTAAATGAAGGTCTTACAACCATTGGCGATTATGCATTTAACAATGCAGCAATTGGTGGTTTAGATGAAAATAAGGCAACTGTATACAAAACTTTAACCATTCCTTCCACAGTATCATCCATTGGATATTCGGCGTTTGCTTCATCTGATTATTTAGGCGAAGTGATTTTTGCGGACGGAACAACTGCAGGTCTTGAATTTGTTACGGATTGGGATGTCAGCAAAGTATTTTATGAATGTAAAAACTTGAAGAAAGTAACCTTCCCCGAACGTGCAACAAACATTCCTTCTAATGCATTTCTTGATTGTACTGCATTGGAAGAGATTAGCGTTGGAAGTAAGCTTACATCTATTGATACCAAAGCGTTTGACCAGTGTAAAAACCTGAAATCTTTTACCTGTCCTTCATCGGTAAAGACAATTGGAGAATATGCATTCCGTGATTGTACAAGCTTATTTGAAATTACCTTAAATGAAGGTCTTACAACCATTGGTAATTATGCATTTAACAATGCGGCAATTGGTGGTTTGAATGAAAACAAAGCAACCGTATATGGAACGTTAACAATTCCTTCCACTGTATCATCTATCGGATGTTATGCTTTTGAGTCATCTGATTATCTGGGAGAAGTGATTTTTGCGGATGGAACAACAACAGGTCTTACTTTTGTTGAAGATTACGGAACCAGTAAAGTTTTTTATGATTGTAAGAATTTAAAGAAGGTAACCCTTCCCGAACGAGCAACGAATATTCCCGGAAGAGCATTTCAGGATTGTGTATTACTTGAAGAAGTAATCTGCGGAAGTAAGCTGGAAGCCATTGGTAATTATGCATTTAGCCAGTGTAAGAGTCTTAAATCTTTTACCTGTCCTTCTTCACTGAGAAGCATTGGTGATTTTTCTTTTGCATCCTGTACTTCTCTTATGAGTATCGATTTAAATGAAGGTCTTGAAACCATTGGAAACAATGCATTTAACAATGCTGCACTTGGCGGATTGGATAAAAACAAAACAACCGTATATGGAACCCTGACCATTCCGGCTACCGTATATTCCATCGGATGTTATGCATTTGATTCATCTGCTTATCTTGGAGAAGTTATCTTTGCAAACGGAACCACTCAAAGTCTTACTTTTGTTGAAGATTACGGAACCAGTAAGGTCTTTTATAATTGTAAAAATTTAAAGAAGGTAACATTACCTGAACGTGCAACGGCTATTCCGGGAAGAGCATTCCAGAGCTGTACTGCATTAGAAGAAGTAAATCTCGGAAAGAATATTAAAACCATTGGCAATTATGCCTTTGATCAGTGTAAGAGTTTAAAGTATTTCACATGCCCTGCATCATTGACAGCAATTGGAGATTATTCCTTTGCGGCATGTTCATCTCTTATGAATATTACCTTAAATGAAGGTCTTGAAACCATTGGTAACTATGCATTTACCAATACTGCATTTGGCGGAAAAGATGAAAATAAGAAACAGGTATATGGTTCCCTTACCATCCCGACCACTGTATATTCCATTGGTACATATGCATTCTCAGGTTGTACTTATTTGGAAGAAGTGATATTCCCTGACGGAACTACAGCATCTTTAACCTTTGTAAATTCCTATGGTTCCGCTAATACATTCCAGGATTGTAAAGAACTGAAGAGAGTATATCTTCCTGAACGTTTGACTGAAATGCCCGGCTATCTGTTCCAGAGATGTAATGCATTGGATACCCTGTATATTCCTAATGGTGTAACATCTATTGCTGAAAATGTCTTTGGAAATACGGATACAACCAATCTTGTGATTTATTGTGAAGAGGGATCCGTAGCAAGGATTTTTGCAAAAACACATGGATACAACTATAAGGACAAATCTGAGCTTGGTATTTATGTAAAATCCTTAAAGTTAAACAGAGAAGAGATTTATTTTGCGGGAGAAACCGCAATCGGTAAGGAAATTACCTTAAAAACAACTGTTTCACCTGCAACCGCATTAAACAAGGTTGTTACATACAAATCTACTAACGAAGCGGTTGCTACTGTAGATACAACAGGTATCGTAACCATAAAAGGATACGGTGAAGCTGATATTATTGTTGCATCCCTTGAAAACAGTGAAATAACAGCAACCTGCCATGTTGAAATTATCAGAATGTGGAACTCTGCAGAACTTGCAGAAATTCGAGAGTATATCATTGCAAACAATGAACTCGAAGTATTAACCAACGTTTATAGAAATTTACAGGAACTTAAAATTACAGCACCTGACGGTATTGCCGCAGAGTGGAAAGTCCCTTATGAAATTGAAACCGGCGTTCATACATATGATGTTAGCCTGAGTAAAGAAGGATATCAGACAATGGTTCTTGAAGATGTGCCTGTTTCCGGAATTACCGTAACAGATGTTAAGATTTTCGGTCTTGATGAAGTTCAAGCAGGAAAATCTTTCGATGCTTCAGTTGTTATAATTACAGAAGGTGGTAGCATTTCACCGGAAGATTACCAGCTTGAATGGAAGAGCAGCAACGCTTCCAATGTAAAAGTAGCTGCTTCTGTTATGAATCCTTTGGCAGCTTCCGTAACCGGTTTGAAAGTAAGCAAAGGCACTTTTGTTTCCGTAACATTTGTTTTAAATAAAGACGGAAATGCTGTATCCGTAGAAAAAGCAGATCTTGGAAAGACATGGTTCAATCCCGGATTGAAAGTAACCGTTAGCGGTTATAATGTTGTGGATGACATTCAGTTTGACGCAACACAGAACGGTACATCCGTAGATTTGCAGGATCTTGCAGAACTTGTAAATTTGGAAGGAACAGTATCTTATGAACTTAATGCAGTAGCTTTTGGTTATGGAGAAGTTGTTTCCGACGCATCACTTACATGGAAATCCACCAATACCAAGGTTGCAATCGTAAAAGCAGATAAGAGCGGTAAGGTAACCTTAAATGTTTTAGGAAAGGGTACTGCGTATATTTCCGCAACGGCATCTAAAAACGGTGGTTACACCGAATACATTAAGGTAACTGTTTTAGACAGTCGGCCCAGATTGTCCGAAAAAGATGTAACAATCAATGGTTATCTTATTGACGCATCCGTGCCTATTACAATGCTTCCTTCTGACGGATTTGAAATTAATGATGACAGCTTAAGTGTAGTGGATGCAAAGAAGGGTACGGAAACTTCTTTTGAAGTGAAATATACAGATGATACCTATGTAATTCGTATCAAAGACGGAGCAACCGTAAAGAAAGGTACTTATTCCGTTAAGATTCTTGTTAAGACTGATGCGGAAGAAGAAAAGAGTCATGAACTTCCGCTTAAGATTAAGGTGGTTGAAGTGGCGCCTAAAGTATCTTTTGATATGGAAGAATACTATCTCTTTGCTGAATCAACTTTTAGTACGATTTCTGTTATAACGGATGCTGAAATTAATGATATCAGTTATACCCCGAGTGTTGGAATCGGAAAACCCCGATTGGTTGAGTTCATGAAAGAACCGAGTGATGGATTACTTTATGTAGAAGCTGAAAATATCAATGCTTCAAATTATACGAAAACTTCCAATAAAGGTACTATCAGAATTGTATTTGAAGGATATGTAGAAGCGGCAACTTATGAAAAGAAAATTACCATACCGGTAGTTAAGAAGCTTCCTGTTGTTAAAGCGGTTCCGAGCTCTGCAACATTGTATCCCGAGACATTGTGTGACACTGCGGAAGTGGTATTTTATGCTGAGCAGTATGAGGTTCGGCCTGAACAGGGATACACATTTTCAGTAAAAGAACAAAATGGATATCAAATCAGTAATTTGAACGGTAGCGGTAGTCCTACAATTCAGGCATTGAAAAACGCGAAATCCGGTAAAATCACATTTACATTAACCAGCGAGCACTGGCATGACGGTCTTAGCGTTACCTCTGTCTGCAATATTAAGATTGGTAAAGCACCTCAGTTGTCATTTGGTGTAAAAACACTTACTTTAAACACAGCATATTCCGTAGGCGCATATGACTATGTTACTGTAGATGCATTTGTAAATGGTTTTGAAGACATTACTTTTAACGATGCAAAATTACAGGTAAAAGGTAAAGATGAAAAAGCTCAAACTGTTTTGGATGACGGTGCTTTGGATATCTATATGGAAGATGGCGAAGTGAAAGCAGGTATTGTAGATTCCGGTTACTTCAAAAAAGCCGGCAGCTATACATACATTATCACTGCATATTCCGAAGATAACATGCCTGTAACGGGGACACTGAAAGTAACTGTGGCACTTGCAAAGAGCAAAGCATCTGTCAGCTTTAAGACAAAGGGAAGTATCAATATTTTAGACCGTGAAGGAACTTCCGTTGTTGTAACTCCTGTTGTAAAGAACTATACGGGAACCGTTGAAGATGTAGAACTGTATGGTGCAAATGCAGGTAAGTTTGAAGCTGAGATTGAGGGCGGAAACATTGTTATTAAGGCATTACCTGATAGAGCATTAAAATCAGGTGGTGCATATCAGCTTGGGGTATATGTAACCCTTGATTCTGGTGTGAGTCTGGAAAACACAGTGAAGATTGTTCCGAAGCAGAAGAATCCAAAACTGACACAGAGCACGAAGAGCGTTGTGTTATTTGAGACTGCTAAGGGGGTTGTATTTGGTGAGGAAATTTCAATTGATGTAGCTGCGAAACAGGCAGGTACCATCAAGAGTATTGCACTTGCATCTGAGTCAGATACCTTTGGCTATATTGAAGGAAGTGACGGAACAGGAATTCTTTATGTAAAAGATTCTGCTTCTCTGGTAGCGGGTAAGAAATATACTGTAAAGCTGGCGGTTACTTTTGAAGATGATGCAATCAATGCAAAACCTTCTTATGTCAGTGTATCAATTGATTACCGTAAATAAGATTTGAATCTTTAATTTAAAAAAAACCACCGTGGTATTTGCCGCAGTGGTTTTTTTATGGAAAAATTGGTAGAAATTAGCGAATAAATTGCCGGAAACTTGTTGACATAATATAAAAAACAAGTATAATTAAGATGTAATAATTTTGTAATAATTTCAATTGTAAAATATAGAATATTCTATTTTAGAATGAATGGGAGATTTGAAATGATTAAAACATATGCAAAGAAAACATGTGTACTTGCTGTGTCAGCAGCCATTGCACTTGGTGCATTGGGTGTCATCAATACTCCGGCAGAAAATGTTGTACAGGCTTCCGAAACAACGCCTGTCAGTGAAGCAGTTCTTACCGTTCCTTCCTCTTTTGGGGATTGCGGATTCGCAGAAGTATTAGAGCAGGCCGGTGATGTAACCAAGATTACACAGAGCGAAATTGATAATGTAGATTTGTGGGGATATACCAATCTGGGTATCGCCAAAGTAGATAACCATTTAAATGTCAGAAAAGAACCCAACACAAGCGGTAAACTTGTCGGCAAGATGTCAAACAATGCAGCTTGTGAAATTCTTCGTATTACACCGGACGGAGAGTGGGCACAGATTAAATCCGGTGAAGTAGAAGGCTATGTGAACCTTGAATACTTACTTATGGGTGTAGATGCTTTTAAACAGGCCAAAAGTATTGTTGCGCCCAAAGCCGTATCTGATACGGATGGATTGAATGTCAGAGAGTTTCCCAATACCGACAGTGAGATTATCACCAAGGTTGCCAAAGGCGAAGAGCTTGAGGTTTCCAAGGTTCTTGATGACGGATGGGTGGAAGTATACTTAGATGATGAACTGGTTTATGTGTCTGCTGATTACGTCAAAATTGACGAAACCCTTGGCACTGCAATTACTATGACAGAACTTCTTTATGGCGAAGGCGTATCTGATGTGCGTGTTGATTTATGTCAGTATGCGAAACAGTTTATCGGTAACCCTTATGTATGGGGCGGAACCAGTCTTACCAATGGAGCGGACTGCTCCGGTTTCGTACTTAGTGTATTTAAAAAATACGGTGTTACACTTCCTCACTATTCCGTAAGTCAGGCGACATACGGCACTAAGGTTTCCATGGATGAAATCAAAGCCGGTGACCTGGTATTTTATGGTAAGGGTAATACAATTAACCACGTTGCAATTTACATCGGAAACGGACAGGTTGTTCATGCAAGTAATAAGAGAGAGGGTATTAAAATTTCCAACGTATATTACAGAACTCCTATGACTGCACGTTCCATTTTAATTGATTAAAAAAAGTGTTTACACATTGATTTCTTTGTGTTATACTAATTCGGTATGAAAACCGTAACCAGGTTGTCGGACACTCCGACCTGCGACTTAGTTGCGGCAGTAAAAAATATAAGGAGGTTATCACTATGATATCTAAAGAAAAGAAACAGGCTATTATTGCAGAATATGCAAGATGCGAAGGTGACACAGGTTCACCTGAGGTTCAGATTGCTATCTTAACCGAAAGAATTCGTGAACTTACTGCTCACATGAAAGAGAATCCTAAGGATTATCATTCCGGAAGAGGTCTTCTTAAAATGGTTGGTCAGAGAAGAGGTCTGCTTGACTACTTAAAGAAAACCGACATTGAAAGATACCGTTCTTTGATTGAAAGACTTGGAATCAGAAAGTAGTATTGAAAAGGCGGACGTTTTGTCCGCCTTTTTTTGAAGTGTAACTCAAGGCGGGAAATGCTCCGAGACCACTGCAAAGGATAAAACGGTTCCGTTTTGTTTTTTGCAGTAGTTTCGGCACTCCTGCCTTAAAAATACAATTTAAGTAAAGGAGACGAGAAATGTTTAAAACATTTAGTATCGAATTAGGCGGACGTACCCTTTCCGTAGATATCGGAAGAGTATCCGCACAGGCAAACGGTGCAGCTTTTATGCACTATGGTGACACAACAGTTCTTTCCACTGCAACAGCAAGTGAAAAGCCCAGAGACGGAATTGATTTCTTCCCTTTGAGCGTTGAGTACGAAGAGAAGTTATATTCTGTTGGTAAGATTCCCGGTGGTTTTAATAAGAGAGAAGGTAAGGCATCTGAAAATGCAGTTCTTACCAGCCGTGTAATCGACCGTCCCATGCGTCCTTTGTTCCCTAAGGATTACAGAAATGATGTAACCTTAAACAACCTTGTAATGAGCGTTGACCCTACATGTCGTCCTGAGCTTGTTGCTATGCTTGGTTCTGCAATTGCAACCTGTATTTCAGACATTCCTTTTGACGGACCTTGTGCAACAACACAGATTGGTCTTGTTGACGGACAGCTTATCATTAATCCCAGCCAGGATGACTGGAAGAACGGTGACCTTCAGCTTACCGTTGCATCTACTTCCCAGAAGGTTATCATGATCGAAGCAGGTGCAAACGAAGTTCCCGAAGCAAAGATGCTGGAAGCTATTTATATGGCACATGATGTAAACCAGACCATCATCGCATGGATCAATGATATTGTAAAAGAAGTTGGTAAGGCAAAACACGAATATACAAGCTGCGCAATTCCTGAAGAAATGTTTGCAGCAATCAAGGAAATTGTTACTCCTGCTGAAATGGAAGAAGCAGTTTTCACAGATGAAAAGCAGATCAGAGAAGAAAACATTCGTGTTATCACCGCAAAGCTTGAAGAAGCTTTTGCAGAGAAAGAGGACTGGCTTCCTGTTTTAGGAGAAGCTATTTATCAGTATCAGAAGAAGACTGTAAGAAAGATGATTTTAAAGGATCACAAGCGTCCCGATGGTCGTGAACTTACTCAGATTCGTCGTCTTGCAGCTGAAGTTGATATTATTCCCCGTGTACATGGTTCTGCTATGTTCACTCGTGGACAGACTCAGATTTGTAACGTATGTACCCTTGCTCCCTTGTCAGAAGCTCAGAAGATTGATGGTCTTGATGACAATGAAAAGGCAAAGAGATACATGCATCACTATAACTTCCCTGCATACTCTGTAGGTGAAACAAAGGTTAGCCGTGGTCCCGGACGTCGTGAAATCGGTCATGGTGCATTAGCAGAAAAAGCACTTGTTGCAGTACTCCCTTCCGAGGAAGAATTCCCTTATGCAATCCGTACCGTATCCGAGACATTTGAATCTAACGGTTCTACTTCCATGGCATCTACCTGTGCTTCCTGTATGTCACTTATGGCTGCAGGTGTTCCCATTAAGAAAATGGTTGCAGGTATTTCCTGTGGTCTTGTAACCGGTGATACAGATGATGATTTCGTATTGTTAACCGATATTCAGGGTCTTGAAGACTTCTTCGGCGATATGGACTTCAAGGTTACCGGTACAACAGATGGTATCACTGCAATTCAGATGGATATTAAGATTCACGGTCTTACACGAGAAATCGTAGAAGGTGCAATCGCAAGATGTCGTGAAGCAAGACTTTTCATCATGGACAACTGCATGAAGCCTGCAATTGCAGAACCTCGTAAGGAAGTTGGCGAGTACGCTCCTAAGATTATCCAGATCAAGATTGACCCTGAGAAGATTGGTGAAGTTGTTGGTCAGCGTGGTAAGACCATCAATGAAATCATTGCCAGAACAGGTGTTAAGATTGATATTACCGATGACGGTGCAGTTAGCGTATGCGGTACCGACATGAAGGCAATGAACGTTGCTGTTGAAATGATTCAGACCATTACAACTGACTTCGAAGAAGGTCAGATTTTCAAGGGTAAAGTTGTCAGCATCAAAGAATTCGGTGCATTCGTTGAATTTGCTCCCGGAAAAGAAGGCATGGTTCACATCTCTAAAATTGCAAAAGAGAGAATTGAACATGTAGAAGATGTTCTTACTCTCGGAGATGAAGTAAAGGTTGTTTGCCTTGGTAAGGACAAGATGGGAAGAATGAGCTTCTCCATTAAGGATTGTCCCCAGTAAAGTAAAATAAACGCAATGAAGAAACCTCTTTTATCGAAAGATAAAAGGGGTTTTTCTTTTTGGGTGAGGTTACCAGGTTCTATTTCAAAGATTGTCCGCATAAAGTGTAAAGTCCATATTTTATATGTTCTGAAAAGAGAAGGAGGAAGAGTATGGAAACATTTGAAGAGCGGGACAAGATGCTGCAGAATTTATACAAATTATTTCCGAATCATCTGGGATTCATAGTTTCTTCTTTTATAAAAGAAAATGTAAAAGTATATGAAATCCGTATTCGTAAAAGTGCACCTGTTTGTATTTGTACTGACCGGGGATTTTTATATCCGGATAAATGCGGCAGGTTGCAAAGTGATGTAAAAAAAGGAATTCTTCTGTCGGAAGGAGAAGTGGACGGGCTGTTCAGTCATATTTGCAGACATTCAGTTTTCGCCTATGCGGGAGAAATAAAGGAGGGTTTTTTAACCGTAAACGGAGGAATCCGAATCGGAGTAACCGGACATGGTGTTCAGGAGAACGGAAAGATTCTTTCCATGGGCGTAATCAGCAGTATTAATATCCGGATTCCAGCGGGACAAATACAATGTTGTCATCATATACTTCCTTACCTTTATGACAAACATATTCTTCGGGGCTGCCTTCTGGTATCTGCCCCGATGCGGGGGAAAACAACAATATTAAGAGATTTAATCAAAGAAATATCCTATGGAACCTGTTATGGGGAGCCCAGATGTGTAGGAGTAGTAGATGAAAGGGGAGAACTGGCAGGAAGCTACCGTGGAATCAATGCTTATGATCTTGGACCCAATACGGACGTATTGTCTTATTATCCCAAGGATAAGGGTATTCTTATGCTTGTTCGCAGTATGTCTCCTTCTGTGATTGCGTTGGACGAGTTGGGGGGAGAAGATGATTTCAAAGCAGTGGAGGATGCATTTTACAGAGGATGCAGTATTATTGCGACACTTCACGGTAAAAATGATAATAATTTCTGGTCAAATACAAGGTTATGTAAACTACTGGAGACAGGCTGTTTTTCCTGTATTGTATTTTTAGACGAGCTGGGTGTTCCGGGAAGAACAGATAAAATTTACGATAATAAAAGAAATATTCTATGGTGTAATAATGCCGGATAAATATGGGATGGTGATATTTGTTGCGTTTGATGATGTGTCTCTTTTTTTTGCTGGGTTGCGGCGGATACGGCGTGATAAATGCTTTGGATTTTACCCAAAAATATAAAGAAATGGTTTACATAAAAGAAATTCTGTCAAAGCTTCGGCTTGAGCTTTTAAATAAAAGAGCCACACTTGGAGAATGTTGTCTGATTGTAAGTGAAGAACTAAAAGAACCTTACGCAGAGCGATTCCGTAATATTTATTTTGCCTTAGAAAAAGAGCAGAGGGAAAGTCTTCGGAATATCTGGCAAAAAGAAATGAATGTTTTGGCGGAGGTACTCCGGCTGAAACAACACCAAAGACAATTGCTTTCACGTTGTATGGAGTACGGGTCCGGAACCTGTATTGATATGCCGGTGGAAGCCGTGGAGCATTGTCTTATACAATGGGAAAACGAGATCAGGGAAGCAGAGAAAGAACGGAAAGAAAAGGGGAAACTGTCTGTTTGCCTGGGATTTTCCCTGGGTGCATTTTTATGCATAGTATGCTTATAAAAGGAGAAGGTTGCAATGAATGTAGGTGTAATTTTTAAGATTGCCGCTGTGGGAATTTTGGTGACGATTTTAGGACAGGTATTAAAGCACAGTGGTAGGGAGGAACAGTCATTTCTCGTAAGTCTGGCAGGTTTGTTGCTTGTTTTATCATGGATTGTGCCTTATATCAACGAACTGTTTGATACCATAAAAGCCTTGTTTCAGCTGTAGGAGTTGTGTATGGATATTATGAAAATAGCTGCGTTGGGAATTCTTGGTGTTCTTGCAGCGTTGGAATTAAAAAGTCATAAACCTGTTTACGGAATTCTGCTTATAACCGGAATTGTTCTTTTTATGATTACGTTTTCTCTGGGTAAAATAACGGAAGTGTTTGCAGGCTTGGAAGATATGTTCAATCTGGCCGGTGAGGGTCATTACTTTGCGCTCATTCTGAAAGCAGTGGGTATTACATATCTGTCCGAATTATCCTCCGGTATTTGTCAGGATGCGGGATTTGGAACAATTGCGTCCCAAATCAGAATATTTGCCAAAATATATATTCTGTTTCTTGGGATGCCGATTATTGTAGCTTTTTTGGAAACATTACAAAACATGAGTCTTTAGGAGGATTCTTATGGAATGGTTTCAATATGATGAGCTTGCAGGTTCGTTGAATGATTTTATGCCAAGTCTAGGTGACAGCTTTCTGCAGATTTTTAAAAGTTTGATTGCCGGAGAGGAAGTTGAACTATTTCCGTTGGTGATTAACACGGTCTGCAGTGCATTTGAGTCAAATCTGCAGGATTTTTCCGGCGTATTTTTTTTATTGGTTCTATTAGGCATCGTAACAGGCTTACTGAAGCAGATTTCCGGTGTTTTTAAAGAAAAAAGTATGGGAGAAGTGACCTTTTATATCTGTTATATGTGTGGGGTGATTTTGCTTCTGAATTTGTTTTTTATTGTGGCGGAAACTGCTTTGACCATGATTGAGACAATGGTCCGTTTTACGGAAATTCTGATTCCTTTTTTTTATCTGTCCGTGGCAGTCGGTCGGCAGATCTATACTGCGGTGGGTTTTTACCAGTTGAATCTGATTCTTTTGTATGCGGTTGAAGTGATTGTGCCGGAGATTATTCTTCCGGTAATATCCTGTATCGCGTATTTGTCGGTTTTAAGCGGTCTTTCGGGAGAAGACCGGTTCGACGGTTTTATAAAAATGCTTCAGAAGGGTGTAAACCTTCTATTGAAAGGCGGACTTACGGTGGTTGCCGGCATCGGTGTCATGAAAAAAATCCTTCACGGGGCGGTGGACGGAATGAATTACACAACTTTCCGTAAAACAATCGGTGCCATTCCCGGAGTGGGGGATTTTACGGATTCCGTTTCTTCCGTTCTTGTGGCTTCCGCAGTGTTGATAAAAAGCGGTCTGGGAATCGCTTTTTTGATTCTTTTAATTATTTTACTTTGTGCACCAATGTGTAAAATTCTTGTAATTGCGTTTGCACTGCAATTAATCAGTGCCACCATCGGAATGATGGAAGAGAAACGGTTTGCAAGATGTGCGGAGCAGATTTCAAAGGCATGTTACCTGCTTTTAAAAGCCTGTCTGGTAACTGCTGCCGTATTTCTTGTTGTAATAGCCCTTGTAGCGGTTACCGCATAAAAGAAGGAGGTTTTATGAGGGATATATTGGAAGGAATGAAAAATATGGGAATATTCATGGCTGTTTCCCACTTGATTATTCAGTTTTGCCCGTCAAAGGAATATGAAAAATACATAAAAACCATTTGCGGCATCATAACCGTTGTAATACTTGCAATGCCGGTTTTTAAGCTGTTTTCTGAGGATACGGTAACTGAATTCCAAGACTATCTGGAAACCTGTGAACAGGAGTTTGAAGCGGCTTCCGGTCAAAATGCCTGGGATACGGGAGCATCCGTATTTGATAATGAAGGAATCAGAACCGCGCTGGAAGAAAGTGTTGACGGAATTTGGATGGAAATGCTGGAGGAATCGGTAAGTGAGTAAAATAAAAGATTTTATATGTAAAAAAAGAACTGCAAAAGAGTACATGATTTTACTGGTTTGCGTGGGATTACTGATTTTTATTTTTATGATTCCCGTAAAAGACAAGAAGAGTCCGGTAGATTCCGAAAACAGGATTTTGGAACAGATTTCAACAGGCAATACGGATATGGAGCAAAAGCTTGCAAATGCATTATCTTCTCTGGAGGGGGTGGGTGAGGTACAGGTTATGATTACATATCATGACGGGGAAACTGACTGGCTGGGAGAGACGGAAGAAGGTAACGTTTATGGAATACTGGTAATTTGCGGAGAAAACATGGAAAGCGATAAAGTGCTTCTGATTCATGATGTGATTCAGGTATTATTTCCGGTGGAGACACATAAGATTAAAGTAGTGAAAGGCAGGGTTGCCCCGTAAGGGGTAAAATAAAAAAAGGAGAACGAGCATGAAAAAATTATTTGGAAGAAATCAGATTATGATTGCATCCCTTGCACTGATGATTGCAGTGGCCGGATACTTAAATTTTCTGGATAAGGGAGAAGAAAAAGGAGAGAATGCAGCTTCAGAAAGCGAAGAAGTGGCAATGATGGACATTTCTTTAGAAGATATTGCAAGTCTGGATTCGGATTATGTGGAAGCAGATGACGAGTATTTATCCGATGCGGATATGGATACCCTTTCCGCCATGGAAACAGAGGGCTTAAACGCTTTTATCTCACAGGCAGTTGACAGTGATGCGGTTGAAGGCATTCTTGAGGGCGAAGAAGGGGATGTGGCTCTGAACGAGGAAGGTACCGAGCTTAACATTGATGAAGTTCCGGGAGAAGCCGTTTTTACTTCTGTTACAGCAGTAAATAATCTTGCAGACGCCCGTCTTGCAAAAGAGCAGATCCGGGCCAAAAATAAGGAACTTTTACAGAGTATTATTGATAATGCATCCCTGAGTGAAGAACAGAAAAGTGAAGCGGTTGCAACTATGATTTCCCTTACGGATATTGCGGAGCGTGAAATGTCATCGGAAATTCTTCTGGAATCCAAGGGATTTAAAAATGCGGTTGTAAGTATTACGGGAGAAACTGCGGATGTGTGCATTGCCAGCGAATCCCTGTCAGATATTCACAGAGCGCAGATAATTGATATTGTTCAGCGTAAAGCAGGTATCTCTGCAGAAAATATTGTAATTACGCCTGTCACAAATTAGCACTGATTTGCAATATTTTATCGAAAGAAAAAGATGCTTTTTAAAAGGGTTTATGATACAATATGTGAGGTAAAAGTCATAAAAGGGAGGTACATAAAATGAAAAGAGTATTTTTGGTGGTTTTGGACAGCTTTGGAATCGGTGAACTTCCGGATGCCGCAGAATACGGAGATGCAACAGCAAATACCATTGCATCTGTTTCTAAAAGTGCCTTTTTTGACATGCCCAATATGGCAAAACTCGGCTTGTTTCACATTGACGGAGTTACAGTCTGCAAAGAGACAGGAACTCCGGAAGCGGTGATTTGCCGTATGAAAGAAGCGTCTAAGGGAAAAGATACCACAATCGGTCATTGGGAAATTGCCGGTCTTATTTCAAAACAACCCCTTCCGGTTTATCCGGAGGGTTTTCCCCGTGAGGTAATAGAGGAATTTGAGGCTCGTACAGGATGTAAAACCTTGTGTAACAAGCCATATTCCGGCACGAAAGTAATTGCGGATTACGGGGATGAGCATATGAAGTCGGGAGCATTGATTGTATATACTTCCGCAGACAGTGTATTTCAGATTGCGGCTCATGAGGATATTGTTCCCGTTGAGAAGCTTTATGAGTACTGCCATATTGCCAGAGAACTTTTACAGGGTGAACATGGGGTGGGCAGAGTTATTGCCAGACCTTTTATCGGAGAGAAGGGGAATTTTACCCGTACTTCAAGAAGACATGATTATTCCCTTACACCTCCGGGAACCACAATGCTGGATATCCTGAAAGAAAAAGGATACGATGTGCTTTCTGTAGGAAAGATTAATGATATTTTTGCGGGAAGAGGAATTACGGATTATGTATACACCACCTGCAATGCAGACGGAATGGATAAAATGTCTGAACGGATGGACCGTGAATTTAATGGTCTTTGTTTCGTGAATCTTGTAGATTTTGATATGCTTTACGGCCACAGAAACGATGTGGACGGATATGCCAAAGCGTTGGCGGAATTTGATGCAAGACTTCCGGAATTTCTAGGTAAATTAAAAGAAGAAGATATTTTAATCATTACGGCAGACCATGGCTGTGACCCCGGATATACGGTTTCTACCGACCATACAAGGGAACATACACCGGTATTGATTTACGGTCCGGCCGTGAATCCCGGTAATCTGGGTACAAGAGATACCTTTGCGGATATCAGTGCCACGGTTTTGGAATGGCTGGGTGAAAAGCCTATGCCCGGTACAAAATCCCTTTTATAGATGAATAAAATTCCCCAAATGGGAAAAATGATAGAAAAGCTTAAACTACGGAGGAGAAGTAAGTGAGTAACCTGAATCAAGAAGTAAACCGCAGAAGAACGTTTGCGATTATTTCCCACCCGGATGCGGGTAAAACAACATTAACGGAGAAATTCCTTTTATATGGTGGTGCCATTAATCTGGCCGGCAGCGTAAAAGGAAAAGCTACTGCAAGACATGCGGTTTCCGACTGGATGGAAATTGAAAAGGAGAGAGGTATTTCCGTTACTTCATCTGTTTTACAGTTCGAATACGATGGATATTGTATTAATATTCTGGATACCCCCGGACATCAGGATTTCTCGGAGGATACTTATCGTACCCTGATGGCGGCAGACTCTGCAGTCATGGTAATTGATGCTTCCAAAGGTGTGGAAGCACAGACGCGTAAACTTTTTAAGGTTTGCGGTATGAGAGGCATTCCTATTTTTACGTTTATCAACAAGTTGGACCGTGATGCCAATGATACTTTTGAGTTACTTGATGAAATCGAGAAGGAACTTGGCATTGCCACATGCCCCGTAAACTGGCCCATCGGAAGCGGTAAGGCTTTTAAGGGAGTATATGACAGAGCAGGCAGACAGGTAGTTCTTTTTTCTGATACGGAAAAAGGAACCAAAGAAGGTGTAACAGAGTGTATTTCCCTGGATAACGAAGAAGAACTTGTTAAAATTATCGGAGAAGAAGCATATCAGACTTTACGTGATGAAATTGAACTTCTTGACGGAGCCAGTGTGGAATTTGATTTGGATGAGGTTAGAAGCGGTAAGCTTACACCTGTATTTTTCGGTTCTGCACTTACAAACTTCGGCGTGGAAATCTTTTTGCAGGAATTCTTAAAAATGGCAACAAATCCTTTGCCCCGTAAAGCGGATTGCGGACTGATAGACCCCTGTGAAAATGATTTCTCTGCCTTTGTATTTAAAATTCAGGCTAACATGAATAAGGCTCACCGTGACAGAATTGCTTTTATGAGAATATGCTCCGGTAAGTTTGAAGCGGCAAAGGAAGTTTATCATGTACAGGGCGGAAAGAGCATGCGTCTTTCACAGCCCCAGCAGATTATGGCAAGTGAACGTAAAATTCTGGATGAGGCTTATGCAGGTGATATCATCGGTGTGTTTGATCCGGGTATTTTCTCCATCGGAGACACCCTTTGTACAGCTTCCAAGAAATTCGCCTATGAAGGGATTCCTACTTTTGCCCCCGAACATTTTGCGAGGGTACGTCAGGTGGATACCATGAAGAGAAAACAGTTTATGAAGGGTATCACACAGATTGCACAGGAAGGTGCCATTCAGGTATTCCAGGAATTTAACACAGGTATGGAAGAAATCATTGTAGGCGTTGTAGGTGTTCTGCAGTTTGAAGTTTTAAAATATCGTCTGGAAAACGAATATAACGTGGATATACGTATGGAACCTCTTCCGTATGAACATATTCGTTGGATTGAAAGCAAAGATACGGATGTTGCAAAGATTGTCGGTACATCCGATATGAAGAAGGTAAAAGACATGCGTGGTAATCCCCTTCTTTTATTTATTAACGCATGGAGTGTGGGTATGACCCAGGATCGTAATCCTGGCCTTGTCCTTTCTGAATTCGGCCGGGAATAGTATGAATAAAATCCGAAATTTTATCGTTCCCGGGATTGTTTCAATCGGTCTTTTGTTTTGTGTTGCCCTTCTTTGGTATGCATACAGGGAAGAAGGATGGTTCCGGAAAGAAAGTATGGAAAAGCAGGAATCTTTCTTTGGAGCAATACAGGTAAAAGCGAAAAATCTGAAGGGAAAAGATGGAGAAGCAGTAATTCCGAATCCGGAGGGGGAGATGGAAGGGATTATTGTAAAAGCCGGATTAAAAGCGGAAGATTGGGATGTGCGCCACGCTGCGGGACTTACCAATCAGGCAATTTTAAATCAAATGGGTTTATTGGAGAACAGATATGCATTTTCTCTTCTAAAACCGGATGAAAAGCAGTTATATGCAGAATTGTATTTGATTCTTGCGGGACATCACAGTGAAGTACCTTTGTGTGAAACCGATCCGGAAATTCTTGAATATGTAGAACATTGTGTTTATCTGGATTGTCCGGAGCTTTTTTATGCGAACGGTTGTATCTATACCAAAATGCTTCTTGGAGACACCGTTTGCCGTATCATTTACGAGCCTGTCTATACCATGAGCAAAGACGAAGCGGATGCCTGTGTTGGGAAAATCAATGAATATTCCACAAATGCTCTTGCAGGAATTGCAATGAATTCTTCTGTTTATGATAAAGTAAAGCATGTGTATGAGTATGTGATACTGAATACGGAATATGAACTGAATTCGAAAGATGACCAGAATATCTGCTCTGTATTTTTATACGGAAAATCCGTATGTATGGGGTATTCCAGGGCAGTACAGTACTTATTACGTGAATTAGGGATTGAGTCCTGCATTGTATATGGTCATTCCGTTAACGGAGAGGCACATTCCTGGAACCTTGTGGATACGGGAAATGCGTATTATTTTGTGGATGCAACATGGGGAGATTCCTCATATTTAAGTCATATAAACGGCGCAGACCAGCTGATTTCCTTAAATTATGATTATCTTTTTGTTACCAATGATGATTTGAGTAATACTCATGTGATTGATAGTCGGATTCCCATTCCCAGATGTGTTTCGGACCAGTATAATTTTTATGTAAAAGAAAAGCTGTATGTGGAAGAAGTATCCGCAGAAGAGTTTCTTGCTATCTTTGGAACAGAGGCATTTAATGAATTGCCGTATGTGGCTTTTCGCTGTAAGGACGAAGAAACCTATCGGGAAGTACGCAGACATTTGATTGATGAAAATCATATTTTTGACTATCTGGATGAAAATGTCGTCTCGTTGAACTTTACATACAATGAAATTATGCATACTTATACGTTTTTGTTTTAAAGGTCTAGGCAAAAAGCATAAAATTTGCTATAATTATCGTGTATGTGAAAGACTTATATTGATGTTTTTTATAAAAGTGGAGACAAAAGACATTGAGGAGGAGATAAAATGGCGAAAGAAGCTAGTGCAAAAATCGGTTCATTGCGTATTGCAGATGATGTTGTTCCTGTTATTGCAGCCTTGGCAGCAACTGAAGTTGATGGTGTTGTGAGCATTGCGGACAAGAATGTAAAAGAGGTTGTAAAACGTGGTGTACGTAAAGCACCTAAGGGTGTTCGCGTGGAAATTAACGGCAGACAGGCAAAAGTAGATGTTTCTGTCGGAATTGACAGTGTTTATAATGTGCCTGAAACCAGTCGTAAAGTTCAGGAAAGAGTAAAGACTTCCATTGAAACAATGACAGGTCTTGAAGTGGTAGATGTAAATGTACGGATTTCTTCCGTGCTTTTACCTAAATTCGAATAAAATGAAAATCGGAATGTCTCCCTGACTGGGAGACATTTCATATAAATGGAGAAAATATGGGACGTAGAGAACAAAGAGAACAAATTTTTAAATTGGTTTTTATGGTGGAATTTAATGCGGCGGAAGAGATTCCGGAGCAGATTGCGAATTATTTCGAAAATTCCCAGGATGCAACGGAAGATGAGGTTTTAAAGCCTGCATCCGAGAAGGATATCAAGTACATATCCGAGAAATTTGAATTGATTCGTGAGAAAATTCCTGAGATTGATTCCATGATTAATGAACAGACCTCCGGATGGACAACAGACCGTCTTGGTAAAGTTGAACTTGCAATCATTCGTCTTGCTATCTATGAAATGAAGTATGATGATGCCGTTCCCGTTTCCGTTGCGATTAATGAAGCAGTTGAACTTGCCAAGAAATTCGGTCAGGATGAGGCACCTTCTTTTGTAAATGGTGTTCTTGCGAAATTTTCCAAAGAATAAACAGGGGTAATAATCATGGGAAGCGTGTATTCTGTTTTACAGGTGAATCAATACATTAAAAATATGTTTTCCCAGGATTATCTGTTGCCGGATATTTCCGTACGGGGAGAAGTGAGCAACTGTAAATATCATTCTACCGGTCATGTGTATTTTACCTTAAAAGAAGAGGGCGCGGCGATAGCCTGTGTCCTTTTTGCAGGTCACAGACATGGATTGAAATTCCGGTTGGAAGATGGTCAGAAAGTTGTTGTACGGGGCAGTATTGAAGCCTATGTACGCGATGGTAAATATCAGATTTATGTAAAATCGGCTGAGCGGGATGGCGAGGGTGATTTATTTCTTGCATTTGAAAATCTAAAAAAGAAACTTTCCGAGCAGGGAATGTTTGATGCTGAGTTTAAAAGACCGATTCCGAAGCATGTTAAAACGCTGGGAATTGTTACGGCCCCTACAGGTGCGGCAGTACGTGATATTATATCCGTTGCCAGAAGAAGAAATCCTTATGTGCAGCTTGTTTTATATCCGGCTATTGTACAGGGAGAAGATGCACCTGCAAGTATAGTGGCAGGCATTCATGCCCTGGAAGAGTATGGTGTTGATGTGATTATTGCAGGCAGAGGCGGCGGTTCCATGGAAGATCTTTGGGGATTTAATGATGAAATGGTTGCCCATACGATTTTTCAATGTGCCGTGCCCGTAATTTCGGCAGTAGGGCATGAGACGGATTTTACCATAGCCGATTTTGTGGCGGATAAAAGAGCAGCAACCCCTTCGGCGGCGGCAGAGCTTGCAGTGGAAGAGTTTGCCCTGACGGAACGGGCACTTGAGGAATACAAGACTCTATTGCATAAAAATATGGAACGTCATTTGCATTCCGCTAAAATGAATATTTCTTTGAAAAAGCAACAATTTATTGCAGCTTCACCCGTATCTAAAGTGAAAGAACACAGAATGAACTGTATTCGTCTGGGTGAAAAGTTGGATGGGGATATTCTTCGTGTTATGAAAGATAAGCGAAACAGACTTGGTCTGATTGCAGAAAGACTTCATGCCTTATCTCCGGCAAAGCGGTTAAGCAGCGGTATGGCATATCTTTCCAACGAAGACGGGAAGAGAATCTCTGCAGTTAAAAATATGAAGCCGGGTGATGTGCTTGTTCTTCGTATGCAGGACGGTGAAGCAAAAGCAACCGTGACAGAGTGTTTGCCGGCGGAAGAATCTTTTTAGATGAAATTGAGAGGATAAAAGATGGCTGAGAAGAAAACAAAAACATTGGAAGAAAATTTTGTAGCAATTGAAGAACTCCTTTTAGAACTGGAGAAAGATGATATCAGCATCGAAGATGCTTTTGATAAATACAGTAAGGGTATGGAACTTTTAAAAGAATGTGATAAAAGCATTGATAAAGTGGAAAAGAAAGTTCTGAAACTAATGGAAGACGGTAAAACGGAAGTATTTACCGATTTGGAAAAAGACAAGTATTTGACTGAGTAAAATGGGAGTGGAAACAGAATGATAGATTTTAAAACAGAATTATCCCGTCATGTTGAGGAAGTGGAACTGATATTAAAGGAACAGTTTCCGGTTGTAAACGAGAGCTATTCCCAAAGAGTGGTTGATGCCATGAAGTACAGTTTCTTTGCCGGCGGTAAGAGACTTCGTCCCATGATGATGCTGGAAAGTTATCGTCTTTTCTGCGGAGAACGTGAAGCAGATGTAAAACCGTTTATGACTGCCCTTGAGATGATTCATACTTATTCATTGATTCATGATGATTTACCTGCAATGGATAATGATGATTACAGAAGAGGACGTCTTACGAACCACAAACAGTTTGATGAAGCAACCGCAATTCTCGCCGGAGACGGCTTGTTAAATCTTGCTTTTGAACTTGTGGCGGATTCCATGGCATCAGAAGAAAATGCAGAGATGCTTATGCGTAAATCAAAAGCCTTTCGCAAGCTTTCCAATAAGGCAGGAATTTACGGCATGATTGGCGGACAGATGGCTGATATTCAGGCAGAACAGAAAACAGAAGTGACAAAAGAAGAGTTGCTTTTTATTCATAAAAACAAAACAGCGGCACTGATTCAGGCTGCTTTAACCATTGGAGCCGTTCTTGCGGGAGCAACGGAAGAACAGGTAATGAAAATGGAACAAATCGGTTATAATATCGGTGTGGCATTCCAGATTCAGGATGATATTTTAGATAAAATCGGCAATGAGGAATTACTGGGAAAACCCATCGGAAGCGATGAAAAGAATCAGAAGATTACATATGTTACTTTGGAAGGGCTTGAGGCTTCTGACAAAGAACAGAAACGTTTATCCGGAGAGGCGATTACTTTACTTGATACCCTTCCCGGTAACAACGAATTTTTAAGTGCGCTGATAAGCAGTCTTATCACCCGTGACAGGTAGTTTTATCATCCTACGTGGAGGATTTCAGGAAGATGTATTTGGATAAAATAAAAAATCCCAATGATGTCAAAAAGATTCCGAAAGAAAATCTTGAGAATCTTGCGGCAGAAATCAGGGAATTTCTTATCAATAAAATCAGTATCACGGGAGGGCATCTTGCTTCCAATCTCGGAACGGTTGAATTGACAATTGCCCTTCATTTATGCATGGATTTTCCGGAAGATAAACTGATATGGGATGTGGGACATCAGTCCTATACCCATAAACTTTTGACCGGACGCAGGGAAGGTTTTGAAACACTGCGTCAGTTTGGCGGAATGAGCGGTTTTCCGAAAACCAAAGAAAGCGATTGTGATGCCTTCGATACGGGACACAGTTCGACATCCATTTCTGCAGGCCTTGGTATGGCTGTGGCACGTACCCTGCAGGGAAAGAATAATACCGTTGTCTCCGTAATCGGTGATGGTTCCCTGACCGGTGGTATGGCATACGAAGCCTTAAACAATGCAGGAAAGACGGAAGCTCCTTTTATTATTGTTTTAAATGATAATAATATGTCTATTTCCGAGAATGTAGGAGGTGTTTCCTCTTACTTAAATCAGATTCGTACCGCTAAGGCATATATTGAATTAAAAGATGAAGTAAAAAATAAATTAAAAAACATGCCCAGAGGTAAAAATATGATTCACGGAATCCAGAAGGCTAAAAGCAGTTTTAAACAGCTTGTGATTCCGGGAATGTTTTTTGAGGAAATGGGTATCACATATATCGGTCCCGTGGACGGGCATAATATTCCTGCAATGGTTCGTGCTTTTAAGGAAGCCAAACGTTGTAAAGAGCCTGTTCTTGTGCATGTTATGACCCAGAAGGGAAAAGGGTATCTTCCTGCAGAGCGTCATCCTTCCAGATTTCACGGAACGGAGCCTTTTGCCATTGAAACCGGATTGCCGGCAAAGAAGAGAACAAGCCCCAATTATACGGATATTTTTTCTACTGTTATGTGTAAACTCGGGGACAGAAATGAATCCGTTGTGGCTGTTACCGCAGCCATGCCTGACGGAACGGGATTAAAACGGTTCCGTAATATGTATCCGGACCGGTTTTTTGATGTTGGGATTGCAGAAGCCCATGCAGTAACATTTGCCGCAGGTCTTGCTGCTTCCGGGTTAAAACCCATTGTGGCAGTGTATTCCTCTTTTTTACAAAGAGCTTACGATCAGATTTTACATGATGTCTGTATACAGAATTTACCTGTTGTATTTGCCATTGACAGAGCGGGTATTGTAGGAAGCGACGGAGAAACCCATCAGGGTATCTTTGATTTATCCTATTTATCTTCGATTCCGAATATGACTGTTATGGCTCCTAAAAATAAATGGGAACTTTCGGACATGCTTAAGTTTGCCGTGAATTTTAACGGTCCCATTGCATTGCGCTATCCCAGAGGATTGGCGTATGAAGGTCTTTATGAATTCAGGGCACCTGTTTCTTACGGAAAAAGTGAATGGATTTATCAGGAAAAAGATATTTGCCTTATGGCAGTTGGCGGTATGGTTAAAATTGCGGAAGAAGTTCGGGATTCCCTGAAAGAAAAAGGGCTTTCCTGCAGTTTAATCAATGCCAGATTTGTAAAACCCATTGATGAAGAAGCCGTAAGAGAAGCCATGAAAAATCATTCTCTCATTGTAACCATGGAAGAAAATGTTGCAAGCGGCGGTTTCGGTGAAAAAGTGCGGGATTACGCGGATACTTTGGATAACAATGTGAAACTGCTGACCGTTGCGATTCCTGATGCGTATGTGGAACACGGTAATGTGGATATTTTACGTAAAGAACTCGGAATCGATGCAGAGAGTATTACGGATAAGATTATAAAAGAATGGAAGGACGAATAAAATGAAGGTACGTCTTGATGTACTTTTGGTAAAAAAAGGACTGGCAGAGTCCAGAGAAAAAGCCAAAGCATACATTATGTCCGGAATTGTATATGTAAATGACCAGAAAGAGGATAAAGCAGGTGACCTTTTTGACGAGGAAACTGCCAAGGTAGAAGTTCGCGGTGCAACGTTGCGTTATGTAAGCCGGGGCGGCTTAAAACTTGAAAAAGCCATTGAAAAATATGGTTTGAGTTTTGAAAATATGGTTTGCATGGACATTGGTGCTTCTACGGGTGGTTTTACCGACTGTATGCTTCAAAACGGTGCGGAAAAGGTGTATTCAGTGGATGTGGGACACGGACAATTGGCGTGGAAACTTCGCAATGATCCAAGAGTTGTCTGCATGGAAAAAACTAATTTCCGCTATATGGTCAGAGAGGATATTCAGGATGACCTGGATTTTGCATCCGTGGATGTTTCTTTTATATCCTTAAAGAAAATTCTTCCTCCAGCTTTTGCGCTTTTAAAAGAAGGTGCAGAAATGGTTTGTCTGGTAAAACCCCAGTTTGAAACCGAAAAGGAGAAAGTAGGAAAGAAGGGGGTTGTAAGGGACCCTCAGGTACATAAGGAAGTGTTGGTTTCTGTTCTGGGGGCAATGGGAGAAATCGGGTTTCAGTTGATTGACCTTGATTTTTCACCGATTCGCGGTCCGGAAGGAAATATTGAATATCTTGCATACATTCGGAAAGAAAGTAAGGAACCCACACCTTCGGATTCTTCTTTGTCTTCGGAATGGATGGATAAAATCAATGATATTGTTGCCCGTTCTCACGAACAGCTTTCATGATGCACATATGGGGGAGTTTTAGTATGGAGTCTTTTTTGCTCATAACAAATCGTCATAAAGATAAGGAACTTGCTTTTACCAACGAGATTAAAAGTTATCTGGAAAGTAAAAATAAAAGTGTTAAAGTGATGGTACCGGAAAACCGGACTTCGGGAAATCTTCTTGAGGACGGAGAATTATTTGATTGTATTGTTGTTCTCGGTGGTGATGGTACAATTCTCAGAACTGCTAAATTAATTGAAAATTCCCATATTCCCATGATTGGTATTAATATGGGACATATCGGCTATCTTGCAGAAGTGGAAAGAGAGAATTATCAAGAGGTAATGGATGCTCTCTGTGACAATACTTTTGAACTGGAAGACCGTATGATGCTTTCGGGTCATGTGATTCGTGACGGTAAGGTGATTTTTGAAGCAGATGCATTAAATGATGTTGTGATAACCCGCGGCGGCTTTCTTCAGGTTTTAAATTATGAGATATCCGTTAACGGAAAAGTTTTAAAGCAATATAAAGCAGATGGTGTAATTCTTGCCACCCCTACGGGATCTACCGCTTATAATTTATCCGCAGGCGGTCCTGTGATTGCTCCGGGAGCAGATGTTTGTGTTGTTACACCGATTTCACCTCATACCATGATGAATAAAAGTTTTGTTTTAAGAGCAGATAATGAGGTTTCCGTAAGGATTTTAGCTCCTCATTCTGCAGACTTAGAGCAGCTTGTTGAGGTAAATTTTGACGGTTGTGACCGTGTGAAATTACAGGAAAATGATTGTGTTGTTGTTTCGAAATCAGAAAAAACAGTAACTTTGATTCGTATGAACCAGTTGAGCTTTCTTGAAACATTACACAGAAAAATGATTGAGGAATAAAATTCGGAATGAAGCAGACAAGACAACAGAAAATTATTCAATTAATAGAAGAATTTGATATTGATACCCAGGAAGAGTTGGTCAGCAGACTGACGGAAGCCGGTTTTAAAGTTACACAGGCAACTATTTCCAGAGATATTAAAGAGTTAAATCTGACCAAAATATCAAGAGGAAAAGGAAAGCAAAAATATGTAGTTCATAAAAATGATGATGAGCGTCTTCGTGAGAAATATATCCGTATTTTTAAGGACGGTCTTGTGTCGGTGGATACTGCACAGAATATTCTTGTTATTAAAACCGCATCCGGTATGGCGATGGCTGTAGCGGCTGCCTTAGATGCCATGCATTTTCGTGAAATTGTCGGTAGCATAGCCGGTGATGATACTATAATGGCAGCACTTCGGAGCTCGGAAGATGCCCTTGAAGTAAAGTCTAAAATTAATGATATGATTAAAGCATCCTTTTAGATATATGCCGTAGATTTGTCGAGAGAGGGTTAGTAAAAGGAGGCATTATGTTATTACAGTTACATGTTAAAAATTTTGCGCTTATTGATGAAGCGGAAGTTGATTTCAAGAAGGGACTGAATATCCTGACCGGCGAAACCGGTGCGGGTAAGTCGGTATTGCTTGGTTCCGTGAATCTGGCACTTGGTTCCAAAGCGGATAAATCCATGATTCGTCATGGGGCAGAGTATGCTTTGGTTGAGCTTGTTTTTCAGCTTGAAAATGAACAGCAACGTCGGGCTGTGCTTGATATGGATTTGCCTTTGGAAGAAGGAGATATCCTGATTTTACAAAGAAAAATCATGGAGAGCAGAAGCGTAAACAAGGTATGCGGAGAGACCGTCAGCGCCGCACAGTTAAAAGAACTTGCACCGATTTTACTTGATGTATACGGTCAACATGATTATCAAAGCCTGTTACAACCCAAAAAACATCTTGCTATTTTGGATTCTTTTGGCGGAGATGAGGTTGGAGCCTGTTTAAAGGACTATCGAAAGGCATACGATAAATATATTTCCTTTAAATATCAGCTGGAAGCCCCTGAATTATCTGAGTCTGAGCGGGAAAGAGAGCTTTCTTTTGCAAGATTTGAAGCGGACGAAATTGCAGCAGCAAAACTTGTTGATGGTGAACTGGAAGACTTGGAAAAGTTATTAAAACGTATGGAAAGTGCAGAAAAGCTTACCAAATCCGTTTCCGGGGCATTGTTTTTATTAAATCATGCAGACCATTCCTGTGTATCTTCATTGGAGCATTCCATTCGTGAATTACGCGGAAGTGCCCAGGATGATGAAAGTGTGGAAGATTTTACATCCAGACTGGATCGCTTTGATATAGAACTTACTGATTTGATTGCGGAAATGGAAAGTTTTCTTGAGGAAATCAGTTTTGATGAAAGAGAATATTCTTCCGTGCGGGAAAGAGTTGATTTAATCAATCATCTTCAGATGAAATATGGTAAAAATATTCAAGAGGTACTTTTATACGAAGAAAAGAAGCGGGAAAGAATTGCTTTTCTTGAAAATCTTTCTGAAGAAAAAGAAAAACTGGAAAAAGATTTTGAAGCTGCAAGGGATGAAGTATCCCACATCGCCGGAATCTTAAGAGAATTGAGAAAGACTGAAGCCTCCAAATTAGAAAAAGAAATTATGGATGCTTTGGAAGATTTAAATTTCCTTCAGGCTAAATTTGAGATTGCTTTTACGGAATTAAATGAACCGGGCATAAACGGAGCGGATGGAGTTTCCTTCTTGATTTCCACTAATCCCGGAGAACCTCTAAAACCGCTTGCACAGGTGGCAAGCGGCGGTGAACTTTCCAGAATTATGCTGGCGGTGAAAACAATTTCAGCAAGGAGAGATGAAATCAATACTTTGATTTTTGATGAAATTGACAGTGGAATCAGCGGCAAGACTGCTTGGAAAGTTGCAGAAAAATTAGCATCACTTGCAAGGGAACATCAAGTTATTTCCATTACGCATCTACCTCAGATTGCTGCCATGGCCGACACACATTTTAATATCATAAAAGAAGAAAAAAACGGAAAATCCGAAACTTCAATTGTGCCGTTGGATGAAAACGGAACGCTGGAAGAACTTGCAAGACTTCTTGGTGGAGGAATCCGTTCCGATGCTGCCATGGATAATGCAAAAGAACTCCGTGAACAAGCAAAAAAACATAAAATGGATAATTAAAAAAATAAGAATTACACATACTAAAAAGGACGCAGTCAGCGTCCTTTTTTACTTCATAGAAAATTCCTACTGTATTCCTTTATAAGGAAAATCATTTTATGGAGGCAATGTATGAAACGTAAATTATATATGCTTTTAGCAGGTGGTTTGATTGGCGGTTGTATTTCCCTGGGTATTGTATTTTATATTTATGAATGGAATCGTATTCCTGACAGAATATATATTGAAACAGGAACGGAAGAGAAACTTTCATTCCGTACTCCGGTAAAAGGAACTGTTTATTCCATTGAGGAAGATGCAATTGAAACGGCATCGGGTCAGAATCAGGGGATGGAAATCAATTTTAT
>JAFUJA010000021.1 GCA_017473905.1 Lachnospiraceae bacterium | reverse complement strand
TCCATAAGGAATACCTTAGGATTACGAACGATAGCACGTCCCATAGCAACACGCTGTCTCTGACCACCTGACAGAGCCTTAGGCTTACGATCAAGAAGTGGAGTTAAGTCAAGGATCTTAGCTGCTTCTTTAACCATTTTATCGATTTCATCTTTCGGAACTTTTCTTAACTTAAGACCGAAAGCCATGTTGTCATATACTGACATATGAGGATACAGAGCGTAGTTCTGGAATACCATCGCGATATCTCTGTCCTTAGGTTCTACTTCGTTAACAAGTCTGTCACCGATTCTTAATTCACCGGAGCTGATGTCTTCAAGACCAGCGATCATACGGAGTGTAGTAGACTTACCACATCCTGAAGGTCCTACGAAGATGATGAACTCCTGATCAGCGATATCAAGATTGAAATCTTTAACCGCTTCAAATCCGTTAGGATATACTTTACATACGTTTTTTAAGGATAATCCTGCCATTGTTTTTTCCTCCTAGAATATTAGATTAAAAATCTTACTGTTAAGAGTATATCGAAAAGTGCTTTTAAATGCTATGCCACAATTACACAATTTTTTCGAAAATCCTTGTAAAAATTGCTACTTGCACTTCTTTTCCCCTTTTTTAGAGGACAATTTGTACACTCATTGCAAATTTTATTGTGCAGATTGTCGAGTTGACAATTTTATGCTTCCGTTGTTTCTTCTACGGCTTTCTTTTCCTCAGATTCGGATTCCCCGTTGTCGGTTTCCTCTTCAGCTTTTACTTCCGTAACTTCTTCTTTTTTATCGGATTCTTCTCCCTCATCGGAATCCTTATCCTCTTCCTTGGCATATCCCAGCACCTGTGCTGCCTCCTTGTCTCCCAGAGAAGCAAAAACCTTGATATAACTAAATGCCATAAAATATGTCACAAAGGCAAATTCCACATAAATGACCACCGGAATCAGTACGGTAAAAAATGCCGCAACCAGAACCAGAAGCACATGCACCACCAGCATGGTAAATGCGGTAGGGAACTTGGCAAGACTGATGAAAAATGCATTTTTCAGAGTCACGCCGATTTTATTTTCAAACCGGGCCTGCAGGGGAAATGCGAACTCAATCACAAATGCCAGCAACACAGCAAGCAGACAGCCTGCAACAAATAATACGGTCTGCAGGGTATCTCCCAGAAGCTCCGCCTTCGTAAGCAGCAGATAAAAATTAGCGCCCACCAGACAGATGCCTGCAAGACAAATCAGCCAGATTGCCGTAGCCTTTTTGAAATTCTTCCCAAAAGCAGAAAAATAATTGGCAAAAAGGTAGGTATCCTTTTGCAGTGCCATGTTAATGGTTACCGCATGATTGGCAGACAATGCCGCACCGATGGTAACAACCGGAATGCAACAAACCATGGTAAGAGCCCCCAGCACTATCAAATCCAGAAGTCTGCTGGTAAAACGGACAAACCATCCGTTAGGATCCGTTAAAGCATTCATTTGTACTCCTCCTTAAGTCAAATGTTTTATCATAGGGGTAAAACGGATGCCCTCTTCCGTCTGCTCCTTATCCCTGTCTTCAAAACCAAGACGATGATAAAAGCCTACGGCATAAGGTGCCCCGTTTACGGTACAACAGGTTTCCCTGTTGGCACGCAGGTAAGTCCAAAGCTCCTTCATCAGAGCGGTACCCACACCTTTTTTATGGTATTTCTCCTCTACAAAAAGCAGGGAAATATGTCTTCTGTTCCGCATGGAAATCAGTCCGATGATGTTATCTCCGTCCAGGGCTACCCACAAATGATATTCCCCCAGGAGAAACATCTTCCGGAGTCTCTCACCGGAAATAAAATCCGAAAAGCTTTGAATACCCTCTTCCGTATAATCATCCGCTTCAAATTTCATAAAAGTACGCCAGGCAACAGCCATGGCTTCTTCCCATTCGTCTTTTTTCGCCCTGCGGACGGTGTAAGGAAATTCCATGCAATCACTCCTTATTCGTTACTTCCGGTAATTCTGCCCCAAATCACCTTCCAGAGATTAGAAAAGAAATCTTTTATGGCAGTCCAGATGGATTGTTTTACTTCCTCCGTAAAAACCTCGTCCATCAGTTCTTTGGCTTCCGCAAGGACGGTTTCGCCGTATTTATCATACAAATCTCCCGCCTGTTCCAAAAGCTTACCCGGGTCAATGTCCAGCTCTCCGATTTTGCCCATCAGTTCGATAATTTTATCCTTGTTTTCTTCGGAAAGGGTAATACCGAACTGTTCCTGGGCAGCATCAATTACCGTTGAGATGCTTTCTTCATCCGTAATGCCTTTGGCAATTACTTCTGCTTTGATGTAGTCAAGAAACTCCGCCATGAGTTCGGAATCTTCCACACCGTTTATCAGTTCTCCCAGTACCACAAGTTCTTCCATGGCAACATCCTGTGCCTCTGCAGAAAGGCTTTCGCCGGACATGTTTTCATAGGCTTTCATGGCACCGATTAAAGCTGCGGTTCCCGAAATGGATGTAGGTGCGGCAATAATAATTTCCGCATCTTCCACACCGGAAGTAATCAATGCATTTTTATACATGCTGATGGTACAGTAATTGATATTTTTCGTGGTAACACGGAGACCGCTTCCCGCCGGCTGTTCTTTTACAAGAACACTGGATAAGGATCTGGTTCCGATCAGGCTGCTGTCTATTTTATCATCCAGATACTCATGTTCCATATCGTTGGTGATGTAAATCACATTGTATTGAGACAGGTCTTCTCCGGCAATTCCAAGCTCGGATAAAACCACAGCCTTCTGTTCCTCTGTAAGGTCTGCACCCAAAGCGAGGAAAGGTTTGGTTTCCGTTACAGCTTCTTCGCTGTCACTTTCTGTTTCCGTTGTTTCTTCGGTTTCGGTGGTCTCCTCGATGGGCCGTTCCGTTGCAGATACCGGCATTGCAAGTGCCGTAATTGTTATCATAGTAAGCAATACACACAACCATTTTTTCATATAAAAACTCCTTTTACCGTATAAAAATCTTCCTCGTAATCCGATTCCCCTTTATACAGTAAGACGCACAACACCGATTCATGCTGTGCGTCTTTTATCCTAACATTCTTTTAGCAGATTTCCGCACCTGCAGGCATATCCTTTTCGGGCGCCATCAATGCAAGATTTCCATCTGCGTCTTCAGCACAAAGAAGCATGCCTTCGGAAACAATTCCGGCTAAGGTTGCAGGCTTTAAGTTCACAAGAACCATTACCTTTTTACCAACCATTTCTTCTGCACCGTAATGACCCTTAATACCGGATACAATCTGTTTTACACTGCTGCCGATACGCACCTGTGAGCAAAGAAGTTTCTTGGATTTCTTCACTTCTTCACAGGCAATGATTTCGCCTACCTGGAACTGTAACTTCGCAAAATCATCATACAGGATTTCATCTTTTGCTTCAATATCTATCACAGATTCTTCAATCTTTTCTTCTGCGGGTGCCGCTTCCGCCTGACGTGATGCAAACATTGCTTCCGCCTTCTCCACAACCTCTTTTACATCAAGTCTTGCAAAAAGGATTTCAGGCTTGTCGGTTACCTTATTGCCGCCGGGATATAAACCGAAGGTTTTTAATTCATCAAAACTGCGGATTTCCGTATTTAACTGAGCCGCAATCTTTGCAGCGGTTCCGGGAAGGTAGCTTTCCAAAAGGGAAGCGCCCATGATAATGCCTTCTGTTAAGTTATATAAAACAGTGGCAAGACGGTCCTTCTTGGCTTCGTCCTTGGCAAGTACCCAGGGTTCCGTTTCGTCGATATATTTGTTGCAACGTTTGAATAATGCAAAAATCTCCGTCATGGCATCTGCCACATGAAGAGTTTCCATTTTAGCTAAAACCTTATCCAGGGTTTCTGTTGCACATTTCTTTAAGTCCTCATCAACAGGCTCTGTCACTCCCTTGTCACATACAACACCGTCGAAATATTTGTTGCTCATGGAAATGGTTCTGTTTACAAGGTTACCAAGCGTATTGGCAAGATCGGAATTGATACGTTCCACCAGAAGCTCCCATGAAATCACACCGTCGTTTTCGAAGGGCATTTCATGAAGTACAAAATAACGAACCGCATCTACACCGAAAAAGTCTACCAAATCATCTGCATAAAGCACGTTTCCTTTGGATTTACTCATCTTACCGTCGCCCTGAAGAAGCCAGGGATGACCGAATACCTGCTTGGGAAGTTCCTCGCCCAGCGCCATCAGGAAGATAGGCCAGTAAATGGTATGGAAACGGATAATGTCCTTACCGATTAAGTGCAAGTCTGCAGGCCAGTTTTTGCCGTAAGCTTCTCCGTGGTTTCCGTCTGCATCATAGCCGATACCGGTAATGTAGTTGGTAAGTGCATCCAACCATACATAAACCACATGCTTGTCATCAAATTCTACGGGAATACCCCATTTAAAAGAAGTTCTTGATACACACAAATCCTGTAATCCGGGTAAAAGGAAATTGTTCATCATTTCGTTTTTACGGGATACGGGCTGAATAAATTCAGGATGTGTATTGATATGCTCAATGAGGCGGTCTGCATATTTGCTCATTTTGAAGAAATATGCCTCCTCCTTCGCTGCTTTTACTTCACGTCCGCAGTCCGGACACTTGCCGTCCACAAGCTGGGACTCTGTCCAGAAGGACTCACAGGGGGTACAGTAAAGACCTTCGTAGGAGCTTTTATAAATGTCTCCCTGGTCATATAATTTCTTAAAAATCTTCTGTACCTGCTTCTCATGATAATCATCTGTGGTACGGATAAATTTATCGTAGGAAGTATCCATCAAATCCCAGATTCTGCGGATTTCTCCCGCAACGCCGTCAACAAATTCCTGGGGAGTGATGCCTGCGTCTTTTGCTTTTAATTCTATTTTCTGACCGTGCTCGTCGGTTCCCGTCTGGAAGAAAACATCATAGCCTTCTTTTCTTTTAAAACGGGCAATACTGTCAGCCAGCACGATTTCATAGCTGTTGCCGATATGAGGTTTGCCTGATGTATAGGCAATCGCCGTTGTAATATAATACTTTCCTTTGTTGCTCATAGTGTACCTCCGTTTATATTCAGGTCATTTCATTTAATCTTTATTTTGAATTCCTTACCATTTTAACACATTTCACGGGATAATAAAGAGTGAAATTATGATTCCCTATAAACTTTCCTTCTTTGCCGGTTCTTTTATGGAAATCATGCCTGCCATGGTACCTCTCCTTCCCTTGGTTGCCCGATGGGAGAATAAAAGGCTGCTGTTGCAGCAGGTGCAGATGCCGGAAATGGCAATATTCTCTGGAAGGATTCCCCTGTCAGTCAGGGTTGCCCAGATGACACGCCACAAATCAATGTCATAATGGCCGTTGTCCTTGTCGAAGTACCATCCGTCCTCCAGGTAAGTAAGCTCCGTAAAATCATAAAAAACATCCTCCGACACTTCGAAGCAGCACATGCCGATGGAGGGGCCGATGCCCACATGTATATTTTTTGTATCGCAGCCGTAGTCGGCCTGCATTCGTTCAACCATTTTGCCTGCAATTTCTTTTACGGTTCCGCGCCAGCCGGAATGGGCAATTCCCGCTACTTTTTTAACGGGATCATAAAAAAATACCGGCACACAGTCCGCAAATGTTGCGGTAAGAACCAGCCCCGGAACATCCGTCAGAAGTCCGTCGGTTTCCTCAAACATAAAAGGTTTGCAAAGGCCGCTTCCCGCATCATCCTTTGTCACGTTCCGGATTGTATCTCCGTGGGAAAGAGGCGCAAGTACCACCTGATTTACATCCACCCCCAGCGTATCGCAGAAAATGGAGTAATTCTCCAGAATGTTCTCTCTGTCGTCACCGGTGTGAACCCCCATGTTCATGGTAGAAAAAAATCCCCGGCTGACGCCGCCTTCTCTGGATGAGAAGCCGTGAATCAGGTCTTTATACTGTTCAAATTCCGGAAAAGTATAATACAATACTTCCCCATAAAAATTCTGCTGCATTGTGATTCCCCTTAATATTCGACCCGCCCGAGCGGTATTGCGAAGCAATTCTTTTCCCCTCCGCGAGGTGCGCATATAAAAACCGTGCGTATCCCGTCGGTTGGCACCGCTACACGTTACCTGCACAGTTAACTAGGCTCAGGTAGCCTCACGGCACCCGAAAGGTTCTACTTAGTGCTGCTTTGTTCCCAACCTGACACGGTTCGTAGATTTTCGTCGCGTAAGACCCAAGCTTCAACGTCACTTGCACAGGGCGGCTATAACGGCCAAAGACCTCTGTTCAACATCACCCCCACTAAAGCGATGTGGGTACAGGGCACCGCTAACGCCCCGGCTGCACGGTAATATTGAGTATACCTATTTTTCACTTCCTTGTCAAATAGTAAGTTTTCTGATGAGTTTCTCTTTTAAAGTCGCATTTCTGTCAATGTAAAACACCACAATAGCGCACATTGCAAGGGACAATGCGGGATAAAAACTCCAGTACAGGGTTTCGTGTACCTTGAACGCATAGTTAATCAAAAATTCCGTTACCAGGCAAAACATCCCCGTAAAAAGAAGACTGATTCCCGTCAGGGACAGATTGGTAATCTTGGTGTATCTCCGGAATAAAACGATTACCATGACAAAAAACATCATAAAGCTTACAAGTGGCAGGGCGAAGGTCATAAACCAGCTTCCTCCCACCGCATAATTTACATATAAAAGATAAAAAAGCGTGGCTAGCCAGTCAGCCCCCACGGACAAAATGCCGTTTGCCCTTTTGGGAAGGAAGGGAAATACAAGATACACGTATAAAAGAACAATGCCCCCTACCGCATATCCGGACCAGACGATGCCGTCGGAAATATTAATGTCACACAACAAAAGCACCGGAATAGGCAGGAAAAAAATCAAAGTAATCAGCTCCAGAAAATGCTTTTTGTTGGGATGAGGTGTGTTCCTGTCATTCCGATAGGGAAAAATGGGAATGATTTCCGTCACACGCTCTTCCTTCTGCATCTCTTCCGGCAAAATAACCCGTGTATTACACAGGGGACAGGTTTTTTCCGTTGCAGCTAATTCAACGCCGCATTTTACACAATATGCCATATTTATTCTCCCCGAGAATTACTCTCTATATGAATGGGAATTCCCATTTTACGCAGTTTCGTAAAAAACAGTTGCTCCAGCACCGGTTCTTTTATGGTGCGGATGAAATTGATGCGGAGCTTTCCGCCGTAAGAAATGACGCCGCAGTTGTTATAAGACTCCGCTCGTTTACCAAGGATAAAATCAAAGCGTTCCACATAGGGCTCCATCTCCTTGGGAAGCGCCACATTTCCCAGATTGGAAAGGGAAATGCTGGAGTTTCTGTCCCCGCTTTTCCGGCTCAGATAACGAAGTACCATATTTTTAATAAAAAGAGGAATTACCTTAATCGCCGGAGTCTCCTCCGCTTTTACATTGCCTGCAAAACGGGTGTTAAAATGCTTACCCGTAATCTCTCCTCCCATCTGGTGATATACCTGGGATATGATTTCGTCGAAGGTATATTTGCCCCAGGAAGGATTCACCCCCGGTATGACAAAAAGCACAAAATTACGCAGGGTTTTACTGTCGAAATAATTACGCAGGTTTACGGGAATCAGCACGTTTACGGTTTTACGCAATGCCTGAATGGGCTGCTTTTTCTCCTGAATTTCCATGAGGGATTCAATCATAACCGCGGATAAAAATACCGTCATGCTGACCTTGTATTTTCTGGCTTCTTCCAAAACCCGGTCCACGGGAAGGGTGCCGCAGATAACATTTAAATAATCATCTTCTTCCTTCGTTCCCGTTACGTGAAAGGCTCTGTCTCCTTTTACCTTATTGGTGACCTTTCCTTTAAAACGCACGAAGCTGTCCTCCAGCTCCTCGTCTTTTACAGGCTCTGCAGCATCTAAAATATCCGTTCCGGGGGGGATTTTTACACCATATTTTAAATAAATATAATAGGCTGTCAGGGATTTTAAAAATGTGAGGCCCCCGTTTCCGTCTGTGACGACATGGAAAAACTCAAGGGCAATTCTTTTATGATGGACGATGACGCGGAAACAGCATTTCTTCATTTCGGAATAGCTGATTCCAACAAAAGGATAAGGACCCTCCTCCAGAATGGCAGGAGGGTTCTCAAGTTCTTCAAGATAGTACCAAAACATACCGCGGCGCAGTTTTGCCGCAATAGAAGGAAAGCGGTGAATGGTAACCTTCAACGCCTGTAATAATATCTCACGGTCAACTTCCTCCGTAAGGGAAACGGAGACACGAAAGACACTTATCCAGTTTTTTTTTCGTGATGCGGGATAAATCTTGGCAGCATTGTCAAGAAGCATCCAGCGCAACTCCCCCGTTTTCTTCATACCGGTTACCCTTTCTTATTCTTTCCACTTCAGATGATGAAGCTCTCCCTCCATCTGCATACTGGCAAACTCGTTCTGACGAAGTGCCTCATATAAAACGATGCTGACGGAATTGGATAAATTCAGGGAACGAATTTCAGGAAGCATGGGAATCCGGATACAGGTTTCTTCGTAGTCCACCAGTATCTCCTCCGGAATGCCTGCGCTTTCCTTACCGAACATAATGTAATCATCCGGCTTATAAGCAACCTCCGTATAGCAGTGTTTTGCTTTGGTGGTTGCCATATAGATTGTAGCATTGGGATTTTTCTCCAGAAACTCCTCGAAGTTCACGTAACGGCGGACATCCAGATGTTCCCAGTAATCCATACCTGCTCTTTTGATTTCTTTTTCGTTAAGCCGGAAGCCCAAAGGCTCAATCAGATGCAGAACCGTATTTGTTGCGACACAGGTTCTTCCGATGTTTCCTGTATTGGCGGGAATTTCCGGCTGATAAAGTATTATATTCATAGAATCAGTTTTTATCCTTTTCTTCACGAAGTCTTGTAATAAAACGCTTCATTCTTCCAAGGGCTTCTTTTAAATTATCCAGGGAATATGCATAGGAAATTCGCAGGAATCCCTCTCCGCTGTCGCCAAACGCAGTGCCCGGAACAACCGCAACCTTTTCTTCCTCAAGGAAGCGGATGGCAAACTCATCGCTTGTCATGCCGAATTCCTTAATACAGGGGAACACATAAAAAGCACCGAAGGGCTCGAAGCATTCCAGACCCATTTCACGGAATACATGAAGTAAGTAACGTCTTCTTTCATTGTAGGATTCTCTCATGGCTGCCACATCCTCATCCCCGTTACGCAAAGCCTCAATGGCTGCATACTGGCTTGTAGTGGGCGCACACATAATCGCGAACTGATGAAGCTTGATCATCTGTTTTAAAATCACTTCCGGACCGCAGGCATATCCCAGTCGCCAGCCCGTCATGGCATAGGATTTTGAGAAGCCGTTAATCATAATGGTTCTCTCCTTCATGCCGGGAAGGGTTGCGATGGAAACATGGTCTCCGTGGTAACTTAACTCGGAATAAATTTCATCGGAAATAACATAAATATCATGTTTGATAATCACTTCCGCAATGGCTTCCAGGTCCTTACGCTCCATAATGGCGCCGGTAGGATTGTTGGGGAAAGCCAGAACCAGAACCTTGGTTTTATCCGTAATGGCAGCTTCCAGTTCTTCCGGTGTCAGACGGAAATCATTTTCATGCTTTAAATCAATGATAACCGGAACACCGTCTGCCATTACCGCGCAAGGCTCATAGGAAACGTAGCAGGGCTGGGGAATGATAACTTCTTCCCCGGGGTTTAACATACAACGCAAAGCCACGTCAATTGCCTCGGAACCGCCCACGGTTACAAGAATTTCTTTTGCAGGATCATAGGTAATGCCCTGTCTTCTGTTTATGTATGCGGAAATCTCCTGACGCAGTCCCATCAGACCTGCGTTGGAAGTATAAAAGGTTTTACCCTTCTCAAGTGAAAAAATACCTTCGTCTCTTACATGCCAAGGAGTATCGAAATCCGGCTCTCCCACGCCCAGCGAAATTGCATCCGGCATTTCGCTTACAATATCAAAAAACTTACGGATTCCCGAAGGTTTTACATTTACGATTTTATCATTTAACGGATTTCTCATGGTGTAAATTTCAACCTTTCGTCAAGATTCTTCTGGGTAAGTACGGTACCGTGGTCCTTATATTTCTTCAGGATAAAATGGGTGGCAGTACTTAAAACCGTATCCAAAGTGGATAATTTGTCGGAAACAAAATTGGAAACCTCTTTTAAGGATTTCCCTTCCAGGGTAACAAGCAAATCGTAGGCGCCGGAAATTAAGTATACGGAATTTACTTCCGGATAATTGTAAATGCGCTCCGCAATATTATCGAAGCCCTGACCTCTCTGGGGTGTTACTCTTACTTCAATAAGGGCGCTGACCTTCTCAATGGAAGTCTTTTCCCAGTCAATCAGGGTATGATATCCGCAGATAATTCCTTCCTTTTCCATGGCGGCGATTTCGTTCACCACATCAATTTCTTCCTTGCCAAGCATAACCGCCAGCTCTTTTAAATCAATGCGACTGTCCTTCTCAATAATCGTCAGAATTCTTTCTCTCATCTGCTTCATTCCTCCATTCTGTCTCTCTTAAAATGTAATTGTCTTATACAATTCATCAGGTTTTGCCGGCTCTAAAAACCGCTTCTCCCCGTCGTTTAAAATCACTCTGTCATTTCCCTCCGTAAGCTTACCGATTACAGCTGCGGGAATTCCTTCCTTCTCAAGTTCCCTTACAAGGTCATGCCCCTTGTCAGTGGCAATCAGCAGACTCCCCGTAGAAGTAAGCATGTAAGGATTTATCTCATAAAAATTACAAATTTCCACAATTTCCTGACGGATGGGGATCTTCTTTAAATCAACTTCCAGTCCCGTTCCTGCGGCGGATGCCATTTCCCAAAGGGCTCCGAAAATGCCCCCTTCGGTTACGTCATGCATGGCAGAGGCTCCCCGGACTGCTGCAATACGTGATTCCGGCAAAACGGATAAAAATCCGTCCATCTGCTGGGCATCCCTGATAAAAGAAAGGGGGTATCGTGTCTTTAATTCCTCTTCCTTTTCTTTGGCAATAATACTGCCGCCTTCCATTCCTGCCCACTTGGTCATCACCAGGTCCTGACCTGCCTTGGCACCCCCGGTCTGTAAAAAGGCCTGCTTTTTTGCCTTACCGATTCCCGTTACGGTAAGAATCGGACGGTTTACGGCACCTGTTACCTCCGTATGACCTCCGAGAAGCTGAATCTGTAATTTCTCACACTCGCCTCCCACCTGACGGGCCATTTCTTTTAATTCCCCTTCTTCCGTCCCTTCCGGTAAAAGGGCAGAAATCAAAAGTCCTATGGGTTCTCCGCCGGAAGCCGCAATATCGTTTACCGCCACATGAACCGCAAGCTTACCGATGTCTTTTACCGCTCCGGTAACCGGGTCAGTACCCGTTATAAATACTTCATCCTCTGCAAGGGCAAGTACGGCACAGTCCTCTCCCGGGGCAGCCCCCACGAGAACTTCCTCCCTGCGGTATTTTACTTCTTTTAAAACGGAACGCTTCAAAATGCTTTCCGATACTTTACCTGTTTTCATATCCTCACCAAATTACAAACCGGCTACTGTTGTAAAAGTAGCCGGCTTTCTGTCTTTTCTTTATTCTGCCGGTGTTCCCGCAGCTTCCGCTACTTCCTGGGCATAAAGCGCCGCTGCAACACCTTTTACATGGTCAATGTTTGCAGTTGCGATTGCCGCATTGATTTCCGCAAGGCGTTGAGGATTGGCAGTATTGATACCGACTACTGCGGTTCTGGGAGACATGGCGTAGGAGCTGGAATTCACCTGAATTCTCTCTACTTCCTCTCCGTTTACTTTTACAATCTTCCAAAGTTTTGCCTTATATCCCACATGGGCGGACTGTACGGATACATATCCGACGCCCTGATTGGGATCAGGAATAATTCTTTCATAATCCGGCTGTATGGTCTGGATAATTTCATTCTCAAATTCCACGGTACGGTTCTCGTCACGGGTTTCCACACCGTAGATATTAAAAGTAACCTTCTTCTCCGTAGTTGTGAATGCTTCAATGTAGATGGGGTACTCCGTATTGTTCACAAATGTAAAATCCTTACCTGAGGATTCTGCAATTGCTGCATCCGCAGAGATATCCGCATAAGTAACAATCATGGAGTGACTGTTTCTCTCGGTTATTTCCAGCTCAGCACGGAGAACCGCATTATATAACGTAGTGGACACCTGGCAGATACCGCCGCCCATACTGTCCACAACCATACCGTTTAAGTAAGAACCGGCCATATAATAGCCGTTTGCCGCAGTAAAAGGTTTTACTGCTTCGTAAGTCGAAAATTCTTCTCCCGGGAACAGAACCGTTCCGTCAATCAGACGGGCACCGTTTGCTACATTTGCGCTACGGTCCTTACTGGAGGTTTTATAACTGGTGGTAAAAGTACCCAGCAGGTCTTTTACCTGGGCAAGCTGCTCTGAAGTGCCTGCAGGATCTGTTACAACAGTAACCAGCTCCACATCAACACCTGCTGCCCCTCTGTTGGTATCCAAAAGACCTTCCATGGAAGCAATTGTGGCTTCGATATCCACATCCACTCCCGCAACGCCTTCCGTGATAACGAATTCTCCGTCTACACGGCTTAAACCTGCATTCCGGGCCTCTTTTCCTAAAATCGCACTGTTGTTTTCGATAAAAGTTCTTGTCAGTTCTTCATCCAGCGCAAGTTCCATATCGAAACGGCAGCCGTTGTTTTCCGCATCTTTTAATTCCTTGTAACGGGCAACAACATTACCTGTCTGACCAAGATTTAATGCATTATCGATAATCTCCGGGTTGTTCCATGTAAGACCAAGCTCTCCCGCGGTTACATCCACGCTTGCACCGTCCTGCCCCTGAAGGGTAAGTACGCACTGCTTCATGGATTCAACGTAAGTTTCCGCTTCGGCGCGGGCCTGTTCACCCGTCATGCCGGAAATATCCAGATCTTCCAGATATACGCCTTTTTGAATATTGGCCGGTGCTTTGGCATCTGCAATTGTGGTACCTCCTGCCACAACCCCGGCGAGAAGTACTCCAATGCAAAGAACCTGTATTGCTCTTTTCATTTTCATTTTCATTCTCATATTCCTCATTCCATTGAAAAATTAACGGTTTCGTTTTATACTTAATCTAATGCGGTATCCCTAGCCGATATAAGCCAATACGGGAACAATCATGGCGAGAACAAGCACGATAATAATTACGCTTGCAATCACTTTTTTAGACCGCTTATTATGTAAGTTCATCATGGTAAAAGTCCTCCTTGAAACTTAAACATATTGAAAGGATATTATATATGAATTTCGCTATTTTGGCAAGTATTATAGTCTTCTGTATCTGGCTTGCATACGAAATAAAAAAACACAATAAAAAGCAAAAAAAGGGAACCGCCGCCTTCTGGGAAAAAGAAATGAAAGCGGATGCCACCAGAAAACAACCTCTGGACGACTTAAACTATATCGTCCTGCCGGAGGAAATCCTTAACGTATTTGTCGAAGAAATTCCCGACCCCATAGAAGATTCCGCTAAATTTATCCAACACGCCGCCACGGTCAAAATCGTGAATCTGGGTTATATTACCAACACGGATTTAAAACTCCGCTACGGTGCAGCCAATCTGGAAATCCTGTCGGAATACGACCAGAACTTCACCCTGTTAGCAAGACATCTGCAGACGATAGGCGAATATTTTTATGAGCAAAAAGACTACGCAAACACGAAACTCTTTTTAGAATATGCCGTATCCATACAAAGTGACCTGATGGGCACTTACCGTACTCTCGCTTCTGTTTACAACGAAGAAGGAAATACTGCCGGTCTTGATTACTTAATCAGCAACGCATCCCTTCTTCCGGGCTTAACCAAAGGTCCTATTTTGAAGTACCTTTACGACCTGCGGCCTGAGGGCACAAATGAGCAAGAAAGCATTCTTGACATTTTGGATTAGGCGCCTTACAAATGGTACGCCCCAACTGAATAATGTGTATGTTATACAGAATCCAATGATCCTTTGGAAGTTTTTTCATCAAATCGAATTCAACTTTCACGGGATCATCTTCTTTTGTAATGCCCAGCTTTTTGCTGATTCTTTTTACATGGGTATCCACCACGATACTGGGCTCATGGTAAATATTCCCTCTGATGACATTGGCGGTTTTTCTTCCCACACCGGGCAGAGCTGTCAGACTGTCTAAGTCCGAAGGCACCTCTCCCCCGTATTTTTCCACCAATTCTTTGGCACATCCGATAATATTGACTGCCTTATTATGATAAAAACCCGTGGAATAAATATCCTTTTCAAGTTCCGAAACCTTCGCATCCGCAAAAGCCTGCAAATCCGGATATTTTACAAATAAATCCTTCGTTACGATATTTACCCTGGCGTCCGTACACTGGGCACTTAAAATAGTGGCAATCAGAAGCTGCCACGCATTGTCGTGATTCAGATAACACTTGTACTGCGTGCCGTATTCCCTGTCCAGACAGGCAAGAATTTCCCTGATTCGTTCTTTCTGAGTCATATATTCTCCTTCGTATTACTCCTTCGCCCCGTTTAAAGCAAGCCATGCTTCAATAAAGGCCGTTTCCTCCGTTATCCATTCAAGCCAGGCGGCATGGTATTTTCCTTTTACATGAACGCCGTCTCCCGTATATTCGCTGTCCAAAGCCCCGTTTTCATCATCAAACATGGGATTGATATCCATATAAAAAATATGCTCTCCGTCCACATACTCCGCCAGCATTTCATTCATTTTGTCCAGCCCTTCGTTATTGTGAACCGAATCCCTTGCGGAACTTTTGGCCGTCACATGAAGATTGGCCTGTAAATAAATCTCCGCATCCGGCTCCCGTTCCCGAAGGAAGTTGATAAATTCGTCGTAATGGGACTTGGTTACATCGAAATGATACCCCAGCTCATTGATTCCCATCATCACATAAATTCTGTCAAAATCAGCATCCGCAAGCAAATCCTCCAGTTTTATTTTACGAGGATATCCTTCCACCTTTTCCCCACGGTAAACATTATAAATACTCATTCCCGTGTCCGCATAAAAGGTACCTTCTTCCAGGCCGGAAAACTTCTTGATTCCCACCATTCTGGAATCCCCTATAAAAAGCGAGTTGGCGTAGGATATTTCCATACTCCCCGCAAGGGCCTGCACATCTTCTATCGTAATTACTTTCTCTTGGTCATTATCCTTCTGCTCTTCTTCCGCTTCCGCCTCAATAATGCCTATAATATCCCCCGTAGTTTCCGGGTTTTCCTCAGACTCTGAGGGAAGCACTTCTTCCATATTTTCATCCGCAAGTTCTCCGTACTCTTCCTGTACCTCGTATCTGTTGGGAAATGCAAGCATTTTAACCCAGAAATTTCCTTCCGCATCCGGATAAAAATATCCCGACACCAGAAATACATCCAACACAAACAGAAGAGACAACAGAATCATGGGAATATTATTTCCTGTCTGTTTCTTCATCTTATCCGACTCCTGTTTTTTACGTCCCTTTTAGAATCTGAAATATAAAAAGGGATCGTTCATTCCCCTGAACATGCAATAGGTCGCTCCGCCCAGAAGCACAAGCATTCCCACTACCTTTAAGGCGACGGGACACTTCCCGTACAATTTATACGGAAGGGGTGTTGCCAGGAAAAACGCAGGTATAAACAAATACCAATAGCTTCCCAGATACTCCAGATAATCCCCGGGATAAACTCCGAAATTTCCGTCAAAGGGAAACAGTCTTCCCATAAAAACAAGAATTGAGGAAAAATCCGTAATGGCAAAAAATACCCAGCTTAAGGGAATGAGTAAAAACATGTACAAATGTCCCAACAGGGAGAATTTTTCCATGATTTTACGTAAAAATAACTTCTCAAGCAGGATAAATATTAAAATAAAACCTGCCCACATCAGAAAGTTTACACTGCTGCCGTGCCAAATCCCCGTAAGGAACCATACCACGGCAAGATTTATCAGGGTCCGAAAGCCGCCTTTCCGGTTTCCTCCCATGGGAATGTACACATATTCCCGGAACCATCTGCCCAGGGTAATATGCCATCTGCGCCAGAATTCCGTCATGGTTTTACTCATATAAGGATGGTTAAAATTCTTAGGCAGCTTAAATCCCATACAGTATCCCAAACCGATTGCCATCAAAGAATAACCGAAGAAATCAAAGTAAATCTGGAATGTAAAAGCCAGAATTCCCATCCAGGCAAGAGGGGTGGATACAGATTCATAGCCAATGGTTCCAAGCTCCGTAAAAAGACTTCCCATAGGGTTTGCGAGAAGAACTTTTAAGGCAAGTCCGCCGATAAAAAATTCCATTCCTTTCAGGAATCTTCTCTTGGAATGCCTCCTTTTATCCAGATGGTCTGCCACCTCGTCGTAGGTCACAATGGGGCCTGCAATCAGCTGTGGAAACATGGAAATGTATGTTGCGACCTTCAGGAAAGAAGGCTCGGGCTTACATTTTTTCCGGTAAACATCCGCCAGATAAGAGATTCCCTGGAAGGAATAAAAACTGATTCCCGCCGGAAGAAGCCAGTTATTCTCCGGAATAAACTGATTCATATATTTAAAAAATATCAAAAACACCAGATGATACCCTACGCCGGCAATCAGGAAAAACGTTCTTCTTTTTTTCCCCTTTCCCATGGCAAGTCCTGCTGCAAAATCCACAAGCACGGAAGAAAGCAGTAAAAGAAGATACCAGGGACACTCAATCACACCCACGGTATAAAATACCAGACTTCCCAGATAGAGAATCACATTCCGGTCTTTCGCAGGTGTAAGAAAATACACCATAAAAAACACCGGCAGAAATATATAAATAAACTGCAAGCTGCTAAAAACCATGTATATTACATTCCTTTTCTTATCCCCTCAGATATGACACGGGAACCTCCGTACACTCCGCGTTATGATTCAAGGGATTTCGTTTCGCGTAATCCATAAACAGAATCACAGACTCTGACACAGGCTCTAAATGTATCCCTGCCGCAATCTGTGCCCGGGTAAGCCCTTCCCTGCCCTGCAGATAATAAGCCTCCCTCTCTTCTTTATCCAGAAATGCCCGCATAAGTCCTCTGTCCTCAGGCAGGGCAAACGCAGGTCTGCTCTTGGGCTTCTCCCGAAGATAAAAATCAAGGGTAAGCTTCATGCGGTACGCTTCTTTTTTATCCGGAAAAATATGTTCCACAAAGGCAAGCAACACCTCATAGCGACGGCTCCGCGCCGGTGCATTGGTAAAATAGCCCTCCTTTTTATAAAAAGCGGCAAGGGCATCAAACATGGCAAACGGACTTTCAAATTCCTTCTCCAGCGCACCCATGGTAATGCCGAACTGTCCCGAATTTGCATACAGCTCCACCATCTCTTCCACCTGCTTCAAGCGTACCACATCTTCATAGGAAATCCAATTGGTAGATAATACCTCGTAAGGAGCTTTTTCCTCATGTAAAATGCCGTAGGTGTGCTTTTGTTCTTCCATAAAAGAGCCGTGGAGCACTTTTAGGAATCCAAGCTGCAAATCGTCCCCGCCCATGGCATAAACTTCATTAAAAGAGCGGATAAAAGAATCCATGTCTTCGAAGGGAAGACCCGCAATCAAATCCAGATGCAGATGCATGTTTCCAAAGGAACGCAGCCTCGCAATATTCCGGCTCAGCCTGTCCATATCCGTTATGCGGCGGATTTCTTTCAGAGTACAGGCATTCGTGGTCTGAACCCCGATTTCAAGCTGTACCTGACCGGGTCGCAGGGTTGATAAACACTCCAGTTCTTCCTCACTAAGAAGGTCTGCCGCAATCTCAAAGTGGAAATTGGTAATTCCGTTATCCTTCTCTTTTAAATACTGCCAGATGGCAAGAGACCGTTGTTTTTTACAGTTAAAAGTACGGTCAATAAACTTCACCTGGGGAACCTTGTTATCGAGGAAAAAATCCAGCTCTTTTTTTACCATATCCAAAGGACGGAACCGGAGACTTTTCTCCACGGAAGACAGACAATAGCTGCAGGAAAACGGGCAGCCTCTGGAGGATTCATAATATAGAATCCTGTTTTCAAACTCCCCGGAAAGCTTTCCCGTACCCGCTTCATCGTACCAGAAAGGAATATCTCCCAACTCACAGGGCGGCGGACAGGGCGTTACTAACTCTCTTGTGTAAATTCCGGGAATCTCTTTTAAGTATATGTGATTGTCCGCATTTTTATGATGTTCTTTTCCATAAAAAGAAACCAGGGCAGGGAAAGATACTTCTCCTTCCCCGACAAGAATTCCTTTTACCATGGGAAGACGACCGAGTACCTCTTCCGGATTGTGGGATACTTCCGGACCGCCAAGCCAGAATTCCGCTTCCGGAAGGATTTTGTGTAAGTCCCAAAGAAGCTCTTCAATCAGGGTAATGTTCCAGATATAACAGGAAAAAGCCAGCACATCCGGCCGGCCTGCATATATCTCCTGACGGATTTCCTCACGTCTCTGGTTAATGGTATATTCCTGTAAATCCACCATATTGCGATAGTCTTTTACGCAGGAGCGCAAGCTGTATATGGCAGGATTTGAATGTATGTATTTGGCATTGATTCCAATCAGACTGATTTTCATTATGATTCTCCACCGGAAATAACTTCTACCGATTTGCTGAAGAAGTTCTTCATTTTTTCACTCTTGGGATGCTCAAACACTTCCTCGGGAGTGCCTTCTTCCTCGATGATACCGTCTGCGATAAAAATGATTTTATCCGCAACACGACGGGCAAATTCCATTTCATGGGTTACCACAATCATGGTACTGTCGGAAGATTTCAGACCGCTGATTACCTTCAATACTTCACCGGTCAGTTCAGGATCCAGCGCGCTGGTAGGCTCATCGAAACAAAGAATATCAGGATTCAAAATCAGGGCTCTGGCAATCGCCACTCGCTGCTGCTGTCCGCCGGAAAGTTCACAGGGATAAGCATCCTTCTTCTCGTAAAGACCGACTTTCTTCAGAATTTCTTCTGCCTTGGCGTCCACTTTTGCATGGGCTGCCTTACGGTCTTCCTTACTGCCCTTCTCTTTTTTGATACGTTCATCTTCCAGAAGATAAGCTGCAAGGGTAAGATTCTTCATTACGTTATACTGGGGAAACAGATTAAACTGCTGGAATACCAGACCGAAATGAAGACGCTTTTTACGCAGTTCCGCTTCGGAAATTTTATCTGTTCTTTCGGAATCAAAAATCACATCGTCATTAACGGTGATTCTTCCTTTGTCCGGAATAATCAAGTGGTTTAAACAACGAAGCAAGGTAGTTTTACCACCGCCGGAAGAACCGATGATGGCAAGCACTTCTCCTTTTTCAAGGGTAAAACTGATTCCTTTTAAAACTTCTTCTTTATCAAAGGTTTTATGAATATTGCTGACTTCAAGTACGCTCATTTTATCTTCCTCCTATCCTGCATAGTAATTCATCTTCTTCTCAATTTGGCCAAAGAGTATGGTAAGAAGGCCGGTAAAGAGAAGATAGAAGGCGCCGATATAAAAAATCGGCCAAATGATTGCGTGCTGACCAACGATATCCTGTGCTTCGTTAAGAAGCTCGTTTACAGCGATAACACGGGCAAGAGAAGTATCTTTTACAAGGGTGATAATTTCATTTCCCATGGGAGGAATGATGCGCTTGAATACCTGGAACAGAACAACCTTGAAGAAAATCTGGGTTTTGGTCATACCAAGCACCTGACCTGCCTCATACTGTCCCTGGGCAATGCTTTCGATTCCGCCGCGATAAATCTCTGAGAAATAGGCTGCATAATTGATAATAAAAGCAATTACAACCGCGGTAAAACGTCCAACTCCTCCGATGCCGAAAATCAGACCCGGTCCGTAAAAAACAAGAATAACCTGAAGCATCAGAGGCGTTCCCCTGATAATCCAGACAAATCCTTTTACCAGCTTACTGATGATTTTCACTTTAGACATGGAACCGAAGGTGATTAACAATCCCAACGGCAACGCACCGATTAAGGTGATTGCAAACAAGAGAATGGTTACGTTAAATCCCTTCAACAGCTGTAATGTAACTTCAACAAAACCCATCTTATGTACCCCGCTTTTTTTGATACAAAAGGGGCAATTTCTTGCCCCTTTCACAGTTCATTATTTCTTATTCGATTACGTTTACTCCGTACTTTTCACCGAGTGCAGCAAGTGTGCCGTCACTCAAAAGCTTCGCGATTACTTCGTTTACCTTAGCAACGGTTTCAACATCTTCAAGACGGAAGCCGATTGCATATTCTTCCTGTGCAAGCTCAACGCCTTCCACAATCATAAGGTCGCTGTAATCTGTATCTTCGCTGATAACTGCTTTTGCAAGAACATAGTCGATTACACATGCATCACAGGTACCGGACTTTACTTCAAGAAGTGCATCTCTCTGAGCGCCTACAGCTACATATTCATTTGTAGATAAATTGCTGTCTGCCTGGATTGCAGATTCACCTGCAGAAGCCTTCTCTGCACACACCTTCAGGTTTACAAGAGTATCAAGACCTGTGTACTTGTCAGCATTTGCCTTCTGAATTACAACTACCTGCTTGTTCTCTACATAGGAAGAAGAGAATGCCATATTCTGCTTTCTTTCTTCTGATACGGTAAGACCGTTCCAGATACAGTCGATGGATTTGGACTTTAATTCCACTTCCTTCTGGTTCCAGTCAATTTCCTGGAATACAGGCTCAACACCAAGTTCCGCACAAACAGCCTGTGCAAATTCGGTATCGAATCCGGTTAAGTTTCCGTCTTCGCCGAAGTAATTCATAGGCTCATAATATGTAATACCGATTACAAGGGTTCCCTTCTTATCGATATACTCCCAGTCTGTAGCTGCTGCGCCACATCCTGCAAGCACCATTGCTGTCATTGCAACAGCAAGCAAAAGTGATACTAACTTTTTCATTTTTCTCCTCCGATTATAAAAATAAAATATTCGCTTCCGGCGTATTTATGCGCCGAAATACGCTTTCCCTTAATAAAGCACTACTATACTAGCATGTAAAAGGCGGCTTTGTCAATTTTATAAAAGCTTTCTTACGAATGCAAATACTCGTACTGCTCCGGTGTCAGCACATCGATTTCCTTGCCAAGGAAAGCAAGCTTGCGCACTGCCACATCATTATCCACTTCCTTGGGAACATCGATTAACTTTTCTTTTAATTCTGCTCCGTGCTCTGCAAGATACTTGGCGCAAAGAGCCTGGATTGCAAAACTCATATCCATAATTTCTGCAGGATGTCCGTCTCCCGCTGCAAGATTCACCAGTCTGCCTTCAGCCAGAATAAAAATCCACTGACCGGTGGGAAGCTTATATCCCATAATGTTTTTACGCATTTCTCTGGTTTCAAGAGCTATCTCTTTCAGTCTTGCCATATCGATTTCGCAGTCGAAATGACCTGCGTTACAAAGGATTGCGCCGTCCTTCATTACTGCAAAATCTTCCTCATCGATTACTTTGTTACATCCGGTTACGGTTACAAAGAAATCTCCCAGCTTTGCTGCTTCTCTCATGGGCATTACTTCAAAACCGTCCATAATCGCTTCAATCGCTTTGATAGGGTCAATTTCCGTTACGATTACCTTCGCCCCCAGACCTTTGGCACGCATTGCAGTTCCCTTACCGCACCATCCGTAGCCTGCAACAACCACGGTTTTACCTGCCACAATCAGATTGGTGGTGCGGTTGATTCCGTCCCAAACAGACTGTCCTGTTCCGTAACGGTTGTCAAACAAATGCTTGCAGTCGGCATTATTTACTTTTACCATGGGGAACTCTAACTCTCCTGCCGCAGCCATTGCTTCCAGACGGAGAATACCTGTGGTGGTTTCCTCACAGCCGCCGATTACATTGGGAATCAAGTCTCTGAATTCCGTATGCATCATATGTACCAGGTCTCCGCCGTCATCAATAATGATGTTGGGGCCTACTTCAAGTACCTTACGGATATGGTTATCATATTCTTCCGGTGTGGCGTCATACCATGCATGCACCTCAAGTCCTGCTGCCACAAGTGCAGCTGCCACGTCATCCTGTGTGGAAAGGGGATTGGAACCGGTTACATACATTTCTGCTCCACCCGCTGCCAGCACTTTGCAAAGGTAAGCGGTCTTGGCCTCAAGATGAACGGAAAGTGCTACTTTTTTGCCTGCGAAGGGCTTGCTCTTTCCAAATTCTTCTTCCAGGGTTCTTAAAAGATCACAATTTCTTTTTACCCATTCGATTTTACGCTCGCCGCTTTCCGCAAGATTAATATCTCTGATTTCACTGCTCATTTTTTATCCTCTTTTCTCTTTTTAATCTGTCTATTCACATACTTCCAGCAGTTCTCCGGTCTGACTGTACAGATAAAGCCGCTCTCCGCTGCTCCAGCTAAAAGAAAGCTGCATGGATTTTTTATCCCTTTCTCCCGTATAGTTTTTGCCGTAAACCGCAAATTGCTCTCCCGGTTGTAAAACAATTCCGGGCAGATGCCCCTTTGAAAGGTAGCCTTCTTTATCCGATAAGCTGTACTTCTCCAGTTTGACCGGTTTTGTGCCGGTATTCTCCAGCACCACGTAATCTTCCGAGCCATCCAGCCTGTATTCCGCAATTTCGAGGGATTCCCGTTCCCCGAATCCGATGACCGGCACAATCGTTATGCCTTCCTTCCAGCCTTTTATTTCCCAAGGATAAAGGTTTAAAACAATACCCTCATAAAAGACATCATTCACATAATACCCTTCCGTAAAATAACCCGTAGTATGTTCCCCCCGTATCACAATGGGCACATCTTCAAGCCATCTTCCGCCAAAGGCGTTATTCATGGGAATATTGCAGAGATAAAACCTTCCCCGCTCAGGCAAAACCGTAAGGGGGATTTCTCTTCCGCAGGAAAATACTTCCTGCAATTCCTCTATTACCACGTCAGGACGTTGATTTGCATAGGTTACAATATTTTCCCATTCCCTTTGTGTATCCTGCATTCCCCCAAGACCTACTCCGTAAGCCTCATAATAGGAACCTGCAAGAAAATCGGTCTCCTCCATCATATACCGAAGTTCTTCCAAACGCAATGCATTCATTTCATTCAGGGTTTCTTCCACATGCTGACTTTGAAAGGTAATATTCATCATTGCCATTAAATATCCTAAAAACAATTCCCGGAATTCCTTCCGTTGCATCATTTTAGAAAAAAGCACCGTAGAGCCTTCCGAAGTGGCAAAACCTTCCAGACGTTTGCTATCCACACTCTGGCCATACTTATCAACAAACTTCAGGCCAAAGCTGTAATCCAGGTCAAAAAGCAGGAAGCGGAAGCGTCCGTCAAAAACAGTGCCCTCCTTATAGTCTTCCGGATTGCCGGTTGCATACCGGTACACTTTTACATTGTTCTGGGGCCAGTCATGATTCCCCGTATAATATTCTATGGCAAAATAACGGGCAAAATTGTCAATGTCAAAGGTGTCACACACCCTTTGCCAGTTTCCGTCATCAGACATATCCGCAGACGTAATCCAGTTTTTAAAATCATTGTAAATTGCAGCTGACTCCTGTTGGCCCGCTGTCAGGTAATCGTAGGAAAACATATGACCGAGGGTACCTTCCAGAACTGCCATTTCTCCGTTATAGTCCCCGTATTTTTCCTCAAAATATCTGTCATCGTAAGAGTTCTGCAGCCAGTAAACCCCCTGATATTTTCCGTTAATGTAAACCGTAACGCTTTCTGCCGCAAGCAAATCCCCATAGCCGGACTGACGGGCAAGCTCTTCCACAAGCTCCGTTCTGCCGTATCCGAAATCATGGTCGGTTCCGGAATTGTGGAAGGATAAGGTTTCAAACTCATCCATAAGGGTTCCCCCTGCATCCGAATACAGATTCTGAAAGAAGGGATAGGCAAATTCATTCACCGAATCATATTCATAACGTGCCTTCAGTTTAAAAGATTTCTGATTATGCTGTCTGGTATAATTTCCGTAAATGCGGATTCCGCAATTCTGGTCAATAATCTGTGTCCCGTCCTGTAAAAAAATGGACGCATGCACGGGAACTTCCACACCGGAATAATAATTGGCGGGCACCACGGTAGAAATGACATTTACATCCGGATTCTCTGCCATATACTCATAAAACATGTTACCTCTGGCAAAAATTCCTCCTTCGTCTCCAAACAGGCCTTCCTCGTTTCCGGTAACGGAAACAACATATGTGGTGGTAAAACGCTCTGTTCCTCCGGTGTCAAGAATATAATCCCTTTTATATATTTCAGAACAACTTCCGTCCTCATAAAACACCCGGAACTGAAAGCCGTAGGTTGCCGTATCTTCTCCCATGGAAAGCACAATAGGCTCTGTATATTCCTTTGTGCCCGTGTAGCCCGCATCGGGAGCATGTCCGTCCGTGGTATAAAAGATTTTTCCCTTTCGGAAAATATGCAGATTTAGGGAAATTTCCTCTCCGTAAATTCCGCTGTCGTGGGAAATAAGCACCACATTTTTATTGATATCCCAAAAATACAAAAGCAGGCCTGCTACCGTGAGCAAAACAGCCACGCTTAACAGAGGCAGTGCTTTTTTCAATCCCGATTGCACCATAGTTTATCTTTTGCTCCCCCCAATGCTTTTAAGATACAATGTCTCCTTCGTAGGTCAGAAGTGAAAAAGCTGTAATCTCTCGGATTTTCTCTACTTCTTCGGCTACTTTATCCGGCTCTTTGGTACGGATTTCCATAATAATACGGGTTGATTTCCCGGTAATGTTTCTTGATTTTACCTTACAGTGGGAACAGATTGTGCCAAGCTGCTTCGAAAGTTCCTTCTCCGCTTCACTTCCCGATGCATTTACCACAAGTACATAAGGTGCTCTGGCTGTGGGAAGCTGAGTGAGAACAAAAACAATACCGGTTAAAAAGATGCTGACTATAATTCCCAGAACAAACTGATTTGCACCGCACATGATACCATTTGCAATTGCCCAGAATAAAAAGAACAAATCCATGGGATCTTTTACGGCGGTTCTGTAACGTACAATGGAGAGTGCACCAACCATACCCAGAGAAAGAATCAGATTGGACTGAATGGTAAGAATCACTGCGGTTGTAACAATCGTCATGCCTACGATTGCAATGTTCATATTCATATTATACAGGGATTTTCTTACGAAGAAACGATACACAACGAAGAGATATAAAGCCATAATAAAAGAAAACAGCAATGCAAGAAAAACGTTGCTCCAATCCATGTTTTCCATATGTAAATCCTCGATAAAAGACTTCCTGATAATGTCCTGAAATGTCATTTTATGATTCTCCTCTTCCGTGCTTTTTTCACTGAAATTTCTGTTCGGTCTTCTGCCGGATACAATCCGGCAAAATACCTTTTCCATTATACACGTATTCCTGTCAATCCGCAACATTCAGACATTTTCAGGAATCTTTACTTCCCGATAGATTTCTTTTATGAGAAACAGGCATACCGGCCCTAAAAAGATACCACCGATTTTAAAAAGTGAGATGCCGATAAAAACGGAGAACAACAGCAATACCGGGTAAATATCCAGCTTATCTCCCACAAGCTTCGGCTCTAAAAGGTGGCGCAAAAAGGTCGTAGCAGCATAAAGAAGAATCCCCATGGGAAGCGCCCAGTAATTTCCGAAGAAAATCGCCACCAGTCCCAGAGGAATCAGTACCATTCCCGTACCAATAAAAGGAAATATGTCGAGAATTCCGGCAATAAGTCCCCAAAGAATGGGGTTTTTGATACCGCAAACCCAAAGACCTGCAATACACAAAGCACTGATGCAGCCCAAAATGATGAACTGGGCACGAAGGTAAACCTTCCCCAGTGAAAAAAGCCGTCTGCCGATACGCCGGAACATATCGAACCATTTTTGCCCGGAAAGATAACGGATAATCCCATCGTAGTCCCGTACCAGAAGCAGGATACCAATTACAAGGAAAGTAATGTAAATGATGACGGAAATCAGCTTTTCCACATAAGAGTAAGAGATTCCCACGGCACGTTCTCCCACCACAAGGCCCGCATCCTGCAAAAGCCGGTTCATACTCTCCGTCATTTGGGATGCAAGAACTCCGTCCTTAAGATGAAGCTTCATTTCAAGATAGTCAATTCCCTCATAAAAAAACATCGCCAGTCGGTCTCCGAAAAACACAAGCAATTCCCCTGCTTCTTCCAGAATGCCTCCGACACTAATCCACGCCAGCCAGAGCAACAGCCCAAGAAATAATGTAAAAAGAACCAGCGTTCCGGCAACCAGTATTCCTTTTGGAATACCGGTTTTTTTATGGAGACAGGTAAAAAGCGGCTGAAGACAGCACACCACCAGAAAGGCAGGAAAAAAAGGTCCCGCAAACGGAAGCAGCACTTTGAAGCCGGCAATTACCAAGAAAGTAACTACCAGGAGCCTTACCCAGTTTTTATTCCAGAGACCAAATAAAAAATCCATACCATTCCTCCTTTTTGCCGATAGGAATAGTATGGACATAATTTCATTTTTTACACGGATTTCATGTGCATGGTTTTGCCCGTTGCCGGATGTCTGAAGCGAAGGGAAAATGCTTCCAGCGCAAGTTCTTTTATTTCAAGCCGGTCTGTCAATGCAAGACTTGCTTCGTTTCCGTATTTGGTATCCCCTAAAATAGGATGACCTGCGTGGGAGAGCTGGACACGAATCTGATGATGTCTTCCCGTAAAAAGTCTGACCTCCAAATCCGCATAGGCTTCCGTACCTTCACCGGCTCGTGAAAGAACCCGGTAAGATAACTTCCCTTCCTTGGCAAGCTTGCCCTTAGGACCCTTGCGAAAGGCTTCCGTCACGACGGAAGAAGTATTGTTGCTGCCATCTTTATAAAGGTAATCCGTCAGGGTTTCTTCCTCTGCAGCGGGATGTCCGTATACCCGGGCATGGTATATTTTTTCCATGGTGCCGTCCTGCACCTGTTTGGAAAGGGAAGCTGCTGCCTGAGGGGTTTTGGCAAAAACAAGAACTCCTTTTACGGGCTGGTCAAGACGGTGTACCACACCCAGATAGGGTGCTTTTCCCTTGGGAAGCGTGGCGGAAAGGTAGTTTTTCAGTTCACTTTCCATGTCTGCCCGGGAAGCGTTGGCGGACTGAACCGCAATGCCCGCAGGCTTACGACACACCAGAATATGTGCATCTTCATAAAGAATTTCCGTTCTCATGACACCCTCCTTTTATGGGTTATTCATTCACCTTATTTACCAGGAAAATACCGGTACATACCAGAGCAAGAGCCACAATCAGCTCCCAGCCGAAGGTAGATGTTTCTCCAAGGAAAATAAAGGACAAAATAACGCTGAAAATCGGGTTTGTAAAAGAGTAAACCGCAACTTTTCCCACGGGGTTGTTTTTCAGAAGAATGCCCCATACGGAATATGCCACGGAGGAAATCAGTGCCATATAGGTAAGAAGCAGTACGGAAGGCACGCTCCAGCCGGTCAGCTTTCCACCCATGAGAAGACCTACCACGGTCATAATGATTCCGCCGAAAATAAACTGGTAACCGCTTAATACCACGGGACTTTCCTTCTGGGAATATTTTTTTACAAGGGCAGAAGATAAGGCATACGCAATCGCCGCAATTAAGATGGCTCCTTCTCCCTTGAAGGTAAATCCTCCGGTCAGACCGGCAGGATCAAAGTTAATCACAATAACTCCGGCAAAACCCACAAGGCATCCGATTAACTTGGTAACGGTAAGCTTCTCATAACGGAAAATCAGACAGGCCATGACAATGGCGATGAAGGTCTGTGAACCGTTAATGATGGCAGATTTTACACCGGTTGTATACGCAAGTCCCATATAAAAGAAAATGTACTGGAGCACTGTCTGCACCAGACCCAGTTTACAAATCATAAACCAGGATTCCTTCTTGGGAAGCAATATTTTTTTGTTGATGATACTGCCAAAAATTGCAGTAAGCACGCCTGCCAGAATAAATCTCACACCGGCGAAAAGAATTCGGGATGCCACGTCATCTGCCGCAATGCCGAACCAGTCATAGCCGATTTTGATTGCGGGGGTTGCACTTCCCCATAAAAGACAGCAAAGGCAGGCAAGCAGTCCAATGCCGATACCGGTGGTTACAAATGATTTCTTTTTATCTGTTGTTTTTGTTTCCAATGTTATCTCTCTCTTTATCCGCAATTAGTGTCCGCAGCTGTGACTGCCGCATCCATGATCTCCGCAGTTTTCGTGATGCTCATGTCCTTCGCCGTGATGATTGCATTTCACCTCGGGATTGTATGCAAGGGAATTGTTTAAAAGAGCTTCCACTGCCGCATCCGCGCTTCCTGAAACACCTCCGTATAAACGGATTCCCGCTTCTGCAAGTGCCATCTGTGCACCGCCGCCGATACCGCCGCAGATTAATACCTCAATCTCATTTTCCAATAAAAAACGGGCAAGGGCGCCATGACCGTTTCCGTTGGTATCTACAATTTTACTGTCTGTTACAGCACCATTTTCCACATTGTATACCTTAAAAAAAGCCGTGTGTCCGAAGTGCTGGAAAATCTGTCCGTTTTCATAAGTAACTGCTACTTTCATTTTTATCCTCCATTCATCCAAAAAATGTGCCCTGCACATTTATTTTTTTCGTATAAAAAAGACCCTCTCCGCTGCCGGTCCGGTCTTTTTATTATATGGGATAGAACCCAACGTTATTTATGGTAGCTTAAATTGCCGGAAAAAGCAAGTTAAAACTTTTCGTAAAACGATTTGGGAGTCTACTATACTTTAAATCGGTAGCCTACTCCCCAAATCGTTTCGATAAACTGGGGTTTCTGGCTGTCGGGCTCTACTTTTTCCCTGATTTTCTTGATGTGCACCGTTACGGTGGCAATATCTCCCACGGATTCCATATCCCAGATTTCACGGAACAATTCTTCCTTGGAGAATACCCTGTTGGGGTGCTGGGCAAGAAAGGTCAAAAGGTCGAATTCCTTGGTGGTAAGAATCTTCTCTTCCCCGTCCACAAAAGCCCGGCGGGCGGTTTTATCGATACGAAGGCCGCGGATTTCCACAACCTCGTTGTTGGTTTTTTTCTGCCCCATAAGACGGTCATATCTTGCCAGATGGGCTTTGACACGGGCAACAAGCTCGCTGGGACTGAAGGGCTTGGTCATATAGTCGTCCGCACCCATGCCCAGGCCGTAGATTTTGTCCAGGTCTTCTTTTTTGGCACTGACCATGATAATGGGAATTTCCTTCTGTTCCCTGATACGTCTGCAGGCCTCGTAGCCATCAATGCCGGGAAGCATCAAATCCAGAATAATCAGATTATAATCCCCTTCCAGAGCCAGGGCAGCGCCCTCTTCCCCATCATTGCAAACGGTTACTTCGTAGCCGTTCACTTCAAGGTAGTCACGCTCAAGTTCCGCAATCGCCTGTTCATCTTCTATGATAAGAATTTTACTCATTTTTATGCTTTCCTTTCCTGTCGTACCATTTTTTACCGGAATCCCGTTCCCCTTCGGCCTTTTCTGCTTTCTCCGCAGTTTCCGCCTTCTTTTCGCTTACCAGCTTCTCAAATTCCTGCAATCTCTTTTCTGCGCCGGTACGGATACCTATGGTAGTATTTTTAATCATCTGTTCAATTTTAACCAGACCTTTTACATCTTCGGCTTCAACATCTGTCTTCGCCGGAGTACCGTGCATTTTAAATTCCATATGCACCGTAAGACCAACATTTTCCGGCCCGGGGCCTGCCCAGATTCGGCCATCATGCTCTTCTATGATACGCTTGGCAATGGAAAGACCGATGCCGCTGCCGCCTTTGGAAGAATTACGGGATACGTCCGTTCTGTAAAAACGCTCAAAAATCTTCTCATACTCTTCGTTCCCGATGCCTTTACCGTTATCTGCAATTTCCACACGTACCAGCTCTTCTTCACCATAAATATAAAGGCTGATAAAAGAATTCTCCCCGTTACGGTATTTGATGCTGTTGGAAATAATGTTGTCCGCAACTCTTTTTAACTGTTCCGGATCTGCCCAGATATATACGTCGGCGGGTATGTCGCACCTGTAGCGGAATTCGATTCCTCTGGACTCCAAATCCAACCCAACTTCTTCGGCACAGTCACTGAAATAATCCCTGACACAGATGCGTTGGAACTGATAGGGTATACTGTTGGTTTCGATGCGGGAGTACATGGTCAGCTCGTTAATCATGCGGTCCATGTCATTTGCCTTGGTGTAAATGGTTCTGATGTACCGGTCAATCTTCTCCGGCGAATCCGCCACGCCGTCCATAATCCCTTCCACATAACCTTTGATTGAGGTAATGGGGGTTTTTAAGTCGTGGGTAATGTTGCTGATTAATTCCCGGTTATTCTGCTCCGCTTCCAGCTTCTCTTCTGCGGTAGCTTTTAGCTGCACACGCATCTGCTCGAAATCTGTAAAAAGTGCCCCAAGTTCCCCTTTTTCTCCCGTGGTTACAGGGGTGTCAAAGTTGCCTTCCGCAATGCTTTTCATCGCCACTTTCAGCTGATTTACCGGTCTGAAAATACTGGAACGAAGCCACAATGTAAGCAGAATACTGGTAAGTAAGAGAACCAGTAAAATGATGGCAAGAATACTCGTCACCATTGCCTCGGAAACCATCATATTAATCTTGGTAACAATGTAAATGCTACCCGTCGCCCCATCCGTAAAAGTCACGTCAATCTGCCGCACCAGTCGCTGCAAATCATCGAAATAATAGCCGAAACGCTGTGTCTCCGTCTCTCCGCCGTACTCCGGCAGACGACGCAGAACCGCTTCACTTACTGCCTGGTCAGACACATAAAAAATTTCTTCGTTCTTTTTTACCACGAGAAAAGCAGAAACCTCCTGCAGTTTCTCATCCACGAATGCAAGACTGTCCTTATCATCCAGTTTCGCCGGGTCTTCTGTTGCGTACTTCACCAGAAGGTCGTAGTAGTCATCCGTAATGGCGTTATAAGACTCCGTAGGCGCTGCGGTTACGGAGAAACGGATGCTGTCGTTGCCGTAAGCGTTCCGGATATTCCATGTCAGGGCAAACCCGATAATAAAATATGCCAGAACAGACAGCACGATCGGCAATAAAATTACCGTAAGAAATATAATTGTCAGTTTCGTATTAATCTTCATAAAAAAAACCACCACCTTGTGTTATTTATGAGTATAACACAAAGCAGTGGTTTGGGTGTTGATTTTATTTTATTTTTAGTTTTTGTTTTATGAAGTTGGAGAACCGGCTTCATCTATTTTTTCTTTAACATCTTCAAATGTGTACCCTCTGCAACATATTTCAGATTATTCAGATAAGAGGGGGCTATTGCTGACTTTTTAAGCACACCCGCTTCTCTTTGTTCCAAAAGATATGCCGCCAGCTTGCTGAAATTCGTCATTACATCCGTTGTTTTCAATTGCATCGTTTTCGTTTCTATGATTATAGAAAATTCCACAGTCTGATATTTTCCTTTGGTTCGGGCTGAGTATTTAATTTTCTTAATCTCCGAACAATGGAACTTATACTTTTTACCGGTTTTACTTCTTCCGGTAAAGAAATCGTTTTCTATTTTTAGAAGAAAGATAAAATCCCCGGAAATAAACCAAACATAGACAGCCAGGATTGCTGAAAAAATCAGAATCTGTATCATTCTCTCCATACCGGTCGATTTTAAAAAAGCCACGACCGGACAGACTGCTAAAATCAAAAAACCACTTAACCAGATTAATTTAAGCCAAGGTTTTACTGCTACTTTAATTACATTCGTAGACATAATAGTATTCCTCGTCATGATTTATATTTTCCTTAAGTACTTCTTAAAGTCCATAAACACTCCCTTTTTGCGAATTGGCATCTACATCGACTATCGTTGCCCAATCAATCGTAATATCCTCATTGCAATAATCAGCTCTTTTTAATTTACGGAGACCGAAAGAATATATTATATGATTTCGATTCTCATACAACAACTGTTTCTCTCCCTGAGAACATTTCTTACTCATTTTATTCTTTCTCCGCTCACTACTTTTTTTAGTTTTTCTTCTTTCCTTTCAAATATAAACGTCTCTGATTGTAACTACCATCTGCAACAGCCGCAATTTTTTTCAGATAAAAAGGCGCTATGGTTGACTTTTTAAGCACACCCGCTTCTCTTTGTTCCAAAAGATATGCCGCCAGTTTACTGAAATTCTTCATATTATTATCCACACATATTTCTACATCAGCCGCTTTTATCTTTATTGTAAATAGTGCAGCCTGCAGTCCTCCATATCTCTCATGGTAAGTTATTCTTTGAATGTCCTTACACTGAAACTCGTATCTTTTACCATTACGGTTTCTTCCACGAAGATATTCTCCATCCACTTTTAAAACAAATATAAACGCTCTTAAAAGAAATATAAATAACCCCAGGCAAATACCACCAACAAGCAACCAGCATAAAATACCTATCAGCCTTCTATCCTCAAACATAAAATATATGCTTGCAAGAAATCCAGCTAATGGTGCTGCAAGAAGTAAAAGCGAAAATAAATTTTTATCCTGTACTTTTAGTTTCATGGTAATATATTAATCTCCTGCCAGTAACTCAATTTTATAATGCACGAGTTTTAAAAAATATCATTAATTACACTTTATTGTAGCATATATATTTTATCCCTACTACAAATTTCTTCTCAACACATCTCAAGATATTATTTCAGAAACACAAAAGAACCAAGGTTGTCTCATTAATCGACTTTCCTGGTTCCTTCATTCTTAAAATACCGCTGATACTGTGTTTTTATTTTGTTATACGAGGAATTTTTCTCCCCCCTTATACCCCCTACTGGTGAGTGCCATTATAACATGGGTAATTGAGAACAACAAAAGAACTATTGCGATTTGTTACCAAAATATGTTGCGAACTTTTATCCTTTTATTCCTGAAACCCATGACGTTTTATTCTTCTTCAATTTTTTCTAATTGGTACCATTCCTCTAAAACATCATATGCTGTTTTGTTTTTGTCATTACTAAAAATCATGTCATAACTATAATCTGCATTTAATTTATTGGATATAACATCGTATATCAATTTAATCTGCGTCGGCATTTCTTTCTGATGTTCTTGACATAGCTTCTTGAGTGCTTTTATATCATCATTAATAATGTTAATTACTGCCTTTTGTCTAGATATTGACACATCATACTCTTTTTGTCCATCTACTATAACATCGTTCAATTTGTTCTTTTTTACGACTTTACTGTTAACTTTATAAAAAAAGCCACTGGATATCATACCACTTTCAAAAGAGCAATAAATATAAATTTTTTCAGCTCTTTTTTCCACATATTCCAAGCAAATTGATACCATATCTGCTTGCAACTCTGAAAAATAATCTTCAAACACTTTTCCCATTATATTTCCTCCATTAATTTAGGATACTTTGACTAAAAAAGTCACCATCAATCGTATATTCTACATTAAATTCTATAGGACGTAAACCATCGCCATCATATTTAATATCAACATTTACAGTAACTTCTTTCCCTTCACTTATAGCCTTCTCCCATTGATTTTCAATTTTTTTATATTGGCTCAAATTAACATTTTGTGATTGTGATACAATATTATCTAACTCTGGTGAACCACCGAACCTATCTCCCGCCAAGTGTCCTGCATGGTCTCCTGCTTCTTTACCTGGCGTTTCAGCATTATAATTTAAACGTCCCTCACGTTCTGTTAATTGTAGATTATCAGTATTCCAATTTGATATTCTTCCATTAGCATCTGTTTCGTAATTATATTTAAATTCGCCCGTTTGATACTTAATATTAGATTTTAAATTACCGTTTTCATCAAAAGGATTATCCGTGAATACTTTTTTGACTGTTGGTGTACCACCCTCTATATCATCAACAACACCTAAACTATTTTTATTTGTAATAACATCTAGCCCATCATCCAACTTCGTCAGCTCCGAAATCTCATCCACATTGGTTATCCCCTGCTTTACCAGCTTTGGATCATCAAAGAGGGTAACCTTACCACTCGGACTTTTCGTCAACATAGACAAGCTCTTCGTGTAAAGGAATCCGGCGGCTAAACCGGCCACAATTCCGGCTGCAAACTGTACCCGTTCATCAAAACCTAATACCTCGACACCTTTCATTGCTCCATATGAGGCGGCTTCTCCCAGTACGATAT
>JAFUJA010000003.1 GCA_017473905.1 Lachnospiraceae bacterium | reverse complement strand
TGGGATTTTCTTTATCCGTTTTAATTGCACTCAGTCTGGCTGTTACGTCTCCGTAATACCATCCGTCCTGCACTTCTACTTCATCACCGATATTTACGGTAGCCGCCTGTCTGACCCCGGCAGAGAATGAAAGCATGTATCCTTTTCCTTCTACCTGAATCACCGCTGCCACTTCTCCGGGAACGGTATCTTCACCTGCCGTATAGCTTAAAGACACTATTTTACCTGCAACAGGTGCAACAACTTCTCCACCCAGAGCCTCTTCTTCCAACTCTTTTACAAGATCTTTTTTCTCCTGAAGTTTTTTATAAGTATCATATACGTCCATTTCCAGAAGAATTTTGTCCAAAAGGTTTTGTTTCCCTTCTTTGGCTTCCGTAAGTGCTGTATCTGCATTAATTTTCTGCACGTTAAGGTTTTTTATCTGGTCTGCTATTTCCGTACTGTTTAACTTCTGCTCCAGGGCAAGCTGGGCATTGGCAACCTTTGCTTCCAGTTCCCACACCAGCGTCTGCGCCGCATCCAAAGCTGCCTTTGCTGCAATTTTTTCTTCATCCGTATCAGCCCTGTCTGCAAGTGCATCATATGCCGCCTGTTTCTTGGACAAATCCACTCTTGCATTGTTCAGCTTTTTCTGTGCAGAGGCAAGTGCCTTGCTTTCATCCGAAGCATCCACGCCGGTCTGTTCTAAAATGGCAATCTGCTTGGAAAGATTATCAACCGTGGTCTGATTGGAGTCAATTTTACTCTGAAATGCATCCAAGGCTGCCTGACTCTGCTCAAGAGTCTGCACTTTTCCCGCCTGGATTTCTTTTAATCTTGCAGAAGAAATACCGCCGTTCAAAATCATTTTTTCGTACTCAATCTGGGCCGCATCTTTCTCTGCTTTTGCCTGGTCAAGCTCTTCGCTTTCCTTGCCGGACAAAGTATAAATAACCGCGTCCTTTTCCACATATTCATCTACATAAACCGCAACGGAAGATACTGTTCTTGTTTCGTTCACAATTACATTGTAAGGGTCCACTGATTCCACAACCCCCGTACCGCGGATACGGTTAGAAATGTTCTCTCCCATTACATACCGGGTAGATACTTCCGGCAGGGAATAGTTCATAATGGTATTTGAAAAGAATGTAAGCAAAAGCATGACACTTAAAAAGATAATCGCCACATTCTTGATTATGTCTCTTTTTTTATTTCTTTTAACATCCTGTTCCATTTCATGTCTCCTTATATGTGAAAAACACTTTTATCCTTTTACACCGCCCTGATAGGTAATTCCTTCCACAAGATAATCTTCCCCGTAAAGGAACACCAGAAGGCTTGGCACCATATAAATTGTCGCAACGGCAAACGCCAGACCGATTTCCCCCTGATTAATCTTAGAAAGAAAAATAGACAACGGATGGGTTTCGTCATTAATTAACAATATCAACGGCTGCTCCACCATATTCCAGAAATCGATAAAAATCAAAATCCCTACCGAATATAACGCCCCTTTACATAAGGGAATTCCTATGTAACGGAAAATCTGCCATTCTCCCGCACCGTCAATTCGCGCCGCTTCAATCACCGAAGCCGGAATACGCTTCATGTACTTAGTCAGCAGATAAACCGCAAAGGGGGAGAAAATGCCCGGCAACCAGATTGCCCATCTGGTATCCATAATTCCAAGCCACTCGGAGACCAGGAAATTCGGCACCAGAGTAACCTGATACGGCATTAGGGTCAAAATAATATAAATAAAAAACACCATTTCCTTCAGTCTACCCTTAAACCGCATAAAAGCGTAGGAAGCAAGCAGTGCAACCACTAGCTGGAAAATCAGAATCGGAACCGTATAAATCATGGAATTCCAGAATTTAAACAGATAATCCGGGCTTTTTAGAAGCACGGTTATGTACTGCTGCAGTGATACTTTATCGGGTATGAATTTCAAATTTACCATTTCTGAAATAAAAACCTTACCGCCGCTGTCCGTCCGTTCAAATACATTTCCGTAATTGGCCGCTATTTCCGTTTCCGTCATAAAAGAATTTGTGATGGTTAACACAGTGGGAAACAGAAACAGAATCGCAAAAAAGCAGGCAATTACAGTCAGCAAAATAATTCTGATCCGCTCTTTTATTTTTTTATGGGATTTTTTCGCCGGTGTATATTTACCGAATCGCTTCATAGCTTTTTCCTACTCTTCCATATCCTTGCCGAATTTATTCTCCGCAACATAAAGAATTCCGATGATAACCACCATAAAAGCAGACATAATAATTGCTGCTGCGGAGAGCTTCTGGTAATCCAGCTTCTGGAACATATTGTTCATAAAATGCTGGAGTGTGTACAACGTATCATAGGGATAATTCCCGGTTAAAAGATAAACTTCCCTGAATATTTTAAAGGAACTGATAAGAGACATAATCGTCACAAATAAAACGGTGGGTGACAAATATCGTATCTTAATGCTCCAGAATATTTTCCACGCCGAATTGGTATCCAGTCTTGCCACTTCCAGCGCCTCTTTGGGAACCGTTCCCAAGCCGGCCATAAAAAGAATCATATTGTATCCGAGATTCTTCCAAAGGAATAAAATCAGGATAACAAAGGGCGCATACTCCGACTTAAACCAGTCGATTTTATCCACATCAAACCAGGACAATATTACATTCAGGAAACCGTTATAACTGAATAATACCTGAAACACCAGAATAACAGAGGCAACCGGCACCATCATGGGACTTAAATATGCGGTTCGGAACTTACTTGCCCAAGGAATTTTATGATCAAGGAGCATTGCCATAAGCAAGGACAATACCACCGCCAGGGGCACGGCAACAAGAGAAAACTTCAAAGTATTTCCTGCTGCAAGCAGAAACGCCTTATTCTGAAATATCTCAATGAAATTTTTAAAAAAAACAAACTTTTTGGTAATGGGATTATCTACCAAGGAATAAAAAATAACCACCATAAAAGGAACCAGATAAAAAATTGAGAATCCCAGGAAACTGGGCAAAAGAAAGCTACCGATTTTTCCACGGTTCTTCCATTTTTTGAATGAATGTTTGCCACTCTTTTTCACTGCAGATCCTCCTTTCTCTCTTTATCCCTTCCCCCACACATATTACTACGTTGCAACAAGGGGATTTTATTTGGTTTTTTTTAAATTTTTATTTTCTTTTTTCTACGGCTTCTTCCAAAAGAAGCGTAAGCTTCTCCTGTTCCTCATCAAGTACGGAAATTCGGAGTTCTATTGCATGCCAGCGGTTCATGATGCGTTGCTCCTTGTCCCAACGGTTTTCAATTCCCTTGACACGGGCAGTATCCCGGATCTTTTTGTTTTTGGAATGCTTTAAAAGATATTTATAAATGCTGACGCCCATTCCTATCAGACAAACGATAATCAGGGTAGGGGTTCCCGCTGCAATTACAATGGCCCAGGTCACAGCAGTATCCCAGGCAGCCGCCACAAAATCCATAATCAGCAAAGTGACAAGCGGAATCAGTAATACTCCCCAGACAATCATAGGCATATAATCCAGTTTTCGGTGTTCGTTATAGCTTTCCCATTCATACTGAAGCTGTTTACGCTCTTCTAAAAGGTCTGCTTTTTCACCTTTTACATAGCTTAACTTCTCCAGCCATTCCGATTCTTCCGGGGTCAGCTTCTGATAAATGTCAAAGAACATATTGTTCCTCCCTATTATGTATAAAAAAAACCGGATAATCAAACGCTTATCCGGTTCGAACGTGCGCTAGAAGATTCGAACTCCCGACCTTTTGGTCCGTAGCCAAACGCTCTATCCAGCTGAGCTAAGCGCACATTGTCACTTTCGTAACACTTTGCCTATTTTACTCCATCTTTTTTGCTTTGTCAAGAGACAAATCAAACTTTTTTTATTCAGTTTCCCGATACAGGTCTCCGAACACTTCACGGCAAAGAGCCTTACTGGATTCTATGGAAAACAACGGATCTCTGCCGGTCATCTGGTTTGTCCGGGCCAGTTCCTCCGTATATTCCGAAAGTTTATATGTTGTCATCATTCTCGGTCCGCTCATAATCTGCGTTATAAGAGGTTCTACCCCATAATCCGAAATATAAACTTTACCGTCTTTATCCTTTGCAATGGTGACTTTCGCCATTGCACCAAGTACTCTTTTACCGATTCCGGATCCGGAATCCGCCGTTGAATTAATGAAATTTCCAAGTGAATAATACACCAGCATTTTATTTCCGGCTTCATCCTCATACCATTCCACCGGCTGGATGACATGAGGATGGGTTCCGATAATCAAATCCACGCCCCGCTCCAGAAAATAATCACACCACATATGCTGGTTTGTACTTTCCACAGTCTGGTACTCTGTGCCCCAGTGTGGACACACTACTACGAAATCTGCTACCTCATTTGCCTTTGCAAGTTGGGCATCCATAGTACTTTCTTCCATCATGTCCACTGCGAAAGGCATATCCGAAGGCATCGGAAGACCATTTAAACCATATGTAAAATTTAATATGGCTACTTTGATTCCATCCTGCTCGTATACATAAATTTCATCCTGCTCTTCCTTTGTCAGGTTCGCTCCCAGCACCGCAATTTCCGGATGATTATTTTTCCAGTAATTCAGGCAGTTCAAAAGGCCTTTTTTTCCTTTATCCATAGTATGATTGGTGGCATGTAACACTACATCAAAGCCTGCATCCGCAATAGAGTCACCCAACTCATACGCCGTATTAAACATGGGATATCCGGAAAAGCCCAGTTCTTCACCGCCTAAAATAATTTCCTGGTTGACAAGGGCAATGTCCGCTGCCTGTATATCTTCTTTTACATGTTCAAAAATATGGTCATAATTGTAGGTTCCGTCTTCCATGCGCCCGCTCTGGGTTACTTTCAGATGCATGAGCATATCCCCTACCATAACAAGAGAAATTTCCCTGTTTACCTCAGACTCCAGTTCGTCGGCCAGAATCTTCCATGCCTCCGGCGTTTCACCGGCTTCACTGCCTGTTGTAACACCTGCAGTCAATATCGTTCCTTTATAAAAGGTCTTCTCATGATTACTTAGATAAAAAAACGCAAGAATCCCCAATACAAGCAGGCTGAACGCAACACTTGCACAGAGATAAAACCTTTTATTTAATTTTCTTTTTGTCTTTTTCTTCTTATTATCCATGACAGAATACCTCAATTTGTAATTATATCACAATTACCCTTTATATCAATCACAATAGTCTTATTTTACAAAAAATGGAACTGTTTTTTGTAACTGAAAGAAATAAAATATAATTTTTAAAAAAGGCTTGACAGTTGAATGGTTGTTCAACTATAATAAACCCAACAGTTGAACAGTTGTTCAATCGTTCGCTGTGAATTTCTGCCAAATTCCGGTATGATTCCGGCATCATAGAAACAAATTACATCGGAGGACACAAAATGGCACACGAACATCATATCCATACAAAGGAAGATACCTGCACCTGCGAAAGTGCAGCCATTCACGAACATGTAGTGAATCATGTAAAAGAAGACTTCCCCCCTTTGGAAACATTTGAGGAACTTGCATTATTTTTTAAAGTTTTAGGTGACCCTACCAGAACACGAATCATGTGGGCCCTGGAACAACATGAAATGTGCGTCAGCGACTTATGTGTCCTTTTAAATATGACAAAATCCGCCATCTCACATCAGTTGGCGTTGCTTCGTCAGGCAAATCTGGTCAAGAACCGCAGAGAAGGCAAAACAATTTACTACTCTCTCTCTGACAGTCATGTAAAAGAACTGTTTGAAGCAGGCTTTGAACACATTAACGAATAAAGTACAATTTTATAAAAAAGGAGAATTAAAAAAAAATGAAAAGAAATTATCGTATCGACGGACTTGATTGTGCACACTGTGCAGCAAAAATGGAAAAGAACGTATCCAAGGTAAAAGGTGTGAAAGAAGTAAGCATTAACTTCCTTACCACTAAAATGATGTTAGACCTGGAAGAGGATGATTTAGATGCTACCATCGCAGGAATTGAAAAGGCTGTAAAAGACGTAGATCCCAGAGTCACGCTCAAAAGGGCATAAAACCTGTCTCAGAATATATCTTCATGTTTTAGATGAAGGAGAAAACACATGAAAAAAAGATTGATTCGTTTTATCATCAGCATTGTTTTATTTATTGCGGCACTTATTTTATATAAAATCATGTTTCCTGCAGCACTGGTACTTTTTATCCTTACTTATCTGCTTGCGGGATATGACGTAATCTGGAATGCTCTGCGCAACATCATCAGAGGTAAATTTTTTGACGAAAACTTCCTGATGTCCATCGCAACAATCGGTGCCTTCTGCATCGGAGAATACATGGAAGCGGCAGCGGTAATGCTCTTCTTCCAATTGGGCGAGTTATTCCAGAGTTATGCTGTAAACAAATCCCGCAAATCCATTGCGGAACTCATGGACATCCGTCCCGATTACGCGAACATTTTAAAAGACGGTGCTTTGGTTAAAGTTGACCCTTATGATGTAAACCCCGAAGATGTCATTGTAATCCAGCCCGGCGAAAGAATTCCTCTGGACGGTATTGTTTTAGAAGGTGCTTCCCAGCTTGATACCACAGCTCTCACCGGCGAATCTCTTCCCAGGGAAATCACACCCGGCATGGAAATCATGAGCGGCTGCGTGAATTTAAACGGTACTTTGACCGTAAAAGTAACATCACTTTTTGAGGAGTCTACCGTAAGTAAGATTCTTGATTTGGTAGAGAATGCCGGAAATAAAAAATCTTCATCAGAAAACTTCATCACTAAATTTTCACTGGTGTATACACCTATCGTGGTGGGACTTGCGCTGCTGCTAGCACTTGTGCCTCCTTTCATCTTACAGATTGAAACCTTCTCCTTCTGGCTGGAGCGCGCACTTTCTTTCCTTGTCGTTTCCTGTCCCTGCGCACTGGTCATTTCCGTTCCCCTGAGCTTTTTCGGTGGAATCGGCGGTGCCTCAAGAGCAGGAATCCTCGTAAAAGGAAGCAACTATCTGGAGGCACTTGCTCAGGCAGATACCGTAGTTTGGGATAAAACCGGCACACTTACGGAAGGCAGTTTTAAAGTAGATAAAATTTTTCCCGCATCCTGCAGCGAGACAACATTGCTTGATTTTACGGTACACGGAGAAGCTCACTCTTCCCACCCCATTTCCCTCTCTTTGCAAAAAGCCTACGGCAAAGAGCCTGACTTATCCAGAATCAGCAGTTCTGAAGTTATCAGTGGGTTCGGTGTCAGAGCAATTGTGGATGGAAAAGAAGTTTTGGTAGGAAGCGAAAAACTAATGAAGGAGAACGACATTTCCTATTCTCCCTGTGACGAAGCCGGAACCCTTTGTTATGTTGCCGTAGACAAAACATATGCCGGTTGTATTGTCATCAATGACCGGATTAAAAAAGATGCCCCGGAATCTATCAGTAAGCTACGAAAAGCCGGTATTTCCAAAAACATCATGCTTACCGGTGATATAAATGCAGTAGGACAAAAGGTCGGCAAAGAGCTTGGAATGGATGAAATTCACACAGAACTTCTTCCCCATCACAAAGTTGAGAAGGTTGAAGCCTTGCTTGCTAACCGCTCCAAATCCAGAAAACTTGTTTTTGTAGGTGACGGTATCAACGACGCTCCGGTTCTTGCAAGAGCAGATATCGGTGTCGCCATGGGTGGTCTGGGATCGGATGTTGCCATCGAAGCAGCAGATGTTGTTATCATGACGGATGAACCTTCAAAGCTGGCAACCGCCATTCGCATTGCCCGTAAAACTCACCTTATCGCAAGGCAAAATATCATTTTTGCCTTATTGATAAAAATCGGCATTTTAATTCTGATTGCCCTTGGCTTCGCCAATATGTGGGCTGCAGTATTTGCAGATGTAGGAGTATGTGTTCTGGCTATTTTAAATGCTATGCGTGCCTTGAAAATATCTAGAAACAATTAAATATTTTATTAAAAGAAAAAAGGAAGTGTACTTTTGTGAAGTGCACTTCCTTTTCAATTTCATTATTTTATATATTCATGTATGTTACAATCTTCCAAATCTGAAAAAACCTATGCTTCATAGAAGGGTTTTGCATTCTCTGTAACCTTTAATCCCATAGGATTCTCGGTATCGATAATATCAAGAATCTTGCCGCCGAGGAAAGGCTTTGCAGCTGCCGCAACTGCTTCATAAAGAGCCTTTTTATCACCCTTATGATCAAGAATAATCAAAAAGCTTTCTCTTTCACCCTGACACATTAACTGAAGATATGCCTTACTGATATCCTTTAACTCGGGAAGATATTCCTTCAATGCTTTTACAAGCTCTGTAGGATAATCAGCGGGCTCGCCGATGTAAACTCTTTCACCCTCTTTGATTGCATGGGGAGAACGTGCTGCGTCAAACTCATCTTTCTGCTTCTTAATCGCAAGGGCAAATTCTTTGGAAAGAACCATGTTAGAGCCGAAGGGATCAATTACAAATCCTTTCATCTTGTCATCGTCATAACCCTTCAGAATCATGTTTGCAATATCATCAAATGTTACGATAACCGCATTTACACTGTCATCGCTGTTCCATTTTGCAAGTTCTTCATAGCTGGTAAAAGCAAGGAAAAACCGCTCCTGCTTATCATTTTCAATCATATGAAAACGAACCTTGGTTTCAGGAGGAAGCTGAACCAGTGCATTCGTAGTCTTTTCAGACTTCGGCATAGGAGGATCCAGCGTTACGGGTGCAAGGTATTTCGCCTGAGTAATCAGTGCAATTGCTGCTCCCTGAGTCTGAGCATTATTATTCTTGCGCATTTTGTCAATTGCTTCTACAACTTCTCTACTGTTAATCAATTTAATTTTGTCCATTTTTATAACTCCCTTAAAATTAATTCTGTGATTCCCTGATTGGTACCGCCGGTAATTCTTTTTACTTTGGAATGACGGCAAAAACCGTATTCTTCCCGAATCATATCCTTAATGGCTGTACCGCCGTGAAACCCATGAATGAGCCGAATCCGGTAAACGCCGGAGCCTGCCTCGTCCAATGTTCTGTCAATCAGGCTCTGTGCCTGCATACAGTTTAAATTGTGTAAATCCAATTCAACAATTGGGGTATTCATAATTGCTCCTTCTGTTTTGCAGAATGAATTCTGCCTCTTTTCAGCTCACCGCATAAGTATATCACAGAATGACAAAATGTGCATCTTTTTTTGTTTCCTACAGAGAAACATCTATACGCAGAGACTTTTGACGTTCTCCGAAGTGTTCTTCTCCCAGACGCAGCATTTCATCTAAAATATCTTTTTCTTCACCGGAAACCTCTTTAAGTACCCGGGACACACCTGACTGCTCTCCGCCTTCCGCATTCTGCAGGTTGGTTTTTTTATCATGCATATCAGGTTTTACTTCCTGCATATCAGATTTCAAGTCCTTCTCATCAGGATGTAACGCCTGCTTTGCCTCATCCGGAAGCATTTCCTGTTGTTTCGCTTCCGTCTGTTCCTGCCTTGCTTTCATAATTTCTTCTTCTGTCGGAAGTTCCTTGTATTCTCCGCTTTGGGCAAAAGAATGAAGGACCTCCATGGTTCTGGTCGTGTCTCCCAGAATACGCTGAGCCTGTTTAAACTTTTCACTTTTAGGAATGTTCGGATTGTTCACAATGGATTTTAATTCTGTCAGTTTCCCGTTCATTCTGTTTACATGAAGGCGCTGGGCCTCTTCTTTGGTCCGACAGTTTCGAAGCTTTTTCTCATAGGCTTCCGCTTCCATACGGTCAGCCTTATATTCCATATATAACTTGGGATCTCTTGCCCGGAGTTTGTCTTCCTCCGCAGGTGTCAGTTCCTGTCCACTCTGAATCTTTGCATAAATCATGCTGTATTCATTGCTCTCACGCTCTTTGGCAAGCTGTTCCTTATAATTCTGAAGTTCCCGTTCTTCCGGAGACAACTCTTTAATGTTCTTCTGTAAAAGATTCCCGGAATCCAGCTTCTGCTCCCACTGTCTTGTCATTTCCATGATTTTACCGGTGTTATAAATTGTTCCTGTTATCATCGGCACACCTCCCTTGTATGCTTTTGTGCACTTTTCTATATTATTATGCGCCCTTGTGTGTCTGTTCATTTCTTTTTATACGATTGGAATATCAATCTAAGAATGGCCATACTCGTCCCTTACAATATGTATCGGCAATTCTTGGAGAAGGCTTAATTATGGAGTCAAACAGTTATTCCTCTTGTATCATTTTTTATTCAGCTTTATCCGAGTCATAATTTTCAGCGTAAAAATGTGTAACACCCACTAACTTGCTCATTTATATGATTTAGTGGGGGGGGAAATATTGACTTGAACCCCACTAAATCGGTTTTTTCTTCTTTTTAGGGGGATAAATCACTCGACCGAACCCCACTAAATCGGCTTTTTCTTCTTTTTAGGGGGATAAATCACTCGACCGAACCCCACTAAATCGGCTTTTTCTTCTTTTTAGGGGGAAAATGCCTCGACCGAACCCCACTAAATCGGCTTTTTCTTCTTTTTAGGGGGATAAATCACCCGACCGAACCCCACTAAATCGGTTTTTTCTTCTTTTTAGGGGGATAAATCACCCGACCAAACCCCACTAAATCGACTTTTTCTTCTTTTTAGGGGGATGAAATAACTGACTTGCCCCACTAAATTAGCTATTT
>JAFUJA010000020.1 GCA_017473905.1 Lachnospiraceae bacterium | reverse complement strand
TAATGTCTCATGTACTCGTTACGAGGACATGTTTATGGGATCATAGCTCAGCTGGGAGAGCATCTGCCTTACAAGCAGAGGGTCATAGGTTCGAGCCCTATTGGTCCCATTCATGGCGAGATAGCTCAGTTGGCCAGAGCACACGGTTCATACCCGTGGTGTCGAGGGTTCGAATCCCCCTCTCGCTACGATAAAAAAGAGAATCCAAACGGATTCTCTTTTTTGGCGTATAGAAAGAAAATGAACCCGAGACACCACGGAGTGGTGGAGAGGGCGCACGAGGTCCGGGGGACCTCGGTTTTGCGCCGACCGGAGCGAAGCGGAGACCCGAATCCCCCTCTCGCTACGATAAAAAAGAGAATCCAAACGGATTCTCTTTTTTTGTTGCCAGGCATGTCCTTATTCCGTTTTGGCTTGAGATTTTTAAATAAATTCTAAAAACATGGGATTGTTATTTCTGATTATAAAAAGTATAATCGAGATGAATAACCGCTCGGAATATGAATATCATATAAAGCAATTGTGTGAGATAAGAGGAGTGGACAATCAATAAAGATTTAAGGATTATGAAAAAGATACTTAAGGAGAAGATGAAATGTACGAGGATAAGAAAATAGTTTGTATCGAATGTGGAGAAGAATTTGTGTTTGAGGCCGGTGAGCAGGAATATTATGCAAAGAAGGGATTTACAAATGAACCGAAGAGATGTAAAAGCTGCATCAAGGCCAGAAAAGAAAAAAGGGGTATGAAGTACACCATTATTTGTAGTGAATGCGGCGGTGAGGGACAGGTTCCCTTCGAACCCAAAGGGGACATCCCCGTTTTTTGCAGTTCATGTTTCGCGAAAAGAAATAAGGGGATGTAGTTTTATACCACGAGTATAATTTACAAACTAAACTTTTCGTGGTAAGATGACGATAACTTAGGAAGAAAAAGCGGAACGAAACAGTTCCGGAAAGGAAAAGACATGAGAACAATAAATCGTTGGTATGCTGAATATCGTAAAAGTCATGAACAGGCTGGTCTCGACGCGTTCGAGAAGGGCTCTTATTTTGTGCACTCATCATTGGATAAGCATAGACGAGGAAATTGTTTTATGGATACCCATTGCAGTTGTTGACTGTGAGTATTGATATAAACATGTTTAAACGTACCGCTTACTCTTGATGGGTAGGCGGTTTTTTTATGCATAGAACTTTGATTGGGAAAGGAGAAACAAAATGTTGGAAATCAAAGGAAAAGTAAATACAGCAATTTGTTACGCAAACATTATTGAGGATGAGGCAATTGAACAGATTCGCAGAATGTGTGATTACGATTTTACACAGGGTTCTAAAATCAGAATTATGCCGGATGTTCATGCCGGTAAAGGTTGTACAATCGGAACCACGATGACGGTAATTGATAAAGCAGTCCCCAATATTGTAGGTGTTGACCTTGGGTGCGGTATGTATACCGTAAACCTCGGGAAGATTGAACCGGATTTGGAGAAGCTGGATGAAGCATGTCACTATATTCCCTCAGGAATGAATGTATGGGAGGGAAGACAGGAGCGTTTTGATTTGGAGAAGCTTCACTGTTATAGGGAATTAAAGGACAGTAAAAGATTAGAAAGAAGCTTGGGAACCCTTGGGGGCGGAAACCACTTTATTGAGGTGGATGCGGCCTCGGACGGTACGAAGTATCTTGTAATACATACAGGAAGCCGTAATCTGGGGAAACAGGTGGCTGAAATTTATCAGAAGCTTGCCGTGGAATTAGATCGTGGCATGGAAGATTATTTTAAAATGAGGGATGAAATTATCCGTACTTATAAGGAGCAGGGAAGACGTAATGAAATCCAGGCTGCTTTAAAAGAGATTGCATGGAAAAAGGCAAATGGTCCTACCTCCATACCGGAGGATTTATGCTTCCTGTACGGAACGTATTTTGAGGACTATATGGCAGATGTGGAAATCTGTCAGCAGTTTGCAAAGAGAAATCGTGAGTTGATTGCGGAAGTGATTTTAAACAGATGCGGTCTTACTGCAGTAGAAGCATTTCATACCATTCATAATTATATCAATACAGATGAAATGATTTTGAGAAAAGGGGCAATTGCGGCCCACAAAGGTGAAAAAGTGCTGATTCCGATTAATATGAGGGATGGAAGCGTACTGGCTGTCGGTAAGGGAAATCCGGACTGGAACTATTCTGCACCCCACGGTGCCGGAAGGGTAATGTCCCGTAGCAAAGCAAAGGAAACTTTGTCAATGGAAGCATATAAGAAAGCGATGGAGGGAATTTATACCACCTCTGTCAACGAAGATACTCTGGATGAGGCGCCTATGGCATATAAATCCTTAGATGACATTATTGATGTTATTGCGGAAACCGTAGACGTTATAGAAGTAATAAAACCTATTTATAATTTTAAGGCATCAGAGCCGGTAAGATTTGGTAAAAACGCAAGATAGTTTTAATCTTTCCGGCTTTGTGCCGGAGAGGAGAGAAAACTATGAATATGCCAACAATTGATATGGTCGGAACAGGACAGAATATCAATAACTTGAGACAGGCTGCCGGAATCTCCGTAAAAGATTTGCAGGATGTATTCGGCTTCAGCACGCCGCAGGCAATTTACAAGTGGCAGCACGGCACTGCCATGCCCACGATTGATAACCTGATTGTACTGGCTGCTGTTTTAGGAGTAAAAGTCGATGATATTCTGGTGGTAAAATCCATTTTTATGTGTTGATTTGTGAAAAAAGATGGTATAATGTTTTTGTTTATTTCCAATAAATGTATAACCTGTAAACGTATAAAAGATAACTGATATAAAATGAGGGGTTATTTATGAGAAAAAATAATAAAAGCGTTATCCTTTTGTGTTTTATGATATGCGCCGGTTTGTGTTGTTCTGCTTGCGATTCCGTGGAAGAAAAAGAGATAAATTCTGATACGGTTCTCGTTTCACAACCGGAAAACAACAGTGAGAATGAAAGTTCGGAAATGGAATCCGGGGGAACCGATACCCCTTCAAAAGAGGATGTAACTGCCATGCGTTCTGTGGTATTGGAAGGGATGAATGACGAGGAGATTGAACGGCTTACAGAGAACATTAAAGTTGCGAATCTGATCATGGAAGATGCATATCTGAATGATAATATTTTTGGTGAATTATCAGATCCTGACAGCCCCTACTGGCAGTATTTTAATAAAAAAGGTGATATACAGCTGGGGTGGTGGTACAACGGACAAATCGTTGCCAAAGATGGGATTATGCAGGTAGAAGGAATTGATGAAACTGCATTTTACGAACGGGGATATGAGCCGGGCATGGTGTATAACCGTTTCGATGCGGCAAATTTTATTGCATTGATTGAAGAAATGCAGGATTCTGTTAAAAATGAGATGCTACGTACCGATTTGCAACAGTTAATTGATCTGACATATATGGCAGAAGTAACTCATGAGATGGAGTATGCGAATCAGGTTTATAAAATACTTCATGACATGGATTATTTTCTTTTACGATACGGAATCGAAGATGTGGGAATCTACACCCATGATGGAGGAACCGTGGCTAAATATTATGGTGTTCTTTCGGTTTACGGGGCAACACCTTACGAATTGGACGAGTCATCTTCTTATCAGATTTTATATGAGAAAAGCATAGAAAATGACCCGGAGAAATACGGTGAAATACAAGCGGTTCATAAAGATTTTCAGGATGCTGACGGAAAAGATACTTTTTATTATGATATGGAGTGTTTTTATTTCGATGATACCTATCCTGCCAAATTAAACAATGCACTTCAAACATATTACGATTCAGTGGAAAAAGAATATATACAAGATTCCAAAGTATATAAAGATTCTTCTGAAGGAAGTGTAAATACACCATATAACAGTCTGATTTTTCAATATTTCACTTATGTGGGAGATGATTATGTCAGTCTGGTATTTAATAATGTTTCCTATATGGGTGGGGCACATCCTTATTCGGCAATGGATGGAATCACAATTGATTGTGCAACCGGCAAGATTGTAAAAGTACAGGAATTTCTGGATGATACGGATGAAGAAATTGCGGAACGGTTACAAGCCGTATTGGGATTGGAACATCCTGCCACCATGGAAGAATGGGATTATTACCTTTCCGGAACAGGTGTAGTGTTTTTTTACTATGACCCGCGTTTTTGGGAACCGGTGGTAACACGAAGAGTCCGATAAAAATAAATGCTTCGGATACACCATGGTCTGTTAGTCAGTTGTCGTAGGAAAACAAGGAATAATGTGAACTTTTTATATTATCAAAATAATACATATATAAACCATATAAAAGCCAAAAAACGGAATTCTTTTACAGAGTTTCGTTTTTTTTATGTTGTTTGGCTATGTTCAAAAATATAAAAGGTATGTCAGAATGGACAATTTTAACCATGCTTTATTTCTTTTATTTTTTATATATTTGTGCTATTATATAACATGGATAGGAATGGATAATTTGGAAAGGAGCTTTAAACATGAAAAGACTGAAAAAAAGCCATTTTAAAAGAGTGGCAGCAATGCTTATGGTATTGCTCATGGTCCTTTCTCCGTTGTCAAACGTAGGTGCATTGAAGGTACATGCGGCTGACTTAAGCATTGCGGACAGTAAGGGCTATGAAGAGGGTGTGTATGCCAAGTGGTCAGAGGTAACAGGTGCTGACAATTACAAGGCGTATGTGTCTTCAAACGGTGGTGCTTATGAAGAAGTAAACAGCGCCATGGTTAGAAAGTCGGGAGACTACTACAGAGTAGATGAAGTGGGTCTTGCGGCAGGAAGCTATACGATTAAGGTGGAGGCTCTTTCGGGAAGTGAAGTGATTGCTACTGCAACGACCGATACTCTTACCGTAACAAATTATGATCGTTCCGGGTATGCACATTTTAATTACACTGATGGTGTAGGTGCATACAAAGATGATGGTACATTAAAGGACAATGCGATTGTTCTTTATGTTACCGATGCAAACAAAAATACGGTTTCCGTTACCTCTAAGGATGGTACAACAGTTGAAGGTATCGGACATATTCTGAATTCTTCAGGTCAGGATAAGGGTTCAGGTCAGAACGGTAAAGGTGGAGCTGCAAATAACAATCAGGGTATCATCGGAAAGCTTGCAGAAGACGGCACTCCCCTCGTTGTTCGTATTATCGGTACCGTAACCGCACCGGAAGGCGTGACCGCATATGATTCTGTTGATTACGGCGGTTCAATCGGTGACAACGGATATATGGCAAGAATGCAGTCCGGTAAAGACATTACCATTGAAGGTATCGGATCTGATGCAACAATTGACGGCTGGGGTATTCATTTTATCCGTCAGTCATCAGACACGAATTCCGGTAAAAGTTTTGAAGTAAGAAATATTACATTCAGAAATGTTCCGGAAGACTGTGTGGGAATGGAAGGGGTACAGGATGGTACAACTCTCAGTGCACCCGTAGAGAGATGCTGGGTTCATGACTGTGCTTTTTATGCCCCCAATATTGCCGATCCGGCAGAATCCGATAAGGCCGGCGGTGACGGTGCATGCGATTTTAAACGCGGACAGTACTTTACAAACAGCTATTGCTATTATGAAGGATATCATAAGACCAATCTGGTAGGTGCAAGTGACGATAATTTACAGTTCCACATTACCTATCATCATAATTATTGGAAAAATTGTGAATCCAGAGGGCCCCTGGCACGTCAGGCGAATATTCACATGTATAATAACCTCTTCGAAGGCCAGACAAGCTACTGTATGAATCCCAGAGCAAATGCTTTTATTTTCTCTGAGTATAATACATTTATTAATTGTAAAAATCCGGTAGAAATTGAATCCGGTGGTGTTGTAAAGAGTTACAAGGATGCTTTTACAAGCTGTACGGGAAATAATCAGGCAACTCAGGTTTCCGATAAGAGTGAAACTGTTAGTTCCGACTGTACATATGCAAATTTTGATACAAACAGCAGCTTAAGCTATATTCCTTCGGGAAATTATCAGTTACAGACTGATTTGGCAGTGGCAAAGACTGTAATTACGGCAAAAACCGGCCCTTTGGCAGAAAATCCCATTTCTTCGGAAGACGTGGATACCTCTGTTATTGAGGAAGGAAGAATGCCGGCTGCGGCTGTTTCACTTCCTTACAATAAATCTTTGAATAAAACCTATGTAACTGCTGCAAGTTCAACGGTAGACAATATTGTATTTAATGTTTCTAAGTTAAACAATGACAGTTTGACGGTTGGCGGAAATGCTATCGGTCAGGATATTGTTTTTAAGGTGGATACAGCAGTAAACGTTACAATGGAAGTTGTTTCCGGCACCTATGTACCTGTTCTTTGTAATGAAGCGGGAATCAGCGTACTTAACGGTGGCGGTACCGCACAGAATCTTCCTGCAGGTGTATATTTCATCCAGTCCGGCGGATATGATGTGGGTAGTGCTGCGTTTAAAGAAGCGAAAATATCTTCACTTACAATTGAGGCTTATGATCCGGATGCGCCTGAATATTCCATTACCGTCCAGAATGACGGAAACGGTACCGCAAGTGCGAATGTATCAAAAGCGACAAAAGGTACTGCGGTTACACTTACGGCAACTCCGAATTCGGGATACATTTTTGATTCATGGGAAGTTGTATCAGGTGGAGTAACAATTACTTCAAACAAGTTTAATATGCCTGCAAATGATGTTGTGGTAAGAGCTTTGTTTAAGGAATATTCCACATCCGGCGGAACCGGGTATGTACATAATTTTACAGAAAGTGAATTGACAAGCAGTTTCTATACTTTTACAAATTGTTCTACTTCAAACAGTAAGGGAAGTACTTCCTATGCAGGATTGACATTGACAAAGTGTCTGAAGATGGAAAGTGAAACAAATGTTAGTTTTACATATGGTTCTACCGGTACACTGATTCTTGTGCTGGATGCAAATTCCGCAAATTCCGTGAAGGTAGATGGTGTTGAAAAAGTAGCTGTAAATGGAGTGGTTACGGTTGATATTACAACAACAGGTACTCATACGATTGCGAAAAAATCCTCTGATACGAACTGCTTTTATATGGAATTTATTCCTGCAGGCGGTGAATCCGGTGAGGAAACAACTGTTCCCGTAACCGGTGTAAGCCTTGACAAAACAAGTGCAACACTTACAGAGGCCGGTGCAACGGTTACATTGAAAGAAACTGTTTTACCTGAAACAGCAACAAATAAAGAAGTAGAATGGAGAAGTAACAATACCGGGGTGGCTACGGTAGACAATGGTGTTGTGACAGCTGTGGCAAATGGTACGGCAACTATTACCGTAACTACTGCAGACGGAAGCAAAACTGCTACATGTTTGGTTACGGTTGCAATCAGTGCCGAAAACGGCGGTGAGGTTGACGAAGAGATTACTGTTACCGAGAGCAAAGGATATCAGGAAAGTGCCTATGTGGAATGGGAACCTGTTTCCGGTGCAATCGGTTACAAGGCATATGTTGCAAAGAATGGCGGAAGTTATACACAGCTTGATAATCAGTTAATCAGACAGTATGCAAGTTACTGGAGAGCAGATGCGGTGGGTCTGGCAGCAGGCACATACAGCATGAAGATTGAAGCGGTAATGAGCAATGGTTCTATCTATGAAGAAGTAACCGGACTTACTGTGATTGCTTATGACAGAAGCGGTTATGCGTGGGTAGACGGAACTGCCTCCGGTGCATATAACGAAGACGGTACGCTTAAGAGTGATGCGATTGTGCTTTACATCACAGAGAATACAAAAGATACCGTGACTCTGGACGTGGTTACCTCTTCAAATGGTTCAACTACGGAAACCACAGGGCTTCAGAATATTTTATATGCATATAAAAAAGGATATGATTCCAGACCTCTGGCTATCCGTTTGATCGGAAATGTTACCGATCCGGCAACGCTGGACGGCGGTGACATTGTAATCAAAGGAAACAGTTCGGATAAGAGACTTTCCTGCGGTATCACCTTTGAGGGTATCGGTGAAGATGCGACCTGTAACGGTTGGGGAATTCGCTTGAATTATGCATCAAACGTGGAAATCAGAAACTTAGGTTTTATGAACTGTGACAGTAATGAAGGGGACAGTGTCAGTTTAGAGAATTCAAATGACCATGTATGGGTTCACGATAATGACTTCTTTTATGGTGCAGCAGGTTCCGATGCCGATCAGGTAAAAGGAGACGGTTCTCTTGATACAAAGAAATCAACACATGTTACTCATTCTTACAATCATTTCTGGGATACCGGAAAGACACACTTAAACGGTAACGGAGATGAAGTCGTGAATTATCTTACCTATCACCATAACTGGTACGATCATTCCGATTCACGTCATCCGCTGGTACGTTGTTCTTCAGCGGTGCACGTTTATAACAACTTGTATGACGGTGTTTCCAAATATGGTATGATTGCAAGACTTGCAAGTTCCATTTTCTCGGAAGCAAATTATTTTAAAGATACCAAAGAACCGATGCTGATTTCACAGCAGGGTACGGATATGGCAGACGGTAAGCCGATTTCAACCGATGATAACGGTGGTATGATTAAGTCTTACGGTAATGTATATGACAATACCACGGCACCGGTTACACATAAGACTTCTGCAACTGATTTTGACTGTTATGAAGCAACAACAAGAGATGAAGTTGTACCCGATTCTTATGTTACTTTGGTTGGCGGAAATACATACTCCAATTTCGATACTGCTGAAGGATTCTATACATATACAGCTCAGACTGCAGCAGCGGCAAAAACAACCGTAGAAAATTATGCCGGCCGTGTAAACGGTGGTGATTTCAGCTGGGATTTCAGTGCTGCTTCAGAAGATACCAACTACGAGGTAATTACCGGATTAAAAACAGCTCTTGCTAACTATACTTCCGGTGTGATTTCCATTGGTGGTATGTCAGGAGAGAATGTGGACCCCGGAACCGGTACCGTATATACCATTACGGTTGATAAAGCGGATGGTTCTGCAACCACATCCTTTACCGTATCAGCAGGTACAGCAATTACTTCTGAAATGTTGCCCACGCCCGAAAGAGAAGGCTATATTTTCACCGGATGGGTTGACAGCAAAGGAAATGCGGTTGTACTTCCCTATACACCTACCGGTAATATGACGATTAATGCGACCTGGCAGCAGGAGTCCGGCGGAGGAAGTGAAACCGATCCGGATGCGTTGTATAACTTATCACTGAAGGCTGAAAATATTCCGGCAGGCACCTATACGGCACCTTTTACAAAGAATGGTTTTACGGTAACCGCAGATGAAATTAATACGGTAGCCGTTGATTCAAGTTCTGCTAAAACAATCAATGGCGTCAGCTATTCATATCGTCTTAAAACAAGCGGAACGGGAACCAAAGATTACAGAAGCATTTATTTTACAGCTCAGGAAGCGGCAACTTTGGAAATCGGATGTATTTCTTCAAGTTCCTCAGCAACACGTAAAATGGGTGTGGCTACACTGGATGCAGAAGGCAATTTTGTAGACCTTACAGAGGGGTATACAATCAATGGTGCAGCTGCAACTTATTCTGAAGGTGTGGATGTTGCGGGAGATAGCGGAAAATATATAACCGTGGCAATTCCGGCAGCAGGAACCTATTACATTTACAGTAAGGGAGGCGGAATTAATTTCTACTTCCTCAATCTGATTTATGAAAATGGTGTGGATGCACCTCAGTGTACCGTAACATTTAACGCAATGGGCGGTCTTTCCGTAGATCCCCAGACCGTTAATTATGGTGATGCATGCAGCAAACCCGCAGATTCCTTAAGAGCAGGATACACCTTTGCAGGATGGTATTCGGATTATAATTGCACAGTACCTTACGATTTCGCAACGCCGGTTACACAGAATATTACACTTTTTGCCAAGTGGACAGAGGGCGAAACCGGATATACGCATCTTGTGCTGGATATGAAAGATTTACCGGCCAGAGATTATAAAGAACAGTTCAGTAAGAATGGTTTTACCTTCCAGGCAAGCGAAAGCAAACATATGTCTGTTGACGGAAGTGCGGCAGAAGTGGATGGCGTAGCTTATACAAAGAGACTGAAATTAAACGGTACAGGAAGTACGTCCGTAAGAAGTATTGCTTTTACCGTTACGGAAAATTCCGTGTTGACTCTTGTAGCGGCAAGCGGAAGTTCAGGGGTTACCAGAGCTTTGACGGTTACAAACGGCACAACTTCTTATACGGTTGCCAACATTGACGGAGTAGCTAAGTTTACACAGGAACTGGCAGCAGGTACATGGTATGTTTATTCTGCAGACAGTGGTGTTAATATTTACTACATTGCTGTGGAAAAACAAACAGTCATTCCCAAGCCCGACGGCCTCTATGTAGAACTTGCAAATCCGGATGAAGAGTATATTTATACCGGAAGCGCAATAAAACCTGAAATTATTGTTTACAACAATGGTGAAGAGTTAACTGCAGGTGTTGATTATGTTGTAAAATATTCCGGTAATGTAAATGCATCTACAGACAAAAAGAAAGCTAAAATTACGGTTACGGGTAAAGGTAATCTGACAGGAAGTACTTCTGCAACCTTCGATATTCTTCCTAAGAATATTGCAGACGAGGATGTGGTGGCAGGAGAAATCATCATTGCCAAGAACACTGTTCCGGCACCTGTATTAATCTACAACAACAAGAAGCTTTCTGCAAAGGATTACACCAAAGTTCCGCCTGTAAATACCAAGTATGCAGAGGATGGAGTTCTGGAAATCACCGGTAAAGGAAACTTTACGGGAAGCAGAAGTCTTGATGTAAAAGTAGTTGATAAAAAAGAACTTAAGAAATTTACCGTTACTGTAGATACAAAAACACCTATTATTTATAACGGTGAAGAGCAGATTCCTGCCATTACGGTAAAAGACAGCAAAGATAAGACAAAGATTCTTACCCTTGATCAGGATTATATCATTGATTTCGGTTCTTACAGTACGGTCAATGCCGGCTCCGTGAAGTTTACGGTTATCGGTATCGGCGAATATACGGGAAGTGTTTTAAAAGCTTATACAATTAAGCCTTTGGCAATCAAAGAAGCCGGTCTTATCACCTACGATGCGTCTGCAATCGATGCAGCCGGTTATTCCTATGTAAACGGTGGCGTTAAGATTGATGAAGACATTATCGTAAAATACGGGGATATCACTCTTGTACAGGGTAAAGATTACAAGGTAACTTACGCGAATAACAAAAAAATCAGCACGGAAAAAGCTCCTGCCAAGTTTACCGTTAACTTTATTGGAAACTATAAGGGAAGCAAGGCAATCACGGGAACCTTTGTAATCAATTCCCAGCCTTTGAGTGATGATATGGACGGAATTAAAATTGTGGCAGCAGATAAGATTTATACCAAAGCGAATGTATACAAATCTGCTCCTATAGTTACCATCGACGGTGTTGTTTTAAAAGCGTCCAATTATATCGTAAAATACTATACTGATTCTGCCATGACAGAAGAAATGACCTCTAAAAATAAAGTAGAAATTGCAGAGAACGCTTCTTCGGCAACCGTATATGTTAAAATTACCGGTAAGGGCTGCTATGCACCTGTAAATGGTGAGTATGCAACCGCAGAGTATCAGGTAGTTAAAAAAGCGGTGATTGATATATCCAAGGCAAAAGTGACCTTCGTTGACGGAGACGGAAACAAGCTTTCCAAGATGGTATATACCGGCAAAGAGCTTGAACCCAATGTTGTGGTAGAAGTAAAACAGAAAGTGGATGGTAAGATGCAGTGGGTAACTGTGGATGCTTCCAAGTATGAACTTACTTACACCAACAATGTGAAGAAGGGTACAGCCACGGTTGTGGTAACAGGTATTACTGATGATTGTACGGGTAGCAAGAATGCAAAATTTAAAATTGTTGCCAAGAATCTGAAGTCATTACCAGAACTTTTAAAAGATTTATTCGGTTTATAAAATGAATTTACACAGGAGAGACAAACTGTTTCTCCTGTGTTTTTTTACGTGGGAACTCCCTATATACATTTTTATTCTGATGAAAATTACAAAACAGGGGTACACTTTTATATGAAATTATATCGTTTCGTATAAAGACAAACGGAAAGAATTGTGTTATACTATCAAATGGCTTTTTGTATTTAAAATTCATACGAAGGGTGGGAGCAAATGAAAGAGAATGCCAAGGCATTGATTGCAATGAGCGGCGGCGTGGATTCCAGCGTTGCATTGCATTTGATGCAAAAAGAAGGTTTTGACTGTTTGGGCGTTACCATGAAATTATATGAAATCGAGTCCGGATGTGCCAGCAGCAGTGCGGCAAATGACGGGGCGGCGGTAGCGGCTCACTTTGGAATTCCCTTTGAAGTGCTTGATTATTCCGAGGCATTCCGTTGTGAGGTAATGGACAGTTTTGCAGAAACGTACATGGCAGGTAAAACTCCCAATCCCTGTATTGAATGTAATGCCACCATGAAATTCGGCAGGTTGATGGAGTGCCGGGCAAAAAAAGACTGTGATTGTCTGGTGACCGGTCACTATGCCAGAGTAGAATATGATGAAGAAAAGAGCCGTTATCTTCTGAAAAAAGGACTGGATGAAACAAAAGACCAGAGTTATGTATTGTATCGTTTAAAAGCAGAAGATTTACCTTTTATCAGATTTCCTTTGGGGAAATACAGTAAAAGTGAAATCAGGGAAATTGCAGAAAATTTAGGTCTTTTTAATGCAAAGAAAAAGGACAGTCAGGATATTTGCTTTGTTCCCGACGGGGATTACGCATCTTTTATAGAAAAATATACCGGAAAGTCATTTCCGGAGGGTGAATTTGTCACCGGAGACGGTACTGTTCTGGGAACCCATAAAGGCATTATCCGTTATACCATCGGTCAGCGGAAAGGATTGGGACTTTCTCTGCCGGCGCCTCTCTATGTATGCGAGAAGCGTATGGATACCAATCAGGTGGTGCTTTGTTCCAACGAAGAATTGTTTACGGATACCCTGTATGCGGAAGCTTTAAACTGGATTGCCTTTGATGCTCCAAAAGAAGCTTTTCACTGTAAGGCAAAGGTTCGCTATAAACAGAAAGAAGCGGATGCTTATGTGGAGCCGTTACCTGACGGAACCGTAAAAGTTGTTTTTACGGAGCCACAAAGAGGGATTACACCCGGTCAGGCGGTTGTATTTTATGAGGAGGACATTGTACTTGGCGGCGGAAGAATTATGTAAACCAAAAGTGAAAGAAGAATTAATCCGCACGGGAATGCTTTTCGGTGAAGAGGGATTATATGCGTTACGAAATGCCCGGGTTGCCGTATTCGGTATCGGCGGTGTGGGCGGACATGTGGCAGAAGCCCTTGCAAGAAGCGGTGTGGGAGCCATTGATTTGATTGACAATGATACGGTTGCCGCAAGTAATCTGAATCGTCAGATTATAGCCACAAAAGATACAATAGGGATGTATAAAACCGAAGCCATGAAAATGCGCATTGCATCCATCAATCCGGATATAAAAGTAACCGAGCACAGATGTTTCTTTTTGCCGGAAGAAAAAAATAAATTTGATTTTGCGGAATATTCCTATATTATGGATGCCGTGGATACGGTTACTGCCAAAATCGCCCTTGTGGAAGCGGCACAGGAAGCAGGCGTACCCATTATTTCATCCATGGGAACCGGTAATAAATTAGATCCCACACGTTTTGAGGTGACAGATATTTATAAAACTTCCGTATGCCCTCTTGCCAAGGTTATGCGTAAAGAACTAAAACAGCGGGGGATTCCTTCCCTTAAGGTGGTGTATTCCAGGGAAGAAGCCTTGACACCTTTGCCGGAGGAAGCTTTTACCGGAGAAAAAGAAGATAATGAGGTAAGAAGAAAAAAAGCTCCCGGCTCCGTGGCTTTCGTGCCCGGTGTGGCAGGACTTATTATAGCGGGAGAAGTAATGAAGGATATTATAAAAGGAGATAAGTCATGAGAATCGGTATGGGATATGATGTACATCGTCTGGTAGAAGGGCGTCCCCTGATTATCGGCGGAGTGGAAATCCCTCATGAAACCGGCCTTTTAGGACATTCAGATGCGGATGTGTTACTTCATGCGATTATGGATGCACTTTTAGGTGCGGCAGCATTGGGAGATATCGGAAAACATTTTCCGGATACGGATGATAAATACAAGGGAATTTCCAGTCTGAAGCTTTTGGAACATGTAAAAGTGCTTCTGGAGGAGAATTTCTTTTTCGTAGAGAATATAGATGCAACCATTATTGCCCAGGCACCTAAAATGCGTGGATATATTGATATCATGCGGCAAAATATTGCGGATGCCCTTGAAATTGAGGTGAACAGAGTCAATGTAAAAGCAACAACCGAGGAAGGTCTAGGTTTTACAGGAAGCAAAGAAGGCATCAGTGCCAATGCGGTTTGTCTGCTGACGACTCCGGAACAAATGGGAGGTCTTGCCTATATGGAAGAGACCTGTGAAGGCTGCAAGGGTTGCAGAAAAGGATAGAGACATGAAAGTGGAACTTTTCACGGGAAATGACGTAAAAAAACTTCGTCCGTTGTGGGAGGCCTGTTTTCCGGAAGAAACTAAAATTTTTACGGACTACTATTTTGAAAATAAAGCAGGTGGCAATATTACCCCGGTACAGACGGAACAGGGAGAAGTATTCAGTATGGTTCACCTGACGCCTTATAGGACAAATAAAGGCGACAACGTCAGTTATGTGGTCGGTGTCGGTACACAAGAAAGTCATCGGCGCAGGGGACTGATGGACGGACTTTTGAGAGAAGCTTTCCGGTATATGAAGAAGCAGGGAGAACCTTTTACTTTTCTGATGCCTGCCAAACCTGAAATTTATACGCCTTACGGTTTCACTTATATTTATGATAAAACTTTGTATGAATTCAATGAAGATTCCTTATCACCTCGTCTTTTGAAAGAAGCCTGTGACAGGCAGGAATGTTTAAACCTTTCCGGAAATGAATCCGGCAATTTGACCTTTCGGATTGTAAAAGATGCAGATTGTGTCCGGATAGCGGATTTCGCCAATTCTTTTCTGGCGTCCCGTTTTGATTGTTTTATGAAACGCAACGAATCTTATTATCATATTATGATAAAAGAACTTGCGGCACAAAACGGCGGACTTTTTACGATGGAAAAAGAAGGGAAGCTTTTGGGATTGCTTTCTTTTACCTATGAGGAGGAGAAAGCGGGAATTCAGGAGGTTTTATTTGCGGAGGAACTTGTCCCAAGGGATTTGTTTCATGAAAACGGTAAAAAGCCCATTATAATGGCAAGGATTCTGGATGTAAAAAAGATGCTTTCTGTATTGGAAAGTGAAAAAGAATTTAAAATTGCCATAAAAGTTACGGATGAAATCATACGGGATAATGAGGGTGTTTATCGGTTGTGCTGCGGTCCTTCCGGCAGTCATGTAACCGTAAACCCGGAGAAGTGCGGTTTCCGGGAATGCAGAGAAGCCTTTGAAACCTGTTGTGAAGCGAATGTACAGGATTTGACTGCTTTTTTGTTCGGATATAAAAAAGCCGCAGAATGCTTCAAAGTCTGCGAGAATTCAAAAGAAGCAGATGTGTGGAATAAACTTGATTCCCTGAAAAAATATGACAGGGTATTCATAAATGAAATTGTATAAAAAGGATATTTTTTATGGGTATTATAAAAAGTATTAAAAATGAAATAGCCATTGTACGGGAACGTGACCCGGCAATTCACTCTGCGCTGGAAGTTTTGCTTTACCCAAGCTTCAGCGTTATGTTACACTATCGGGTGGCACACAAGCTTTATCAGCATAAAATGTATTTTCTTGCCCGCTATGTTTCACAACGGGCAGTGCGTAAAACAGGAATTGAAATCCATCCCGGAGCTACAATTGGTGAAGGGTTGTTTATTGACCACGGGACCGGTGTTATTATCGGTGAAACCACTATCATCGGTAACAATGTAACCCTGTATCAGGGAGTGACTCTGGGCGGAACCGGTAAAGAACACGGCAAACGTCACCCAACCATCGGTGATAATGTTATGATTAGTGCAGGTGCCAAGGTTTTAGGCTCTTTTACCGTGGGAGAAAATTCCAAAATCGGTGCCGGTAGCGTGGTACTGGAAGAAGTGCCTCCCAATTGTACCGTTGTGGGTGTCCCCGGGCGTGTGGTAAAAAGAGATAATGTTGCCATCCCCAGAGAAACTTTGGATCAGGTTCATTTACCCGACCCCGTAAAAGAAGATATTACCGGTTTGCAGAAAGCAAATGAAGCATTATGCAAACGGTTGGAAGAACTGGAAGAAGAAATTAAAAATCTGAAAAATCAGTAAGGAGCAGAGTATGAAGATTTATAACACATTAAGCAAACGCAAAGAAGAATTTGTGCCCATTGAAGAAGGAAAGGTGCGCATGTATGTGTGCGGCCCCACGGTTTACAATTTGATTCATATCGGAAATGCCCGTCCCATGATCGTTTTTGATGCATTTCGCCGTTATTTGGAATACAAGGGAATGGAAGTAAACTATGTTTCCAATTTTACGGATGTGGATGACAAAATCATCAAAGCAGCCATTGCGGAAGGAGTGGATGCTACCGTTATTTCAGAACGTTATATTGAAGAATGTAAAAAGGATATGCAGGCATTGAATGTAAAGCCTGCAACAACCCATCCCAAGGCTACGGAAGAAATTCAGGGTATGCTTGATATGATTCAGACCCTGATTGAGAAGGGTCATGCCTATACTGCAGCTGACGGTACGGTTTATTTCCGTACAAGAAGCTTCAAGGAATACGGCAAGCTTTCCCATAAAAATCTGGATGATTTGCAGGGCGGAAACCGTTCTCTTCTTGTAAGCGGAGAAGACCAGAAGGAAGATTCTCTGGATTTTGTTCTCTGGAAACCGAAAAAAGAAGGCGAGCCTGCATGGTGTTCACCCTGGTGTGACGGTCGCCCCGGCTGGCATATTGAATGTTCCGTTATGAGTAAAAAATATCTTGGTGAGGAAATCGATATTCATGCCGGAGGCGAGGATCTTGTTTTCCCTCATCATGAAAATGAAATTGCCCAGAGTGAAGCAGCAAACGGTAAGACCTTTGCCCGTTACTGGATGCATAATGCCTTCTTAAATATTGACGGAACGAAAATGAGTAAGTCTCTCGGTAATTTCTTTACCGTACGTGATATTGCAGCAAAGTATGATTTGCAGGTGCTTCGTTTCTTCATGTTGTCAGCACATTACCGCAGTCAGTTAAATTTCAGTGCTGATTTAATGGCAGCTGCAAAGAATTCTTTAGAGCGTATTTTAAATGCAGCGTCCAGAATGCAGGAGTTATGTAAACTTGCTTCCGGAGATGCACTTGCAGAAGGAGAAGCGGAACTTCTTGCTAAATCTGCAGAATATGTAAGCAAGTATGAAGAAGCACTGGATGATGATTTCAATACTGCAGATGCTATTTCCGCAATTTTTGAACTGGTTAAGTTTATGAATACAAACTTAAACGAAAATTCTTCCAAAGCACTTCTGGATCAGGTTTATGCAAGTTTTTATTCCATGACGGATGTTCTGGGTATTATTGTTGAGAAGAAGGAAGAAATTCTGGATGAAGAAATCGAACAGTTGATTGTGGACAGACAGGCTGCAAGAAAGGCAAAAGACTTTGCCAAGGCGGATGAAATCAGAAATCTTCTTCTTGAGAAGGGCATTGTTCTGGAAGATACCAGAGAAGGTGTAAAATGGAAGAGAGCATAAGTTTTTTAGATAAAATCAGACGGGAATTTTCTGTTCAAGAGGTTGACATAAAAACGTACTCGCCCCAGACGCTTGCCTTTGTGGGAGATTGTGTTTATGACCTTGTAATTCGTACTATTCTGACGGGAAAAGGAAACCGTGGGGTAGATGGTTTACATAAAGATAAAAGCAACCTTGTAAAAGCCCAGACACAGGCGGCCATGGCAGAGATTATGAAGGAGTATCTGTCACCGGAAGAAGAGGAAATTTATCGTCGGGGAAGAAACACCAAAACGGCTTCCCACGCCAAGAATGCAGGTTTAAGCGATTACCGCAAAGCAACAGGTTTTGAAGCCCTGCTGGGATATCTGTATTTAAATGGTGAGGAAGACAGACTTTTAGAGTTAGTGAAGCTGGTTTTGGAAAGATACCGGGACACGAAAACGTGTCGGAAAGAGAGTTAAAATGGGATATCATGAGTTTACCATCGAAGGAAGAAATGCGGTTATGGAGGCATTCCGTTCCGGAAAGTGTATTGATAAGCTTTTTGTCCTGGACGGTTGTCAGGATGGGCCGGTTTTAAGTATTAAAAGAGAGGCAAAAAAACAGGATACCCTGATCCGCTATGTGGATAAGGAACGTCTCGACCAGCTTTCCGAAACCGGAAAGCATCAGGGTGTAATTGCCTATGCCGCCGCGTACGAATATGCAGAAGTGGAAGATATTATGGCACTTGCCAAAGAGAAAGGAGAAGATCCTTTTATCTGGCTTCTTGATAATATTGAAGACCCTCATAATCTGGGAGCAATGATTCGTACAGCCCATCTTGCGGGGGCTCATGGGGTTATCATTCCCAAAAACCGTGCAGTAGGGCTTACCGCTACCGTTGCACGTACATCCGCAGGTGCATTAAATTATATTCCCGTTGCCAAGGTGACCAACCTTGCAAAAACCATTGAAGACCTGAAAAAAGAGGGCTTGTGGTTTGTATGTGCGGATATGGGTGGCACGGTAATGTATGATTTGAATTTAACCGGAGCAATCGGTCTTGTAATCGGAAGTGAAGGAGAAGGTGTGGGACGTCTTGTAAAAGAAAAATGTGATTTTATTGCATCTATTCCCATGATGGGTAAAATTGATTCCTTAAATGCTTCTGTTGCAGCAGGTGTGCTTGGGTATGAAATTGTACGCCAGCGTATGGGGAAGAAATAGGAGGCAGCTTTGAAAACAGATTACGAAGTGTTGACCGATGAAGAGCTGGTTTCCCTATATCATGAAGGTGATACCCAGGTTGCTGAATATATCATGATGAAATATAAAAATCTTGTCAGAAAATCTGCAGAGTCCCTTTTTATTTTAGGAGGGGATAATCAGGACCTGGTTCAGGAAGGCATGATTGGCCTGTATAAGGCGGTAAGGGATTTTAAACCTGAAAAAGGTGCATCTTTTTATACGTTTGCGGAAATGTGTGTTTCCAAAAATATTTATACTGCCATTCAGAAGTCCAACAGAAAAAAACATATTCCGTTAAATTCGTATGTTTCCATTTATGGAGATGATAATGAAACGGTACAGCATCACGAATTGGGAAATGATACCGCAAATCCGGAGAATATCATCATTGGCAAAGAAAACCGTGAAATGTTGGAGGATGCCATTGAAAAGGAATTAAGCGGATTGGAGCAGGATGTTTTAAAATATAGAAGAATCGGTATGAGTTACAAAGAAATTGCCCGGGTTTTGGAACGGGAAGAAAAAGTGATTGATAATGCCATGCAGCGTATCCGAAATAAGCTGAAGGGCTATTTATCATATGTTATGTAAACCAAACAGGAGGAGTGAAAAAATGATTCGTGTAGGTATTATGGGCTACGGAAACTTAGGAAGAGGCATTGAGTGTGCTTTGAAACAGAACTCTGATATGGAGCTCGTTTCAGTTTTTACCAGAAGAGATCCTTCCAGCGTTAAAACGTTAACGGAAGGCGTTATGGTATGCTCAGTGGAAGATGCGGTAACAATGAAAGATAAAATTGATATTATGATTCTTTGCGGAGGCAGTGCAACGGATTTACCCGTACAGACTCCCGAATATGCAAAGTATTTCAATGTAATTGACAGTTTCGATACACATGCGAGAATTCCCGAACATTTTGATAATGTGGATGCAGCTGCGAAGGAAGCCGGAAATATTGCTGTGATTTCCTGCGGCTGGGACCCGGGTATGTTTTCCTTGAACCGTTTATATGCAAATGCGGTTTTGCCTGAGGGAAATGATTATACCTTCTGGGGAAAAGGTGTTAGTCAGGGACATTCCGATGCTATCAGAAGAATAGAAGGTGTAGCGGATGCAAAGCAGTATACAATTCCCGTGGAAGCGGCACTTGCATCTGTTCGTAATTGTGAAAATCCTACCCTTACAACACGTGAAAAGCATATCAGAGAGTGCTTTGTTGTGGCAAAAGAAGGTGCCGATTTGGCACGAATTGAAAATGAAATCAAAACCATGCCCAATTATTTTGCAGACTATGATACGATTGTACATTTTATCAGTCAGGAAGAATTGGATAAAAATCACAGCGGCATTCCTCACGGTGGATTTGTAATCCGCACCGGAAAGACCGGCTTGAATAAAGAGAATAATCATGTAATTGAATACAGTTTGAAGCTGGATTCCAATCCGGAATTCACATCCTCTGTTATTGTTGCATATGCAAGAGCTGCATACAGAATGAAGCAGGAAGGCATGAGCGGATGTAAAACCGTGTTTGATATTCCGCCTGCATATTTAAGTCCTTTAAGCGGAGCAGAACTTAGAAAACACATGTTGTAAAAGGTTTATCTGTAAGGGGGAATTTGGATGAGCCGTAAGAAACAAAAGAAGCAAAAAAACGGTAAGTTGATTCTTGGACTTTTTATTAAAACTGTTTTAGGTGTTTTGGCAGCAATCGGATTGCCGATAATTTATGTAAACCTTTTTCTGGTTTTAACCTTATATGATTTTGGTGTGTTATTGCCGTCGAAATTGTATGAGCCTATGCCATGGAAGAGAACTTTGGAATATCAGAGTTTAGAGGAATATTCCGGTAGCGGACAGAGAAGCACCGACAATTATATTCAGGATGAAATCTACCAGATTTTTTACAAAGAAAATAATATGGTAGCCAGTCTGGGAGAGTTTTACATGGCTCCTAATGCACCAATATTAGTGGAATGGACCGGTATTTCATCTTTGGGAGAAAAAATCGGACGATTTGGAAGTCTTATCATGATTTCTGACGCAGAAGAGGAACATCAGCTTTACGCAAGAGTAATGCCGGGTGGATTCCTTGGAAAAGAGTTTACGGACTCTTTTTCGAAAATGAGATGGACTTCCATGGCAGATCCGATTATTCCTTATAAAAAGGACGGATACTTTCACCACTCTTCAACGGATGAATTAACGGAAGTTATTTTTGAAGTGCAGAATCTGAAAGAACACGGATATGTTAAAATCATACTTGATTATGACAAACATTTAATGTATCGGTTCCTTTATGTTGAAAATCAGGATGTTTACAGCGCCAACCGTGCGTTAAAAACAGCGGAAAGTCTGCAGTGTCCGGAAGAAGCGATTCGTATGATTGCGGAGGAGTCCGTAATTGAAATGGATGACGGCATGACAAAACTCCGCCTGGAAGATTATGTGGAGGGAAGTCCGTATTTTCTTGCCAAATGCGAGTGGAATACCTATCAGGTGGATTTAGATGTTCCGGGAACCTATGAACTGGAAATTACCTGCGGTGACCGGGAATTTATCCATCAGGTTACAGTGCAGGATACCAAGGCTCCCACATTGAAAAAAACTTCTGACATGAAGCTCTTTTATGGAGATATTATTTCGACAGAGTTGCTCATGGGACTTTGTGAAGTAAAGGATGCCTCAGAACCTGTTGAATTCAAAATTCTTTCCGCGAAGGATGAAATCACCGTTAGCGATGCCCTTATGGCAAACGGTAAAGCTTCCATTCCGGTTATTGTTACGGATGCACAGGGAAACAGTCTTGAAACGGAACTTGTTTTTGATGTTATTACAAACGGGGATATGCCGGAATGGTATCAGTTCTTTTATGCTGAGGCTCCCGAGGAAGAAGTGAGATGGATTCGCGAATACATAAGAAGCGGAGTTTCCGAAGACGAGCTTATTATGAACTTGTTTTATTATGATAGCCTGGAAGAGGCAAAACAGGTTCTGGCTGAAGCTGTTAAAGGATATAAAAACGCATATTATTGTGGTCTGTTGGATAATATTGATATTGAAGATGCGGCCTGGTACGGAGAGGAACTTGTGGGCTTTTATGCAGGGCTTGGGCTTATGCCGGAAGAGGTTTTGCGCAAATATGACAGTCTGCAATGGACAGTACGTCTTTGTGAGGACAAGTTATATTTAGGTGACATGGAATGTGCAGGTATAACATACTATGGTGAAAAAACCATACATATTACCTCAGATTGCGGAGGGACTGAGTGGCAGAGAACTACTACAATTCATGAATTCGGACATTTTGTGGATTCTGCTTTTTATAACTATAGAAGTAATGGTAAAGTCATGACGGATGCCAAAAATAAGGCAATGGAATCCTATCATATAACGGAAGAATTTATGGATGAGTGGAGGTCTACCGTTAATAATTACGATAAGCTTTATTATGAGTATGAAGATGGCGGATACAGGTATTATTCCTTCTCACAACCAGCAGAATTCTTTGCAGACAGTTTTTATTTCTATTGTGCCCATAAAGAAGAGCTGAAAGAGCGTTTTCCGGATGTTTATTGGGAAATGCAGAGAATTATCTATGAATAAGCGGTAAGTGGTTTTTATAGGTAAAATAAGACTATAGTGCACCTTGGATGCAGAAAACGCATTTAAGGTGCATTTTATTTTTTTATATCGGAGTTGGCGGGGGATAGGAAGATTAGAGAATGTCGGAAGTTTCCGGCATAAAAAAAGAGCCTTACAGGCTCCGATGTTTTGATAAGAGAGGTGTTTTCTTATCATTTTATGTAATAAAAAAAGCTGCTGACGGGAATCGGACCCGTGACCTCCGCACTACCAATGCGACGCTCTACCGACTGAGCCACAGCAGCAAGTTTTACGCTCTGTTGCGTATCACCGAATGCTATATTACCATATATTGAATTGCTTTGTCAACGAAAATATGCATAAAAATCAGATATTTTATGAAAAGAAGGCTTAACTCTTGATTCATATAGTGATTACATGATAAAATATGTCGAAATGTTTTTTTGAAAGTGAGGTTATAAAAGTGAATTGTCCTTATTGTCAAAGCTTAATAGATGATTCTATGAAATTTTGTACGAATTGCGGTGCTCCTGTTGTCAGAGAACCTGAGAATAACACTTCGGTAGGAATGTATACGGAAAATAACGTAAATGCATCTGCAGGAATGTACACGGAAAGTAACGTAAATGCATCTGCGGGAATGTATACGGAAAGCAATGTAAACGCATCTGCGGGAATGTACACGGAAAGCAATGTAAACGCATCTGCAGGAATGTACACGGAAAGCAATGTAAATGCATCTTCCGGAATGTATACGGAGAATACGGGATTTGGTCAGACAAGTATGTACAGTGAGAACCCTAATCCGGGAAGCGGAAACTTTTATGGTGATAATGCAGCATCTTCCAATCAGTTTGATGATATGTATGCAGCAAATTCAAATGCCGGTGCGGCGTATAATGCTTCTTATTACCAGCCTGAAAAAAAGAAAAAAAGTAAGCTGCCGATTATCCTGCTTATTATTGTGGCAGTTGTTGTGCTGTTACTTGGCTGCTGTTGCTGCGGTTCCCCTATTTTGATGGAAATGTTCGGAATTATTGATGGTGATCCTGATACGGAGTACAGCTACGATGATACGGATTATAATTATGATGATGAAACAGGGGAAGTTGATTCTCTCTGGAGCGGAACAATGAGTCTTCAGGATGTAAGCGGAGAGGATTCTATGGAAGAATATCTTACTGCATTATACGAACGTTCCCTGACACAGGAAGAACTTGACGGACTTGGTGACGCAGATACGGAAGGAGATTGCTATTTTACCCTTTATGAGGATGGCAGCTGGGAACTGGAAACAGATATGGGCAGTTTCTTCGGTTATATAGACTGGACCAATTATGATTTTATCAGCTACGAAGATTATGAGAACGGAAGATATGAAAACGGATATTGTACTTTGACACAGGATTCCAGTGATTCTCTTAATATTACCGTGGCAGATGTTTACGGAGATTATGCGGTTCTTTTCTTTGGTATCGAAGATGGAAGTGCCGTGGCAAATGATGGCGGATATTCCTTATATCTTGATTTGGAAATTTCACCGGATAATGAAGATGTTCTGACAGGAACCTTTACCATGATGTTGGAGTACGGTGAAATGGAAGAAGTATATACCCGTACCTATGAGCTTACATTAGAGAGAGACTAAAACTTTTAATTTGTTTTATAAAAAGAATGGAGACGGAAATGAAAAAAAGTACGTTAAATGCCATTATGTATGGAGTTATGATTGTTCTGGTAATCGGAATCATTGTCGCAAGTATTTCATTGATGGTGCGGCCGGAGCCTGAACTTGTAGCAGATAATCCTGTTTCTGAGACCCCTTCTGAGGGAGAATCTCATTTTGCGCAGGAAACTCCTTCGGAAGAGAAAGCAGAACTTGTTATTGTAAAAAGAGTGCGCATTTTATCTGACAATATTAATGTGCGGACCGGTCCGGGAACGGATTATGAGAGACTTGGCTCCGTGTATAGCGGTTTTGACTATGATCTGGTTGAAGAAGGAGAGGAATGGACAAAAATCATTTTTAACGGGAAGGAAGCATATGTATACAGCGAATATGTGGAAATTGTTGAAATGATTCAAAATGAAGACGGCACATATGAACAGTACATTCCTGAATAGTTTAAAAGTCAGATATGTGATGACATAAAAAAACCCCTCAATGAGGGGTTTTTTTTAGTATCCGGCAGCGGCTGCACGTCGCTGTTCCAATTCATACATTTGCTGTTGTAAAATCTCCATATAATTGGGTTGCAGGAAGAATTCTACATTGTGAGGACACATGTTGGTAACAGAGCCCTGATATACAATATTTCCGTTTGCATCGGTAACCAGAGAACCGCTTTGGAGAGAAGGATGCTCTACTACGGGAAGCTCTGCGGTGCCGTTTACTGCGAAGGGGCAGTTTTCACATGCACATAAGCCGCTGTATTCACAAACAATGCCTGCATAGTGGATATTACAGGTTTCCGTAGGAACGGTGTCCTGCGTGAAGTATTCTGTAGTAAGTGTGTGGTCACATAAACCTGCGATAGGTAATTTGCCGGAACGGGAACAAACGGTAGCAGTCACAATTCCGTTTGGCATGGAGAAGGACTTATTGGGAAGTTCTTCATGAATTCTGGACATTACCGCACGCCATAATGTTTTGGATAAATTCTTCTCGGGAGAAGTATTTAACTTCTTGTTGTTGTCAAATCCGGTCCATACAGTTGCCGTATAGTAGGGAGTATATCCGGCAAACCATACATCGTTATAGCCCTGTGTGGTACCTGTTTTACCTGCAATGGCCATGTTGCCGAAGTTTACGGAACCGCCGGTACCTTTGGTAACTACGTCGATCATGGCACTTGTAAGAAGATAAGCTGTGGTTTCCTGAATAACCTGCTTGCCTTCGCGGTTTGTTTTGTCAATCAGTACGTTGCCTTCACTGTCTAAAATTTTAGTATAAAGGGTAGGTTCAAGATAAACACCGCTATTTGCAATGGCACCGTATGCAGCATTTAATTCCATATTGGTAACACCATAGGTAATACCGCCTAATGCAAGGGACTGACCGACATCTGTTAAAACACGGCCGTCAGGAGTAATTTCACGGTCTACAAGTGTTGTAAAACCAAAATTCTGTAAATAATCAAATCCGACCTGGGGAGTAATAATGGTCATAAATTTTACGGTACAAATATTCAGGGACTGCTCAATTGCGTATCGCATACTGCAAATTCCTTTATAAGAAGATGCAGAGTACCAGTTGGAAACCGGACGACCGTCTGCATAGTTAAAAGGAGCATCTACCTGAATGTCTGCAAGGGTCATTCCTGCGGTATCAAGGGCAGGAGCGAAGGTGGATAAAACCTTAAAGGTGGAACCGGGCTGTCTCTTGGTATCGGTAGCGCGGTTCAAGGTACGGCTTGCGGTTTTTACACCTCGTCCGCCCACCATTGCAACAACATAACCGGTGGAATGGTCTTCGATAGTGATGGAAACCTGAGGCTGAACGGTAAGTGTGATGTTTTCAGCACGGACATCATCTCCGGTAGCCATATGGGCTTCTTTGTAGGCTTCGATGGCAGCATAGGCTTCTTCCTGTGAATCATACAGCATATCGAAGTTTTTATTTGTTTGCTTGTAATAAGCCTGATACATTTCGCTACTGTGATTTTCCAAATCTCCGTTGGCTTTTTCAATGGTTAAAGCATAGCTTAATAACCATTCAGCCCCATCGGGATAGTTTTCTTCGTTGTTAAATACTTCGTTGCAGATTGCCTGAATCTGGGGATCCTGGGTTGTAAAAATGCTGAGACCACCGGAATAAAGAAGACGGTTGGCTGTCTGAGAGTCGTAGCCGCACACTTCCTGAAGGTCCTCAATTACCTGTTCTGTTAACTCGTCTACAAAATATGTATAGACGGTGTTGGTATCGGTTTCTTCGTTTACAAGCTGGATTCTTTCATAAACATTGTCTGCAAGAGCTTCGTCATATTCCTGCTGGGTAATAAAACCGGCTTTCTTCATATCGTCTAATACCTTTTCACGACGTTCCGCATTTTTATCCGGATGTGAAATAGGATTAAACTTGGAAGGATTCTGGGTAATACCGGCAATTACCGCGCATTCGGAAAGATTTAACTGGTAAACCGGCTTGCCGAAATAACGCATGGAAGCTGCCTGGACACCTAAGGTATTCTGACCTAAGTTGATTGAGTTCATATAAAGCTCAAGAATTTCTTCTTTTTCAAGTTTTTTCTCGATTTCAATGGCAAGGTACTGTTCCTGGATTTTACGTTTTACCTTTTCCATGTCATCTTCTTCCGTAACCCAGCCTTCAAATACGTTGTTCTTTAAAAGCTGCTGGGTAATGGTACTTGCACCCTGATTAAATTTAAAACCGTTACGGATTCCTTCCACGCCGGCACGGAAGATACCTTTGATATCAATTCCGTTGTGGGAATAAAAACGGGAATCTTCGATGGCAACGAATGCGTCTGCAAGATTCTGCGGAATTTTATCCATGGAAACGTAGGTACGGTTGGAATTCTGGGCTACGAGTTTGGTCATTTCATTTCCTTCGCAGTCATATACAACCGTTGCATATCCTACGGGAACCACGTCCAATTCCGAAATGTCGGGAGCTGAGCTTAAGATTCCCTTAAACATACCGATACCCACGCAACACAGCAGGATACATCCTGCGATTGCACAGGTAAAAAGCACCTTCAGAAAAAGAACGGAACCCATTTTTTTCACTTTTGTATTCTTTGAATTCAGTGCCTCTTGTTTTTTCTTGACACCTTTTATTCCGTAATTCATATGATTGCCTCCTCATAAAACACGAATATTATACCAAAATTTCCATGGTAAATAAAGGCTTTTCTTTATTGTTCACATTTTCACCTCATTTTATGCAGAAAAGATTGTTTTTTTCGTGATATATTATGCTATAATGGATACGTTTCAAAGGAGTGGATTTTATGAAAGTTTTATTAAAACCCGGAACGGCGGAAATAGTAGAGAAAAAATCCCGTTTTATTGCCCACCTTGCCAGTGTATCCACACCGGAAGAGGCAAATGCCTTCTTTGAAGGAATCAAAAAACAGTATTGGGATGCGAGACATAACTGCACCGCATATGTAATCGGTAAGGATGCTTCTTTTACCCGTTGCAATGATGACGGAGAACCGGCACAAACTGCAGGTCTTCCAATGCTGGAGGTACTTCTTCATTCGGAAGTGAGAAACGTGGCGGTAGTTGTAACCCGGTACTTCGGAGGAACCTTACTGGGAACCGGCGGATTAATCCGGGCATACGGACAGGCTGTGAAAGAAGCCCTGTTAAACAGTGAAATCGGGGAAGAAATAGAAGGTATTATGTTAACCATTGAAGTGGAATATACCCAGCTTGGCAAAGTGCAGTATTCTCTTGCCCAGTTGCAGGTGGAAACCGTGGATTCGGTTTATGAGCAGAATGTAATCCTAAAACTCCGGTTTCGGGAAGAACTTCTCGGAAAAGTGGAAGACGAGCTGATTAATGTAACAAACGGACAGGTTAAAATAAAAGAGAAAGAAGGCTGCAGTTTTTTTATAAACAGTACCTTGGCATAACGGAAAGGAGACAATATGAGTTACGCAGATCAGATTTTTATAAATATGTGTAAGGATATTCTTGAAAACGGCACCAGCACGGAGGGTGAAAAGGTGAGACCCAGATGGGAAGACGGAACCAGTGCTTATACCATTAAAAAATTCGGTGTGGTAAACAGGTATGATTTATCCAAGGAATTCCCTTTGATTACATTGCGCAGAACGGCTTTGAAAAGTGCAACCGACGAAATTCTCTGGATCTGGCAGCAAAAATCCAATAACATTAACGATTTACACAGCCATATCTGGGATGAATGGGCGGATGAAGACGGTTCCATCGGTAAAGCATACGGGTATCAGCTCGGTGTAAAACATAAATACAAAGAAGGTATGATGGATCAGGTAGACAGGGTGATTTATGATTTAAAAAACAACCCTTTCAGCCGACGAATTATGACTAATATTTATGTACATCAGGATTTAAGCGAAATGAATCTGTATCCTTGCGCATACAGTATGACTTTTAATGTAACCCAGAAAAAAGGTGACGATAAACTGACGTTAAATGGTATTTTAAACCAGCGTTCCCAGGATGTACTTGCGGCAAATAACTGGAATGTGGTACAGTATTCCGTACTGTTGCATATGCTTGCCCAGGTCTGCGACATGAAGGTGGGGGAACTGGTTCATGTGATTGCGGATGCACATATTTATGACAGACATGTGCCTTTGATCGAGGAATTGATATCAAGACCTGTCTATGATGCACCGAAATTCTGGTTGAATCCGGAAATTAAGGATTTTTATGCTTTTACAAGAGATGACGTAAAAGTAGAAAACTACATTACGGGACCTCAGATTGAGAATATTCCAATTGCAATTTAACGATTAGGAGACAAAAGAAATGAGTATTTTTATATCACATGCTTCAAAAGAAGCGGTGATCGCCAATGAATTGTGTGAAGCACTTGAAGAAAAGAATCTGACGTGTTTTATTGCGCCCAGGGACATTCGTTCCGGCTTTGAATATGCGGAGGAAATAGCCAACGGAATCGATAATTCGGAATTTGTGTTGCTTCTTTTATCCAAAGCATCCAATGAATCCCCTCATGTGCTCCGCGAAATTGAGCGTGCGGTAACCAAATCCATTCCCGTTGTGGTTTATCAGCTGGAGAATGTGGAACTGACCAAGTCCATGGAATACTTCCTGATGACCAGACAGTGGATGGTTGCGGGAAGGGAGAGTTACGGGGATGTAATCAAATGTATTTCCGGCATGAAAGAAAAAAATGTAAATGTAAATAAAAAGCCGGAAACCAAAGAGAAGAAAGGCGGAAATCGTATTTTAGCAATTGCGGCACTTCTTTTTGGAGGATTGTTGCTTGCGGCAATGGGGTATTTTGTCCTTTCCAATAAAGAGTTTCAATTCGGCAAATCCGAACTGGAAATGACGGTTGAGGAACTTAAAACCGGAGATGAATTTATTATGGGTAATTATAACGGTGAACCCATAACATGGTGTGTTCTTCACATTTCAGAAGACGGAAAGGAAGCGGTGGTTGTGTCAAGGGATGTACTGACCATAAAAGCCCCCGATGCGCCGGATTCCGGAAAATATAACCATGACGGCAAGGTAAATTACAGTTTCGACGATGAGATACTTGAAACCGACCTGGAACTTCAGGCTTATGTCAGAGGAAACAACAGTTGGGAAAATTCCAATATCAGGACATGGCTTAACTCTGATGAAGAAATTGTAAAATACGAGGGGCAGGCGCCGGTATCTGCGGCAATGGCGGACACTTTAAACGGATACAACCATGAAAAAGGCTTCCTTTGCAGTTTTAACGAAGAAGAGCTTTCTTTTATAAAAGATACTGAAGTGGTAACAAAGGGAAATGTCCTTACGGACGGCGGCGAAGTGATTACCTCGGATAAGGTTTTCCTTTTATCCATGGACGAATTAAAATGGTTTGATGAAGCTGATGTTTCTTTGATCAGCGTACCTACGGCTGCAGCAGTGGAAGCAAACAGTACTTACTGGTATGAGGAGTATTGCCTTGCACTTGGCATAGATGCCATTGCATGGTGGCTCCGTGAACCTTACGAAGGCTCATCTTCCAAATGTTACCTTGTAGGAAACGGATATTCTGATGAAAATATATATCCCTGGGAAGTAGGCGTGGAAAGCTTTGGTATCCGTCCTGCTATGACCATTGATATATCAGGTGAAAAATAAGCCCTTTTACTAAGGGAGAAAGGATTCATCCGGTTTTATACGGATGAAAAGGAAAAAATATGAATCTTATTGTTGCGGTAGATGCCAATTGGGGTATCGGTAAGGATAACCAGCTTTTGATACGAATTCCCGGGGACCAGAGAATGTTTCGTCAGAAAACCACGGGAAACGTAATTGTAATCGGTCGTAAAACGCTGGATTCTTTTCCCGGTGGAACACCTTTGAAAGATAGGGTAAATATTGTTCTTACCAAAGAAAAAAGAGAGAGCAGGGGTGGTGAAATCTACGTTAACAGTCCGGAAGAAGCCCTGGAAGAGATAAAAAAATATCCGGAACTGGATATTTATGTTGCCGGAGGTGACAGTGTTTACCGTCAGTTCCTTCCTTACTGCGATACTGCGTATGTGACTAAGATTGACCGTAAATATGAGGCTGATGCGTATTTCCCGAATTTGGACGAGAATCCGGAATGGGAACTTGCGGAAGAAGGAGAAGAGCAGACTTATTTTGATATTACCTATGCTTTTCTTGTATATAAAAGAAAATAATGATTTGTATATGAACATAGAAGAAGGGAATGCATCGTATCAGGTGCATTCCCTTTTATCCTGTTTGATAGATAAAAATTAAAATACGGTTTTATTTCTTCCGGTGGATTTGCCCTCGTATAACTTGGCATCTGCTTTGGAGATGGTAGCTTCCACACCGATAATCTGTGAAAATTCCTCTAAACCGAAGGTGACGGTAACATTTAAATTCTGTTCTTTATACGTGAAGCGTTTCTTTTCTATCTGGTTACGAAGTACTTCCAGCATACTGTAGGCCTGGGAACCGTTCATTCCTTCGAAGCAGAAGAGGAATTCTTCGCCGCCCCATCGTGCCACCATGCCGCGGCCACGCATGGTTGTGCGGAATATATCTGCAAGTGAGGTAAGGATGTAGTCACCGGCATCATGTCCGTAATTATCATTGATTCTTTTAAAAAAATCCACGTCTGCAATAGCAATACAGAAGGGCTTACCGGTACGGTTATACTGATATACCAGCATGGTAAGATGTTCTGTCATATTTCGCCGGTTTGGAAGCTGGGTCAGGGCGTCTAAAGAGGCCATTTCCATCAGTTTGCTGTTGGATTTACGGAGCTTTGCCTCGGCCTGGTTAAATTTTGTGCTGTAGCAGAAGGCGATACAACAAATCGTTACACCATAAAAGCAGCTTGTCAGGGTCTGGAAGATAAAAGAGAAAAGCGGTGAAACATCTTTCCCTAAAGGTGCAAGATGGGCAAGAATACCCAGTGCAACCAGAATTGTTAAATAGATACCGGCATTTTTAAGTTTTGTTTTAATTTCTTTCTCGAGGGTATAAAAAATAATAAGTATCAAAACCAGTATTTCCCATTGGAAGTTCATTTTCCAGCCGGTTCCAAGTGTAAGCAAAATGGCATTAAAGGTGGTTACAACCTGAAAACCTGTCAGGGCACTTTTGGTTTTATTGTCATATGTACAGATAAAAAGTCCGATATACAAGCCGGCGCATAACAATGCTGCAATCGCCAGGGTGAAATAGTTGATGCATGCAAGGGCTACCGAACTGCATAAATTGAAAGCCGTAAAAACAATACACAGTACACGTAATAATACGGCAAGGTCTTTTGTTTCGTTTTCATTGGATACGTCCTTTAAAATTAATGCTTTAAAGCGGGTAAAAAAACGATTCAATTTACGGCCTCCTTTCGGCTTTTATTCTATATAAAGTTATTTTAACACAGGACAAAGAAATATGCCAATAGAAAAGAAGGTTGACTTTTTATTTTAGAAGAATATAATTAAAAAGTAAAAAATGTGACGAAAAGTTTCATTTTATGAAGGGAGAACGAAATGAATATCAGATATGAATTAACAAAAAACCCTAAGAACAAACCTACAGCAGATAATCCTCTTACATTCGGTACTATTTTTACTGACCATATGTTTGTAATGGATTATAACCCTACAGACGGCTGGAATGATGCAAGAGTCGTTCCTTACGCACCTCTCGTGCTTGAACCTTCTGCTATGGTATTCCACTATGGACAGGAAATGTTCGAAGGTATGAAAGCATACAAGGCAGAAGACGGAAGAGTTTTATTGTTCCGTCCTGACAAGAACATCGAAAGAGCAAACAACACCAACGAAAGAATCTGTATTCCTACTATTCCTGAGGAAGATTTCCTTCAGGTAATCAAGGCGGTTGTTAAGACAGATCAGGATTGGATTCCTACCAAGCCCGGAACCTCTCTTTACATCAGACCTTTTATTATTGCAACAGACCCTTTCCTTGGCGTACGTCCTTCTTCTACATATAAGTTTGTTATTATTCTTTCTCCTGTAGGAGCGTACTATCCTGAAGGACTTAATCCCGTAAAAATATGGATTGAGGACGAATATGTAAGAGCAGTACGCGGTGGTCTCGGTGAAGCCAAGGCAGGCGCAAACTACGTAGCAAGCTTAAAAGCGCAGGTAAAAGCTCATGATGCAGGCTATTCACAGGTATTGTGGTTAGACGGTGTTGAGCGTAAGTATATTGAAGAAGTTGGCGCTATGAACATCTTCTTTAAGATTGCCGGAACCGTTGTAACTCCTGCGTTAAACGGAAGTATTTTACCCGGTGTAACAAGAAGAAGCTGTATTGAACTTTGTCAGTCATGGGGATATCCTGTGGAGGAAAGAAAGATTTCTGCAGATGAGTTATTTGAAGCAGCACAGAACGGAACCCTTGAGGAGGTATGGGGAACCGGTACCGCAGCAGTTATTTCTCCTGTAGGACACTTAAGAAAAGACGATGCCGTTGTACAGATCGGAGATGGCGGAATTGGGGAATTAAGCCAGAAGCTGTATGATACGGTAACAGGAATTCAGTTGGGCAAGATTGAAGGTCCTGAAGGATGGGTTGTAGTAGTAGAATAATCACTCATCATTAATAAAACAATAAGGGCGGTTGTTTGCAACGGAGGTGTTGCAAGCGACCGCTTTGCGTTTTTTTGGGATAATTATAGTATTATACAAAAGCAAAGGGTTCACCCATTGGTTTTTGAAACTAAATTAGGACTATTGGACGGGTTCAAAAATGTAAAAAAAAGAATAAAATGAATTATGCAAAAGAAAAAAATAAAGGCGAGAAAAAACATTCATATCACGATTTTTAAAAGCATAACATGTAGTAAGTGATAGAAAAAATTCTTTTGCCAAAGCAAAGAAGGGAGAACTTAAAAATGACAGATAAGGTAATTGAAAACAATCAGGTAGCCATTATGGGAGAAATCATCAGCGATTTTTCTTTTAGCCACGAAATTTATGGGGAAGGATTTTATATGGTAGATGTTCTTGTTCCCAGATTGAGTGATGCTTCTGATGTAATTCCTCTTATGATTTCTGAAAGATTGTTGGATGTAACAAAAGACTATAAGGGACAGAAAATTTCCGTTATAGGACAGTTCCGTTCCTATAACAGACATGAAGAACTTCGTAACAAGCTTGTTTTATCCGTATTTGTAAGAGAAATTGAGTTTGTGGAAGAAATTGGTGAAAGCAGCAAAACCAATCAGATTTTTCTGGACGGATATATTTGCAAGGCACCTATTTATCGTAAAACCCCTTTGGGCAGAGAAATTGCAGATGTGTTGCTGGCGGTAAACCGTCCCTATGGAAAATCAGACTATATTCCCTGTATCTGCTGGGGAAGAAACGCTCATTATACTGCAGATTTTGAAGTTGGTACCAGATGTTTGATCTGGGGAAGAATCCAGAGCAGGGAATATATGAAAAAAATCTCCGAAACAGAAGCCGAAAAACGTGTGGCATTTGAGGTTTCCGTTAGTAAATTGGAAAAAATAGAAGAGTAGTTTTTAACTCACAGTGCGTTGACATAATTGGTGCGTAGTGATATTATTATACGCAGAATTTGCCTTACATATTAAGGATGAGCTGATTAGGAGGAAAAGATATGTCAGTTTTTACAGGCGCAGGTGTTGCGATTGTTACGCCCTTTAAAGCCAACGGTGAAGTGGATTACGAGAAATTTGAAAGAAATATAGAATTTCAGGTTCAGGGAAAGACAGATGCCATTATTGTATGCGGTACTACCGGTGAAGCATCTACCCTGACCCATGAAGAACATTTGGATGTTATTGAGTTTTGTGTAAAAAAAGTTGCAGGCAGAATTCCTGTTGTTGCAGGAACCGGTTCTAACTGTACAGAGACTGCAATTTACCTTTCCGTAGAAGCGGAAAAAAGAGGTGCGGATGCCCTTCTTGTGGTTGCTCCTTATTACAACAAGGCAACACAGAAAGGCTTGTATGAGCATTTTAAAATGATTGCGGATTCCGTTAAAATTCCTATCATTCTTTACAATATTCCCGGAAGAACAGGCGTAAATATCCAGCCTCAGACTACTGTGAAACTTTGCAAAGAAGTTTCCAATATCGTGGGTGTAAAGGAAGCTACCGGAAACTTATCCCAGACAGCAAGACTTCTTCACCTTGCAGATGGTGCGGTTGATGTTTATTGTGGTGATGACGCTGAAATTTTACCTTTCATGTCTCTTGGCGCAAAGGGTGTTATTTCCGTATTGTCAAATATCGCTCCTTTGGAGACACATGAATTATGTAAAAACTACCTGGAAGGAAATCTGGAGGAAAGCCGTCGCATGCAGTTAAAAGCAATTCCTCTGATTGAAGCGCTTTTTAGCGAAGTAAATCCCATTCCTGTTAAAAAAGCATTAAACTTAATGGGAGATAACGGTGGATTTTACAGACGTCCTCTTACTGAAATGGAAGAGGATAATGCAAAGAAACTGGAAGAAGAAATGAGAAAATTCGGTTTGTTATAATCCTGATAAGTCATCAAAGGCGGAGTCTACCTCTGCCTTTCAGATTTTTAGACGGGGATTACAATCGAAGTACATGATATAGAATTAGGAGGGTATACAGATGGTAAAAGTAATAATGCACGGATGCAACGGAAAAATGGGTCAGGTTGTAACCAGACTGGTAGAACAGGAAAAGGATATGGAAATTGTAGCAGGAGTAGATCCCTTTGACGGAATCCCAAATGCGTATCCCGTGTATAAGAATATTAAAGATTGTGTAATTCCTGCAGATGTTATCATTGATTTTGCGGCAGCACCCGCAGTGGATGATTTGGTTGCATATGCAGTGGATACAAAGACACCGTTGGTTTTATGTACCACAGGTTTGAGCGGTGCCCAGGTAAGAAACGTGGAAGAAGCATCCGAGAAGGTTGCAATCCTTAAATCTGCCAACATGTCCTTGGGTGTAAATCTTTTATTGAAACTGTTAAAAGAGGCTGCCGGTGCACTTGCGCCTGCAGGTTATGATATAGAAATTATTGAGAAGCATCATAATTTAAAGAAGGATGCTCCCAGCGGAACTGCTCTTGCATTGGCTGATTCCATCAATGAAGAACTTGATAACCGCTATGAATATGTTTATGACAGAAGCAGAAGAAGAGAATCCCGTAATGAAAATGAAATCGGTATTTCTGCAGTGCGCGGCGGAACGCTGGTAGGGGAACATGATGTTATGTTTATTGGTGAAGATGAAGTTGTTATGTTCCGTCACACAGCCCATTCCAAGGCAATTCTCGGTAAGGGTGCCATTCAGGCGGCAAAATTCCTGGCAGGAAAGCAGCCCGGACTTTATAATATGCAGAACGTTATTGAACAGTAATGACAGGGATTGGAGTTTAGGATGGAGTTCAGACCTTGTATTGACATTCATAACGGTAAAGTAAAACAGATTGTAGGCAGTACCTTAAAAGATGAAGGTGACAGTGCCAGTGAAAACTTCGTTTCACAGGCAGGAAGCGAGTTTTATGCTTCTTTATACCGTAAAAACGGGTTAAAGGGCGGTCATATTATTCTTTTAAACGGAAAGGACAGTCCTTTCTATGAAGCGACCAGAGAAGAAGCACGCAAGGCATTACAGGCATACCCCGGCGGAATGCAGATTGGGGGAGGCGTTAATGCAGACAATGCTTCCGGTTACATCAAAGACGGTGCCACTCACGTAATCGTTACTTCCTATTTGTTTGAGGGAAAAGTTCTTTCCAGAGATAAAATGGTTGCGTTGCGTAATGCAGTGGGAAAAGAGCATGTGGTGTTTGATCTGAGTTGTAAAAAGTCGGAATCCGGATACCGTATCATGACCAACAGATGGCAGACAGAAACGGATGAGTATGTAACCCTGGAACTTTTAAAAGAACTGGAGGTTTACTGCGATGAATTTCTGATTCATGCGGTAGATGTGGAGGGCAAGGCTTCCGGAATAGAAACGGAACTGGTTAAACTTCTGGGAGAGTACACCGGCAATAAGGTGACTTACGCCGGAGGTATTCATTGTATGGAAGATTTAAAGCTCCTTAAGGAATACGGCAATAACAGAGTACATGCCACAATCGGAAGTGCTCTTGATTTGTTCGGAGGAACGCTTCCTTTCGAAGAAATTGTAGCATTCTGTAATGACTGAAAGATTTGAATTTATATCGTTAAGCATATAAAAAGAACCGGAAAAACCGGTTCTTTTTACTTTTAATCTGTCAAACAATATTGCTTATTTCTAAATAAAAAACATTTTATATTTAAGAAAAGGCACATCGAAAAAACTGATTAATTATAACTTGGTTACGTTTACTGCCTGAGGTCCTTTTTCTCCGTTAACTACTTCGAATTCAACAGCAGCGCCTTCTTCTAAAGACTTGAAGCCTTCCATGTTAAGTCCTGAGTAGTGTACGAATACATCGTTTCCAGCCTCATCAGAAATGAAACCGTAACCCTTCTGGTTGTTAAACCATTTAACTGTACCTTTGTTCATTATAGATACCTCCGAAAAAATAATATCGTTACAGCGGTTACTGCAACAATGAAATAATAGCATAGAAGGAGAAAAAAGTAAAGTAAAAATTGCCAAAATTGAACTGGTTATTCCCTTGAATGAAATGGGAAAATATGTTATTTTCAGAAAGAACAGTTTTATAAAAAACAGGTTTTATGAAGGAAAGGCATGAATATATGAAAAAAATTTTGGAATTTCTTCAGGAATTTTTTATTGATGGCTTATCAGGTATGGCACAGGGATTATTTGCAACGCTGATTATCGGTACAATTGTGGCCCAGATTGGAAGTTGGATTCCCGGTACATTCGGAGATTATATATTTTACATGGGTAAAATTGCCCAGTTACTGACCGGGGCAGGAATTGGCTGCGGTGTTGCAATGAAGTTAAAAGCGGCACCTCTGGTCACGTTGTCTGCTGCGGTTGCCGGCCTTATCGGAGCTTATGCAAAAGCAATTCTTGCGGGAACCATTATGGTAAACGGACAATTTGTGATTTCGGCACCGGGGGAACCTTTGGGAGCTTTTCTGGCGGCAATTACCGGAATTTATATCGGCAGATTTGTTGCAGGAAAGACTAAAATGGATATTTTGGTAACGCCGTTTTTGTGTATTTTGCCCGGTGGTGCCGTGGGCTTATTCCTTGGGACGCCAATTAGTAATTTTATGAATAAGATAGGAGAATTGATTGGTTTTGGAACGGAACAGGCGCCCTTCCTTATGGGAATTATTGTGTCCGTGGTTATGGGAATGGCATTAACCCTTCCAATCAGTTCTGCAGCTCTTGGTGTTATTTTAAATCTGTCCGGAATTGCAGCCGGTGCGGCAACGGTAGGATGTTGTGCAAATATGGTTGGGTTTGCGGTTGCAAGTTTCAAAGAAAATAAGTGGAACGGTTTGTTTGCCCAGGGAATCGGTACCAGTATGTTACAGATGCCCAATATTGTGAAAAAACCCATCATCTGGTTACCTGCAATTATAACCAGTGCAATCATGGGACCGATATCTACCATGTTATTTCATTTTCAAAACAATGCGACAGGTTCCGGAATGGGAACTTCAGGCCTTGTAGGCCCGATTAATGCGTATAATACCATGCTGGAAACAGGGCTTGAACCGGCACTCATTATTCTTGAGATTCTTCTTCTTTGCTTTATTTTGCCGGGATTGCTTTCTTACGGGATTGCGGAATTGATGCGTAAAATGAAATTAATCAAGGACGGAGATATGAAATTAGACGATTAAAATGTGCCCCAAAGTTTGATTTTAAAGGAAAATTTAAAAAAAATATTGACATCCAAAGTTCAAGTGCTATAATGGGTTCAGAGTTTTTGGGAAAGGAGAAACCAAAATGAATATGCTTAAGAACTTTTATTTTGCATACTTTTACTTTTACTTTATTAAGCAATTTAATAAGGTTTCTCTGTCGAGCAATTAAGTAGGGTATGTAAGTTTTAAAAATGTGTTTTAACCTGCGTTTCAACAGAGAAACGCAGGTTTTTTGTTATGGCAACGAGGCAAGCGGTCGCCGCATTTATGCGGTTGCAATTTCTGCTATCAGCGGGAGATTGCGAAGCAAATCTCATAGCTGATGCAGGAGTTGCAAGGAACCGCGTTTACGCGGGCGACCATTTGCCGACTGCTAATCAGCGAGAGATTGCGAAGCAAATCTCGAGCTTGTATGAAAATGCAAGCGGTCGCGCGCGTTTCATAACTTATCATGAAATCATAAAGAAAGAAGGATAAAAAAATGATTATTGTATTAAAACAAAACCCCGACCAGGCACAGTACGAACATCTTCAGAATTGGCTGAAGGAAATGAAACTTGATGTACACATATCAGAAGGTCAGCATTCTACCATTTTAGGTCTGGTAGGTGATACTTCTACAGTAGATATTGATATGATTTCTGCAATGGATATTGTAGAGAACGTAAAACGTATTCAGGAGCCTTATAAGGCCGCAAACCGTAAATTCCATCCTTTAGACACTCAGATTGATGTGGAAGGAGCTAAAATCGGTGCAGGTGCGTTTGCAATGATTGCGGGACCTTGTTCCGTTGAAACGGAAGAGCAGATTGTTGGAATTGCCAAGTCTGTAAAAGAAGCCGGTGCAACCATGCTTCGAGGCGGTGCATTTAAACCCAGAACTTCACCTTATGCTTTCCAGGGTCTTGGCGGTGACGGTATTGAGCTTTTATTATTGGCAAAGAAAGAAACCGGTCTTCCCATTGTTACCGAAATTATGGATCTTTCACAGCTTCCTTTGTTTGATGATGTGGATGTAATTCAGGTAGGTGCACGTAACATGCAGAATTTCCAGCTTTTAAAAGAACTGGGTAAAATCAAAAAACCGATTCTTTTAAAAAGAGGTCTTGCAAATACCATTCAGGAATTCCTGATGAGTGCTGAATACATTATGGCAGGCGGAAATGAGGATATTATTCTTTGCGAAAGAGGTATCAGAACCTTTGAAACCGCAACCAGAAATACTCTTGATATTTCAGCGGTACCTGTTTTGAAGGAAAGAACACATCTTCCCATTGTAATTGACCCTTCCCATTCCACCGGATATTCCAGATATGTAAAATCCATGTGCTATGCATCAACCGCAGCAGGTGCCGATGGTTTGATTATTGAAGTTCACAACGACCCTGCAAAAGCATGGTGCGACGGACAGCAGTCCATTACTCCCGATGCATTCCGCGAAATCAACAAAGGTGTTCAGTTAATCAGAAAGGATATTCTTTCATTATGTTAAAAAATATCGGTCTTGTGGGACTTGGCTTAATCGGAGGTTGTCTTGCGAAAACCGTAAAAGAAAAAACACAGTATCATGTTTATGCAGCTGATGCCAATGAAGAAGTGCTTGCCGCAGCCATGGAAGAAGGTTGTGTTGCAGGTCCTCTGACGAAGGAACAGATTGGAGCATGTGATGTGATTCTTCTGGCACTGTATCCGGGAGGAATTATTTCCTATATGGAAGAAAATCTTTCCTTCATAAAAAAAGGCACCATTGTTGTGGATTGCGCCGGTGTAAAAACATCGGTATGTAAAAACTTGTCAGAGTTATGTAAACTAAAAGGGGTTCATTTTATTGGCGGTCATCCCATGGCCGGTATTGAAAAGTCAGGCTTTTCCAATTCCTTTTATGGTTTGTTTGAAGGCGCAACCATGATTTTGTGCAGAGATGAGCATACCAACGAAGAGGCTTTTCAAACTGCGAAAGAGTTCTTTCTTTCCTTAGGATTTGGCAGTATCAAAGAATCTGATTATGAAGAACATGATGCAGTTATTGCTTATACCTCACAGATGGCTCATCTTGTATCCAGCGCATATATCAAGAGTCCTACCTGCAAAAAACGTTATGGTTTCTCGGCAGGAAGTTTTAAGGATTTAACCAGAGTTGCTTATTTAAATGAAGACATGTGGACGGAACTGTTCCTTTTAAATCAGGAATCTCTCTTGTCCGAACTTGATATTTTTATTGATGAATTACATAAATACAGAAAAGCCTTGGCGGAAGAGGACAGAGAAGGGCTTCGAAGTCTTTTAAAAGAAGGAAGAATCTGTAAAGATACGGACAATAAGAAAGAAGCAGAACAGAAAAAAAGGCAGGCATAATACTATGGAGTACATCGTAGAAGTTAAAACGGGAACAAAGGATTATCAGGTAATTATCGGTAACGGAATTCATTACGGTGAAAGAATTGCTGCAGTACGAAAACCCTGTAAAGTGGTTCTTGTCAGCGATGATATCGTTTATGGATTATATGGAGAGAAAACCGAAAAAGAATTAAAAGAATACGGCTTTGATGTTTTTTCTTATGTTTTTCCGAATGGTGAGAAATCAAAAAATCTGACCACGGCGGCGGAGTTATATGAATTCTGTGCCCAAAAGGGTATTTCCGGCAGCGATTTGTTCGTTGCACTGGGAGGCGGCGTGACCGGTGATTTGACCGGATTTGTTGCGGCAACCTACCTTAGAGGAATGGAATTTGTTCAGTTGCCTACCACTTTTTTGGCAGCAATTGATTCTTCCGTAGGCGGTAAAACTGCGGTGGATTTAAAGACCGGTAAAAATCTTGTCGGCTCTTTCCATCAGCCTGTTCTTGTTCTTTGTGATACGGATACATTTTCAACTTTACCCAAAGAAGTTTTTGCCGATGGGATGGCAGAAGCGGTAAAATATGGTATGATAAAAGATAAGGAACTTTTTGAAACCTTTGAAAAAGGCGATTTTGATATTAACAGGATTTGTAAAAGATGTGTGGAGATCAAAGCGGAAGTTGTCGGAGAAGACGAATTTGACAAAGGCTTACGAAAAATCCTTAATTTCGGACATACCGTAGGGCATGCAGTTGAAAAGCTCAGTAACTACGAAATTCCTCACGGAAGTGCAGTTGCAATCGGCATGGTGATTGTTACCAGAGCAATGGAATCTGAGTTGGAAGACAAAACCATGACAAACCGGTTGTTAAAGGTATTGGAGCAGTATAACCTTCCCGTCTCATGCGAATACTCTGCAAATGATTTGGCATTGCAGGCTGTTTCTGATAAAAAGCGGGCAGGAAGTACCATCAGTGTTATTTTACCTGAATGCATCGGAGAGGTAAAAATTGTCCCCATGACCATGGAAGAATGGAATAGTTATGTAAACAAGGGGGTATAGGGATGAAAGCAAAAATCAGTCCCGGTAAAAGAAAATATGAAAAAATGCAGGCGATTGCTTCAAAGTCGTATGTGCATCGTTATCTCATAGCAGCAGCGCTTTCCGGAGAGGTAACTACGTTATATACGGATATTCTTTCTGAAGATATGCTTGCAACAATGGATTGTTTAAACGCAATCGGAGCATCCGCTATGCGAATCAAAGGCGGAATCAGAATTGTACCTATGCGGAAAGATTCTGAATTATGTAAACCTACATTAAAGTGCAGGGAAAGCGGTTCCACAGCCCGTTTTATGCTTCCTGTTATGTCGGCACTGTTCCCGGCTTTTTGCATGGAAGGAGAGGGGAGGTTGCCCAATCGTCCCTTTGCACCGATTTGTAAAGCTTTAAAAGAAAACGGTGTGGAAACCAGTGGCAATTATCTTCCTATGTATGTACAGGGAAGGTTAAAAGCCGGTACATTTTCCATTTCTGGAAATGTGTCCTCACAGTATATTACCGGGCTTTTGTTTGCGCTTCCTCTTTTAGAGGATGATAGTAAGATTATGTTAACCAGTAAGCTGGAGTCAAAAGGATATATCGATATTACCATTTCCGTTTTAAAAGAATTTGGTATCCATGTTGAAGAAACGGATTATGGTTATTTTGTTCCCGGAAATCAGACCTATTGCTCACCCGGAATTATTCATGCACCGGGAGACTGGTCGAATGCGGCATTCTTCCTTTGTATGGGAGCTTTGGGAGAAGGCGTTATGTTAACCGGGTTAAATCAGGACGATTTGCAGGGAGACAGAGCCGTTGTAGATATTTTGAAGAAATTTGGTGCGGATGTGCACATTACGGAAGAGGGGATAGAAGTACTCCCCGGTCCGTTACAGGGAATTGTACTGGATGTTTCACAAATTCCCGATTTGGTTCCCGTTTTATGCGTAGTGGCAGCGCATGCAACAGGCGATACAGAGTTTCATAAAGCGGAACGCCTTCGTATCAAGGAAAGCGATAGAATTGTTTCCATGCAGGAACTTTTAAGGAATCTTGGATGTGAAATGATTGACAGAGAGGAAGCGGACGGTCATACCACATTGATTGTAAAGGGCAGGGAATCTTCAGCGTCCGGCTTTTTACACGGCGGATGTGTGGACGGATATAAAGACCACAGAATCGTAATGTCTGCAGCAACTGCAGCAGTAGGCAGCGGTTGTGAAATAACAATCATCGGAGTGGAAGCGGTAGATAAATCCTACCCCGGCTTTTTCGAAGATTACAGAAGAATATTTGAACAGGTTGATATTGCGTTTGAAATGTAGCAACCGGGAAAGGATGTATAATGGCATCTCAGTTTGGAACAAAAATAAAAGTGCAGATTTTCGGACAGTCTCATTCGGCAGGATTGGGTGTTGTAATTGACGGCCTGCCGGCAGGTAAAAAAGTAGATTTGGAAAAGGTGCAGTCCTTTTTAGACCGTCGTGCCGGTGGAAAGAATAAATACTCCACAGCCAGAAAGGAAGCAGATACTCCCGAAATTTTAAGCGGTTTAAAAGACGGCATGACCTGTGGGGCCCCGCTTTGTGCGATTTTCAGAAATGCCAATACCCGTTCTTCGGATTATTCAAAGACAGAGGCACTTTTAAGACCTTCCCACGCAGATTACACTGCATGGATAAAATACGATGGTTTTCAGGACAGAAGCGGCGGCGGACAGTTTTCGGGCAGACTTACGTTACCTTTATGTTTTGCCGGAGCTGTGTGCATGCAGTTGCTTGAGGAAGAAGGAATTGATATCTTTTCTCATATTCTGGCTATCGGTGATGTAAAAGAGGAACCCTTTGATTTGGTTGACATAACTAAAAAGAAACATGAGAATGGTGCCTTTCCGGTTTTGCGTGAAGAAGTTGGAAAACAGATGGTAGCCTATATGGAGCAGATTGCGGAAGAAGGCGATTCCGTGGGCGGTATTGTTGAAATTGCGGTAACCGGCCTTCCCTGTGGAGTTGGCGAACCTATTTATGATAACGTGGAAAGCTGTATGTCCCATGTGGTTTTTGGAATTCCTGCCGTAAAGGGTATTGAGTTTGGTATGGGATTTGAAGGTTGTCTGAAAAAAGGCAGTGAAGTAAATGATTCTTTTACCATGCAGGGGGATTCCGTAGTAACGGCGACCAATCATTCCGGTGGAATTCAGGGTGGAATTACCAATGGAATGCCTGTAGTGTTCAGGGTGGCTTTTAAACCTACTCCGTCAATTTATAAAGAGCAGAGCACCGTGGATTTTTATGGTAAAAAAGATGCCATGCTTCAAATACAGGGTAGACATGATCCCTGCATTGTTCCCCGGGCACTTCCTTGTGTGGAAGCTGCAGCGGCAGTTGTATTATATGATTTATTGTTACAAAAATAAGTTTACATAAAATTATCGAATGAGGAGACTAAAAATGGATTTAAAAGATTTAAGAGTTCAGATTGATGGAATTGATGACCAGCTTGTGGAACTGTTCAAGAAAAGACTGGACATTGCAACAGAGGTGGCAAGAGCAAAAGAGGCGCAGGGACTGCCTATTTTAAATTCAGCCAGAGAACGTGAAATTGTAAACAGACTTACACAGGAGCTGGATGATGAAATGGCGGGATATGTGAAGATTTTATACACAACCCTGTTTGACCTTTCCAGAGCACATCAGGCAGAGTGTATGAAAAAACATTCTGTAATCGGCGAAAAAATAGAGAAGGCATTGAAAGAAACTCCTGAATTATTCCCTAAGAGTGCAACCGTTGCATGTCAGGGTATTGAAGGCGCAAATTCCACAATTGCATGTGAAAAAATGTTTGCCCGTCCTTCCATTTTATACTTTAACAATTTCGAGGGCGTTATTGCAGCAGTGGAAAAAGGACTTTGCCAGTATGGTATTCTTCCCATTGAAAACAGCCTTCACGGTTCTGTAATCGAAAACTATGATTTGATGAATAAGCATCATTTTTATATCGTTAACAGTATTAAGATTAAAATTAATCATTTTCTTCTTGCAAAACCCGGAACCAAAAAGGAAGATATTAAGGTTGTTTATTCCCATGAACAGGCAATCGGACAGTGCAGCGAGTTATTAAAGAGTATGAATGTGGAAGTAATTCCCTGTGAAAATACAGCAATTGCTGCAAAAAAAGTTGCTGAAAGCAATGACCCCGGAGTGGCAGCAATTTCTTCACGCCAGTGTGCAGAACTTTACAATCTTTCCATTGTTGAGGAAAATCTTCAGAATAATGAAAATAACTACACCAAATTCGTATGTATTTCAAAGAAACTTGAAATTTATCCCGGCGCTAAAAAAATCAGTCTTATGCTGACACTTCCTCATAAGCCCGGTGCTTTGTACGAATTAATGGCAAAATTTACTGCTTTGGGAATTAACTTAACCAAATTGGAAAGCCGTCCGATTCCCAATCGTGATTTTGAATTCATGTTCTATTTTGATCTTGATGTATCCGTTTATGATAAGGCGGTATTCAACCTGTTCTCCCAGTTGGAAAACGGTATGGAGAGCTTTGAATTTATGGGATGCTATAACGAGAATTAAGAAAGAAGGACAATTTGGTGGAATACGGATTGATCGGGGAGAAGCTGGGGCACAGCTTCTCCGTTAAAATTCATCAATGTTTCGGAAATGATTCCTATTGCCTGAGGGAAATTCCCCGGGAAGAGCTGGATTCTTTTATGAAAGCAGCGGATTTTGAAGGCTTGAATGTTACCATTCCCTACAAGCAGGCGGTTATGGATTACTGTCATATGGATGAGGTATGCAGCCGTATCGGCAGTGTAAACACCATTGTAAAAGAAGATGATGGTCTTTATGCTTACAATACGGATTATCTTGGATTTCTGTACATGACAGGAAGAGCCGGAATTTCTTTTAAAGGGAAAAAAGCGGTAATTCTCGGAAACGGAGGAACTGCAAAAACCGCAGTATACGCATTGCAAAAAGAAGAAGCAGGGGAGATTATTCTTCTGAGCAGAAGACCTGAGGAAACAAGACTTGGGTTCCCCGGGTGCCGTGTGATTTCTTATCAGGATAAGGATGAGTTCAAAGATGTAGAAATTATTGTTAACACCACTCCTGTGGGAATGTATCCGAATAACGGTGCTTCACCCGTTTCCCTGAATGATTTTCCGAAAGCAGAGTCTGTTGTGGATGTTGTATACAATCCCATGCGTACGGCACTTCTTTTACAGGCAGAAGAAAAGGGTCTGAAATATACGGACGGACTTCCCATGCTTGTTGCCCAGGCATGGTATGCGGAAGCATTGTTTTTTCATAAAAATATGGAGCCGGATGATAATGATATTTCCGACATGGAAAAAACAATTGAGATTCTTCGTAAAAGTGTAAGTAATATTTGTCTGGTGGGTATGCCGGGATGCGGAAAGTCTACTGTGGGCAGTGAATTGGCGAAACGGCTTGGCTTTGCATTTATTGATACGGATGAGGAATTTTTACGTATCCATGAAATGAAAGCAGGTGATTATATCACAACCTACGGAGAAGAAGCTTTTCGAATAAAAGAAGCAGAAGTTGTAGCAGAAGTATGTAAAAAAACCGGTGTTGTAATTGCAACCGGCGGCGGAAGCATTTTACGGAAAGAAAACCGTCAGGCGATGCACCAGAACGGTATCATTGTATTTTTGCAACGGGATATGGAGCTTTTAGAGAGAAGCGGAAGACCGTTATCAGCCTCAGACGAGGCTTTGAAACGCCTGTATGAGGTGAGAAAGCCTATCTATGAGTCTATGGCAGACTTACGGATTAAGGTATCCGAAGGAAATCCTTATCGTGCGGTGGAAGAAATTCAGAGATTCTTTTAAAAAGGAGTGAAACCTATGAAAATTCTCGTAATCAACGGACCGAATTTAAATATGCTGGGAATCCGTGAAAAGCATATTTACGGAAACAGAGATTATAATGCCCTTGTGTCTTTTTGCAAAGAGTGTGGTGAAAAGGAAGGTGTGGATGTGGATTGTTTCCAGTCTAACCATGAAGGGGCAATTGTAGATGCCATTCAGGAAGCATATGATGTATATGACGGCATTGTAATAAATCCTGCGGCATATACGCATACCAGTGTGGCAATTTTGGATGCGGTAAAAGCAGTGTCCATTCCTACGGTGGAAGTTCATCTTTCAGATGTTGACAGCCGTGAAGAATTCCGTAAAATATCTTATGTAAGACAAGCTTGCATTGCTACTTTTTACGGATACGGATTTGACGGATATCTTATGGCAATTCAGGCATTAAAAAAACACAGTACCGAAACAAAGCAGGGGGTATAAAATGTCTGACGGGTCAGTAAAAATGAAAATGCCGGAACTAAAAAGTTCCTTCTGGATGATTCTTTCGGGGATCTTTGGGATTTTAGCTCTTGGATTTCTGGTGGGATTATTGATTGTAAACGGAAAACTTCAAAATGCTAAGGCAGAACTTGCTCTTTCACAGCAGGACAATCTTGTGATGCAGAAGCAAATGGAGAGAGAGCGGGGGCAGTATGAAGAAACACTTGCCCTTCTCAGCTCACAGGTTGCATCCAATATTGTAAAAAATGAAGCTGATGAGGCTAAAAAAATGCCCACAACCTTACCTGTTGTGGGAAAAGCCGTTATTGAAGAAGAACCCGGGAACGATGCCAATCAGGAAGAGCCGGTTATTGTTTTTCAGCTGGATAAAAATACCCAGATGGTTGCAGCCGGAGCAGGTGTTGTGGAAGGTGTTTTTACTGATTCCAAATATGGATATAAAGTAGTAATTGATCATGGGAACGGTTACAAATCCATTTATTTCGGAAAAGGAAGTCCGAAAGTAAAAGAGTCCGCAGAGGTAATCCCCGGGACTCTCATTTATGAAATCACTTCCAATAACAGTAAGTGTGCATTCCAAATTACTTTGGACGGGGTATTTGTAGACCCTATGACACTACTTCAAATCAATGGTTAGACCTGGGCTTCCGAGTCTACGCCCATGCGTTCAAAAATCAAATCATAGCCGTCGCAACCGTAGTTTAAAGAACGGTTTACACGACTGATAGTAGCGGTGGAAGCTCCGGTTTTCTCCGCTATTTCCATATATGTCTTCTTTTGACGGAGCATGATGGCAACATCAAGTCTCTGGGAAAGAGACAGTAATTCATTGATGGTACACAAGTCTTCAAAGAAATTATAGCATTCCTCTTTTTTTTCAAGGCAGAGAATGGCATCAAACAGCTGGTCTACTGCATCGTTTTTTAATTTTTTATTCATGAGTTCTGTCCTCCGAAAGAATTGTTATACTGTAAAATTTTAACGCTTTAAGATTTAATAATTTTACCACACTAAAGTGTTTTGGTAAAGAAGGGATTTTTTTGAAAAACAACTTCGTCAAAATGTATAAAAAAGTCGGCCAAAAGGTTTGTTTTTCGTCTATTTTGGCTTTACAAGTAGTATGGGATACTATATAATAAAAGGGCGTATCGTTAAGATACAAAAGGGGTAAACGGAATGAATATTAATACAGAAGAAATATTAGACGAAATCCTGGATAAAATGCGGGATATTATGAAAATCAGAACCGGAGATTTTCCCAATATTGATTTATATATGGATCAGGTTACCACTTTTATGGACGAGAAATTACGTTATACCGTCCGTAAAGGTGAGACAGAAGAAAAGATTCTGACCAAAACCATGATTAACAATTATGCGAAGAATGATTTGCTGCCTGCTCCTTATAAAAAGAAATATAACAGGGAACATATGATGGTTCTTATTTTTGTTTATTATTTTAAGAATTTCCTTACCATTAACGATGTAAGAACCTTATTGGAGCCAATTACAGAGAATTATTTCGGAAATGATGATGCGTTAAATATGGTTTCAATTTATGAGGAGGTCTTTCGTGCCGGAGAAGACCGGCTTGATTTGCTGGAACAGGATTTGAAAGACAAGTATCAGGCCTCCGGGAAAACTTTTCAGGATGAAAATTTACCTGAAGAAGAGGCGGAATACTTAAGATTATTTTCTTATATCTGTTTCCTTAGTTATGATATTTTCGTTAAAAAAATGCTGATAGAACGTCTTTTGGATGAGGTCGGAGATAATCTCAGACAGCAACAGGAGGCTAAAAAAGAAGAGGCAAAGCGGAAGGATAAAGAAAAGGTTAAAGATAAGGAAAAAAGCAAAGAAAAAGAGAAAGAAAAAGAAGGGAAAATATAAATAGGGGTTTGTGTAAAAGAAAGGAGTATTGGGATGAAAAATGTAATAATTATCGGTGCAGGGCCCGCGGGTCTGGCAGCCGGATACGAATTGCTGAAACAGAGTAAGGATTATAACGTTACAATACTTGAAGCAACAAATGAAATCGGTGGTTTGGCAAGAACCGTTAAGTATAAGAATTTTTATATGGATTTGGGCGGACACCATTATTTTTCCAAGGAAAAAAGGGTTATGGACTGGTGGGAAGAAATTATGCCCCTCCAGGGAGAACCTGCATTTGATGATGCCAGATGTATGCGTTTTGTGCCCACAAAAGAGGGCGGTCCCGATCCCGCATATAAAAACGATGTTCTTCTTGTGCGTGACAGGGTAGCACAGGTTTACAGGGATGGGAAGTATTATGATTATCCCATTACCATGAATATGAGTACTTTGCGTAATATGGGTATCGGTTCTACTTTGAAAGCCGGTATCAGTTTTGTGGGCAGTTCAGTTGCACGAAGAAAAGAAAATTCGTTGGAGAATTTTTATATCAATAAATACGGAAAACAGATATACAGTATGTTTTTCGAAAATTACACACAGAAATTATGGGGCAGACATCCCAATGAAATCGATGGTTCCTGGGGGGCACAGAAATTAAAAGGACTTACTGTAACCTCTGAGGATAAAGATTCATCCAAAAAGAACGGTAAGAAGACTTCCGGATATGAGAATCCTTATTATTATCCCAAGTATGGTTCCGGCCAGATGTGGGAATGTGTAGCTGCCAAAATTGAAGAAATGGGCGGCAAGATTCACAAAAACTGCAAAGTAGTAAAAGTGAATACGGAAGGAAGCCGTGTCACTTCTCTGGTTGGTGTCATTGACGGAGAGTCCATTGAGGTTTATGGCGATGAATTTATTTCAACCATGCCTATGAAAGATATGGTTTGCGGTATGAATAATGTTCCTGAGAACATAAAAGGGATTGCGGAAAAGCTTCCTTATCGTGAACTTGTGTATGTTGGAATTCAGGTTCCTTCACTGAATATTAAAAAACCCCCTCATTCGAAATCCTTGGGCGAACTGACACCGGATACATGGATTTGTATTCAGGATGCAGATATTAAAATGAGTAAATTACAGATTTATAATAACTGGTCACCCTATATGCTGGAAAAACCTGATAAGAGTGTGTGGATCGGTGCGGAATATTTCTGTAATGAAGGTGACAGATTCTGGGAAATGAGCGAGGATGAATGGATTAACCTTGCTGTGAAGGAACTTGTCCAGTTACGCATTATTTCAGCCAGTACACCTATTTTAGAGGGTCATAAAGAACGGTCTAAAAATGCATGTCCCGCGTATTTCGGTTCTTACGAAAAAATTGGAGATGTTGTAGATTATGTAAACCAATTTAAAAATTTATATTGTGTCGGCAGAAATGGTCAGCACAAATATAACAACATGGGACATTCCATAATGACTGCATTTGAAGCAGTACATAATATTATTAATCATGTGACCGATAAAACAAATCTTTGGAATGTTCGCAATGAACAGGAAATTCAGGATGAGAAAAAGCCGGAAGAGGTTGCAAAAGAGGAGGAGGTAAGACAGACTTCATCACCTGTACCTCCCGTACGCTCCATGCAGAGTGCATCGCCTGTACCTCCGGCGCGACCCATGCAGACTTCATCACCCGTGCCTCCTGCACGCCCCATGCAGACTGCGTCACCCGTGCCTCCCGTACGGTCTGTGCGGAATGCATCACCTGTACCTCCTGCTCCTTCTGTTCCTGTACAGGATATACCTGTGGCAGAAGTGAAGGCAGAGCCTGTTGAGGTAAAGGAAGAAACGATTTCCATGGTTTCAGTAGAGCCCGTAGAAAAGAAAGAAGAAACGGTTTCTATGGTTTCGGCAGAGCCTGCGGAAGTAAAAGAAGAAACCGGCTCCACAGTTCCTGTTGAGACTGCAGATGAGGTTGCAATAAAGGATACCGAAAATAAGGAAGAGCCCAACGAAGTTTCTTCTGAAGCTTATGTTGAGCCTTCTGTAGAGCCTTCTGTAGAGCTTCCTGTAGTAGAAAAAGATACGGAAGAAAGTATAAAAACAACGGAAGAAGTGCCCGCAGAACCCTCAAAATCATATCGGTTCCGGCCTACAACACATATACCGGAATGTGAATTTGAAGAACAGTATACCCGGATTCATAACAATGATGAAATTCAGAATCGTGTATCCGTTCTTGATTTGCATCCTGTGGCACAGATGAGTAATGAAGAAGAGCAATACGAAAGCCTTGGAGCTTCTTCTACAATGTTTTCCGTGGTTTCCTGTTTCCCGGAGGAAGAAATTCCGGGAGCAGATAAAAATGCAGAGACTGTGGAAGTAACTATAACAGAAGAGATTGCAGAAGACCTTGCAGAAGAATCTGTAATTGAAGAGGATGTAACTGAAGAAGTTGCAAGTGAAGAAGTTGTAAGTGAAGAAGTTGCAAGTGAGGAAGTTGCAAGTGAAGAAGTTGCAAGTGAGGAAGTTGTGACGGAGGAACTTGCGGAAGAACTTGTTGTCGGAGCAGAATCCATACCTTTAAAAGATGAAGCTGTAGGTAAGGTTGTTGAATTCCCGACCGTTAAACCTGCTGTTCAGGAAGTGCCTGCTTCTCCCAGACGGTTATTAAGACGTTATCCTGTTTCTCAACCTGTGAAAACAGAAGAACCTGTGAAACAAGAGGAAGAGAAAGAAATACATCCTCTTTTAAGAGGTATTAAACCTGCTAATGAGGTGACACAGACTCTTATCGTTAAAAAAGAGAAGAGTTCGAGCCCGATTCCGACTGCTGAAGAAGTGGGTGGAGACGGTAATATATCTGCATCTCCTTCTGTTATGACAGCAGAGGAAATTGCTAAGAATGCACCGGTTGAATCAACACCGCTGTTTACGGATAAAATGTCAGCAGTAAGACAGTCGGAGCGTGTGTTGAATACTGCAGGAGAAGTAGAAGCTACACCGGAAAGTATTACTGTTGATGAAGTTGCAGCCGAGTATAAAGAACCTGTGAACTTTGCAAGGTCGCCGATTGAAGAGATGATGAGTGCGATGCAGCAGAGAGGAGATATTCCGGAAGAAGAACCCGTGGCAGAAGAAACTGCTGAGGAGCCTGTAGTTGAAGAGGCTGCTGAGGAGCCTGTAATTGAAGAAGTTGCGGAAGAACCGGTAGCGGAAGAAACTGTTGAAGAGCCTGTAGCGGAAGAAACTGTCGAGGAGCCTGCAATCGAAGAAGTTGCGGAAGAACCCGTGGCAGAAGAAACTGTTGAGGAGCCTGTAATTGAAGAAGTTGCGGAAGAGCCCGTAGCAGAAGAAGTT
>JAFUJA010000019.1 GCA_017473905.1 Lachnospiraceae bacterium | reverse complement strand
AGAAGGAAGAGAGCTGGGAGGATGGCTATAACGAAGGTATGGAATGTGGTTTAGAACGTGGCTTGGAACAAGGCCAGCAGCGCATGCTTCTGCTTCTTCAGAAAATGAGCGAGAATGGTGAAATGCATCTAGCGGATAAACTGCAGGACGAAGCCTTTTTAACTGAGATGTATGAGAAATACAAAATTTAAACATCATTAAGTTCGCTATAGCATACAAGAGAAAGATTATATTGGATATAAAAAAACGCTTCTTAGGAAGCGTTTTTTATGTGTTTAAACAGTTAGTTTTATTGGGTATTTAAGTATCATATACAAATATAAGTAGTAGTGTTGAAATTATAACTCATGTGAGATATAATCATCAATACATATAGCGTAAAAGTATATCTAAAAAGGCATTATTCAGCAAAGGCTTATGAAAAAGCAGGAAAGGGAATTAAAGATGAAAAATAACGAGATAATAAAAACATTAAAAGGTAAAATGGTATTAGTACCGGCTACATTTGCTTTAGCTGCCGGATTAACATTAGCAGGGTGCGGTGATGCTGATGCATTAGAGCCAAATACTCAAACATCTGAAATAGTGTCAGAAATAGTATCTGAAGAAACAACAGAAGAAATAAGTGAAGTAATATCTGAAGAAACTACTGAAATAGCTTCTGAGGTAGTTACAGAAGATTATTCAGTTACAGCAGTAGATACAATAATTAACGAAATTACAAAAACTTATCCAAATGAAGATGCTCGCCAAATAGCAGCTGTTGTTATTGGTACAAATGCTAAATATATGACAGAACAAGAAATTGATGAAGCATTGAATACATATGGTTTTACTAAAGAAGAAGTAAATCAATTATTTATTAATTACTTTGAAACAAAGGGACAAATGATTCATACGCATGATTTAATTTTAGAAGGAGCTACATTTGAGATGCCAAATTATGCTTCTCTTTCACCAATATATGAATATTGCTTAAATGAAAAAGAATATAATGAATGTGTTGAAATGGAAAAAGCTATGTTAAATGCCTTTGCTAGCGGAAGTATGTGCCAACATGCAGAAGAAATTAAAATTGTAAATGATGTTGAAAGCCAATCAATTGCTAAAATGTTAATTTTAGGTACTACTGATTCCTACAAGGAATATTATTCAGAGTGTTTGCCATTTGAAACAGAATTAGAAAAAAGTTATTAAAAAGTATTCATTAGGCCAGAGAGTGCTGTAAAAGTATGAATTTGCAGACAGTAGTGAACTCTGCGGTGGACGATTGTATCCGGGACGGAATTCTTGCAGAGTTCCTGACAGCGCAGAGAGCGGAGGTAATCGCGATGAGTATATTCGAATATGACCAGGAAAAGCACATCAAACAGGAGAAGGAAGAAAGCTGGGAGGATGGCTATAACGAAGGTATGGAGCGTGGTATGGAATCCGGCCGTGTGGAAGGTCATAAAGAAGGCATAGAAGAAGGTATGAAGAAAGGACGTTCTGAAGGCCAGCAGCGCATGCTTCTGCTTCTTCAGAAAATGAGCGAGAATCACGAAATGCATCTCACAGATAAACTGCAAGACGAAGCCTTTTTATCTGAGATGTATAAAAAATACAATATTTAAATATTACCGGGTTCATTCCAACACACAAGAGAATGGTTATTTTGAACAGTATGAAACGCTTCCTAACGTATAGAACGGGGAAGCGTTTTTGTATTCCGGCGCTTAAAATGGCCTCGTCTCATACACTCCCCACTTGAATCCCACCCCGGAATAGAGTAAAATTAAAAATTGATAGTTTTTTAGAAATAAGTAGGTGAAGAAATGATAATCGATACACATGCACACTTTGATGATAAAGCTTTTAACGAAGACCGTGAAACCCTGCTTGCGGGCCTGCCGGAAGCGGGAGTTGAACTTGCGGTTAATATCGGTGCCAACATGAGTACCTCAGCCGCAACTGTTGCCCTGACGGAGAAATATCCCCATATTTACGGGGCGGTGGGTGTGCATCCCAGCGATACCGCAGAACTGACAGATGAGAAGTTACAGCAGCTCTCAGCCTGGTGTAAAAAAGATAAAATCATCGCCGTGGGTGAAATCGGACTGGACTATTACTGGGACACTCCGGAGCGGGAAATTCAGAAAAAATGGTTCCGTGCCCAGTTAAATCTTGCCTTTGATGAGAATCTTCCCGTGGTAATTCATTCCAGAGATGCGGCAGCGGATACCATGAACATTTTAAAAGAAGAGGCGCGAGGGGACTACAGAGGCATTATGCACTGCTTTTCATACTCCCCGGAAATTGCCGCAGAAGTGGTAAAAATGGGTTTTTATCTTGGAATCGGCGGCGTGGTGACCTTCGCCAATGCGAAGAAGCTGGTAGAAGTGGTGGCGCAGATTCCCTTGGAGCGTATTGTTTTAGAGACTGACTGTCCTTATCTGGCACCGGTTCCCTATAGAGGGAAACGGAATTCCTCTCTCTACCTTCCTTTGGTAGTAGATAAAATTGCAGAAATCAAGGGCATTTCCAAGGAAGAAGTGGAGCGGGTAACAACCGCCAATGCCCGCGAGGTTTACAACATATAAAAAGAAAGAATAGGATATAAAAATGGCATATTTGGGTAATCCCGGCAGAACCGTGGAAGTTTTACAGAAATACAATTTCAGTTTTCAGAAGAAGTTCGGTCAGAACTTTTTGATTGATGAGCATATTTTAGAAAAAATCGTGGACAGCGCATGCATCACCAAGGATGACTGCGTTCTGGAAATCGGCCCGGGAATCGGTACCATGACCCAGTATCTGGCTGAGCGTGCCGGCTCCGTTATTGCGGTGGAAATCGACAAAGCCCTGATTCCGGTTCTGGCAGACACCTTATCCGAATATGATAATGTAACTGTTTTAAATGAAGATATTCTGAAGGTGGACATCCCCGCGCTCGTGCGGGAGAAGAACAACAACCGTCCCATTAAGGTGGTTGCCAACCTTCCTTATTACATTACCACCCCCATCGTTATGGGTCTTTTTGAAAGTCATGTTCCCTTGGACAGCATCACCATCATGGTGCAGAAGGAAGTTGCAGAGCGTATGCAGGTGGGCCCCGGCACAAAGGATTACGGTGCCCTGTCTCTTGCGGTGGCATATTACTCAAAGGCAGAAGTGGTTACCATTGTTTCTCCTAACTGCTTTATTCCCAAGCCCAACGTGGCAAGTGCGGTGATTCGTTTGCAGGTTCACAGGGAGCCGCCCGTAAAAGTGAAAAATGAAGGATTTTTATTTGATGTTATCCGGGCATCTTTCCGTCAGCGTCGTAAAACTCTGGTAAACGGCCTTTCCAATGCCCCGGAATTAAAAGTAACCAAAGAAGAAGTGGTACAGGCCCTCCTTGCAATGGACAAGCCGGAAACCGTCCGCGGAGAGACTTTTACATTAGAGGAATTTGCCCGTCTTTCTGACATTTTATGGAAGGAATAAAATCGCCTTTTTCGCTAATTGTTTTTTGACATTGGTATATGGGTATGATAAACTAGTGCATAATAGTATCTTTTTGTATAAAAGCAGACAACAATAGACAAAACGGTTGGAAACCGTATGAGGTGAACATTGTGGATAAGCGGGAATATAAGCTTCGGATTGAAGAAATTGAGAAACTGAAAAAACAAAAGGATTACCGTTCTGCTGCAGACGTGGCAGACGGCATTGACTGGCGCAGGGTAAAAAGTGTGGTTACGCTGATTAAGGTGGCGGATATTTACCGTCAGAACAAGCGCCTTGAGGATTGCAGAAGCCTTCTGGAAATGGCTTACGACAGAAATCCCCAGAATAAAAATGTAATTTACGGCCTTTGCGAGGTTTCCCTGGAAGAAGGAGATATCGTATCGGCAATTGAATACTATAAGGAATACATCAGAGTAGCTTCGGAGGATATCGGAAGCTATATTCTGCGTTATCGTATTTATGAAGCCAAAGATGTGAATCTTGAGGAAAGAATTGAACTCCTTGAGAAGATGAAGCAGAAAGAACGTCTGGAAGACTGGCAGTATGAACTGGCTTATTTGTACCATCGTGCAGGCTTCCGTACCAAGTGTGTGGAAGAGTGTGACGATATTATTTTCTGGTTCCCCGACGGAAGCTGTGCCATTAAGGCGATGGAGTTAAAAATGCTTCATGAGCCCTTGACTCCACAGCAGCGTGAAATCTATGAGAAACGTAATGACAGCAAGCTTGAAGAAGCGGCTCAGGCGGCACTTTCCCGGGAAACAGAAGACGAAGAAGACGACTTCCGTGTAAAAACCATTAACATGGGCGTGGGAAATACCATTGATTTGGAAGCAGAATTAAAAAAATCACTGGAACCCTTTTTAGAGGATGAAACCGGCTTTGTTTCCGGGGACGACTGGATGGACACTGCAGAGTGCAGAGCCCAGAATAATCAGGTAAATCACGAAACCATTCCCGCAGATGTAAAAGAAGTATTTTTTGCTGACAAAACAGGGGATATTCAGGATGTCATTGCGGCAGCGGCAGCACCTGCGGAACCTTCTGTTGAATATCAGGCATTTCGCAGTCAGTACGGACAGCGCAGGGATATGGAAGAAATTCACATGGAAGAGGAAGTACAGGCGCCTGTTTATCAGACGGCACAGATTCCTCCTTATGAAGAACAGCCTGCTTACTCCGGCGGATTGGATGAAATGCTTACCCAGGGTGGCGACGGACAGATTTCCATGGTGACGCCGGCAGCAGATCCTGTGGTGGAGAAGCAGATTACCGGTCAGATGAATCTGAGAGATTTTTATTTCTCTAATTGGGAAACCATTAAAAAACAGGGTGCGGCGCAGTACGAAGAAGAAATTAAACAGAAAGTATCCCAGCATACAGGGGAACTTTTTAAGAAGTATAATATTCCCTCAGAATTCACCAATCCCGGTGTAACGCCGGAGCTGGATGTGGAAATGAAACGAATTCTGGACGGAGATAAAAAGATTTCCGGACAGATTCATCCCACGGTGGAAACCGTCACTCAGGATACCATTAAGCATGTAACCGTAATTGGTACGGTGGATGCGGAAATTACCATTCCCGAGGCGCCGGTTATTACACCGACGGAGCCTATGCCCGTGATTATGCCTGCCGTTCAGGAACCGGAGCGGGATGTGGTAATGGAGCAGTTTGAAGAAGCCTGCGCAGAGGAAATGGGTGTAGCTGCTTATTCCGTGGATGATTCCGATGTGGATTTGGGACAGACTGAATATGAAACACCGGAGGCAGGTTACGTTGCTCAGACTGAAATCCAGTATGCTTCTCAGGAAGAGGTACAGTATGAAGCTCAGGTTGAAATGCCGGAAGTACAGTATGCACCTCAGGAAGAGGTACAGTATGAAGCTCAGGTTGAGACGCCGGAAGTACAGTATGCGCCTCAAATGGAGGAATCGGCATATTCCCAGTCATCTTCGGAAGAGCCTGTATACGAATCACCTTCTGCAGAGCAGATGCCTTCAGGGGAAGCAGCGCCGGAAACCGGTACAAATAAGCTTTCACCGGAAGAAAAAGCCCTCTTCTCTCCTTTTATTTATGCGAAGGAAATGCGCAGACAGCTTGCACATACACTTGATGTGATTTCACTTGCATCATATACCGGTAATGTCATTATTACCTCTGAGTTTGAGGAAAGCGGGCTGGACCTTGCGAAACTGATTATCCGTTTCGTGCAGACGGGAGACAGCAATTTCTCCGGCAAGGTTGCTAAAATTACGGCTTCCGGACTGAATAAAAAAGATATGGACGCTGTCATTGGTAAGCTTACCGACGGAGCCCTGATTATCCAGAATGCCTCCGGCATGACGGAAGAAACCCTGATTCGCCTTTTGAAAGCTTTGAACAACGAAGAAATGGGTCTTATTGTTCTCCTTTTAGATAAAAAGAGAGAGTTGCAGGCATTTATCGACAAATATCCTTATGCCAAGGATTTCTTCAACGGAAGAATCGATATTGTGCCCATGAAAATAGAAGTGCTGATAACCTATGCGGCGAATTATGCCCGGGACAAGGGGTATGCAGTGGATGAGCTCGGACATCTTGCTTTGTACAAAAAGATTTCCGACCGTCAGCTGGGCAACCGTAACGTAACCCTTGCAGAGGTAAAAGAAATTATGGATGAAGCAATCAGCCGTGCATCCAAAAAGAAACTCTTCGCCAAGAAGAAAAAGAATGAAGAAGGATATATCCTTTTAATGGAAAAAGACTTCGAATAAATGAAGGGGGTCAGTTATGACAAAAGAAGCAGCAACACCGATTTTTATATCGGCAGATGACAGTTATTTATTCGGCCAGGGAACCCATTATGAAATTTATAAAAAGCTGGGTGCCCACATAACAACGGTAGATGGTAAAAAAGGCGTGTTTTTTGCGGTTTGGGCACCCAATGCGGCAAAAGTACACGTAATCGGCAGTTTTAACGGATGGAATGAGGAAGTCAATGTTTTGACCACTATGGGGGACGGAGGAATCTACACCGCATTTGTGGAAGGCGTAAAAGAAGGCGATTACTATAAATTCCTGATTGAAACGCCGGAAGGAGAAAAGCTTTATAAGGCGGATCCTTTTGCCAATTATAGCGAGCTTCGTCCCGGAAATGCATCCCGCGTGGCGGATTTGTCCAAAATCAAATGGTCTGATTCCACATGGTTAAACGCTCGAGATTCTAAAAATATTTTTGAGGAGCCCATGGCAATTTATGAATGTCACATCGGTTCCTGGATGCGTCATCCTTTTCGCGAAGATGACGGATTCTATAATTATAGGGAATTTGCGGACAGAATTGTTTCTTACTTAAAAGAAATGAAATATACCCATGTAGAGCTTATGGGTATTGCAGAGCATCCTTTTGACGGTTCCTGGGGTTATCAGGTGACCGGATATTATGCACCTACTTCCAGATACGGAACCCCTCAGGATTTTGCTTATCTGGTGAATCTTCTTCATAAAAATAACATCGGCGTTATTCTGGACTGGGTACCCGCCCATTTCCCCAGAGATGCCCATGGTCTTGCGGAATTTGACGGAACCTGTCTCTTTGAGCATCCGGATCCCCGCCTCGGAGAGCATCCTGACTGGGGCACAAAGATTTTTAATTACAGTAAAAATGAAATTCGCAATTTCTTAATTGCCAACGCACTATTCTGGATTAAAGAATTCCATATTGACGGACTTCGTGTGGATGCGGTAGCATCCATGCTGTATCTGGATTACGGCAAAAAAGACGGCGAGTGGGTTGCCAATAAATATGGCGGAAATGAAAATCTGGAAGCCATCGAATTCTTTAAGCATCTGAATTCCGTGGTAAGAGGAAATTATCCCGGGGTATGCATGATTGCAGAAGAATCTACAGCCTGGCCCAAGGTTACGGCAATGCCGGAATATGACGGCCTTGGATTTACTTTTAAATGGAATATGGGCTGGATGCATGATTTCTGCGAGTATATGAAGCTTGACCCTTATTTTAGAAAAGGAAACCATAACAAGCTTACCTTTGCCATGAGCTATAATTCCAGCGAAAACTATATTATGCCTTTGTCCCATGATGAGGTAGTGCACCTGAAATGCTCCATGGTAAATAAAATGCCCGGCTATCAGGTGGATAAATATGCCAACCTGAGAGTGGGTTATACATTCATGTTTACCCATTCCGGTAAAAAGCTTCTTTTTATGGGTCAGGAATTCGGCCAGGAAAGAGAGTGGAGCGAGGAGAGAGAACTGGACTGGTTCCTGCTTGAAAATCCTTTGAACAAGGGCATGCAGGATTACATGAAGGAATTGCTTACGATTTATCGTAAGTATCCTGCTCTTTATGAGATTGACCACAGCTGGGAAGGTTTTGAGTGGATCAATGCCAACGACGGGGACAGAAGCATTTACAGCTATATGCGTAAAGGCAAAACCGATAAAAACCGTATCCTTGTTGTGTTAAATATGACACCTATGCGCAGAGAAAATTACCGCGTGGGTGTACCTGCCAAAAAGAAATATAAGCTGCTTTTAAACAGCGATGATGAGCGGTTTGGAGGAAACGGCGGTGTGATTCCCGAAGGAATTACCGCACAGGCGGGTGAGTGCGACAACCTGCCCTACTATATCGAATTCGATTTGCCTCCTTACGGTGCGGCAGTTTTTACCTTTTAGATAAAAGAGTATAACGGAAGGCGGTATAAGAGGATGAAAATTTCAGAAATTTTTAATGAGAAAAAGACGGTTTTCTCCTTTGAGGTGTTTCCGCCGAAGAAAACAAGCTCTATTGACAGTATTTATTCAAAGCTTGATGATATTGCGGCGTGCAAGCCGGATTTTATCAGTGTGACCTACGGTGCAGGGGGCGGCGGTGCCAGTGTGCTTACCGCAGAACTTTGCAGAACCATTCAGGAGAAATACAATATTCCGTCCATGATGCATCTGACTTGTGTGAATTCAAGTAAGGAATCCGTGGAAGATGTGTTGAAAGTGATTCAGGAATATAAAATAGAGAATATTCTTGCCTTGCGGGGGGATATTGTGCCGGAGCTTCCCAGGCAAACTGATTTTATGCATGCAAACGAACTCGTTACTTATATTAAGGCAAGAGGAGATTTCCATGTATCCGGAGCATGCTATCCGGAGGGACATCCGGAGGCGGAAAGTATTGTAAGTGATGTTCTGAATCTGAAGAAAAAAGTGGATGCCGGGGCACAGCATCTGGTTTCACAGCTTTTCTTTGAAAATGAAATGTTTTATTCCTTTCAGGAAAAAGCAAGACTTTCCGGTATTACGGTGCCTATCGAAGCGGGTATTATGCCGGTAGTCAATAAGGCGCAGATTGAACGTATGGTGACTACCTGCGGTGCAAGTCTTCCGCCTAAGTTCGTTAAAATGCTTACACGATTTGAGCATTCGCCGGAAGCGTTAAAAGATGCCGGAATCGCTTATGCCATCGACCAAATTGTGGATTTGTTCACACAGGGGGTGGATGGTGTGCATCTGTATACAATGAATCAGCCTGATGTGGCGAGACGCATCAGCGAAGCGGTGGCATCTTTACGTTCCTGTTAAATGTAAAAATAAATGATTAAGAAGCAAAGGGGAAAAAGAAATGAGATTTTTAAACAGATTAACAATCGCAGGTGTAATTGGACTTATTGCTGCAGTGGTATTTTTCAGCTCTTCCGTGCGTAATATGGTTAGCATGAGTAAGCCTGCCGTAGACTTGTATGAAACAACAGACTGGTCCGAGTTAAAGAAAGGCACTCATGTAAAAACAAATGTTGATTTTGTGTATGATTATTTTTATTACAACTATGATGAAGATTCCAATAAGGAAACTTCCCGTGCGTATATGATTCCTAATCTCGTTCAGAACGCAGATGGAATTTATATTCAGGAATATATCGGTGTTATGGTAAATGCCAAAGACGGATTTGCTCCTTATGATGCTGCTGTTAACAGAAGTATAGCATGGTGGACCGATACTACAGATCAGGTGGCTTTTCCCGAGCCTACTATTGAGCTGGACGGATACCTTCGTAAAATGAAGAATGACGAAAAAGATTTTCTTGTAGAATACATAGCCGGTGACTGGGGTATGTCAGAAGACGAAGCAGAGCAGTATATCTGTCCTTATATGATTATGCCCTATGAAAAGAGTGACGGCATTGGCGGTATGATAGGTGCCGGTGCCCTTTTCCTGCTTGGTATTGTTCTTTCCGGTGCCGGTGTATTTGTAGGATTCAGAAGAGGTTAATATAATTTTCGATTTTGCTTAAAAGCCTGTAATTTTTGTGTTGACATTTAGAAACACATATAATATAATAACTTGTGCGTCAGATGGCGTGAAACAATTGCATACTGTTGTTATGAACTACAGACTTGGAGAAATACTCAAGAGGCTGAAGAGGCGCCCCTGCTAAGGGTGTAGGTCGTTCACGCGGCGCGAGGGTTCAAATCCCTCTTTCTCCGTTATTGCAACTAAGGGAAGTGATGAGGAATCGTCACTTCTTTTTATATGAGATTTTACCTCATATAAAAAGAACTAAGATGCACACCTCGCGGCAAGGAAGGTGATTGCTTCGCAATGCCGCTCGGGCGCGGGAGACAGAGTCTCCATAAAAAGAACAAAGATGCACACCTCGCGGCAGGGAAGATGATTGCCATTTTTATTTATCGTAAGGAGAGTTGTCATGGAACTTATGAAAGGAAGGCCGGAAGATATCGCCGGAAGATTGGACAAGGAAATCCGTGTTTATGACTTGTTGGACAGTCTGGACATTAAATATGAAAGAACTGATCATGAGGAAGCCAATACGATGGAAGCCTGTAATGAGATTGACCGGATTCTGGATGTAATCATCTGTAAAAACCTGTTTTTGTGCAATCGTCAGGAAACACAGTTTTATCTTCTGATGATGCCGGGGGATAAACCTTTTAAGACAAAAGATATTTCCCAACAGATTAACAGTGCCAGATTATCCTTTGGAAAACCGGAGTATATGGAAGAATTCCTGGACATTAAACCCGGCGCGGTTTCTATTATGGGCTTGATGAATGATAAGGAAAATAAAGTGCAGCTTTTGATAGACAAGCCGGTAATTGAAAGTGAATTTATCGGTTGCCACCCTTGTGTCAGTACTTCCAGTTTGAAAATAAAAACATCGGATGTACTAAAAAAATATCTGCCTGCAATCGGTCATGAAGCTATTGTGGTTGATTTGCCGGAAGTTATCGAGGAATAAATTTTGATTTTTTTAAAAGGCAAATCTACTATATATAGAAGAAAGAGATTTCGGAGAAACGAGAACTTGTAATTTGGAATCTGATTGGATTTTGTAGTCCTAAAAAAATTAAAATTTGTTGTTGACAAGCAGAAACCAAAATGCTAATATAAAATTCCACCGCCGATGCGGTGAAAAATATTTTAAAAAAAGTTGTTGACAAGAACTTCCACATGTGATAACATAATCATGTTGCGCGGTTCGAATGCCGACAACAAGTACCTTGACAAATAAACAGCAATGCAACCCTGAAAGTTCAAGTATGCAACGAGCAGTGCGAAGCCGAAAGACGGAGCACACAAATCATGCTTGCATGATTTTGTGAAACGGCTTGCGGATTCATAGGGCGACTGCCCGT
>JAFUJA010000018.1 GCA_017473905.1 Lachnospiraceae bacterium | reverse complement strand
GAAGCAGTTCCGGAAAAAGAGCCTGAAATAGTGAATACCATACTTACCTTCGAAGAAGCCCAGACATATATTGAGGACTTAAAGACAAAGTATCCGGATATGACGGAAGAAGAAATCGTTGCATTGTTTGTTAATTTCAACATTCATAGTTTAGATAGCGATACAATTAACTATTATGGCAGCAATTATAACTGCATCATACACGATATAACTGACGAAAAAATACGTGCTGTAATGAATACACATTTCGGAAAAGTTAATTATAGCGACTATTGGTCATTAACTGATTTTGTTACTAATGAACAATTAAAACCTATGGCTGAGCAACTAGAAACTCATTTAAATACAATGGCATATACAAACGATGAAAACGAATATGCAAAATTAAGTTCTATATTAAAAGATTATAAGGATGAAATTAACGAAACTTTCTTATTTGATTACGATAGTGACCAAAGAGAAAACACTGATTTAGATAGTATTTGCTATTTTGTAGCAAGATACAATTTAATTTATAATAAGCAAGGTCTTGGTTTTGATCCTGAAACAGGCTATTGTCCCTATCAAGAATACCAAAATGAATTAGGTTTATCTAAATAATTATTAAACGCAAAAAACGAATTTGAACTAACTTTTCACCAACAAATCCTGACTGCGCGGTCCCGTTCTTTCTTAGGGTTTTTGTCCTCGTCGGTACTTGGGTTCCGTATTTTGGAACCCTATGTACCGCTACAGAGGGCAATGAAGCGAGAGCGTCCCTAAGAAAGAATGTGGTCCGTCGCAGTCTTTTTACTTTGTATCAGTTCATTTATTTCGACTGCGTCCCCTCGCAGTCTATTTTATATGCATCCAATTCTTTGAATGCGTCTCCTCGCAGTCCTTTTACATGTATTTCTCTTTCCCCACCCCTTTTTATTTTTAGATACTCAGGAATAGGAAATTTCTTCATTCTGTGCTATAATACAAACAGAATGATGTATAGGAGGTATCTGATATGGATAAAAAAGTCGTAAATTTGTATGATCTTATGGCAGAAGAACCCGATAAGAAAGGATTCCGCCTTTTAACAGAAGAACAGGGCTGTGTAAAAGGTTGTTGCGCCGGTATCAGTACCTATAGAGACACAGAATACGGAAAAGGCGGCGTGCATGATGATCAGGAAGGATTTTTTGTGTTGTCCGGTCACGGCATGGTGAAGCTGGGTGAAGAAGAATACCCTATTAAGGCAGGGTCAGCTTTTATGGCACCCGCAGGCGTTTTTCACACCATGAAAAGAGATGCGGACAGTGAACCGGTGCAGGTTTTCTGGTTCCACAGCGCAATTTAAGTTTAACAGCAGGTGTTATTGCAGGAAGGTTTTAAAATGGCAAGTGAAGATAAGTTTATTAAAATGACCACCACGCCTATTCCCAAGCTGGTGGTTTCATTGGCGGTTCCTACGATTATCAGTATGTTGGTGACCTCCTTTTATAATATGGTGGATACCTATTTCGTGGGTAAAATTAACACGGAAGCGACGGCGGCCGTGGGAGTTGTTTTCTCCATGATGGCGGTGATTCAGGCGCTGGGATTTACCTTTGGTCACGGTTCCGGTACGCTTCTTGCCCGAAAACTCGGAGAACGGGAAAACGAAGAGGCTGAGCGGGTTGCCAACGCGGGCTTCTTTTTTTCCATTATCTGTGGAATTTGCGTAACGGTGCTGGGGTTGTGCTTTTTACGGCCGCTTTCATACTTTTTGGGAGCTACGGATAATAGCATTGATTATGTAATGGATTATATGCGGATTATTTTAATCGGCGCACCTTTTATCATGTCTTCTTTCGTGCTGAACAACCAGTTGCGGTATCAGGGTCGTGCGATGTTTTCCATGATTGGTATTTTAATCGGTGCGGTGCTGAATCTGATTCTGGACCCCTTATTGATTTTTACCTTTCAAATGGGTATAAAAGGGGCGGCATATGCTACCATTATCGGTCAGATTGTAAGTTTTATCGTGCTTTTGTTCCTGACACATAACAAAGGAAACATTCCCATTACCTTAAAAAGAAATCCTTTTGTGATGCGGCTTTTCTTCCCGATTTTTTCCGCGGGTATGCCTTCCTTGTTCAGACAGGGGCTGGCAAGCATTTCCGTTATGCTTCTGAACAGAACCATCGGAAGTGTTGCGGGAACGGCAGAGCTTGCAGACGCGGCGATTGCGGGTATGTCAATCGTATCCCGTATTACCATGTTTGCCAATTCTGCACTTATCGGTTTCGGACAGGGGTTCCAGCCGGTGTGCAGTTACAATTACGGTGCGAAGCTTTATGGCCGTGTGCGGGAGGCATTCTGGTTCTGCGTAAAAGTTGCGGCGGTGTTCCTTTTAGGTGTTTCCCTTGTAGGAATTTTCGGCGCGGAATTTCTGGTACAGTTAATCCGTAAGGATGATATTGAAGTAATGAAAATCGGTGTTTTTGCTCTGCGTGCCCAGGCAACTACTTTTACACTGGGAGCATGGATTGTTATGTGTAACATGATGTTGCAGGCCTGCGGACAGTCTCTGATGGCATCTATTGTAGCTTCCTGCAGACAGGGTGTATGTCTCATTCCCCTGTTGCTTACACTGCCTTATTTTATGGGTGTGACAGGTGTTCAGATTGCCCAGCCTATTTCAGATGTGATAACATTGATTGTTTCTCTGGTGTTTGGTTTGTATTTCTTAAATAAAATGAAAAAGATGGAGACCGTGTCTGTGAAGACGGCCGAAAAACCGGAAGAAGCAGAGCTGAAGGAATAAAAAACGAGGAAGAATAACGAATGATTAAAAATATAGTATTTGATGTGGGCATGGTTTTGGTGGATTTTAACTGGAGAAAGGTTATGGCAGATGTTGGCTGTACCCCGGAAGAAACAGAAACCATTGCCAAAGTCATGGTGAACGGTACCCTGTGGAATGAGTTGGACCGGGGTATTATGGAGGAAGAAGATGTTATAGCGCAAATGATGGCGCAGCTTCCCGGCCTGGAAGAGAAAGCCATGGCGTTCTGGAATAACGTGGATAAAACCATCGTACCGTTTCCCTATGCGGCAGACTGGGTAAAAGACCTTCACGACAGAGGGTATCATACATATCTTCTCACCAATTACCCCAGAAGTCTGTATGCCTCCACCGCAGAGAAATTTACCTTTCTTCCCTACGTGGATGATGTGCTTGTTTCCGCAAGGGAGAAGCTGGTAAAACCTGACCCGGCAATCTATGAACGTCTCCTTGAGAAGTTTCATTTGAATGCGTCCGAGACTGTTTTTATCGATGACCGTAAAGTAAATATCGAAGGCGGAGAGAAGGTAGGAATCAGGGGAATTGTTTTTACGAATTATGAAGAAGTAAAAGAAAAGCTTGATAAAATCCTGAAAGAATAAAGAGAGTTCCGAACAATAAAGCCCCCGGGTATGTCACATAAGCTGTGACAGTTGCCCGAGGGTTTTTTGTATTAAGAAAACCACGCGATAGTCGCGTGGTTCTGTAGAAGCTTTAGCGATGTATTCAGTTAAAAATCTCCTAATGTGTATAATAAAAACGTGACCTGCCAGTTACGTAAAAATACACATTAGGAGGACAGTAAAATG
>JAFUJA010000017.1 GCA_017473905.1 Lachnospiraceae bacterium | reverse complement strand
GTTGCGATAAATGTATGGTCATAGGATTGCTTTTTTATTAGGATATGAAAAAAAGGAGGTTGGTTATATGACCATAGGAGAAAAAATAAAATTGTTAAGAGTAAATAATGGAATTACACAGGAAGAATTAGCAGAAAAATTGAACGTATCACGTTCGGCAATTGCGAAGTGGGAAACCGATAATGGAACGCCGGAGATAAGTAATTTGAAATTGATTTCTAAAGAGTTTTTAATTAGTTTGGATGATTTGTTAAATGATGAACGTCAAATTGGGGAGTCTTCAGAAGGAGATAATAAACCATGTAGCAATTATTCGGATTATTCAGGTTACTATTATACTATTAACCTAAAAGGATGGAATGACGGGGTTTCGGATATATTCATATTAGGAGAAGATAAGGATTTTATTTATTACCAAAAAGAAAATGGTGTAAAAGGATTGATTGGGAAAAAATATGTTACATCTCTTAAGAAAGGAAAGCAGTGTAGCATCTTACCGGAGAAAGTTGCATTTGAAGGTAGGAAGCACTTTTGTTTAAAACCTGTTTTTTTGGAAGTTGCACAAAAGGAAGGTTTTTTTGAAGGATTTTTTGATTTTCGCAATGACGATTATCTGGATGTGGAAATTATATCCTTTTTGGATAGTGTGTTATGCTTAAAGGGTGGCATGGAAATAAGCATAGATACAATTTCTAAGATAGAGGAATTAAGTGAATGATGCGGTAAGTAGCATTTTTGCATTTTGGTATATTGCTTCAAAGTTTTTATGATTATGCAAAGAAAAAGAACCGAAAAAAACAGCAGATTGCTCTGCTGTTTTTTTGTATGCAGGAGAAGGGACTTGAACCCTCATGTTGTTGCCAACACACGGACCTGAACCGTGCGCGTCTGCCATTCCGCCACTCCTGCAGATATTTTTTAAAAAAACCGAAGAAATAATCTTCGGTTTCAAAATGCGGGAAAAGGGACTTGAACCCTCACGTCGCTGCCAACACTAGATCCTTAGTCTAGCCTGTCTGCCAATTCCAGCATCCCCGCATATCTCAGATAAGAATTATCTTTGCGACTTTTCAATCTTATCAAAGGTGGAGAAAAATGTCAATGATATTTTTGAAAAATTTTTAAAAAAATTTAAAGGGAAAAATAAAAAAACGCAGAATATTACTTTTAGAGGGCAGAAAACGAGCCTTTTACCCATCAATCCGTTGTCGAATGTGCAAGTCACAGAAATGGAGCTGACCATGACAATTCGTGAAAAACTGGAACAGGATGAAAGAGAATACTTAAGTCCGTATGCTACACTGAGTATGAATTCCAAAGGACGTCTGCGTCCGGAAGCACAGTGCGATATCCGCCCCGTGTTTCAAAGAGACAGAGACAGAATCATACATAGTAAGGCATTCAGACGTTTAAAGGATAAGACTCAGGTATTTCTTACTCCGGAAGGAGACCATTATCGTACACGTCTGACCCATACCCTGGAAGTATCCCAGAATGCAAGAACCATTGCTAAGGCACTGCGTCTGAATGAAGATCTGGTAGAGGCAATTTCACTGGGACATGATTTAGGGCATACTCCCTTCGGACATGCGGGAGAGCGGGCACTGGACACGGTGTGTCCTTATGGTTTTATGCATAATGAACAAAGTGTGCGGACTGTGGATTTGTACGAGAAGGAAGGACATGGTCTGAACCTGACAATTGAAGTGCGGGATGGTATTTTAAATCATCAGACTGAGTCCATGCCGTCTACCCTGGAAGGTAAAATTGTTCGGCTTTCGGATAAAATCGCTTATATGCATCACGATATGGATGACGCCATTCGGGGAGGAATCCTTACGGAAGCAGACATTCCTCGGGAAATTGCGGATGTTTTGGGAGATACGACAGGTAAAAGACTGGATTGTTTCATTCATGACATTGTAACCGCAAGCCGGGACAAGGATGATATTATCATGTCTCCTGCAGTTTCCGATGCCATGAAAAAGCTTCGTCAGTTTATGTTTGAACGGGTATACCAGAATCCGGAGGCCAAAAGTGAAGAAAGCAAGGCAGAAACGCTGGTGATTACATTATATGAGTATTATATGAAACATTTTGAACAGCTTCCCGCGGATATTCAGAGCCTTTTAGATGTGGGCGAACCTCAGGAAAAGCTGGTTTGTGATTACATCGCGGCAATGACGGACCGTTTTGCCATTGCCCAGTACGATGAAATTTTTGTACCCAAGTCCTGGCATGGCTAGGCATTCGATAGAGTAGGAAGGAGGCAGACAGATGTATTATTCCGAAGAAATCATTGCTGAAGTACAGCAGCGGAACGATATTGTAGACATTATTTCCCAGTATGTCCGTCTGCAGAAAAAAGGCAGTAATTATATCGCCTGTTGTCCCTTCCACACTGAGAAAACTCCCTCTTTTTCCGTGAGTCGGACGAAACAGATGTATAAATGCTTCGGATGCGGAGAAGGGGGCAGTGTAATTACATTTTTACAAAAATACGAAAATTTATCTTTCCCGGAAGCCATCAAGTATCTTGCTGACAGGGCAGGCGTGCAGCTTCCCGAAAGCCAACAGTCGGAAGCGGCCAAAAAAAGAGACAGCCGCAGAGCAAGATTGCTGGAAGTGAATAAGGCAGCCGCAGGATATTATTTTTATCTGTTGCGTTCCGACAAAGGAAAGGTCGGTATGGATTATCTGGAGCGCAGGGGACTTACGGAGGAAACCAGACACAAATTCGGTCTGGGATACGCAAGTTCTTATGGGAATGATTTGATTACCTATCTGAAACAAAAAGGTTATTCCGATAGTGATATCAAAGATGCGGGACTGGCATCTTTTTCGGAACAGAAAGGTATCAGCTCTAAATTCTGGAACAGGGTGATGTTCCCCATTCAGGACAGTAATCACCGTGTCATCGGTTTCGGTGGCCGTGTTATGGGGGATGGAGAGCCGAAATACCTAAATTCCCCGGAAACGGAAATTTTTGATAAAAGCAGGAACCTGTACGGTTTGAATTTTGCCAGAACGGCAAAAAAACCCAATATGATTCTATGCGAAGGATATATGGATGTTATTTCCCTGCATCAGGCGGGATTTGACCAAGCGGTGGCTTCTTTGGGAACCGCTTTTACGGATGGACAAGCCAATCTTTTGAGACGTTATACCAAAGATGTGTTGCTGGCTTACGACAGTGACGGTGCGGGAATCAAAGCGGCACTGCGGGCTATCGGAATTCTCCGACAGAACGGTTTATCCGGCAAGATTATCAATATGCAGCCCTATAAGGATCCGGACGAGTTCATCAGGAATCTGGGAACCGAGGAATTCCAGAAGCGTATTGACGAGGCGGAGAACAGCTTTTTGTTCCGGGTAAGAATTGCAGAACGGGATTATCAGTTAAAAGATCCGGACTCCAGAACGCGTTTTTTCAGGGAAGTTGCAACGATGATTTGCGAATTCGAAGAAGAAGTGGAACGGGAAAGTTACATGGAAGCCGTTGCGGAGAGATACCGCATATCCAAGAATCAGATAAAAGAACTGGTGGTAAAACATGCCATGAGCAGAGGCGGCGTCACTGTGGCGGAGCGTCCCAAACCCGCAAGTTCCAATCAGGGAAAGCAGCGTGATCATGTAAAACATTCACAACAGCTTCTTTTAACTTATCTTGCGGACAAGCCGGAACTATATCAGAAGGTAAAAAAATACCTGTCTCCCGGAGATTTTACGGACGAAACATACGGAGCGGTGGCGGAACGTTTCTTTGCTGATTTGGAAAAAGGAAGTGCCAATCCGGCGGTGCTGGTAAGTCTTTTTGAAGACCCGGAAGAGCAAAGTCAGGTAAGTGCTCTTTTTACAACGCATCTGGAAGAAATCAGTGAGGAAGAAGAGGCAAAGGCGTTCAGGGATATTTTGCTTGCGGTAAAGAAGAACAGCTTTGAATATTATTCCGCAAGGTCCGGTACGGATATACAGGCATTAACCAAGGTGATAGAAGCAAAGAAAACCTTGGAGGAACTAAACAAAACGCATATTTTTTAGGATAAAGTTTAAAATAAATATGTGCATTGCACAACGGAAGGATGGAGAATAAGTATGGACGAAAGTACACAGGCGAAATTTGACGAGAAGTTAAAAGCACTTCTCGCATCTGCAAAGAAAAAGAAAAATATAATGGATTATCAGGAAATTGCTTCTTTTTTTGCAGAGTTAAATCTGGACGAAGAACAGTTTGACAAAATCGTGGAAACTTTGGAGCAGAACAACGTAGATGTTGTCAGAATGTCTGAAGATGATGACGATATTGTAGATGATGAAATCCTTATGGCAGGAGATGATGATCAGGATGTTGACGTAGAAAACATTGATTTGTCCGTTCCCGAAGGCATCAGCATCGAAGATCCTGTAAGAATGTACTTAAAAGAAATCGGTAAGGTGCCCCTTTTAAGTGCGGAAGAAGAAATTGAACTTGCAAAGAAAATGGAATTGGGTGATGAAGAAGCTAAAAAGCGCCTTGCGGAAGCCAATCTCCGTCTTGTAGTTAGTATTGCGAAGCGTTATGTAGGCCGTGGTCTTTTGTTCCTTGATTTGATTCAGGAAGGTAACCTTGGTCTGATTAAGGCTGTTGAAAAATTCGATTACAGAAAAGGATACAAGTTCTCCACATACGCAACCTGGTGGATTCGTCAGGCTATCACCAGAGCAATTGCAGACCAGGCAAGAACCATTCGTATTCCTGTTCATATGGTTGAAACCATTAATAAATTAATTCGTGTCAGCAGACAGTTACTTCAGGAATTAGGTCGTGAACCGACCCCTGAAGAAATTGCGGCAGAATTAAAAATGCCGGAAGACAGAGTGCGAGAAATTCTTAAAATTTCCCAGGAACCCGTTTCTCTTGAGACCCCTATCGGTGAAGAAGAAGACAGCCACCTCGGAGATTTTATTCAGGATGAAAACGTGCCCATTCCCGCAGATGCTGCGGCTTTCACACTTTTACGTGAAGAATTAAGTAAGGTACTGGGAACATTGACGGAAAGAGAGCAGAGAGTGTTAAGACTCCGTTTCGGACTTGATGACGGTAAGGCAAGAACCCTTGAGGAAGTAGGTAAGGAATTCAGCGTTACCAGAGAGCGTATCCGTCAGATTGAAGCAAAGGCTTTAAGAAAACTTCGTCATCCCAGCAGAAGCCGTAAGTTAAAAGACTTTTTGGATTAAAAAGAGAGGTCGGCATGGATTTAGGTATCAGACTCTCAGCGGTTGCCGCACTGGTTCAGCCGGCGGAGGTAATTGCTGATGTGGGATGTGACCACGGGTATTTGTCTGTTTTTCTGACAGAACAGAAGCGTTGTAAACGTGTCATTGCCATGGATGTTAACCGGGGGCCTTTGGAAAGGGCAAAAGAAACCATTCTCCGTTCAGGGTTTGGTGACTACATAGAAACCCGTCTTTCCGATGGTCTGAACAAACTTACGGTAGGAGAAGCGGAAGGATGCGTCTGTGCCGGTATGGGCGGACCTCTGGCACTTCGGATTTTATGGAATGACCGTGAAAAAGTAAGTAAAATGCAACAGGTAATTCTCCAACCCCAGTCGGAACTCTGGCTGGTAAGAAGAACCTTGGCAGCATGGGGCTTTGTAACCGAAGAGGAATGTATGGCATATGAAGACGGAAAGTATTATTTTATGATGCGTCTTCTGCCGCCCGAAACTTTTGCACAGGCTTCCTGCGTAAATGAAGCAGATGAATTTTTGGTTAACATAATAACAAAAGAGGGTTTGACAAAAAACCTAGAGAAACTTGCATATGAAATGTATGGAGAAGTTAACATAACAAATAAAAATCCTCTGTTAAAAGAATTCCTTGAAAAAGAACATAAGAGGATACAGGGCATTCGGTCGAATCTTTCTTCTCACGGTGATTCCCTTCGGACGGGTCAGCGTCTGTGGGAAATAGAATGTGAAGAAGAAGTACTTTTATATGCGTTATCCTGTTTTTAGAAGAAATGGCAAAGGAGGAATCCGGAATGAAGTGCGATGAACTGATGAAGCGTTTGGAAGAACTGTCGCCACCCTGTTATGCACTGGAGTGGGACAATTCCGGTCTTCTTGTAGGCGGTGGCGGTAAGGAAGTACAGAAGGTACTTTTGTCCGTTGACGTAACCGACGAGGTAATACAGGAAGCCATTGAAAATCGCGTGGATATGGTAATTGCCCATCATCCTTTGATTTTCGGCAAGATAAAAAGAGTTGTTGCGGAGGATATAACCGGACGACGGATTTTAAAACTGGCTCAGAATAACATTTGCTGCTATTGCATGCATACCAATTTTGATGTGATGGGGATGGCAGATGAGGCAGCGGACATGCTGGGACTTACTTCCAAAGAAGTGCTTGATGTTACCTTTGAGGATGAAATATCCAAGGAGGGCATAGGACGGTATGGGTTCTTAAAAGAACATCTTACGTTGCAGGAACTTGCGGAACAAGTAAAAAGAATATTTGCGCTTGACCATGTTACGGTATATGGGGATATGGGTGAAACAATGGTAAAAGCAGCAATTTCCACCGGCTCCGGAAAAAGTATGATTCCTCATGCCATCAAAGCAGATTGTGACGTATTAATCACGGGGGACATTGATTACCACAGTGCATTGGATGCCATTGCATCAGGAATCAGTCTGATTGATGCGGGACATTTTGGGTTAGAGAAGATGTTCATTCCCTATATCAGGGAATACTTAAAAAGGGAAGTGCCCGAATTGACCATCCTGGCTTCGACCCAGGGTGAAATCGGAAAAATAATATAATTTAGGGGAGGCAAAAACTATGGTGAAGATAAGTGTTAACGGTCAGGTAAAAGAGTACGATGAAAATCTTACTTTTGAAGACATCGCAGCAGATTATGCAGATGCTTATAAGAGCAGAATAGCAGGGGTTATTTTTAACGGAAAGATGCTGGAACTTTTTAAAAAGCCGGGCTGCGACGGAGAAGCAGTTTTTTATGACCTTGGAAGCTTTACCGGTCACAGATCATATGTGAGAACGGCAACGTTTCTTTTTATGAAAGCAGCATATGATGTGATAGGGATTGATAACATTGAGAAAATCAAGGCAGAATTTTCTATCGGAAGCGGTTTTTACATAAGTGCAAAAGGCGGTTTTCATGCGGATGAAATTCTTGCAGACCGTATCGGAGAACGTATGCAGGCTCTGGTAGATGCAGGTTTGCCCATTCAGAAGTCTTCCATGGATTTGGAAGCGGCGGTGAAACTTTTTACAGCTCAGGGAATGCATGACAAAGAAAAGCTTTGCAAATACAGAGGCAGTTCCACCATTAATGTGTATGAGCTGGATGGATATTATGATTATTATTACGGACATATGCTTCCCAATACGGGATATGTGGAATATTTTGATGTACTGCCTTATAAGAACGGTTTCATTTTAAATCTTCCTTTACGCAGCAATCCGGAAACGGTTCCCGTATTTGAAGCCCGGGATAAGTTATTTGCTACCATGATGGAAGCAACGGACTGGGGAGAGAAGCTTGGCGTTGATTCCGTGGGTGATTTGAATGATTGCATCTGCAACGGTGGATTGAATGAAATGCTTCTTGTTCAGGAAGCACTTCAGGAACGTAAGATTGCCGAAATTGCTCATGATATTACCAACCGTGGCGGCGTGAAATTTGTTATGATAGCAGGACCTTCCTCTTCCGGAAAAACCTCTTTTTCACACAGATTGTCCGTCCAGTTAAAAACCCATGGCTTAAAGCCTCATCCTATTGCAGTGGACGATTATTTTGTAAATCGTGAAGACACTCCGCTGGATGAAAACGGGGATTATAATTTTGAGTGTCTGGAAGCAATTGATGTAGCTCTTTTTAACAGGGATATGTGCGATTTGCTTGCAGGGAAAAGAGTGGAGATTCCTACTTTTAATTTTAAAACAGGTAAAAGAGAATACAAAGGTAACTTTAAGCAGCTGGGCCCCGATGATATTCTGGTCATTGAAGGAATTCATGCCTTGAATGATAAAATGTCTTCGTCACTTCCTACAGAGAGTAAATACAAGGTTTATATCAGCGCACTTACTACCTTAAATATTGACGAGCATAACCGGATTCCCACAACGGATGCCAGAATGCTTCGTCGTATGGTGCGGGATGCCAGAACAAGAGGTGCTTCCGCTACCAGAACCATTCAGATGTGGCCTTCCGTAAGAAGGGGAGAAGAAGAGAATATTTTCCCGTTCCAGGAAGGTGCGGATGCAATGTTTAATTCGGCTTTGATTTATGAATTGTCCGTAATCAAGCCATTTGCAGAACCTTTGCTTTACAGTGTGTCTCCGGATGAACCGGAATATTATGAAGCGAAACGTCTGCTTAAGTTTTTATCTTATTTCTTAAGTGTGGATACGGCAAACCTTCCCAATAATTCCATTGTAAGAGAATTTGTGGGTGGCAGCTGTTTCAATGTATAAAATAAAATATGAGTGAGATGAATGATCGCGCCCGTCTATGACGAAAGGGGACGGGTGAGGAAAGTCCGGGCTTCACAGGGCAGGATGCCGGATAACGTCCGGTGGAGGTGACTCCAAGGATAGTGCAACAGAAATATACCGCCGTGCAAACGGTAAGGGTGGAAAGGCAGTGTAAGAGACTACCGCCCGGGTGGTAACATCCGGGGCACATGTAAACCCCATTCGAAGCAAGACCGAAAAGAAAGCCATAGATTTGCCCGATCTGCTTTCAGGTGGGTCGCTGGAGATTAGCGGTAACGTTAATACAAGATAGATGATCATTCACGACAGAACCCGGCTTACAGTCTCACTCATTTTTTATATAAAATGCAGTATGTTTTGAATATGGATTTTAGGCATGCTGCAATTGATTATTTTTAAATTGATAAAAAGAAATTCTTTAAATACGGAAAGGATGGAGAAAACGGTGAACGAGAAAAAAATCATGTTGGGTAATGAGGCAATTGCCCGCGGAGCATATGAAGCAGGTGTAAAAGTATCTGCAGCATATCCCGGAACCCCCAGTACGGAAATCAGCGAGAATATTGTGAAGTACCCTGAAATTTATGCAGAGTGGGCTCCCAATGAAAAGGTAGCCTGCGAAGTGGCAATTGGTGCTTCCTTAAGCGGTGTACGTGCAATGGCTTCCATGAAGCATGTAGGCGTAAATGTGGCAAGCGATCCTCTTTTTACAATGTCTTATATAGGAGTAAACGGTGGTTTTGTTATCGTTGCGGCAGATGATCCGGGATTATATTCTTCCCAGAATGAACAGGATTCCAGAAGTGTGGCAAGAACTGCACAGATTCCTGTGTTAGAACCCTCAGACAGTAACGAAGCAAAAGAATTTACAAAGCTTGCATATGAGTTGAGTGAAAAGTATGATACTCCCATTATGCTTCGTACCACAACAAGACTTGCACATTCCCAGGGTGTGGTAGAACTTTGCCCCAGAGTGGAAGTGGAAGATAAGGTTTATGAAAGAAACGCTGCAAAGAACGTTATGATGCCCGGCAATGCCAAAATGCGTCATCTTTTCGTTGAGAAGCGTTTAAAAGATATGGCTGAAGATGCCAATACCATGGAAATTAATAAGGCCGTTTATAAAGATACCAAGATTGGTGTTATTACCAGCGGTATTCCTTATCAGTATGTAAAAGAAGTTCTTCCTGAGGCTTCCGTATTAAAGCTTGGTCTGGTGCATCCTCTTCCCAAGAAACTTATTACGGAGTTTGCTTCCAAGGTGGATACTCTTTATATCGTGGAAGAATTAGAGCCTGTTATTGAAGAACAGGTAAAATCATGGGGTATTCCTGCAATCGGCAAAGAAATCTTTACCGTACAGGGTGAGTACAGTGCAAACATGCTTCGTAAGGCAATTTTAAAACAGGAACTTGTCCTTGAAGAAGCGGCAAAAGTGCCCGCACGTCCTCCCATTCTTTGTCCCGGATGCCCTCACAGAAGTGTATTCTCTGTTTTAAATAAACTTGGAATTCATGGTGCCGGAGATATCGGATGTTATACATTAGGTGCAGTTGCTCCTTTGAATGTGATTGATACCACCGTTTGTATGGGTGCAAGTATTTCAACCCTTCACGGTATGGAAAAGGCAAAAGGTAAGGATTATATTAAAAACTGGGTTGCTGTCATCGGTGATTCTACATTCTTACATACAGGTGTTAATTCATTGATGAACATGGTTTACAACAAGGGTACCGGAACCGTTATGATTTTGGATAACTCTACAACCGGTATGACCGGACATCAGGACCATGCGGCTACAGGAAAAACCCTGATGGGTGAAGAAACCTACGCTATTGATTTGTATGCACTTTGCAAAGCCATCGGTGTAGAACATGTAACCGTTGTAGATGCTTTTGCAACAGCAGAACTGGAAGAAGTTGTGAAGCGTGAAGTTGCAAGAGATGCGGTTTCCGTTATCATAGCCCAGGCTCCCTGTGCATTGTTAAAAACCAATGTTTCTACACATAAATGTGTGGTAAATTCCGATGCATGTAAAAAATGCGGCATGTGTTTGAAACCCGGATGCCCCGCAATGAAGAAGGCGGAAGACGGTACCGTGGTAATCGATGAAACCATGTGCAACGGTTGTACCTTATGTATGCAGAAGTGTAAATTCGGTGCAATTGAAAGAGTAGAGAAATAGGCAAAGGCGGAGGAATACAAATGGAAACAAAGAATATTATGATTGTTGGTGTAGGCGGACAGGGAACTCTGCTTACAAGCCGTATTTTAGGCGGAATTACTACTGCAGCCGGTTATGAAGTGAAGCTTTCCGAGGTTCACGGTATGGCGCAGCGAGGCGGTAGTGTAGTAACCTTCGTTCGTTTTGGCGACGAAGTATTTGAACCCATTGTTGAAGAGGGACAGGCGGATGTTCTGATTGCTTTCGAAAAACTGGAAGCGCTCCGTTATGCTCATTTCTTAAAAAAAGACGGTGTACTTATCGTAAATGACAGAAGAATCGATCCCATTACCGTTCTTACCGGTGCAGCAGAATATCCGGAGAACATTATTGAGGATTTAAGCAAGAAATACAAAGTAATTTCCGTAGATGCACAGGATGTTGCATTAAAGCTTGGAAATGCAAAGGTATTTAACACCGTTATCATAGGTGTGGCGGCAAAACATATGGATTTCTCAAAAGAAGACTGGATTCGTGTTATTGAGAATACAGTACCTCCTAAAACAGTTGAGATGAATAAAGCAGCTTTTGAAGCAGGATATGCCATTTAGGCAGAATAATAAAAACCATAACGTATAATGCGTAAAACGCAGAAGGAGGAACCATGATTTGGAATGAATCACGCGAATGCATGAGCCGTGATGAGATGATGACCATGCAGGGTAAAAGACTTGCAAAGCAGGTAAACAATGTATACCACAATGTGGAATTTTACAGAAAGAAAATGCAGCAGCTGGGTATTGAACCCGGAGATATTACAAGAATTGAAGATATCTCCAAGCTTCCTTACACAACAAAAGATGATTTGAGAGACAATTATCCCTTCGGTTTACTGGCTGTGCCCCAGTCACAGATTGTCAGAGTACATGCTTCCAGCGGTACTACAGGTAAGGCTACGGTTGTTTCTTATACCCGTAAGGATATTGAAGTATGGTCAGAATGTGTAACCAGAGAACTGGTTATGTGCGGGCTCGGAATCGATGATGTGATTCAGGTTGCATATGGTTACGGTTTGTTCACCGGCGGTCTTGGTCTTCACTATGGTGCTGAGAATTTGGGCTGTACCACGGTACCTATGTCAACAGGTAACACCAAACGTCTTGTAACCATGATGGAAGACTTCGGTGCAACTGCAATTGCATGTACACCTTCTTATCTGTTACATATCGGTGAAGTAATTGAAGAGATGAATGCACTTGACCGTATTAAATTAAAAGTAGCGATTTGCGGTGCGGAACCCTGGACAGAAACCATGCGTCTCCAGATTGAAGAAAAACTTCATATCCATGCGCATGACATTTACGGATTAAGCGAAATCTGCGGACCCGGTGTGGCAGCAGACTGTATTTATCACAAGGGACTCCATGTACAGGAAGACCATTATTATCCTGAAATTGTATCTCCCGATACATTAAATCCCATTGCTGACGGTGAGGTGGGTGAACTTGTATTTACCACACTTACCAAAGAGGGTATGCCTCTTATCCGTTACCGTACAAAGGATTTAACATCTATTGACCGTACTCCCTGCGAATGCGGAAGAACGCTTCCCAGAATCTCAAGATTCAAAGGAAGAACCGACGATATGTTAATTATCCGCGGTGTCAATGTATTCCCTTCACAGGTAGAAGCTGCTTTGCTTGAAATGGGTGAAGTAACACCTCACTATCTCATGATTGTAGACCGTGTGAATAACCTTGATACACTGGAAGTTCAGGTCGAAGTAGAAGAACGTTTCTTCTCCGATGAAGTGAAGGAATTAGAGAATCTTACCAAGAAGATTTCCGCAGTACTTCAGAGTGCATTACAGATTGCAGTAAAGGTAAAACTTGTTGAACCCAGAAGTCTTGAAAGAAGCATGGGTAAGGCAGTTCGTGTTATCGATAAGAGAAAACTTGTATAAAAGAAAAGGGGGTATTACCATGTACGTAAAACAGTTGTCTGTTTTTATTGAAAACAGAGAAGGCCGTATGGAAAAGGTAACTGAAACATTAGCAAAAAACAATATAAACATCGTTTGTATTTCTCTGGCAGATACCAGCGAATACGGAATGCTTCGAATGATTGTTTCTGATCCTGAAGAAGGTAAAAGAGTATTAAAGGAAGAAGGATTCTCCGCAATGCTTACTGATGTGGTTGGTGTGAAACTTCCTCATTATTTCGGAGCACTCAACAAACTTACAAGAGAAATGTCCGCATTAGGATTAAACATTGAATACATGTATGCCTTCACTTCCGGTGGAGACAATGCATCTATTATCATTAAGTCATCCGATAATGTAAAAGCATTGGATGCGGTAAAAAATGCAGGTCTTTCTCTGGTTGTACCTGAGGAAGCGTACAGTTTGTAAGAACAGTGGAGTTTTAAAAGGGAGTTTGAATCATGCAACTTGAAAAGATGATGAATCCCGAACAGTTGCGGGCCGTAAAGCAAATTGACGGCCCGCTTTTAATTCTGGCAGGAGCCGGTTCGGGTAAGACCAGGGTTGTAACCCATAGAATTGCATATATGATAGAGCAGGGCATTTCTCCCTGGAATATACTGGCAATTGCTTTTACAAATAAGGCCGCAGGGGAAATGCGTGAGCGTGTGGATGATATTGTGGGATTCGGTGCGGAAAGTATCTGGATTTCTACCTTCCACTCTACCTGTGTAAGGATTTTACGCCGCCATATAGAAGCATTGGGCTATCAGTCCAATTTTACGATTTATGATACAGACGATCAGAAGTCTACCATGAAGCAGATTTGTAAAAAGCTGAATATTGATACCAAGTATTTGAAGGAGCGTACCATTTTATCCGCAATTGCCGGTTGTAAAAATGAAATAAAAGGACCGGAAAGCTACTACAAAGAATCGGATGGCTCTTATCAGTCCAGACAGATTTATGAGGCTTACAAGGAATATCAGTCCACATTAAAAAAGAACAATGCGCTGGATTTTGATGATTTGCTGGTAAAAACCGTAGAATTGTTCAGACAGTGTCCGGAGGTCCTGGAAAGCTATCAGGAGCGGTTCCGCTATATTTGTATGGACGAGTATCAGGATACCAATACGGTGCAGTTTGAGATGATCCGTCTTCTTGCCGGTAAGTACAGAAATCTTTGTGTGGTAGGCGACGATGACCAGTCTATTTATAAGTTTCGCGGAGCCAATATCCGAAATATTCTTGATTTTGAGAAGAATTACCCTGATGCAACCGTAATAAAACTTGAGCAGAATTACCGTTCCACCGGCAATATATTAAATGCTGCAAATGCGGTTATCAGCCACAACGCAGGGCGCAAAGGAAAGGCACTCTGGACGGAAAAGGGAGATGGCAGAAAACTTCATTTCCGTCAGTTTGACAACGCCTTTGAGGAAGCGGAATTTGTGGCTTATGATATTGCCAGAAAGGTAAGATCCAGAGAAACCAATTTTAAGGATTGTGCGGTTTTATATCGTACCAATGCCCAGTCACGTACCTTGGAAGAACAATTTGTAAGGGATAATATTTCATATCGACTTGTGGGTGGCGTAAACTTTTACGGTCGAAAAGAAATTAAAGACGTGCTTGCTTATTTGAAGGTCATTGACAGCGGTCTGGACGATTTGATGGTTAAGCGTATTATCAATATCCCGAAGCGGGGAATTGGTGCAACCTCCATTGAGAAGGTACAGCGTTTTGCGGATGAGGAAGGTATCTCTTTCTTTGAAGCTTTAACCCGGGCCGAAGAAATTCCTACCCTGGGGAAAACAGCCCAGAAGTTAAAAGGATTTTCCGATATGATTCGTGTGTTCCGTACGAAAATAAAAGCAGATTTTTATGAAGATTTGCCGGAGTTAATTGATGATGTGCTGACAGAAAGCGGTTATCTTGACGAATGGCGTAATTCTGACGAAGAGGATGCTAAGGAACGAATCGAAAACATTGATGAATTGATTACCAAAGCGGCTGCTTTTGAAGAAAAGTTTGCTGCGGAACATGAGCATGAAGATGAGGAAAGAAAACCTACTCTGGAAGAATTTTTGACGGAAGTCTCACTTGTTGCGGATATTGATTCCGTAGACAATGAAAATGACAGAGTGCTTCTTATGACCATTCACAGTGCCAAGGGTCTGGAGTTTGACAATGTATATTTAACAGGTATGGAAGAAGGACTGTTTCCCGGTTATGCCTCCATCTCTGCTGATGATTCATCCGAGATGGAAGAAGAGCGTCGTCTGGCGTATGTAGGCATTACCAGAGCGAAAGAAGACTTAACGCTTACCTGTGCCAAAGCACGTATGATTCGCGGCGAGACCCAGTACAGTGCAGTAAGTTCCTTTGTGCGGGAAATTCCCGAGGAACTTTTGGAAGGAAACCTACCCAAGAAAACATTCTTTGAAGAACCGACACCCAGCCGGGCAAAGGAAGTTATGCACACCACACCTTTCGGATATGTGAAACCCAAGGCTGTGATTACACAATCTAAAAACAAACCTTATGCATCGGCAAACGGAATGAGTGCATTGAAAAAGGGAAGTGACTTTGGTAAAACCACAGTGGATTACGCCGTGGGTGACCGGGTATCCCATATTAAATTCGGTGTGGGTGAAGTGCTGGAAATTAAGGAACTTCCCAATATGACGGAAGTGACCGTTGAATTTGAGACCGTAGGATGCAGAGTTTTAAGTGCTGCTTTTGCCAGATTAACCAAACTATAATATCTTCCTTAAAAAAATATAAAAACTGCATTTAGTTAACATAAATAGTTTGACAAAGAGCACGGAATATGGGATAATTTTTAAAAGTTTAATCTTTGGATAATTCTGACACTTTTATGAAATAATAAACGTGTAGGAGGGAATAGTTATGTTGAAAATTGCATTTCATGTTTTTAAATTTTTTACAGGTTTATTTATTAAACCGATTTTTACCTGGGGCGGAAAATGTATTTTTAAGAAAATCGTAAAACGTATAAAGGGAGGAAGAAGACAGATGAAGAGTTTTGATGAAGTTCTCGGAGCAGTAAAGCTGAATGAAATTATCAACAAGAAGGAGAAAGAAGAGAAGAAGAAAAGCAATACCCTTCTCTGGGTTCTTGCTATTATCGGTGCAATTGCAGCTGTAGCCGGTATCGCATATCTTGTATATCGTTATCTTACACCGGATTACTTAGAAGACTTCGATGATGATTTCGATGATGATTTTGATGATGATTTTTTTGATGACGAGGATGCCATTGAGGTGGCTGCGGCAGCAGAATAATCCGTATGAAATGAAAGGAAAACGGGATGTGACACATCCCGTTTTTTTATGAGGTATATTATGAAAAAAGGTGATAAGGCAGAGGGAATCGTTTTACGCACGGATTTCCCCAATAAAGGAATCGTTGTGGTAGAGACAGAAAACGGCATGGAAGAAGTTATGGTTAAAAATGCTCTGCCGGGACAGAAGATTTCCTGCATCATAAATAAAAAGAAACACGGTAAGATGGAGGGGCGTCTTGCGGAGGTTTTAGAAGCCTCTGCGGTTGAGACAGACTCCGACTGCCCTCATTTTGGAACCTGCGGCGGTTGCCTCTATCGTACCTATCCCTATAAAGAACAGGTTAAAATCAAAGGGAATCAGGTGGAACGTCTTTTACAGCCGGTGTATGAAAAATTCACCGGAGAAGAGCGCAAACCCTGGAAGGAGATTTTTGAAGGCGTAAAAGAAAGTCCCGTAGAAGAAGGGTATCGTAATAAAATGGAGTTTACCTTCGGAGATGAGTACAAGGATGGTCCTCTTTCTGTGGGTATGCATAAAAGAGGCAGCTTTTATGATATTGTTTCCGTAGAAGATTGCCGCATTGTGGATGAAGATTACCGTAAGATTTTACGTTTTACAAGGGAATACTTCACAAAAGAAAACTTACCCTTTTTCCATCGTTTGAGTCATGAGGGGTATTTACGGCATTTGCTGGTTCGTAAGGCTGTTAAAACCGGAGAAATTCTGGTGGCACTTGTAACCACTACAGGTCTGAATCCGGATTTAAAGCCTTTTACGGAAGGACTGCTTAGCCTTGAACTGACCGGTAAACTTGCGGGGATTATACATATTTTCAATGATTCCGTAGCAGATGTGGTAAAAAATGAAGGCATGGAGATTTTATACGGAAAAGAGGATATTACGGAAGAACTGTTAGGTTTGTCTTTCCGGATTACCCCTTTTTCCTTTTTCCAGACAAACAGCCTCGGTGCGGAAGTTTTATATGAAACCGTGCGGGAATTTCTGGGAGAAATGGATAAAAAAGATCCTGTAGTATATGATTTGTACAGCGGAACCGGAACCATCGCCCAGCTTCTTGCTCCCGTATCAGGGAAAGTCGTAGGTGTGGAAATTGTGGAAGAAGCCGTAGAAGCGGCAAAAGAAAATGCAGCCAAGAACGGTTTGACCAATTGCGAATTTCTTGCCGGAGATGTTTTAAAAGTGTTGGATGATATAGAAGTACTTCCGGATTATATTATTTTAGATCCTCCCAGAGACGGGATTCATCCGAAGGCGTTGCAACAGATTATTTCTTACGGCGTGGATAAAATGGTTTATGTATCCTGTAAACCTACCAGTCTTGCAAGGGATTTGGAGGCATTTCTGCAGAATGGATACAATTTACAGAGGGCTTGCTGTGTGGATATGTTCCCGGCAACGGCGAACGTTGAGACGGTGGCATTATTGTCCAAATAGAGGGATCGGGTAACCGTGTATTTTTAATCTGAGGGGAGGAAAAAACATGAAATATATGGTGAAATGTGCTTATTGTGAAAAGACCTTTGTTGTAGATACTAACACAAATGATGCAGAGTTTATCTGCGATTCCTGTGGCGGTAAAAGCAGCAAGGAGAATATTGTGCGGGAAATCGTGCCGCAGAAAAAGGTTGTTTATATGTCTTCCAATCGGGAGGAAAATGCAGCCTGGGATGCCATCAAATCTTTTAATCTGTCAGAACATGAGGGAAAGGAAGGTTTTATCGACCAGTTGAGAGATTCCTTTGAGGAAGAGCCAAAAGCGGGAGGTAAGTCTGATGGGTCATGGATTCTTAAACTGATAATGGCTGTTGGAATGGGAATAATGGTTTTGGTGATTTGTGCACTGTATATGCTATGGAGTTAAAATGAATACGGCACATGCGCTTTTGGGTAAAAACTGGAATTTAAAATTTTACATTACGATAAAGAGAATGCAAAAAGTTTGGTAAACCTCGGTAAAAATATATTTTTTACCGAGGTTTACTTTGACAAAGACACAAAAACAGTGTATATTTAAGTAGAAGTCGGAAAAAACCAAAATTTTACCGAGGTGAACTGAAATGATTTTAACATATACAGAGTGCATAAATAAATATGGTAATGATTACCAATTAGAAAAGGCTGTAGCGGAAGAGTGTATTTATCGTGTAGAGCCCGGTTTGTATTCGACTAAACGCTATTCCAATGAATTGGAAATTATTTTTAAAAAATATCCAAATGCAATCCTAACAGGGGAGTATGCATTTTATTGTCATGACTTAACGGATGTAATTCCGGAAAAGTACTATATCGCAACGAAGGCAAAGGCAGCTAAATTGTTGGATCAGAGGATTGTTCAGATTTATGTAAGAGATGACTTGTTGATGTTGGGAGTAACGGAAACGAATATAAATGGTGTAATGGTTAAGATATACGATAAAGAGAGAATGTTAATTGAGCTTTTAAGAAACAAGAATACTATGTCATATGATTTATATAAAGAGATTCTTGGTAATTATAGAAAGATAATTGAGGATTTACAGATTTGGAGAATACAGGAATATGCTGATATTTTTCCGAAGAGTAAAATGATTTGGAAAGCACTACGGGAGGAGGTTTTTTAGTTGATGAATTTACAGGAAATGATGGATATGTACTATGAAGATGGACTGACAAGAGAATTGGCAGCGGCCAGAGTGTGTCAGGATATTGTGTTAAAAGCCATTGCAATAGGTCCTTTGAACAGAAATGTGACGGTCAAGGGCGGTGTGGTTATGAGAAGTCTGACCAATAATAATAGGCGTGCTACTAGAGATATTGATTTGGATTTTATTCATTATTCCATAGAGGACGAATCTATTAGAGCATTTATAGAGAAATTGAACTGCATTCCGGAGATCAAGTTAGAAATTGTAGGAAGCATTGAGGAACTTAAGCATCAGGATTATCATGGTAAGTCAATTAAGGTTCGGATTACAGATAATGAAGGTACTTCTGTTGAAAGTAAAATTGATATAGGGGTACATAAGCATTTGGAATTAGAGCAGGAAGAATATTGTTTTGATGTTTGTATGGATGATGAAGGTGCCAGTTTGCTGAAAAATTCCAGAGAACAATCCGTTGTAGAAAAAATAAGAGCTTTGCTCATCTTTGGTGTCAATGACAAGAGATATAAAGACATATATGATGTATATTATTTGAAGGATTATCTGAATAAGGAAAAATTCTTGCAATATATTAAATTGTTGATTTTTGACGATGCTATGATGCGTGAAAATACTATGGTAGATATTGTGAGAAGGGTGGAGAATTCGTTTAAGGACAAGCACTATTTGAAACTTATTTCTACATCCAGACAAAGATGGTTCGACGATGAAATTGAAGTTATCGCAAAAGGAATTGTAGATTTTCTCAAGGATTTATAATTTATAAGATGCGTCATTATATAAAACAGAATCAGCAGTTTGTTACAAAGTCAGAGATGCATCTTGTAAGTGCGAGAGTATCAGAAATATCAACGGGCTAGGAAGAGTATTTACGTAGTGGATGATTATGTGAATACAAAGACTTTACAGCTTTTGTCGCAGAAGCAAGCTGGGGTAGAAGTGGTTATATTTACGGAAAACGGCCATGGAAAAAGAGGTTTTTTAACAACGGCGGTAGTAAATGATTTTATACAAGAATATCCGCCACTTAGAATTAAGCCGAATGCAGATTGCCATGACAGATTGATAGTTCTGGATTATGGTTTGCCTACAGAGCAGGCATATCATTGTGGTGCGTCCAGTAAAGATGCAGGAAAGAAGCTTTGTGCCATAAATGTGATATTAGAAACAAGCATGATTCATCCGGTAATAGATAAACTGCTAGCAACTTCGGATAAACAGATATAGTTTTTTATTTGCTCGAAAAGTGAAAGTAACCCGTTCTATTTTGCTCCGGTAATGATATATTTTTTTACTTTAGTATGATAAAATGATATAAATATAGTTGAATTCACATGTGTTGAGTAAATTATGATAAAAACATTTTTGTGAATGAAGTTGCAACGTGTAAAAGGAGAACGAAAATATGATTTATAAATGTCCCAATTGTAATGGTGCATTGGAATATAATCCCGCAACCGACAGAATGGAGTGTGAGTTCTGCGGGAATGGATTTCTTCTTGCAGAAATTGAAGCAGCACAACAAAAAGTGGAACATACATATAATCAACAAAGTGGAGAGCGGAAGGTAATTGTTAATGGGGAAGGCTCCCGGGAGATTCGTTCCGGTTCTGCTGCACAAAGCGAAGAGCCGGAAGTTGATTTCCTGGCGAATATAGATACCATGGAGTGCAATATCTATACCTGTACATCCTGTGGCGCTGAGCTTGCTGTGAATGACTCGGAAGCTGCAACGTTCTGTGCATACTGCGGTCAGCCGACGGTTGTATTCAGTCGTGTGTCGCAGGAATTGAAACCCCAGTCCATCGTTTTATTTCGAATTAATAAAGAACAGGCCGTTAACGGTATTCGTGAGAGGTTAAAGAAAAGCTTTTTTGTGCCAAAAGAAATTAAAAATTTTTCGGTGGACAAGGTGAGAGGCATCTATATCCCAAATTGGGTTTTCGATATTCATTATTACGATATGCAGCATTGGGAAGTGACAAACTCTGATAATAAAACCATCAAGAATTTTGAGCGGGAAGCAGAATGTATGTTGAAAGGATTGACGCTGGATGCGTCTAAAAAACTGGATGATGAGTTGTCCCAGCGCCTGGAGCCTTTTGATGTTCGCACCAGAAAGCCTTTTGAAAGTGGATATTTATCCGGATATTATGCAGACAAATATGATTTTGATGAAGACAGAATGCGAACTTATGCATATTGGAGGGCAAAACAGTTGTTTGATGCCCAGATAAAAGAAACGATTCCGGCATCGAATGCGCAATTGAAGCTGTCTTTTCCGAAACGTATCATTAAAAATGTGGAGTATACCTTATTACCTGTATGGTTTGTAACCTTCCGATACAATTATGAAAATTATACCATTGCCGTAAACGGTCAGACCGGAAAAGTAGTGGGAACGGTTCCTTACGATAAAAGAAAAGTCGGCGCACTGTTTGGTGGAATAGCGGCCGGTGTTGCATTATTTATCACCATTTTGGGCTTGTTTTTAATGCAGAATATTTCCAACGTAATTCCGGGTATTGTGTTATTAATAATATCCGGAGTGCTTCTTTTCATTGCGATATTAAAGATGAATAAGATTAAGAATGCGATGACGCTTACGAAAGCATATGAAACGGAAGAATATGTAAAGGAAAGGCAGGATAGGATTTGATGAATATTATAATAGCATTGGCAGTAGGTATTATAACGGGAATCGCCGTTGCCATGTTCGTTACGGCGACAATTCTGGAGAAATGTATAAGCTTCGGAGACAATAAAGGTGAGTTTAATAACTTTTCAAAATATCCGATTCGTATGATTTCTGAATCAGACGGAAAAGGTTGGCGTTGAGTTTAGGTAAGATAAAAATGTAATCGGAAATATGAATTTCGAAGGGGAACGTATGATGATATTATTTTTGATTCCCACAGCCATTGTGATGGGAATCTGTTGCGGCTTTCTGCTTACCCAGATGTTTTATAATGGGTCAAACAGTTACGGAAACCAGACCGGCAGTTTTGAGCATTTTACAGGGGGAAGTCAGCAGGTACATTATATAGACAAGAAGACCCTCACATATAAAGAATTCAAAGAATTAAAATAAAAATCACCCCATGGGATTTGATAGAAACAGAAGTGTAATTTATTCATGCTTTACTGATAAAATGGCTATGTTTAAAAAAGAAAAATATGATAGAATAAAACATAGGGCTTATCCTTTTTATGGCGGATAAGTAATAAAAACAAAAGGAAGGTTTAAAACATGAAAATTGCATTGATTAATGAAAATAGCCAGGCAGCTAAGAATGCCATGATTTGTGAAACATTAAAGAAAGTTGTTGAACCTATGGGTCATGAAGTAATTAACTACGGAATGTATTCTGCAGAAGATGCAAACCAGCTTACTTATGTACAGATTGGTATTCTTACCGCAGTATTGATTAACTCCGGAGCAGCAGATTTTGTTATCACAGGATGTGGTACAGGTGAAGGTGCTATGCTTGCATGTAACTCTTTCCCTAAGGTGCTTTGCGGTCATGTGGAATCACCTCTTGATGCTTACTTGTTCTCACAGGTAAATGACGGAAATGCCATTGCGCTTCCTTTTGCAGAAAACTTTGGATGGGGCGGCGAGCTGAATCTTGAGTATATCTTCGAAAAATTATTCTGCACACCCGGCGGTGGCGGATATCCCAAGGAGAGAGTAGTTCCCGAGCAGAGAAATAAGAAGATTCTTGATGCTGTTAAGGAAGTGACACATCGTGACCTTTGCGATATTCTTCCTGAACTTGACAGAGAACTTTGCAAGGGTGCTTTGAGCGGAGAAAAGTTCCAGGAGTACTTCTTTGCTAACTGCAAGTGCGATAAGATTGCAGCTGTTGTAAAAGAGATTCTGGCGTAATTCTTAGGAGAAAATAATTTTTAGGAAAGGATGCCATTTCACGGGCATCCTTTTTTAGCAGGAGAGTTCAATGAAATTTATTATAAAATGTCCTTATTGCAGTCAGACATACACAAAAGAATTACATAAAAATGATATCACTCTTACCTGCAGTTCCTGTGGCGCACAAAATACTGCAGAAAATATTGTAGATACCGTTTATTCCAAGTTGGAAATGGAAGCTCTGAAGCAGGCCGCAAAAGAGGAGAACATGACTCCGGAGGAGAAAAAAGCATTGCTGGACCAACGGCGCAAACAGAAACTTCAGGAAATGTACAAGAAAGAAGCAGAGGAAGAGGATCGTGCACAGGAAGAATTTCTGAAATCCGAAGAAGGAAGAGCAATGATGTGGAGAGTGCATGAACAAAGTGCCCAGAATACAGTTGAAGAGAATATCTTTTCAATCTTTTTCGGTTTTGGTGAAAAATAATGGCAAAAAAGAAAACACATAAGAAAAATCCTAAAACAGTGAAATCATATGATACAAGTAACATATGTAAAAGAATAGTGGCTTTTCTTTATATAATGGCTGTTTTTTGTGTGTATCCGCTGATTCTTGATAATGCATATTTTAATATTACGGTGACAAAAGCTGTTTTTTTTCAGGATATTACCAAATGGTTTGCATTGGGTTTTGTTGTCGGTATGATTGCTGATTTTGTGATACATTCTTATTTGAAACATAAAAACAATGCGCCTGAGAAAGAAAAAATCCAATATCCCTTCGTGCCTGTTATCTGGATGGGCATTTTTATGCTGGCTAATGTGGTGGCATGGTATATGGCAGGAAATACAGATGCAGCTCGATATGGAGACGAAGCCCGTTATATGGGAATGGATATGTATCTTCTCATCGGAGTGATGTTTCTTTGTCTGGCTTACCGTATAAAAGTAAGTGTTCTCTCTGTATGGGCACTGGCAATTACCACAATCTATATTCACTTTGTGGGAATCATCCAGCATTTGGAACTGGACAGATTTTTTTGGACAGGAGAAAGCACCGGCGCATTTCAATTCCTGCATTTAAGGGAGAGACTGAATGCCATTCAGGCGGACCTTTACATGTCAACTTTGGGAAATATCAATGTGTTTTCGAGCTATGTTGTGATGACCACGGCATTTTTCATGGCAGTATTACTATTTACCGAGAAGCGATATTTGAAAATAATCAGTGGAGTGGTTGTTTTTATGGGAGGAAGCAGCGTGATGGCTGCAAACTCCGATTCCGGTTTTATGGGGATTGCCCTGGTTACTTATGTTCTGTTTTTGATTAGTATTTATCGGGAACGCATAAAACAGTTCCTTCAGTCATTGTTATTGATGGCAGGTGGTTATTTTACCATTGTTTTACTGAATCATTTGATTCCCCAACCGTATTTTCGGCATATGGGAATTGCAGCGATGCTAAATAAAATATATTTGCCCATTGCCGCATTGATTATTCTGGGGGCTATTCTGTTTCTTGTTTATTATTTGTCTGATAAGCATCGAGATGTATTGGATAAATGGAATAAGAATAAGAAAATGATAGTGATAGGAATTCTTGCAACTACTGCAGTTGCCGGAATCCTGTTTGTGATAATCGGTTCCGTCATGCATCTTGGAATTTTTAATTTCAATGATGAATGGGGGAGTTTCCGGGGATTTGTATGGAGCAGAGCATGGGAGATATATCTGGATGCTCCGGTTCTCAACAAGCTTTTCGGATATGGAAACGAAAGCTTTGGAACTCTTATGGAAGCAAGGTTTTATGAGGAAAGTCTGGAAATTACCGAACAGATATATGACAATGCCCATTGTGAGCCGTTGCAGTACCTTATTACTTTGGGGGCGCTTGGCCTTGTTTCCTACATCGGGCTCTTTGTTTCGAGTGTGATATACATATTGAGATACGGCAGAAACAATGAAATGATTTATGGTTTTTTTGCCGGGATTCTCGGATATTTTATACAGTCACTTGTAAGCCTGAACCAGCCCATTACAACGCCTTTCTATTTTGTAATGATGGCATTGGGAGTAGGGTATGCATCTTACCTTCGCAGGGAAGAATCTAAAAAGAATAAAAACGAAAACTAGTATTTCAAATAAAAACCAGGCAAAGCAAATCAAATGGCTTAACCTGGTTTTATTTTTTATATTATTTAGTTGCCTGCTGCATCTTTTTATTTTTGGCAAGTGAAATTCCGGCAATTATCAGAGGAATCACAGAAATGATTATTTTAAAAATCGCAAGGGATATTATGATACTATAGGATAAAAGCAGCCACTTAAATACAAGATGCAAAATAGGTAAGCAAAGCAGATACACCGGTAATGTTGCAATGGCAAGGGATAAAACCCGGGAAACGGAAAAGAACCGTTCGGGAAGCCACAATGCTGTAAAAATCGTATGGTCTTTCCTTGAAACGATAAAACCGATAATGAGCAGGATGATCTGAAGAAGGAAAGGTCCGAGAGAACACAGGGTAAAGCAATTGACAACAAGCCAGACCATAGACCAGTCCTTTTCAATGTTAAAGAAGATAATAAGTGTGCCGATAAGCATGAGCACTGCGCCAAAACAATAGAGAATGATATCGGCAATGGATATTACTTTCATAAAATTAGTTGATAGTTTTGATATGTTTTTCATTTTTTTACTCCTCGTTATTAAAAATTTAAAAAAGTACTTGTATATTGTTAGTAGTAATGATATACTAACATCATAAAGTAAAAAATTGGATTTGTAAAGAGTTTTTTTGAAAGTATGAGAGTTTTCCGGAATTGATATTCAGATAAAATAATGTGTTTTTATCTTACCGGAAGAGATTGGAGGTAAATATGAAAAAAATATGGATTGTATTAAGTGTATTTGCGGTTTGCAGTTTGATTTTTACTGCTTGTGCTAAATCAGATAAAGAAACAGATGGTGAAGGTGTATTGCAGAATCCGGCTGTCTCAGAAAATGTTTATACAACTACGATTACGGTAGATGGTTGTGATTTGAGACTTGGAATGAGTGAAGCAGAAACATTTTTGTATAATGATAAATTTATTGATTATCCAGTTTCATCCGGAATTGTGTGCGATCACATTAAAATGCGAAATTGTTGGGAACTGAATTATTACGAGGAAGTATGGAGTGTAGATGTTTTAGGGGAACAAGCCCATATCAATGCTTTTTTTATGGTAGGACTGCAGGAATTGTTTATAGCATGGAATGATCTGGCTGACGAAGATGCTTTGTTGGATAAATTAAAATCGCAGTATGGTGAAGATTATACAATGGATACCATTTTTTATGCAGGCTACCAAAGCGCTTACAGATGGGATTTGTCTGACGGAAGTTCGTTGTTTTTCCTACCAATGGATAGAGAAATCTCAAGAGAATTCCGTAAACAGAAATTTAAAGATGATGATGATTTGGTTTTTTATGTGGGCCCTTGTCTGTTCATGGTACCTACGAAAGATATTACTGAGATTCAGATTCCGAAGGGGGAATAAATTATGAAGAAAAAAACGGGACTTATACTGATGGCGGTTGCTGTCATTTTCATCATTGCGGTAGTTACGATAGCATTGAGATATAATGTGTATCCTTATCTTTTTTGTGGACCAAATCATCCCAATAGAAATGACCAGAATTTCTTTGTTTGTGAGGATTTGGATGGGAATGAAGTTGGTACGGTTTGCATGGATATTCGTTTGAGTCGTTTCAGCAGATATCATAAAGGTGACATTTATGAAGTCGAAGATTACTATGACTTCTTTGAATATGGGAATTATCTGACAGATAAAAAGGGTGCTGAATTATCTATGATGGCACATCAATTGCAAGGAAGCTATATTGCAGATAGTGGTGTAATGGAAAGCCAATATTCTTATGTGGTATTGAAGGATCCTTTTTACGGTAGCCGATATGATATTTACGTGGATTTGGGAGAGTGTTACTGGTATTTGTATTTTTATGATGCGGAAACTGCCAGAGAATTTTATAAAACCAGTGAGGTTACGGTAACGTATACCGGAGAAGATGCATCAGAAGAAAAAACAGTGAAAGTTTGGTAGGGAACAAACTTTGTTGATTTCATGGAAACGGGAGGAATTCAAAATGGAGACAATCACAAACAAAGACACAAAGGAAGGTACCTATTTGGGAGATTTCCTGGCAAGGGATATTGCGTCCTTTTGCGGCGTGGAGTGGCATGAAGATATTCGGATTTATCATAGCAACTTAAAATTACTGAAACCCCTTTGGGGACTACAGAACAAATCCTTTGTATTCTGGTTGCCGGGAGGGCTTGTTCCGGTTGACTGGCTGGTTTACAGAGGGATGACAGGGGCTGCAATTCTGGTTGATATTCTGTTTACCATTTATATGTTGGGGGCTTCACTGCTCATTCATTTTTTGGCAGAGGATATCTTGTTTGATTTTGTGTTTTATCATGATGAATTTGCCTGGATACTTTTATATGCATTGGCATATCTGCCATTTCTCGTGGCTATGGGTATCATAAACATCCGTTTGTACCGGAAACATGTTTTGAAAATCCTAAATAAAAGAGGATTAAAAAACAGGCCCGATGAAAAATGTCCCGAATTACATGAGAGCCTTGTAAAAGAAGGGAAGCCTTCTTTCGTAAGAGTCCTGATTTATCGGGCAGTTTATCTTCTGGTTGTTACCTGCATTTGGGGTGTGGCATTTACGGTATTATCTTATTTTTAAGGAGAAAAAAATGGATTACAATGTTGAAAATAGTAAATTAGAGAGTGTAAGAGAAGGAATTCAGGCGTATGAGGCTGCATTGGAACAGAAGCGCCGTAAAGAGCGGATTATTTTCATTGTGGCAGTGGCATTTTTTATATTATTGTATCTGTATTTGAGATTGTTTAACACGCGCTTCTGGATTGATGAAGATAAACCGGAAAGGATTAAAGTTTTCAGCACTGCCTGGGTTGTGAATGTTCCTTCCGAATATAAGGGAAAACAAGTGACGAAGCTGGATGGTATTGGAACAACCAATATACGGGTTTTGAATATTGAAGAAGGCATTACTTTTGTGGCTGTAAGCAGTGATACCCTGAAAAAGGTAAAGCTTCCTTCTACGATTAAAAATATAGATTATATCAAAGGAAAAAAACTGAGTCGGATTGAATTTCCGGAGCAGGTTTCAGGGTTAGGTATCTGGGAGTACGCATTTGCCGGTACGGCGATAAAAGAAATTGTTCTCCCGGAGGGAACAGATTATGTGGGAGAAGGCGTATTTTGTAATTGTGAAAAGTTGAAGAAAGTTACCATGTCCAATCAGATTACGGATATCCCTAGGGAATTTTTTTATGGGTGTGAAAAACTGGAACATGTTACATGGCCGGAGGGGTTACAAAGTATTCATCCTGAAGCATTAGTCGGTACTCCTTTGTCAGGCAAAAGTATGAAAGAATTAAATTTTCCGGATAGTGCTTATTATGGTGTTCCTGTAAAGTATATTAATAACTCTTATTATTATAGGAGCGTGGACACTGAGACTTTCAATCATGATTTTTATTTTCCCGTGGAACTGGACACGTTCAAACGCTTGGAGTATGAGTATTGGGCTGTAAATAAAACTAAGACAAACGAAGCTATAGCAACCAGCAAAAGAAATGGTAGAAATGTGATTTTATTATTAGAAGATAATATCATATACGGATATAGAAAAGTAGAAGACTAGGAGTTATTTGATTCCATCACAAGTTATATAAAAAACATGAATATTTCATAAGCAGGTGCTGTGAGTCCGTCGGTTCTTGGGTTCCGTATTTTGGAACCCTATGTACCGCTACGAGACGAGGGCAGCGAGAGCATACCTGCGTTGAAATATTCATGTTTTTCGTACTGATACCGTATTTATCCCTTCAATCCTAAATCACAACTTCAATCCGATACTTCCTCATCCAGTAATCCATCTGAATCAGATATGCCATCATCTGGGGACCGGCCATTAACTGACCGTACCAGGGCGCACCATAATCCTTTTCTCCTGCAATGAAGGAAAGGATTTTTTCTTTTTCCACGAACATGTGAAGAGGGGAAGCAGAATCCGTGATGATTTCCGTAAGGCGTGCTTTTAACAGGTTTTCATATGCAGGATGGTAGGTCTTCGGGTAAGGAGATTTCCGGCGGAAGAGCACTTCTTCGGGTAAGTCTTTCCTGAATGATTCCCTGAGAAGGTTCTTCACAACGCCATCCCGTAATTTCATATCCCAGGGCGCGTTATATACGTATTCTGCCAAATCCCTGTCAGCAAAGGGCACTCTGGCGCAAAGTCCTGCGGAAGCACCACAACGCTCCATTCTGTTTAAAAGGGTTGCACCGAACCAGGAAAGACTTAAGTAACCGTTTCTTCTTTTTGCTCTGTCTTCCTCTGTATCAGAGGGAAGATAAGAAATCTTTTTTAATGTGTTCTCATAAGCAGCTGCAATATAATCATCCATTCCAAGGGTTTCCACGAAATCCTCTTTTAAAAATACCTTGCGGGGTTCGGCACTTGGTGTCCAGGGGAATGTTGTTCTTGCAAGCATTTCTTTTTTATGGAACCAGGGGTAGCCGCCAAACACTTCATCCGCACATTCCCCGGTTAAAACGATGGGGCAGTCTTTGGCAACGATACGGCTAAAGTATAAAAGGGATGCATCAATATCACCCATAGGAGGCAGATCGTGGGAGGTAAGAGAAGCCTCAAGGGTTTCAAACAGAGCTTCCTGTGAACATTCCAGATAGGTGTGTTCCGTGCCAAGGTAAGAAACCATGGCATCCACGTAAGGACGGTCCTGAGAGGGCTGGAAGTCGTTGGATGTAAAGTGTTTGTCGTTTTCTTTATAATCAAAAGAATAAGTTCTCAGGGGAAGATTCTTTTCTTTTAAAACACCGGCACACACAGCGGTTACGACACTGGAGTCAAGACCACCGGATAAAAGAGTACCCACATCTTCAGCGGGACTACACTGGGAAAGGATTGCTTTTCTTACAAGGTCGCTTGTTTTTTCAACGGTTTCCTCGTAGGAGTCGGTGTGAGGGGCAGCTTCTAAACTCCAGTAAGCAACACTTTCTTCCCCGAGAGGTGTAACCCGAAGGAAGTGTCCCGGCTCTACTTCGCAGAAGTTGGCAAAAACGCCGCAGCCGGGGGTTCTTGCAGGTCCTAAGGAGAATACCTCATTTAATCCCTTTTTATCTAAAACTGCTTTGCAGTCGGGATGGGCAAGCAATGCTTTTAATTCTGTAGCAAATAAAAGAGTGGTCTCCGTTCTGGTATAAAAAAGAGGTCTGCAGCCAAAGGAATCCCTGACCAGATACAGACTTTTGCTTTCTTCTTCCACAAGAATGAAGGAAAAACATCCTTTTAATTTACGGAAAAAACTTTCGCCGAAACATAAGAAACCACAGAGAATTACTTCTTCCATGGTGTCGCAGTCTAAGGTATTGTCAGCAAGCATGATTTCTTTTTTTAATGCTTCCGTATTGTAGATTTCACCACATAAAAGAAATTGATAAGTACGGCCGTACATTTTACGGGAATAGATTTTATCTGTGGAAGCCAATGCAAAAGTGTCTGTCAGAAGAAGGTTTTCCATTTTGCTTTTGGCAGACTGTCTGTGTTTCTGGGTATGAATCATTTTTTCTAAAAGAGAATAGTGGTATCTGGAATTGCTAAGTAAAGAATTTTTTTGGTAAAAACCGGCAAAACCGCTCATTGTTTTGCCTCCTGTATGCATAATCATTTTATTGTATTCAGGATGTGAAAAAAGTATACATCCAAGGCAAATTATGGGAATGAAGTGAAGCAAGAGTATTTTGCAAAGAAAAGAAAATAATAATCTTGTAAGACAGTAAAAAACGGAGGAATAATTATGAGAAGCAGATGGATGTATATTCTTGAAATCGTCCTTGCCATTGTATTGTTCTGGATGGGTCTTTTTGGTGTCTCTTTTCTTTTTATTGACGGGCCCCGTTCCGCGGCAATTACACTTGGTATTTTAGGCGTTTTCTTTTATCTGATGAATACCATGGGCTATGTGATGATTAGCCCCTCTCATCCCGTATCGGTGGTGGGAAGTGTAGTAGGCGCAATCGGTGTGATTATGCTGATTATTCAGATTTTCGGATGGAATATCTGGATTATCGGTAATCCTATTGTGGCATTGATTTATTTTGCAATTGCAATGTGTACAAAGGCGGTTATTGCACTTTTTCTTCCTTTGGAGGAAGTGGCCTAAAAAGAAAAACCCGCTCGTAAGAGCGGGTTCTACATACAATTTATTCTTCAACGTAATTGATGATTTCATCTAAAAGCTTTGCGATATTTTCATCCATTTCTTCATCGCTAAACTGGCAGGTACCAACAGCCTTGTGACCGCCACCGCCGTATTTTAACATCAGGCTTCCTACGTCCACGTTGGAAGTTCTGTTCAAAATACTGTAACCTACGGCACAGGAGCATCCTTTGCCACCCTTGCCGTTTACAATCCATACGGAAATGTTCTGCTCGGGATACATGCTGTAAATCATGAAACGGTTACCGGAGTAAATCGGATCCACGCCGCGTAAGTCGGAGATGATAACATCCTTTTCAACACGGGTGTGAGCCTTCACCATTTCTTTGAATTTTTCGGTCTGTTCGAAGTAAACTTCGATACGTTCCTGTACGTCAGGAAGCGCAAGAATTTCTTCGGTGCTCATAGTGCGGCATGCTTCCATGAGCTTCTCCATCAACTGATAGTTAGAAATGGTAAACTGTCTCCAACGTCCCAGACCTGTACGGGGATCCATTAAGAATCCGATTAAAACCCAACCCTTGGGATTCTGGATATCGTCTAACGTAAGGTTACCGGAGTCAACCTTATCTACCGCTTCCATCATATCGTCAAAATGGGCAAAACGTGTTTTGCCGCCATAGTATTCATAAATGATACGTGCACAGGAAGGAGTAATACGGCTTTCGCCTTCATACATACCTTCAAGTTCGTTTCTTTCATGTTCACTGGAATGATGGTCAAACCAAAGTCCGCAACCCTCAACATAAGGTACATTGGCAAGGCAGTCATTTTCAGTAATTTCCACAAGTCCATCCTGCAAATCCTTGGGATGAGCAAACTTCCAGGAGTCAATAATTCCGGCTTCTTTCAGGAGTGCACCGCAAGCCAAACCATCAAAATCAGAACGGGTAATTAATCTCATAGTTTTATCTCCTTGTAGTATTATAGTTTTCGTAATATCCCCTGTTCCCCTAATAAAAAAGGAAAAACATATTTATAGATAAAATTATACTGTAAACTGTCAAAATAAGCAAGGAAACATTTAAATATTTTAAAAGTTATACAGAATCTTCCTAATCTTGTAAAACAGGAAACAAAAACTTGTTTGTCCCTCAGAAATATGATATAATCACTTAAATATACCCGTGGATACGGGAAACATTGCGAGGAGCGAAACATGGAAATGGAAAAAGAATGTAGCGGAGAAGTAATCGAGAAAGAAGAAACAGAGGTTGTTTCCCGAAATTTTATTGAACAGATTATAGACAAGGATTTAAGCGAGGGTGTTTATGACACCGTACATACAAGATTCCCGCCGGAACCCAACGGGTATCTTCATATCGGACATGCAAAGAGTATTCTTTTAAATTATGGTCTTGCAGAGAAATATAACGGTATGTTTAACATGCGTTTTGATGATACCAATCCCACAAAGGAAAAAGTGGAATTCGTCAATTCACAGTTAGATGATATTAAGTGGCTTGGTGCAAAGTGGGATGACAGACTTTTCTTTGCATCGGATTATTTTGAACAGATGTATGAAGGTGCGATTACCCTGATTAAGAAAGGTAAGGCCTATGTTTCCGATTTGACTGCGGAAGAAATCAGGGAATACAGAGGTACCTTAACCGAACCCGGTAAGGAAGATCCTTATGCATCCAGAAGCGTGGAAGAGAATCTGACACTTTTTGAAAATATGAAAAACGGTATGTATGCAGACGGAGAGAAAGTTCTTCGTGCACGTATCGATATGGCATCACCCAACATGAATATGCGTGACCCGGTTATTTACCGTGTTGCCCATATGACGCATCACAGAACGGGAGATAAGTGGTGCATCTATCCCATGTATGATTTTGCACATCCTATTGAGGATGCCATTGAGGGAATTACCCATTCTATATGTACCCTTGAGTTTGAGGATCACAGACCTTTATATGACTGGGTTGTAAGAAAGCTTGAATATCCCCACCCTCCCAAACAGATTGAGTTTGCCAAGCTTTATCTGAACAATGTGGTAACCGGTAAGAGATATATCAAAAAGCTTGTGGAGGATGGTATTGTAGACGGTTGGGATGATCCCAGACTGGTATCCGTTGCCGCTTTGAGAAGAAGAGGTTATACACCTGAATCCATTAAAAAGTTCGTGGAACTTTGCGGTGTATCCAAGGCGCAGTCAGTGGCTGATATGGCAATGCTTGAGTTCTGTATCAGAGAGGATTTAAAATTAAAACGTCCCAGAGTGATGGCAATTTTGGATCCTGTTAAGTTAATCATTGATAACTACGAAGAAGGTAAGGTTGAAATGCTTGAGGTTGCCAACAACCTTGAGAATGAGGAACTGGGAAGCAGAATGGTTCCCTTTGGAAGAGAATTATATATTGAAAGGGAAGACTTCATGGAAGAACCTCCCAAGAAATATTTCCGTCTCTTCCCCGGAAATGAAGTCCGCCTCATGAATGCTTACTTTGTAACCTGTACGGGTTGCGTAAAAGATGAAAACGGCAAGGTAATCGAAGTGCATTGTACCTACGATCCCGAAACCAAATCAGGCTCCGGATTCAACGGCCGTAAGGTAAAAGGAACCATTCACTGGGTAAATGCATCCACAGCAATTCAGGCTGAGGTAAGATTATTTGAGAACATCATCGATGAAGAGAAGGGTGTGTATAACAAGGAAGACGGAAGCATTAATGTAAATCCCAATTCCAAAACCGTTTTAACGGATTGTTACATGGAACCTTCTTTAAAAGATGCGAAAGAATATGAAAGCTTCCAGTTTGTAAGAAACGGATTTTTCTGTGTGGATTACAAAGATTCCAAACCCGGCGCACCGGTGTTTAACAGAATCGTTTCACTGAAGAGTTCATTTGTTTTACCAAAGAATAATTAACTGAAATGGGGTAGTTACGTGGATTTATTTTCTGAATTAGAGAATTTGGGGTTTAGCGGACTTGATAATCTGGAAATTTATACGGAGGAAGAGAAGAAATCTTCTTCTTCCGTAGTGCAGGAAGAAGTACATATAAAGACACCGGACGAGCTGGAAGAGGATTATATCTATGATAAGTCTTATACTTGTCCCGTGTGCGACCATGATTTTAAAAGTAAAACCATGAAGAGTAATAAGGCTAAGTTCCTGAATACGGATATTGACCTGCGTCCTCTTTATCAGCATATTGACAGTGTAAAATATGATGTGGTGGCATGTCCACGTTGCGGATACGCAGCATTAACACGAAGTTTTGGACCGATGACCTCTATGCAGATTCGTAAAATCAAAGAAGAGGTTTCCAGTCATTATTACAAGAATCCTGTAAATTTAAAAACATATTCTTACGAAGAAGCCATAGAGAGAGGTAAGCTTGCGCTTCTTACCGCAGTGGTGAAACCGGCTTCCGACAGCGAAAAGGGCTATATTTGTTTGAAAATTGCATGGTTGTACCGCGGCTGGGCGGAGTATGTGCAGGAAGAAGATTCAGAGGGTGCGGAATTTTATCGTGAGAAAGAAGCTGTGTTTTTAAAGAAGGCTTATGAAGGGATGGTTTCTGCCAGAAAGAAAGAGTCCTTCCCGATTTGCGGAATGGATGAAGTTACCTTTGATTACATGCTTGCGGCACTTGCTTATGAAACGGATGCATTTGAAGTTTCTGCCAAATTAATCGGTGAAATTCTTGTTCACCCTAAGGCAAACAGCAGAATCAAAGACAAAACAAGAGAGTTAAAGAATCTTTTAAAACAGGCAGTTATTCAGAAAAGAGAGAAAAAATAGAGTTATCATTGAATTATCAGTAATGAAAAAGGGTCCCGGTAAAGGACCCTTTTGTGTTTGCAATTTATTCAGCTGATTCAGCAATGATATCGGCAACTTCTTCTTCTAAATCTTCCTCCAGAACTTCTGCTGCAGCATCTGCATTCATTTCAGCAGTCTCAGCAGTTTCCTCAGCAGTAACTGCTAAGTCATCTTCGAAGAGAACTTCAGAAGAGCCTTCCTTTGAAGCTTTGGATTCTTCGATTTTTTCTTCAACCTTTTTCCATGTTTCCTGTGCTTTTTCTTTGGTTTTGGTAATTGTTTCGTTTACCTTAGCCTTCGCAGAATCCATATCTAAAGAAAGGTATGTGCGCTTTGTCTGGGTGGTTCCGTCGGGATTTACCACCTCTTCTGTTTTAAAAAATTTGTCCTGGTTCTTATATACATAGTATGCACCGGCAGCAGTTACAGCTACGCCCAGGCCAAATAATAATATACCTGTTGATTTTTTCATCTTTGTGTACTCCTTTCGGCATCTTGAATATTTACTATTTTAATACTATTTTGGGAAAATGGGAAGAGATTATGCAAAAAAAGTTTTATTTCTGTGGGATTTGGGATTGAATTGAAAAAAACACTATGGTAATATAGGGATATCGACTCTTAAAGTCAATAACATGAAACCGGGGTGGGTCATGAACGAGAAATTTTTTGATTTAAAAAAAGAAAAGCAGGACCGTATGATTAACGGTGCAATGAAGGTCTTTGCCAAAAACGGATATAAAAGAGCCAGTACGGATGAAATGGTAAAAGAAGCCGGAATCAGTAAAGGTCTCTGGTTCCATTATTTTGATAATAAGCTGGGTCTGTATACCTTCGTAACCGATTATGCGGTAAAATATATGAATATGGAACTTCTGGCAATGACGAACCGTCAGCCGGAGGACTATTTTGCAACACAGCTCCAGTTTGAGAAAACAAAGCTTCTTGTCAGAAAGTCCTATCCCTGTATTCCTTTGTTTTTATCTTCCCTTGAAAGAGAGAAAGATGAAGAGGCACTGGAAGCCATAGGAGAGTACCTTGCAGCTTATACCAATGCAAAGAATAAGGTGTTCGAGCAGGTGGATGAAGGTCTTTTTAAAGAAGATGTTAAACGCAAACAGCTGGATATGACCATTGGTTTTACCTTGGATGGTCTTTTGCGGGAAGCTTATGAGGAAGAAGAGTTTGACGAAGAAGGGTATCGCATCGTGATTGAGGAGTATCTTTCCATGATGAGAAAACTGGTTTTAAAAGAAGATTAGCAGACAGGCACTTGAAACAATTGGTTTCAGGTGCTTTTTTTGTAAAAAAGTCCCATTTTACCCTTGCAAAGAGGAAAAATGCGTGATACAATATCTTTCGCTGGAACACAAATGTGCGTGTGTGGAAAACACAAAAACGAAAATTAAGACAATAAAGGGGCATGTTTTTTATAGAAGCATGATGTCTGTCGGGAGGTGCATATGAGAGAAGACAGCGGATATTATGTTGTTAAAACCAAAGCGGTTCCGGAAGTATTGCTTAAGGTGGTAGAAACCAAAGAACTTTTACATACGGGAAAGGTTGCTACGATTCAGGAAGCAGTGGAGCGTACCGGTATCAGCCGCAGTTCTTTTTATAAATATAAAGATGATATTTTTCCGTTTCACGACAATGCGGAAGGGAAAACAATCACTTTTACCTGTGAAATGGAAGATGAACCGGGAATTTTATCCGATGTACTCAAAATAATTGCAGAATGCGGAGCTAACATTCTGACCATACATCAGTCGATTCCCATTAACAATATGGCAACATTAAGTATCAGTTTACAGATATTACGTTCCACGGGAGATTTGTCCGGCATGGTGGAACGGATTGAAGCGCGTTGCGGTGTGCGTTCCGTAAAAATAATCGCCAGAGAATAAGAGGAATGAAGATTCCTTCCAAGGAATATAAAAGGAAAACAGGAGGAAAATGAAATGATTCAGATTGCAGTATTAGGATATGGTACCGTAGGAAGCGGTGTAGTGGAGGTTATTAACAAAAATCAGAAAGAAGTCAGCAAAAAAGCCGGTGTGGGAATTGCTGTAAAATATATTCTTGATCTTCGGGATTTCCCCGGAGACCCTATGGAAAAATGCGTGGTTCACGATTATGATGTGATTTTAAACGACCCTGAGGTAAAAATCATTTGTGAAACCATGGGTGGTGTGGAACCTGCTTATACATTTTCTAAAAAAGCCCTGCTTGCAGGAAAGAGCGTATGTACATCTAATAAGGAACTGGTTGCAAATCATGGTCCTGAGTTGATTTCCATTGCAAAGGCAAACAATTGTAACTACTTATTTGAAGCCAGTGTAGGCGGTGGTATTCCTATTATCCGTCCTTTGAATTCTTCCCTTACACCGGAAAGAATTGACGGTATTACCGGTATTTTAAACGGTACTACCAACTATATGTTAACCAAGATGGACGAGGATGGTGTGGACTATGCACAGGTTCTTGCAGAAGCACAGCAGAAGGGCTATGCAGAACGTAATCCGGAAGCAGATGTGGAAGGCTATGATGCATGCCGTAAAATTGCCATTTTATCCTCTCTTGTATACGGTAAAACCGTAAGATATGAGGACATTTATACAGAGGGAATCACTAAGATTTCCAAGGAAGATTTCCTCTATGCCAAGGCTATGAAGCGCAGCATTAAATTACTTGCAATGAGCAAAGATATGGATGGTTCCTGCTTTGCCATGGTAGCACCTTTTATGATTCGCTCCGACAATCCTTTGTACTGTGTAAAAGATGTATTTAACGCAGTTTGTGTACATGGTAATATGCTCGGAACTACTATGTATTACGGAAGAGGAGCAGGTAAACTTCCTACCGCAAGCGCAGTGGTATCCGATATTATTGATTGTGCAAAGCACCAGGGTAAGTTTATTTTCTGCTTCTGGGATCAGGAAAAGGTTACACTTTCTTCCAAAGAGGAAATGTGTTGGAAATTCTTCGTACGTGTAAAAGGCGACAAGGATTCCTGCGGTCTTATGAAGGCATTTGGTGAAACTGAAATGATTAACATTCCCGAATGTCAGGACGAATTTGCTTTTATTACTGATGAAATCAGTGAAAAGGAATTTGAGGAAAGAATTAAGGAAGTAAGCGGTGTTATTACAAGAATCCGTATGAATGATTAATTACTTTGTTATTCATCTTTTAAAAGATGATGAAGGAGGATGCTATGAAATATATTGTAGTTTTGGGAGACGGTATGGCGGATGAAGCCATAAAAGATCTCGACGGTAAAACTCCTCTTGAATATGCGGCAACACCCAATACGGACAAGATTGCACCTATGTGCGAGGTGGGTATGGTACATACAATTCCGGAAGGAATGTCTCCGGGTAGCGATACTGCCAATCTTTCCGTTTTAGGATACGATCCGAAGAAGTATTATTCCGGTCGTTCACCCTTGGAAGCTTTGAGCATTGGTGTGGCAATGGAGGAAAAAGATGTTGCAATTCGTTGTAATATCGTTACGATTTCCGATGAAGAGGATGTTTTTGAAGAAAAAACCATTATTGACCACAGCTCGGGAGAAATTTCCACGGAGGATGCAGCGGTTCTTTTGGAAGCGGTGCGCAAGGAACTGGAAAATGAAGTTTTTCGTTTTTATGTAGGAACCAGTTACCGTCATTGTTTAATCTGGAAAGAGGGTAAAGTACTTCCGTTTGTGCAGCCTCATGACGTGCTGGAACAAAAAATCGGAGAACATCTTCCTAAGGAAGAGACTTTCCGGGAAATGATGAAGAAGAGCTATGAAATATTAAAAGACCATCCCATTAACAAGGCGCGTAAGGAGGCTGGATTAAACCCTGCCAACTGCTGCTGGTTCTGGGGAGCGGGTACCAAACCTGCGCTGGATCCTTTTTATGATAAAACCGGTAAAAAAGGTGCCATGATTTCTGCGGTAGACCTTTTAAAGGAATTGCAATCGGTGCGGGAATGCAGGTCATTGAAGTGGAAGGTGCAAATGGCGGCTTACACACAAATTATGCCGGTAAAACGGAAGCAGCTGTAAATACCTTACTCAATGAAGGAAATGATTTTGTATATATTCATGTAGAGGCACCGGATGAAATGGGTCACCAGGGAAGCTTTGAACGTAAGGTAAAGGCAATCGAAAACCTGGATACCTATGTGGTAGGTCCCTTGGTAAAAACGCTGGAGGAGAAAGGAATTGAGTTCCGCATGTTGTATCTGCCGGATCATCCGACTCCCGTAAGATTGAGAACACATACATCCGATAGTGTTCCTTATCTTTTATATGATAGTACAAAGAAGACCGGAGACGGTGTACTTTATTGTGAAAAGTGTGCAGCACAGACAGGTCACTTTGTTGCGCAGGGTCATAATATAATCGAGAAGCTTTTTGAGGCTTAAGAGGAGGAAAGAAATGTTAGTAGTAAAGAAATTTGGTGGTACTTCGGTTGCCAATAAAGAAAGAATCTACAATGTGGCAAGACGCTGTATCGAAGAGTATCAGAAGGGAAATGATGTTGTGGTTGTTCTTTCAGCAATGGGTAAGCTTACCGATGAGCTGATTGAAATGGCTATGGATATTAACCCCAATCCTTCTAAGAGAGAGTTGGATATGTTGCTTACAACCGGTGAACAGACTTCTGTTTCCTTAATGTCTATGGCAATGGCAGCTTTGGGTGTGCCCTCTATTTCCCTGAATGCGTATCAGGTAGCTATGCATACCACTTCCAATTATGGAAATGCACGTTTAAAAAGAATTGATACCGAACGTATCAAACACGAACTGGAATCCAGAAAGATTGTTATTGTAACAGGTTTCCAGGGAATCAATAAGTATGATGATTATACCACTTTGGGAAGAGGCGGTTCCGATACTACCGCAGTTGCCCTTGCAGCAGCGCTTCGTGCTGATAAGTGTGAAATTTTCACCGATGTGGACGGTGTTTACACCGCAGATCCCCGTATTGTTAAGAGCGCGAAAAAGCTTAATGAAATTACCTACGACGAAATGCTTGATCTTGCAACCTTAGGTGCCGGCGTATTGCATAACCGTTCTGTAGAAATGGCTAAAAAATATGGAGTTCAGTTAGTAGTTCGTTCCAGTCTTACCAACGAAGAAGGAACGATTGTTAAGGAGGATATTAAAGTGGAAAGAATGTTAGTAAGTGGAGTAGCAGTAGATAAGAGTGCAGAAAGAATTTCCGTTATCGGTCTGGAAGATAAGCCCGGTACTGCCTTCCGTTTATTTGATGCCCTTGCAAAGGCAAATATTAATGTAGATATGATTCTTCAGTCCGTAGGCCGTGATAACAGCAAGGATATTTCCTTTACCGTTGACGGAAACTATGGTGATGAAGCGTTAAAGGTAATTGAAGAGAATAAGGTACGTCTTAACTATCAGCAGGTTGAAATCGAAAAGAACGTATGTAAGGTATCCGTTGTTGGTGCCGGTATGATGTCTAACCCCGGCGTGGCAGCAAAGATGTTTGAATGTCTTTACAATGAACATATCAACATTAAGATGATTTCTACTTCCGAAATCAGAGTAACCGTTCTGATTGATGTAACAGAAGCAGAACGCGCAGCAAATGCAATTCATGATATTTTCGGTCTTGCTGACTAAGTATTGATTTCATATTGTTATTATGATTGGGCTTCGTATGAAGCCCAATTTTTTTATGCATAGAAGTTTTCCCGTATGCATGAAAAACAGGTAATATAAAAAGTGCAGCTTGTACAACAAAAAGTGTCACTTATGTTATGTGATATTGCAAGATAAATGCGACATTGATAAAATGAAATCGTAAATTTACAAAATAAAGAGGATGTCCTATGAAATACACAATTGAGCAGATAAAACAGGGTGATGATGAACTGATCCTCAGATATCAGAATCTGAATCAGGAAGTAGAGCATATCATGAATTTTATGAGTTTCGCAGAAGATTGAAAGGAGAGGCTTTTGATGAAGTCGATGCTTTGAGGCTTAGGGAATGGGTAGCGGTAATTCTCAGCTCGTTGGTATATGCCGTTGCCGGTCATTTCGGCGGTTGGTTCGAGGGAAGTGTAGTTGTTTGCATCTGCTTTGGTTTCTATATGGTGTGTGCATATTTGTGTTCTTACCTAATTTATAAAATTAAGCGGACCATTGATGCAAAGCATTTAAACGAAGACTTGCAGCGGTTCCAAAATCGGTTAAAAGATGAAGTGTAGTCATTGAAAGGCGGATAAAATATGAAATGTGAAAATGTAAATTCTAAATTATTTTTGTGCGGAGCCTTCGGGCATTTGTTATGCTGGCTTGGCGGCGATTTGTTGTTATATTTTTTGCCGAATGGCAGATTGGATGTAATGGGGTTATTCGATTATGAAAAGACTGCGACCATGTTGCAGGGAGCGTCGTCTTTACAGTTCACAATTTCCGGCATAGTTGGTGTAATTGCCATGATGCTTATTATGCCCGGATATTTTCAAATTGCGAACATTCTAAAAGCTGAGGCCGGTAAATCTGCCCGCGTGGTGCAGATTGGTACAGCGCTTACCTGCGTGGCCGGTGCGGTAATGCATTTTACCTGTACAAGCATGCTGTGGCACTTTGTAAAAGCAGGGGCCACAGAGCAGGCGCATGAAATTATGCTGTCTTACTTCTTTGCAACATCCGTAACATCCGCAATGTGCAATATCGGTGTATTTATGGTATGTGTAACACTTTTCATTGCGGTTATCCGAAAGAAAACCTGTTTTCCGAAATGGGGTTGCTTGATTAACACGATACCTTTTACAATGGTGGCAGCTATTATTTTTGCCGGAATGGGTGCAATGAATGTGGGTAGCAGTATGATGTTTTTCGGGCTGTATTTTATGATGAGAAAATATGGTAAGCAAGCGGTAAGTGAAGTATAAGTATTTGTAATAGAATACCTAAAAGGGAATGTGTGTAGAAAACAGTGTAGTAAAACCGTGTTTAATTGAAATTGAAAGAAAAGAATTCCTTGAGCAAGGTTATGCGAAATCTTAGAAAATGCTTTTATAGGGACATATCTGATGCTTTACTTTTTAAAGGAAGGCTTGTATAATTGAGGTTAGTAATAGCTAACCAAAGCTGTGGCAAAAGGATTTCTAAAGGAGATGGAGGCTTTACGAAAGTAATGAAGGAGGTATATATGAATCAATTAGAGGAACCTACAAATAATCAAATGCAGGGATGTGATTATTGTACCAATGAAATAGATTTTCATGAAATAGTAGAGTGTATTGCTTCGGCATTGGATGCTAAAGATCCATATACTGCCGGACATTCCCATAGAGTCAGTGATATGGCACTGGTAGTATGTCGTCTTATGGGCCTAAAGAAGTATGATACCGAGAAGATACATATTGCAGGACATTTGCATGATATTGGGAAAATAGGTGTGCCGGATGCAATCTTAAACAAAGAAGGTAAACTAACTGATGAGGAATTTGCGTACATTAGAAGACATCCTCAAATTGGAGCGGATATTTTAAATAAGTCTCACCGATTAAGAGAATTGTCAGATATCGTATTGATGCATCATGAGCGTTTCGATGGCAAAGGATATCCTACCGGAGCCAAAGGTGCCGCAATTCCTGTGGGAGCCAGAATATTGGCGATCTGCGACAGTATTGATGCAATGACTTCCAATCGTTGTTATCGTAAAGCTTTAAGTTTTGAAATATGCTTTGGTGAGATTGAAAAGAATCTTGGAACAATGTATGACCCGATCATAGGTCGCTATGTATTGGATAATTGGGAAGAAATAATTAGTGTTGTAAAAATGGAAAGGATGCCTGATAGTCATGATGATAAATAAAAGGCTGATAGGAACTGCAGCCGAAAGCAAAAAATATAAAATTCAAAAAGGTACTGTACAGGAAACTCTAATGATTCCTTTGTATGGACGCAAACTTGCAATGGATATGTACCCGGATATTTTTAATGATAGGGATTGTCAGGAACTCTTTGAACGGGTGGACTATGAATTTAAAGCGCCGGGAAAGATGAAAGCGAAGATTGGTGCCATTATGGGCGCAACCAGACAATATGATATGGCAAGCGTATGTAGGGATTATTTAAAGTGGCATCCAAATGCCTGTGTGGTAAATATCGGTTGTGGATTGGATACTACCTTTCGACAGGTTGATAATGGAATTGCAAAAGGCTACAACATTGATTTCCCGGATGTGATAGCAGCTCGAAATGAGTTGATTCCGGAAAGGGAAAGAGAGACCAATATTGCTACTAATATCATGGATTTTTCATGGTTTGAGCAGATTGATTATCAAGAAAAGGACGGAATAGTGTTTTTTGCGTCCGGCGTATTCTATTATTTTAAAAAGGAAGATGTGAAGAAATTGTTCACAGCTATGACGAAGCGATTTAAAGGCGGAAAAATTGTGTTTGATGCTACCAATGCTACCGGTTTAAAAAGCATGGCGAAGACCTGGTTGGAGTCATCGGATATGGACAGCGTAGGTGTTTATTTCAGTGTTGAGGATGAGTCTGAATTAAAGCAATGGAGTGCTGATTTTACACAGGTTATTCGCAAGGGATATATGACAGGATACAGACCGCTTGATAAAAGGTATGGTTTTGTAGCTAACTGTATCTTCCGTTTTGTGGATAAGACAGAACGATGTCAGATGATAGAGATTACATTTGCATAAAATGGGATGAGTTAAGTGATTTCGTTTTTTGAGCAAGACTTTTATGTAGTGTGCGTATCTTATGACGGATTTGATGAGACAGAAGATACAGTGTTTACCGATATGATAACGGAATTATCGTTAAGTTATGCTGATGAATGGGTAAAAGAAATAAAAGAGTGTTGTTTTTAACACTCTTTTTCTTGTATTAAGAAAACCACGCGATAGTCGCGTGGTTCTGTAGAAGCTTTAGCGATGTATTCAGTTAAAAATCTCCTAATGTGTATAATAAAAACGTGACCTGCCAGTTACGTAAAAATACACATTAGGAGGACAGTAAAATG
>JAFUJA010000016.1 GCA_017473905.1 Lachnospiraceae bacterium | reverse complement strand
TATTCGAATATACTCATCGCGATTACCTCCGCTCTCTGCGCTGTCAGGAACTCTGCAAGAATTCCGTCCCGGATACAATCGTCCACCGCTTTTATTACCGCGGCCTGTAAATCCATGTATTTCCGGTTTTCTCTGATTCTGGTTGTAAACTGCACATATTCTTTCAGTAAGCGGCAACCTTCCAGAAGTTCTTCGTTCATGCCGGGGTTAATATTGTAAACCGTGACCGTTAATTCCAGTTCCGGATTATCCGTCTGCTTCTGAAACAGCTCGGACAACCGATATTCCATCTTCTCAGGCATCCTGGTATTCCCATTATAAAATACCGCAAACTTTGGGGTGGGAATTGCAACTCGTCTTCTACTGTAGAGATTCCGCTCCGTCACCATCTTCTGCAGAATCCCGGACACATAAAACAGGTCACGTAGCGGCATGTTCGGGTTTACCGTTGACTGGTGCTCATAGAGACTTAACTCAAACGCAAACACACAGGAAACATCATTCTTCATCCCCATGTATACTGCATTCTCTAACGTGGTAATCTCCAAGTCTTCCGCGTTGGTAAAGTTGGTTTTGTTGACCGCATTGTAAAGACTGAGTAACGCCGGTTTTCCCCGAAATAACATCCTAAAAACAGTGTCCTTGTAATTGCGCTCCGCTACCGGAAACGCTTCATAATCCGTGTAATTCATACACATCCCTCCTTATTCCGCAGGGCCTTTTCAATCCCTGCTTATGTTGTAATAGTGAATTTAAAGCATGGATTTTCAAGAAAAGCCTTTTAGATAAGGTGTAGACGGCGTAATGCCGGGACTTGATGGTCTTTCAGAGCAGAAGTCTGAAGGATTCCGTCAAAAAGAAAATATGCTTTGTACAGATTTTAACATCGGCACAAAGCATATGCAAGGGATATTCTTCATTGTTTATTAATTATTTAGATAAACCTAATTCATTTTGATATTCTTGGTATGGACAATAACCTGTCTCAGGATCAAAACCAAGACCTTGAGTATTATAACTTAAATTGTATCTTGCTACAAAATAACAAATTCCTTCTAAGTCTGTATTTTCTTTTTGTTCACTATAATAATCAAAAGTAAATTCACTATAATTACCTTTTTGGTAGTTTTCAAGTTTTAAATTCAATTCCGCAAATTCATTGTCATCTGGTGTATATGCCATTGTATTTAAATGTTCTTCTAATTCTTGAGCCATAATTTTTACTTGTTCATTAGTTACAAAATCAGTTAAAGACCAATAATCTTTGTATTCTGTGCCTTTTTTTCCTTGATTTAATATAAAGTATGTATCCATTACAGCACTTATTTTTTCATTTACTATGTTATGTATAACACAATTATATTTAGAACTATAATGATCGATTGTATCACTATCTAAACTGTGAATATTGAAGTTAACAAATAAACCAACAATTTCTTCTTCAGGCATAGTTGGATACATAGTTTTTAAGTTTTCTATATATGCTTGAGCTTCTTCGAATGTAAGAATTTCATTTACTATTGTTGGTTCTTCTTCAGTTATTACATCAGAAGCTATTTCAGTAGTTTCTTCAGATACTACTTCACTTATTTCTTCTGTTGTTTCTTCAGATACTATTTCTGACACTATTTCAGATGTTTGAGTATTTGGTTCTAATGCATCAGCATCACCACATCCGGTTAATGCCAAACCAGCTGCTAAAGCAAATGTAGCCGGTACTAATACCATTTTACCTTTTAATGCTTTTATCATCTCTTTGTATTTCATCCGTTATCCCCTTTCAAATTTTAAAAAATACGTTGTTCAAATCTACCTGTTTTCGGAAGTATGATTAAGGAAATATCGATACTTCCGTGTTGTCCATATTATATTTCAGATGAGTTATAATGTCAATTTTACAACTCATTGAAAAGTGGGAGAATCTTTTAAGAAGGGACATATCATCCGATTTTTATAATTTTACTGTTGACAATCATAATAAGTGGTGGTACATTATGAAATGTAGATGTTAGCACTCTATTCGGTCGAGTGCTAACAAAACAAGAAACAGGAGGTGCGGAAGATGCATTTGGACGAACGTAAAATGAAAATTCTACAGGCAATCATTCGCAACTATCTGGAAACAGGAGAGCCTGTAGGAAGCAGAACCATTTCCAAGTATACGGATTTGAACTTAAGTTCAGCTACCATTCGTAACGAAATGGCTGACTTGGAAGAGCTGGGATATATTGTGCAGCCCCACACTTCCGCAGGACGTATTCCTTCCGATAAAGGCTACAGACTTTACGTCGACAGCATGATGCAGGAAAACGAGCGTCAGGTGGAAGAACTGAAAGAGATGCTTGTGGAGAAAGAAGAGAAGATGGATCATCTTCTGAAGCAGGTAGCGAAAGTGCTTGCGGTGAATACCAATTACGCAACCATGATTACCGCTCCCAGATATCAGAAAAACAAGCTGAAATTCATTCAGTTATCCAGAGTGGATGCAGACCAGATTCTGGCGGTTATCGTCACAGAAGGTAACGTAATCAAGAACAGCATGATTCCCGTATCCGAAACCCTTGATGATGAAACCATGCTGAAGTTAAATATCCTGTTGAATACAAATTTAAACGGGCTTGCCATTGAGGAAATCAACCTTGGTATGATCACTCTTCTCAAAGCCCAGGCAGGTCTTCACGGCTCTTTAATCGGCGAAGTCATCGATGCGGTTGCGGAAACCATTAAGGAAGATGAAGATTTGGAGATTTACACAAGCGGAACCAATAACATTTTTAAATATCCGGAATTGGCTGACCAGAAGAGAGCAAGCGAGCTGATTACCACCTTTGAAGAGAAACAGCTTCTTTCCAAACTGGTGGACGACAACATGGAAGAAGGAACCGGAGAAATCAAGGTTTATATCGGCGAAGAGGCCCCCATCCAGACCATGAAGGATTGCAGTATCGTAACAGCCAATTATGAATTCGGTGAGGGAATGCGGGGTACCATCGGTATCATCGGCCCGAAACGAATGGATTACGAAAAGGTGGTCGGCACCCTAAAAACAATCAAAGTTCAGCTGGACACCTTGTATCAAAAGGATTTGAAAGAGGAATAATATAACAGTTGAACATAGGAAAGGATGAGTGATTTGGCAGCGAAGAAAAAAACCAAAACCAAAGCAGACACTACAAAGAAAGCACCTGAGAATCAGGAAGAGGTTGTAGAGGAAGTAACCGAAGAAGTGATTTTAGAGGAAGAAGCCGAAGGCGAAGAACCTGCAGAGGCTGAAGAAAAGAAAGATAAAAAACAGGAAAAAATCGATGAGCTGGAAGACAAAGTAAAAAGACAGCTTGCCGAATTTGATAATTACCGTAAAAGAACCGAGAAGGAAAAGGCAGGCATGTTTGAGGCCGGTGCCAAAAGCGTAATCGAAAAGATTCTGCCCCTGATTGATAACTTTGAAAGAGGTCTTGCTTCCGTGGCCCCGGAGGATGCATCAAATCCTCACGTAGAAGGAATGAACATGATTTATAAACAGTTCATGTCAGAGCTTGAGAAGCTGGAAGTAAAGCCCATCAAAGCAGTCGGCGAAGAATTCAATCCCGATTTTCACAATGCGGTAATGCAGGTAGAAAGCGACGAATACGAAAGCGGTATCGTTGCGCAGGAACTTTTAAAAGGATACACCTATCGTGACACCGTGATTCGTCACAGTATGGTATCGGTAGTCAACTAGTATAAAAGGAAAACAGAAATGGGCAACCATAGGCCCACAACCAGATTAGGAGGATAATAAAATGGGAAAAATCATTGGTATTGACTTAGGAACAACAAACAGCTGTGTAGCAGTAATGGAAGGTGGTCAGCCTACCGTTATCGCAAACGCGGAAGGTATGAGAACAACTCCCTCCGTAGTAGCTTTTGCAAAAAACGGAGACAGACTTGTAGGTGATTCTGCAAAGCGTCAGGCAGTAACCAACGCTGATAAGACAATTTCATCCATCAAGCGTGACATGGGTACCGACCGCGGCAGAACAATCGACGGTAAGAAATATTCACCCCAGCAGATTTCTGCTATGATTCTTCAGAAGTTAAAAGCAGATGCAGAAGCATATCTTGGTGAAAAAGTAACAGAAGCGGTTATCACTGTTCCCGCATACTTCAACGATGCGCAGAGACAGGCAACCAAGGATGCAGGTAAGATTGCAGGTCTTGATGTAAAACGTATCATCAACGAGCCTACAGCAGCAGCGCTTGCTTACGGTCTTGATAATGAAAAAGAACAGACCATCATGGTATACGACTTAGGTGGCGGTACCTTCGACGTTTCCATCATCGAAATCGGTGACGGTATCATCGAAGTACGTGCAACCGCAGGTGATAACAGACTTGGTGGTGATGACTTCGACCAGAAGATTACAGATTATATTTTAGCTGAATTCAAGAAACAGGAAGGCATTGACCTTTCCAACGACAACATGGCACTTCAGCGTATCAAGGAAGCAGCTGAAAAGGCGAAAAAGGAACTTTCTGCAGCAACCACTACAGATATTAACCTTCCTTACCTTACAGCAACTCCCGAAGGTGCTAAGCACTTTGAAATGAGCTTAAGCCGTGCTAAATTTGATGAACTTACACATGACCTTGTAGAAAGAACTGCAGTACCCGTACAGAGAGCATTACAGGATGCAGGCATGAAAGCAAGCGAATTAGGCAAGGTTTTACTTGTAGGTGGTTCTACACGTATTCCTGCTGTTCAGGATAAGGTAAAACAGTTAACCGGTCAGGAACCCAGCAAGTCCTTAAATCCCGACGAATGTGTAGCACTTGGTGCATCCATTCAGGGCGGTAAGCTTGCCGGAGACGCAGGTGCAGGTGAAATCCTTCTTCTTGACGTTACTCCCCTTTCCCTCGCAATCGAGACCATGGGTGGTGTAGCAACCAAGTTAATCGAAAGAAACACAACCATCCCTGTTAAGAAGAGCCAGGTATTCTCTACAGCAGCAGACAACCAGACTGCAGTAGATATCAACGTAGTACAGGGTGAAAGACAGTTCGCAAGAGACAACAAGTCCTTAGGCCAGTTCCGTCTTGACGGTATCCCTCCTGCAAGAAGAGGTGTGCCTCAGATCGAAGTAACCTTCGACATCGATGCAAACGGTATCGTTAACGTATCCGCTAAGGACCTTGGTACCGGTAAGGAACAGCACATCACCATTACTGCAGGTTCCAACATGTCTGATGATGATATCGAAAAAGCAATCAAAGAAGCTGCTGAATTCGAAGCACAGGATAAGAAGCGTAAAGAAGCAATCGATACCAGAAACGATGCTGATGCAATGGTATTCCAGATTGAAAAAGCACTGGGCGAAGTTGGTGACAAGATTCCCGATTCCGATAAGGCTACCGTTGAATCCGATCTTCAGAATGTAAAAGATATCCTTGAAAGAACCAAGGACAAAGAAATGACTGAGGATGAAGTATCCGAATTAAAGGCAGCGAAAGAAAAGATGATGGAAAATGCACAGTCCCTCTTCACAAAGATGTATGAAGGAATGCAGGGCGCTAACGGTGCAGGTCCTGATATGAGCCAGTTTACCGGCGGTGCTGACATGGGCGGCGATGCAGGAAACACAGCTGACGATGATATTATTGATGCAGACTTCAGAGAGGTTTAATGAACATCCGGCAAGTCGGACTTTTATCAAGAATTAAATTTCATTCATGAATGGTTTTCATGAAGAATAAATCCACGGGGCGGACTGATTTTCGCTCCGTGGTATTTCCATGTTGAAAGTACTTAATGCAAACATTTTGATTGGAGAATAATTATGGCAGATCAGAAACGGGATTATTATGAGATTCTGGGAATAGATAAAAATGCAGATGATGCCGCAATTAAAAAAGCATACAGGGCACTTGCCAAAAAATATCATCCGGATATGAATCCCGATGACCCCAATGCAGAAGCCAAGTTTAAAGAGGCTTCCGAAGCGTATGCTGTTTTAAGCGATGCGGATAAGAGAAAACAGTACGACCAGTTTGGCCATGCGGCATTTGAGCAGGGAGCCGGCGGCGGATACGGGGGATATGATTTCTCCGGTGCGGATTTCAGTGATATTTTCGGTGACATTTTCGGAGATTTCTTCGGCGGCGGACGACGTACCACCCGTGGCGGAAACGGTCCCAGAAGAGGTGCTGATATTCGTAAGAGCGTACGTCTTACCTTTGAAGAAGCAGTTTTCGGAACAGAGAAAGAAATCGAGGTAGATTCCAAGGAAACCTGTACCACCTGTGGCGGTAACGGTGCGAAGCCCGGAACCTCTCCCGAAACCTGTTCCAACTGTAAAGGAAAAGGTCAGGTTGTTGTTACAACCAATTCCTTCTTCGGTACCATGAGAAGCGTTCAGACCTGTCGTGAATGTAACGGAAGCGGTAAGATTGTAAAAGATAAGTGTACGGATTGTCGCGGAACCGGTTTTATTACCATGAAAAAACGCTACACCACAACCTTCCCCGCAGGTATTGATACAGGCCTTGCAACCCGTCTCAGCGGAAAAGGTGAACCCGGTGTAAACGGTGGTCCCAGAGGTGATATTTTAATCGAGCCCATCGTTTCGAAGCATCCCATCTTCCAGAGACATGAGTATGATATTTATTCAACTGTATCCATTTCCTTTGCGGTAGCTGCACTTGGTGGAGAGATTTTTGTAGAAACCGTGGATGGCAAGGTTGTTTATGATGTAAAACCCGGAACACAGACCGGCTTAAAAGTACGTCTCAGAGGCAAAGGTGTTCCTACCCTTCGTAACAAAGAAGTGCGAGGCGACCACTACGTAACACTTGTCGTAAGTGTTCCCGAGAGACTGTCTTCCGAAGCAAAAGAGCTTCTTCGCAAGTTCGATGCTGAAACCGGCGATACCTTAAATGCAACCGGTAGGGACCCGAAAGAAAAAGACAAAGATAAAGGTTCCAAAAAGAAAAAAGGATTTTTCAAATAGAAGCTACCCTTAATGTATTCTGTTTGTTTTGTAAAAACCGTCGGATTGGTGTAAAATAGCTTACATGGTTCGACGGTTTTTAATTTTGGGAGATAAAACATGAATTTTGATGAGTTTAAAAAAGAATTTGCCCTTTTGGGAGACGGGTTTAAAACAGCAGATTTGGACCGTTTTAATAAACAACTGATAAAAAGGGGAGAAGACGTAGAGTTTCTGGCAGAGCACATTCTGACAGAGAAAAATTATCACCGGACGTTTTTTCAGGTGAGTCTGGCCGGGTGTAAAGGAATAGAAGCAAAATTTGCTTTTATTGAGAAGCATTTCGACAAGTTGCAGGACTGGTGGCATGTGGACCAGCTTAGCCAGTTTGTGGATAAGGAGCTTACCTTTGCCTTTGGCTATGAGAAGGCAAAAGAATATATTGAACATCCGCATCCTTTCGCAAGACGCTGGGGATACGTACTTTTTATGCCGTCTCTGGTAAAAGAAAAAGAAGCGGCAGAGAAATTATTTCCTCTTTTTAAAGATGACGATGCGTATTATGTGCAGATGGCAGAGGCATGGCTTTTATCCTATCTGGGCATTTATGCGCCGGAAGAAACCCTGGCATATCTGCAAACCTGTCCCTTGCAATATAACATTGCGGGAAAGGCAATTCAGAAAATCTGCGATTCCTACCGCGTGAGTCCGGAGTGGAAAGAGAAGTTCCGTCAGGCCAGAACCTGCTATAAATAAGACTTGTACCACTTTGCAGGGCAGTGTATACTTTTAGATGTTAGAAGATAAAATCCATGGAGGATTAAAATGGCAACATGGGCATCCCGTGGGCTTCGCGGCTCTACGTTGGAAGATATGATAAACAGAACAAATGAAAAATATCGGGAAGCGGGACTGGCCTTGATTCAGAAGGTGCCCACACCCATTACGCCGGTGCAGATTGACCAGAAAAGCAGGCATATTACCCTGGCGTATTTCGACCAGAAGAGTACCGTGGATTACATCGGAGCGGTACAGGGGATTCCTGTTTGTTTTGATGCCAAGGAGAGTGCTAATCTTACCTTTGCACTGCAGAATATTCATGCCCATCAGGTGCAGTTTATGGAGGAATTTGAGAAGCAGGGCGGGATTGCTTTTTTTCTGATTTACTATACTTCCATAGATGAACTTTATTATCTTCCTTTCGAATATCTGAAGCTGTTTTGGGAACGGGCGCAAAGCGGCGGCCGTAAAAGCTTCCGTCACGATGAATTAAATCCTGCCTACATTCTGCCCCGTAAAAGCGGCGTTCTGGTACCTTATCTGGAGGCATTGAAGCAGGATTTGGAGGATAGGGAATAAAAGAATTAAAATAACATTTTACATACAAAATCACTAGGAGGCAAATTATGAAGTGGCATAAAATTTCAGTAAAAACCATAACCGAAGCGGAAGATATTATTATCTGTACCCTGGCAGATGTGGGTCTTGAGGGCGCCCAGATTGAAGATAAAATTCCTTTAACCCCGCTTGAAAAAGAGCAGATGTTTGTGGATATTCTGCCCCAGACGGAAGAAGATGACGGCGTGGCATATCTTAATTTCTTCGTGGAGGAGAATGATGAATTAAATCTGGACGAGCTTGTGGCATCCGTGGAAGAAGAACTGGAGGGGCTCCGTATGTTTATGGATATCGGAGAAGGCACCATTACTTTGTCCGAAACAGAAGATCTGGACTGGATTAACAACTGGAAGAAGTATTTCCATCAGTTTTATATTGATGAGCTGCTTGTGATTCCTTCCTGGGAAGAAGTAAAACCTGAGGATGCGGATAAAAAGATTCTTCACATTGACCCGGGTACCGCTTTCGGAACCGGAATGCATGAAACAACCCAGCTTTGCATCCGTCAGATTAAAAAATACGTTACTCCCGAAACCAACATTCTTGATGTGGGTTGCGGCAGCGGCATTTTGGCAATTCTTGCGTTGATGTACGGTGCAAAACATGCGAAGGGAACGGATCTTGACCCCTGCGCACTGGATGCAACCTTGGAAAATATGGAAAATAACGGTATTGACCCGAAGGATTTCGAAGTCATTATCGGAAATATCATTACAGAGAAGTCCGTACAGGATTGGGCAGGATACGAGTGTTACGATATCGTTGTTGCCAACATTCTTCATAACGTGCTTGAAATCCTGACACCGGTTATTACTGCCCAGTTAAAACCCGGAGCAATTTATATTACTTCAGGTATTATTGCGGAAAAGGAAGATTTTGTCGTTGATGTGGTGAAAAAGGCCGGACTCGAGCTTGTGGAAGTAACCAGACAGGGAGAGTGGGTCAGCGTAACTGCGAAGAAGCCTGCATAATCAGGGCTTGTTTCGGACATCCGGCATTAAAATTTCGGGACAGGTATTTTTCTAAAAGTGCAGGCCCCAAGAACAATAAAAAGGAGTTACACGTATGTATCACTTCTTCGTAGACCCGGGACAAATTCAGGGAACACAAATTTTTATTACAGGAAAAGATGTTAATCATATAAAAAACGTTCTTCGCATGAAAATCGGTGAAGAAATCGGAATCGGAAACGGTATGGATGAACGGGAATTCCGTTGTGCCATTGAGGCGTTTGAAGAAGATTGTATCCGTTGCCGTCTTCTTTTTATCAAAGAGGCGGACGTGGAGCTGCCTGTAAAAGTCACTCTTTTTCAGGGGCTTCCTAAAAGTGATAAAATGGAGCTTATCATCCAGAAAGCCGTGGAACTCGGCGTATACGAGATTGTTCCCGTGGCAATGAAACGGTGCGTTGTCAAGTTGGATAATAAGAAAGAAGCATCTAAAATCACCCGTTGGCAGGGGATTGCGGAAGCGGCGGCAAAACAGAGCAAGCGCAGCGTGATTCCGGAAATCAAGCCGGTTATGACCATGAAAGAAGCAGTGGAATATGCTTCTTCCATGGAAGGAAAAATTCTTCCTTACGAGCTGGAAGAGGGCATGGAGGGAACAAAGGAGTTTTTTGCTTCCTGTAAGCCGGGGATGCATATCGGTGTTTTTATCGGTCCCGAAGGGGGCTTTGATGAAGGGGAAGTAGAATATGCAAGAGAAAAAGGAATTCTTCCCATATCCTTGGGGAAGAGAATCCTTCGTACGGAAACAGCAGGCTTTACTGTCCTGGCATGGATGATGTACGAATTAGAGGTGCGGGGATAGACCGCAATACAAAGCTATCCGGTAAAGCAGCAAGTCAGTAGCATAAAACCATGCAAGCAAACTCTTTGTTGCGGCATATAATGATAATAAAAGAAATCAGAGGCATCAGTATGGAAATTTATCTTGATAACTCAGCAACCACGAAGTGCTTCCCTGAGGTAGCACAGACTGTAGCATATATGATGCAGGAGGAGTACGGTAATCCCTCCAGCATGCACACAAAAGGAATCAAGGCGGAAAATGCGGTTCGCAAGGCAAGCGAAATCATAGCAGACACCTTGAAGGTAAACAGTAAAGACATTTTATATACTTCCGGCGGAACGGAAAGCGATAACCTGGCAATCATCGGTACTGCCATGGCAAATTACCGCAGTGGCCGTCATATTATCACCACGGCGATAGAGCATCCTGCGGTTCTGCAGTGTATGAAATATCTGGCGGCAGAAGGGTTTGAAATCACGTATCTCGGAACGGATTCCACCGGACGTATTTCCCTGGAAGAGTTAAGCCGCAGCATTCGTCCGGATACCATTCTTGTATCCATTATGGCGGTAAACAACGAAATCGGCAGTATCCAGCCCATTGACCAGGCCGGAGATTTGATTAAAAAGAAAAATCCCAACACGATTTTTCATGTAGATGCGGTACAGGGATACGGTAAAATTCCTATTTATCCCAAGAGATGGAAAATCGACCTTCTTTCCGTAAGCGGTCATAAAATCCACGGACCCAAGGGCGTAGGATTCCTGTATATCAATGAAAAAGTAAAAATAAAACCCATCATTTTAGGTGGCGGACAGCAGAAAAATTTACGTTCCGGAACGGAAAATACCGTAGGTGTTGCCGGAATCGGTAAAGCGGCAGAGCTTGTTTTTCGCAATATCGAAGAAGATATTGAAAGAATGTATGCCCTGCGCAGCTATTTTATAAACGGTTTAAAAGAATTGGAAGGTGTTACCGTGAACGGGGCACCGGAGCGGTACGGCGCACCCCATGTGGTAAGCGTATCCGTGGCCGGCGTGCAGAAAGCGGAATCCCTTTTGCATGCCCTGGAAGAACGGGGTATTTATGTGTCCGCGGGAAGCGCCTGTGCGTCTAATAAACCCGCTATCAGCGCAACTTTACAGGCAATCGGTCTCCCTAAGGAACTTCTTGGATCTACCATCCGTTTCAGCTTCTCTGTTTTTACAACAAAAGAAGAGCTGGACATTACCCTTGATGCGTTAAAAGAAATCATTCCGGAGATGCGAAAATTCCGCAGAAGATAAAAGTATAGTAATCTAAAATCAGGTAAAACAGGCACTGTCGGGGGTTCTCCGGCAGTGCCGAATAAAGGAACGGGAGAAAGTATATGTTACCTTTTCGCACCAGTATGACATTAAGTATTATAGAGTTCTTTTGTACTGTCCTTTTGTACGTGGTTTATGCGTTAAACCAGTACGGTACGGAACAGGCTATTTTTATTTCCATCGGTTTTCTGCCGGTGCTTTTAACCTTGCTTCTGTATCGTATTGTCAAAAATGAAAATGCCATTCTGCGATGCTTTTACATAACCATGTCCGTAACCAGTTATATCATTTCCCTTCGTCTGGAAATTCTGGGTATGCTGATTCTTGTTTACATGGCACAGGGCCTGATTATTGCCCTATACTCCCGCACTAGAATTCTGGTGGAGTATATCGTACTTACCGTAGTGGCTCTTGTGGTGGTCGGTATTTTCCAGCGAAGCGTGATTACCTTGTTTTTCCCTATGGAAATCTACATGATTTTTATGCTGGTTTACTGTTTCGGTATGGTTACCCTTTTATTCCTGGTGACCGGCGTAAATTCATACAAGCAGCAGATGGAAGAGAAGAATGAGGAAGCACGTCAGGCATTGGAAGCCAAGGGCAATTTCCTTGCAAATATGTCTCATGAAATCCGTACACCCATGAATGCAATCTGCGGTATGGCAGAGCTTCTCTCACAGCAGGATTTGCCGGAGAAAACACTGGGGTATGTTACCACAATTCAGAATTCTTCCGAAAGCCTTCTTTCCATTATTAACGAAATCCTGGACTTTTCAAAAATTGATTCCGGTAAAATGAACATTGTGGAAGAAGAATATCATTTTAATTCCCTGATTCATGATGTACTCAGCATTATAGAGTTTCGTATGCGTAATAAAAGCGTTAAACTCAACATTGACATTGATAATAAAGTGCCCAGAGTGCTTGTGGGAGACGAACTGCGTATCCGTCAGGTTATGATTAACCTGTTGGGAAATGCGGTGAATTTTACTCACAGAGGCCATATTACCCTTCGTGTCCGCTGGGTAAAAAATGATGAGCGCAACGGTGTAATGGAAGTAGATGTGGAGGATACCGGTATTGGTATTTCTCAGGAAAACATCACCAAGCTTTTCGTGGCATTCGGACAGATTGATACCCGAAAAAACCGTAATGTGGAAGGTACCGGTCTGGGACTTGTTATCTCTAAAACACTGTTAAACCTAATGGGTGGCGATATCTGGGTAAAGAGTAAGCTAAAAGAAGGAAGTACGTTTTCCTTCCGTCTGCCCCAGAAGGTAAAAGATTCCCGTCCCTCAAACTATGCGGAAGACCTTGACAGAATCTATTCCAAAAATGAGGATTATGTGATTACCTTCCGGGCACCCGCTGCCAAGGTTATGGTTGTAGATGACAACAAAGTAAACCTCGAAGTGGTGAAAGAAATCATGAGCGGTTTCGGTATCGAACCCACGCTGGTAGAAAGCGGCTCTGAGGCGTTGAACCGAATAGAAGAGAATCTGGTTCCCTATGACCTGATTTTTATGGACCATATGATGCCTTTTATGGATGGCGTGGAAACCACTCAGAAAATCAGGGCACTGGATACGGAATATGCAAAAGAACTGCCGATTATTGCCTTGACCGCAAATGCAATCAAAGGTGTGGAGAAGCAGTTTAAGGCAGCAGGAATGGATGACTATCTGGCAAAACCCATCCGTATCAAACAGTTAAGCGACATCCTGCAGAGATGGCTTCCGGTAGATAAAGTGGTGCGCGTTTTAGACGGTAAGGAAATGATAAAAGAGGAGAAAAAAGAAAGTCAGGAAGCTGCAGCGGCTCCAAAGAAGGACATTCTGGACTGTCTTGTGGGCATTGCGGTGGAAGAGGGCATGAGAAACTGCGGCGGAAGCAAAAATGCCTATATTAGAATTCTCCAGACCTTTGCATCATCTAACCTTCTGGCAAGTCTGGAGGAGTATTATGAGAAAGAAGACTGTCAGAACTACGGTATTATTGCACATGCCATAAAAGGAGCCTGTTTAAACATCGGTGCCAAGGAAGTGGCAGATCTTGCATTTAAGCTGGAGCTTGCGGGAAAACAGGATAATTTAGCCTATATTAAAGGAAATCATAATAATTTTGCGGAAAAGTACCGGGGAACCATGCAAATGATTGCAAAAGCCATGATCGGATAATTATTTTATCTCCTTACGTTGCTTGCAAAATGTTATATTTATGTGTATAATTTATTAGATAAAGTGTAATTTGGAATTGTGTGCAAAGCGGAATCTTAAGGAGAAACAAATGTTTAAAATTGCCATATGTGATGATGAAGCAACATCATTACAGATAAATGAGGTTTTAACTGAACAGATTATGGAGGAGGAAGGAATTGATTATTCCATTTCCACCTTTGAAGATATGGAACTGATGATTAAAGTTCTTTCCGGCGGCAAGGAAATCTACAATGTGCTTTTGTGTGATATTCTTGCAGTGGGGATGAACGGAATCGAGGCTGCTGAGGAATTAAGAAGACTGGGCGAACAGATTCCCGTGGTATTTATTTCCTCTACTGCAGAATATGCGATGGAAGGATATCGGGTAAATGCGTTGCGTTATCTTCAGAAGCCGATTCAGATTGAAAAATTACGGGAAGCCCTTTTAGAGGCTTATCAGATGACCCAGAGCGGAAACGGTTCCTTAAAGATTCAGGTTGGTGACAGACTGTACAATATCCCTTATGATGAAATCGAATATCTGGAAAGCAGGGGCAGAGATACGGATGTGGTAACTGCTGACGAAACCATCAGCGTTCATATGAAATTTTCCGATATGGAACAGCTTCTTCCGGCGGAACTTTTTCTCCGTTGCCACCGTTCCTATATTATTAACCTTTCCCAGGCGAAGGATTTGGCCAGATACCGTTTCCTGACCCGTCAGGGTGTAGAGATTCCGGTTAGCCAGCTTCAGTATGCGGAAACCAAGAATAAGTTTTTAAGATTTCAGTCTTAGTACATAAAATAGCTGTATTCATTGCCTGTATAATTTTTATGCGGGCAATATTTTTGGGGACAGGTCCCCGTGAGAGGAGATACTATGTTTCGTACTTTTTTATTAAAATACGGAGAAATCTTTCTGAAAGGTAAAAACAGATATATGTTTGAAGATGCCCTGGTAGAACAGGTGCGTCGTGCAGTTTCCAAGTGTGACGGAGAGTTTGAAGTGCACAAGTCTCTTTCACGTATTTATGTGGAAGCTTTGGGAGATTTTGATTACGATGAGCTGATTGAAGCACTTTCCACAGTTTTCGGTGTTACTGCCATTTGTCCCGTACTTGTACTGGAAGATAATGGATTTGATGCCCTGAAGGCGGATGTGGTAAAATATGTGGATGAAACCTATGAAGAGAAGAATTTCACTTTTAAGGTACATTCCAGACGAGCGAGAAAGAATTATCCGGTAAATTCTCTGGAAATGAACTGTTTAATCGGTGAGGCCGTTTTAGATGCTTTCCCTGATGTAAAAGTAGACGTTCATACACCGGAAGTGCTTTTGAATGTAGAAATCCGTGAAAGAATTTATGTGTACTCCATTGTAATTCCCGGCCCGGGAGGAATGCCTGTGGGAACCGGTGGTAAGGGAATGCTTCTTCTTTCCGGTGGCTTGGATTCCCCCGTAGCAGGATATATGGTTTCCAAGCGTGGTGTCAAACTGGAAGCGGTATATTTCCATGCACCGCCTTATACTTCCGAGCGTGCAAAACAGAAGGTTGTGGATCTGGCACAGATTATTTCCCGTTATACGGGCCCCATTAAACTTCATGTGATTAATTTTACGGATATCCAGAAAGCAATTTATGAGAAATGTCCTCAGGATGAACTGACAATTATCATGCGTCGTTATATGATGCGTATTGCAGAAGAGCTTGCTGTTGCAGGTAACTGCCTCGGCCTTATTACGGGTGAAAGTATCGGACAGGTGGCATCCCAGACGATGCAGAGTCTTGCCGCAACCAATGCGGTTTGTACACTTCCGGTATATCGTCCCCTGATTGCCTTTGATAAGCAGGATATTGTAACCATTGCGGAAAAAATCAAAACCTACGAAACATCCATTCTTCCTTATGAAGACTGCTGTACCATTTTCGTGGCAGAGCATCCGGTTACCAAACCCAATGTGAATGTGATTGCCAAACATGAGGAAAATCTTGCGGATTGTATAGATGAAATGGTGAAGACTGCCGTAGAGGGCAGAGAAGTAATCGAAATACTTTAAAACCATGGGCACAAAGGAAAACCTTTCGTAAGCAGGAATCCTTGTGCCCTTTTTAAGTTCTTTGTGCGAAGCACATTCTGCGCCCGAGCAAACTACCATATTGTGAGGTGCGCATAAGGTTTCTTTTGAATTCTTTAGAATAAAATAGAATGTGCGAAGCACATTCCGCGCCCGAGCAAACTACCGTATTGTGAGGTGCGCATAAGGTTTCTTTTGAATTCTTATGAATTCAAAAGAAAAAAGCAAGACCTGTGTCTTGCTTTAAACTCAAATAATCGGATTCCTAATTAAACAATGTAAGGAGCCAATACAGCGAGAATTTCATCAACGTTATCTTCTGCATGAATGTTTAATTCGATGGGCTTGGATAAGTCTAAGCTGAAGATACCCATAATGGATTTAGCGTCGATTACGTATCTGCCGGATACAAGGTCGAAATCATAATCAAACTTTGTGATTTCGTTTACAAAACTTTTAACCTTATCGATTGAGTTTAAAGAAATAGATACTGTCTTCATATTTAAATTTCCTCCTTCATACAATATACTTTTTTCTCCGAATGTTAGGAGTATTCCCAACTTCCGCTTTTATAGTAGAGGAAATTTTTATAAAAGTCAATTGATAAAGATGCCAAAAAAAAAGGAGAATTCCATGAAAACTATAGCATTACACAATCTGGGTTGTAAGGTGAATTCTTACGAAGTAGATATAATGCAACAACTTCTACAAGAAAGCGGTTATGAAATTGTGCAGTTTAACCAAAAAGCAGATATTTATGTCATAAATACCTGCTCTGTTACCAATATGGCGGACCGTAAAAGCCGACAAATGCTGCATAAAGCGCGAAAATTAAATCCTGAAGCAATTGTAGTAGCAGTCGGATGTTTTGTCCAGGCGGATGCAAGGGAAGCTTCAAGGGATGAAGCAATCGACCTTTTAATCGGGAATAACCGTAAAAAGGATATTGTGGAAATTTTAGAACAGTACATGGAAACCGGAAACGCAGATCTCTACCTTCAGGAAGAGGAAGAGGTAAGGACTTATCTGCGAAAGACTTTGGGAAATACCACTGTTGTGGATGTAAAAAAAGCAGACTTTGAGGATGCAAAAATGGAGCATACCGCAGAGCATACCCGGGCATATATTAAGATTCAGGACGGATGTAACAGATTTTGCAGCTACTGCATTATTCCTTACACCAGAGGCGGTGTCAGAAGCCGTCGCCCGGAGCTTGTTTTAGATGAAATCAGAGGACTGGTTTCTGCCGGATATAAGGAGTTTGTCCTGACGGGTATTCATATCAGCTCCTATGGTTTGGATTTTGAACAGAAGAATCCGGCGCTCAGCCTTTCTTCCCTTTTAAAAGAAATCAATGCCCTGCCCGGAGTGGAAAGAATCCGAATCGGCTCTTTTGAACCGATGATTTTACAGGAAGATTTCGTAAAAGAATTAAGCCGGCTGGATAAGTTATGCCCCCATTTCCACATATCCCTTCAAAGCGGCTGTGATGCAACTTTAAAAAGAATGAATAGACGGTATGATACCGGGGAATACTTAAGCCGGGTAAAACTTCTTCGGGAATATTTTCCCGGTTGTGCGATTACAACAGATGTCATTGTCGGTTTTCCGGGGGAAACGGAGGAAGAATTTGCTGAGACAGTGGCATTTTTGAGGGAAGTATCCTTCTTTGAAATGCATATTTTTAAATATTCCAGAAGAAAGGGCACCAGGGCGGATGTCATGGAGCACCAGATTCCGGAGGAAATAAAGCAGAAGAGGAGCAATGTTTTATTGGAACTGGAGCAGGAAATGTCCGCTTCCTACAGAGCTTCTTTTATGGGAAAAGCACTTTCCGTACTGTTGGAAGAAAAGAAGACAATCGGCGGAACGGAATACTGGATCGGTCACAGCAGGGAATATGTAAAAGTTGCCTGCAATGGTAAGGAGTGTGGTGAAAATCAAATCCTTACCCTGGTACCGGAGGCATTTTTGGAAGAGGATGTACTTTTAGGAAAATAAAACAGACCGGTTTTTGCCCGGAGTAAACGGGTATACTTGTATTTTTAATCTGTTTAAGGTAAAATAAAACAGATTATACATAACAAACGAAGCAGCACGAAAGCTGTGGCAGAGGACGTGAAGAGTATGGGATTACAGGATACACAGTTTTTTAAAGTAGAACAGGATTCAGAGGACCGTGTAAAGAAGGTTCTTGAGCAGGTTTATGAAGCATTACGGGAAAAAGGGTACAATCCGGTAAATCAGATTGTGGGTTATATTATGTCCGGAGACCCTACCTATATTACGAGCCATAACAATGCCAGAAGCCTGATTATGAAGGTGGAAAGAGATGAGCTTGTAGAAGAAATGCTGCTTTCTTACATTGAAGCAAACGGCTGGAGTGAGGAAGGAGATAACTTCTGATGCGTATCATGGGATTGGATTTTGGTTCAAAGACCGTAGGTGTAGCTGTCAGTGACCCCTTGGGAATTATTGCAACCGGTGTGGAAATTATCCGAAGAGAGAAAGAAGATAAATTACGTCAGACCCTTGCCCGGATTGAGGCATTGGTGGTGGAATACGAAGTGGACCGTATTGTATTGGGATTTCCGAAGCACATGAATGATTCCGAAGGAGACCGTGTGGAAAAAACCAAGGCTTTTCAGGAGAGTCTGGAACGCAGAACCGGACTTCCCGTGATTCTTTGGGATGAGAGACTTACTACGGTAGCTGCTGATAAAACCATGATGGAAGTGGGTATTCGTCGGGAAGACCGTAAAAAATACGTGGATAAAATTGCAGCAACTTTTATTTTACAGGGATATATGGATTCTTTGGCAAACAGCAGCGATAAAGAAGCATAATCCGTAAAAACAAGGAGATAATCATGGAAAAAATTACATTTCAGGCTGCGGGAGAAGAAGCAGCTGAGTTTTATGTTCTGGAGCAGACTACTGTTGCAGGCATCAATTATATTTTAGTAACAGACAGCGAAGAGGGAGACGCTGAAGCGTTGATTTTGAAGGATATTTCCGCACCTGAGGATGAGGATGCGGTTTATGCTGTGGTAACGGATGATAAGGAATTAAATGCCGTTGCTGAGATTTTTGAAAATCTTTTAGATGATATATCCTTTGACTAAAGGTGCTCCCTTTTGTTTTTAATTTGGAGGTTTTAAATTGAGAAATGATATAAAAAATCAGGGAAAGGTACGCATTATTCCCTTGGGCGGCTTAGAGCAGATTGGTATGAACATTACCGCCTTTGAATATGGGGACAGTATTGTGGTAGTAGACTGCGGACTGAGCTTCCCGGAAGATGATATGCTGGGTATAGACCTTGTTATACCGGATATTTCCTATCTGGCTGCCAACAAGGATAAGGTAAAAGCCTTTATGATTACACACGGGCATGAAGACCACATCGGCGCCCTGCCCTATGTTTTAAAAGAAATCAATGTTCCCGTGTTTGCAACCACGCTTACCATGGGAATCATTCAGCATAAATTAAAAGAACATGAAATGGCGGATGTTGTAAGCTGTCATACGGTGGAATTCGGGGATCAGGTCCGTATTGGGGACTTTTCCATCGAGTTTATCAAAACCAACCACAGTATTGTAGATGCGGCAGCACTTGCTATTTATTCCCCTGCCGGTGTCATTATTCACACCGGAGATTTTAAGGTGGATTATACGCCTGTATTTGGTGATGCCATTGATTTGCAGCGTTTTGCAGAGCTTGGAAACAGAGGCGTTTTGGCACTTTTATGTGATTCCACAAACGCAGAAAGGGCAGGTTTTACGCCTTCGGAGCGTACTCTGGAGAAGACCTTTGATACGATTTTTGCGGAGCATACCAACACAAGAATTATTGTGGCAACCTTTGCGTCCAACGTAGACAGGGTACAACAGATTATCAATGCAGCCCACAGATTCGGCCGTAAGGTTGTGGTGGAAGGCAGAAGTATGGTAAACATCATTGAAACTGCAACTGCATTAAATCGCCTGAATGTGCCTGACAATACGTTAATTGATATTGAAATGTTAAAAGACTATCCGGAAGAAAAGACTGTTCTGATTACTACAGGCAGTCAGGGAGAAAGTATGGCAGCCTTAAGCCGTATGGCTATGGGACAGCACCGTAAGGTAAAAATCGGTCCCAATGATACCGTTATTTTCTCATCTTCTCCCATTCCCGGCAATGAAAAAGCGGTTACCAAGGTAATCAACGAACTTTTCCAGAAAGGGGCAGATGTTATTTTCCAGGATGCTCATGTATCCGGTCATGCCTGCCAGGAAGAAATCAAGCTGATTTATTCCCTGACCCAGCCCAGATATGCGGTGCCGGTTCACGGTGAATATAAACACTTAAAAGCCCATGCTAAGCTGGCGGAACAGATTGGGGTTCCCAAAGATAATATTTTTATCCTCTCCTCAGGACAGGTGCTTGAATTGGATGATGAGGAAGCAAAGATTGTGGGAGAGGTTCCCGTGGGAGCCATTCTGGTTGACGGTCTTGGTGTAGGTGATGTGGGTAACGTGGTATTACGGGACCGTCAGCGTCTTGCGGAGGACGGTATCGTGGTTGTGGTTGCGGCAATGGATTCCCGTGCCAATATTCTGGTTAACGGACCGGATGTGATTTCCAGAGGTTTCGTATATGCAAGAGAAAGCGAAGACCTTTTGGAGGAAGCAAGGGAAGTTGCGCTTGAAACCTTGGAAAACTGTCTGGACAGAGGCGTCAGTGACTGGGGTAAACTGAAGAATTCCATGCGTGATGCCTTAAGTGATTATATCTGGAAACGGATGAAACGCCGTCCCATGATTCTGCCCATCCTTGTAGAAGTATAAAAGAAAGGACTCATTTTATGTCCGAATTAAAAGAAGCAACAGCAGCATATAAAGAAGCCCTGTGTAAAACTCCCGAGTACCGGGAATACTGCAGGACAAAAGAAAGTGCAAAACAGGACCCGAAGCTTTGGGAGGAAATCGTGAATTACAGATTGAGGGTTCATGAGTTTCAGACGAGTCACGGAAGCGATGAATTGTTTGATCGTACGGCCTCTTTTGAGCAGGAGTTTGCAGAGTGGAAAAAAGATAAAAGAGTAACGGAATTTCTGGATGCAGAGCTTGCTTTGTGCAGACTGATTCAGGAAGCTTTTATTGCGGTTGTGGACGATATAGGTTTTGAATAAGCATAAGGAGAGAATCCATGAATAAAAAATTGGCAGTTACCATTGGTATGACGGCATTAAAAATTGCCGTTGTCATTGGAATTGTTCTGGCTATGTACCATCTTTGCTTTGCGGCTTACGATGTGGGATACCGTATCTTTGCGGAAGAAGCCATTGATCCGGGAGCGGGAATTTCCGTATCCGTATCTATTGTGGATGGTAAAACACCCAGAGAAATCGGTGAAATTTTAGAAGAAAAGGGTCTGATCCGAAGCGGAACACTTTTTGTGTTTCAGGAGATGTTTTCGGAATATCATGATGAACTTCAGCCCGGTGTTTATGAATTGAACACGGGAATGACCCCTTTTGAAATGATGGAAATCATGGCAGGACAGGTGGAAACGGAAGAAGAATAAGCAGATAAAGCAGGTAGCAATGTGAATGTAGATGAAAGGATGATTACCTTTATCAATTCCTTTGATAAAGGCAATTCCCCATTTTTAGAAGAACTTGAACAGGAAGCGAAGCGGGATTATGTGCCGATTATCCGAAAGGATATGCAGAATCTTCTTCGTTTCTTGTTGCGTTTACAAAGGCCCGTAAATATTCTTGAAGTAGGTACCGCAATCGGCTTTTCGGCCATTCTGATGGGGGAAAATACTTCCAACGAATGTAAGATTACCACCATTGAGAAGTTTGAAAAAAGAATTCCCCTGGCCCGGGAGAATTTTAAAAAAGCAGGTATGGAGGAGCGGATTACCCTTTTAGAGGGGGATGCGGCAGAAATTCTTTCCAAACTGCAGGGAAGCTATGATTTTATTTTTATGGATGCTGCAAAGGGGCAGTATATCAATTATCTGCCGGATTTGTTACGTCTTCTGCCCGTAGGAGGAATGCTTGTAACGGACAATGTTCTTCAGGACGGAGATGTGGTGGAATCCAGATTTGCGGTGACCAGAAGAAACAGAACCATTCACGAACGCATGCGGGAATATTTGTATGAGATTAAAAATAATCCTTTGTTGGAAAGTGCCATCCTTACCGTAGGAGATGGTGTGACAATCAGTGTAAAACAGGATGTATCCAATACAGGAGAAGCAGGAGAATATCATGAGTAATATAAAAAAACCGGAATTACTTGTACCGGCAAGCAGTCTGGAAGTTTTAAAAACCGCAGTTATTTTTGGTGCAGATGCGGTATATATCGGAGGCGAGGCCTTCGGCTTACGTGCCAAAGCAAAGAATTTCAGCCCCGCGGATATGGAAAAGGGAATTGCCTTTGCCCATGACCACGGTGTAAAAGTATATGTAACCGCTAATATTTTAGCCCATAATTCTGATTTGGAAGGAGCTGCGGCTTATTTTAAGGAGCTGGCACAGTTGAAGCCGGACGGAATCATTGTGGCTGACCCGGGAATGGTAATGCTGGCAAAAGAAAACTGCCCTGAAATTGACATTCATATTTCAACCCAGGCAAACAATACCAATTACAATACATATTTGTTCTGGTGGCAGCAGGGAATTAAAAGAGTGGTTAGTGCAAGAGAACTTTCTTTGCAGGAAATCAAGGAAATCAGGGAAAAAATACCTGCAGAAATGGAAATCGAAAGTTTTGTGCACGGTGCCATGTGTATTTCCTACTCCGGCAGATGCCTGCTTTCCAATTATTTTACGGGAAGAGACGCAAACCAGGGAGCCTGTACCCATCCCTGCAGATGGAAATATGCGGTTGTGGAAGAAACCAGACCGGGAGAATATATGCCTGTTTATGAGAATGAGCGGGGGACATATATTTTTAACTCCAAGGATTTGTGCATGATAGAGCATATTCCGGCTTTGGTGGATGCGGGAATTGATTCCCTTAAAATCGAAGGCAGAATGAAAACAGCCCTTTACGTGGCGTGTGTGGCAAGAACTTATCGCAAAGCAATTGATGATTTCTTTGAAAGTGAAGAGAAATACAGGGGAAATATGGAGTGGTACAAAGCGGAAATTTCCAAGTGTACTTACCGTCAGTTTACAACCGGATTTTATTTCGGAAAACCCAATGAGGAAACACAGATTTATGATTCCAATACTTACATAAACGAGTATATTTATCTGGGAATCGCAGAAGCGATTGACGAAAGAGGATATGTAAAATTGGAGCAGAAAAACAAGTTCTGCGTGGGAGATACCATTGAAATTATGAAGCCGGACGGAAGAAACGTATCCGCCCTTGTCAGAGGGATTTATGATGCCGAAGGAAATCCCATGGAGAGCGCGCCTCATCCCCAACAGGAGTTATATGTGGATTTGAGCGAGGCCTGTGAGGCATATGACCTTTTGCGTATGGCGTCTTGCAATTCCTAGGCAAAAAGTGTATTTTATAGATAGCTTTTTAGGACAGATACAATGAATTTTTATGAAACGGGAGAAGACAATTTATGTCAGACAGAATAAACATTGAAGAAATATTTGCGGAGAACGTGTTTACACTTTCTACCATGAGACAGTGGATTCCGGCAGAAGCCTATGCTGAGGTAACCAATGTAATTACCAACGGAGGCGAACTGTCGGGGAAAACGGCGGATGTTGTTGCCCGGGCAATGAAGGATTGGGCGGTAAAACACGGCGCAACCCATTATACACACTGGTTCCAGCCTTTGACGGGAATTACTGCTGAAAAGCATGATTCTTTTATTACCCATCCCAATAAAGACGGTAAAATGTTGCTGGAATTTAAGGGCAAAGAATTAATCAAGGGAGAGCCTGATGCTTCTTCCTTCCCTTCAGGCGGTCTTCGTGCTACCTTTGAGGCGAGAGGATATACAGCCTGGGATATTACATCTCCTGCTTTTATCAAGGAAGATGCTACGGGTAAGATTCTTTGCATCCCTACCGCATTCTGTTCATACAAAGGTGAAGCTCTGGACAAAAAGACTCCCCTGCTTCGTTCCATGGATGCCATTAATGTACAGGCACTCCGTATCGTAAAATTATTCGGGAATACGAAGGCAACCAAGGTGACTCCTTCCGTAGGTGCGGAGCAGGAGTACTTCTTGATTGACCGTGAAAAATATCTTCAGAGAACAGACTTAATTTATGCAGGCCGTACATTGTTTGGAGCAGCACCTCCCAAGGGACAGGAAATGGATGACCACTACTATGGCTGCATCCGTGAACGTATCGGTGCCTACATGAAAGACTTAAATGTGGAGTTGTGGAAAATCGGTGTAACCGCTAAAACACAGCACAACGAGGTGGCTCCCGCACAGCACGAGCTTGCACCGATTTATGAGACTTCCAACGTTGCGGTTGACCACAATCAGCTTGTGATGGAAACCCTTAAAAAGGTAGCGGGCCGTCATGGTCTTACCTGTCTTTTGCATGAAAAACCTTTCCAGGGCGTAAACGGTTCCGGTAAGCATAATAACTGGTCTCTTACCACGGATAACGGTGTAAATCTTTTGGATCCCGGCGAGACACCCAATGAAAATATACAGTTCCTTCTTGTACTTGCCTGTGTAATGAAGGCAGTGGACACTCATGCGGATTTACTTCGTCAGAGTGCATCCGACGTAGGGAATGACCACCGTCTCGGTGCGGATGAGGCGCCTCCCGCAATCATTTCCATGTTCTTAGGTGAGCAGCTTGAAGACGTAGTGAAGCAGCTGGTAGAAACCGGTGAGGCAACACATTGTATGGAGGGCGGCGTATTGGAAACCGGTGTTTCCACTTTGCCTGACCTTTTAAAAGATGCGACTGACCGTAACCGTACTTCACCCTTTGCTTTTACGGGTAATAAATTTGAATTCCGTATGGTGGGTTCCGCAGATTCCATCGGCGACCCCAATACCATTTTAAATACTATCGTAGCACAGGCATTCTGCGAGGCTGCAGACCGTCTGGAGCAGGCAGAAGACTTTGATATGGCGGTTCATGACTTGATCAAAGAGTATATGACCAAACATCAGAGAATTATTTTTAACGGTAACGGATATGCTCCTGAATGGGTAAAAGAAGCCGAGAGAAGAGGGCTTCCCAATATTCCTACCATGCTGGATGCAGTGGAGACTCTTACCACGGAAAAATCCATTGCCTTATTTGAAAAGTTTGGAATCTTTACCCGGGCAGAGCTGGAATCCAGAAAAGATGTCCTGTATGAAATTTATGCCAAGACCATTAACATTGAGGCAAAGTGTATGGTAGAAATGGCTTCCAGACAGTTGATTCCTGCTGAAATTCTCTATGTAAGAGAGCTTTCCGATGCGGTGATCAGCGGAAATAATGCGGGCATCAATACCAAAGTACAGAAGCGTCTTCTTGATGAGGTGAACGGACTTCTTGAGCAGATGCAGGATGCTCTTGACTTACTGGAAAAGGAAATCGTTGCAGCCCGTGAATTGAAAGACCACAAAGAGCGTGCGTTCTTCTATCGGGATCGTGTTAAAACTGCAATGGAGGCACTTCGTGCTCCTGCAGATGCTTTGGAAGTGATTACGGATAAGGATATCTGGCCGCTTCCTACATACGGAGATCTTCTTTTTGAGGTGTAGTTAAGACAGATGTTAAAGGAGGGAATCACAATGAAAGAACCGGTTTTGGTAATTCTTGCTGCCGGAATGGGCAGTCGTTACGGAGGGTTAAAACAGATTGACCCTGTTGATGAGCAGGGAAATAAAATCATTGACTTTTCAATCTACGATGCACTCCGTGCAGGTTTTAAAAAAGCTGTTTTTATCATTAAAAAAGAAAACGAAGCATTATTCCGTGAGTGCATAGGGGATGCGGTAAGCAGGCACATGGAAGTGGAATATGTGTTTCAGGATTTAAACGATGTTCCGGAAGGTTTTGTTATTCCGGAGGAACGTACCAAACCCTGGGGTACCGCTCATGCGGTATACAGCTGCAGGGAAGTTTTGGACCAGCCTTTTGCAGTAATTAACGCAGATGATTATTACGGTGTGGAGGCATTTCAGGTTTTATATGACTTTCTTACGACTCACGAAGACGGAGAGAAGTATTGCTATGCCATGGTGGGATACCGTCTGGGCAATACATTAACCGACCACGGCTCCGTTTCCAGAGGTTGTTGTGTTACTGATGATGAAGGATATTTAACCTCCATTACCGAGCGCACCAAAATAATTAAAACACCGGAAGGTGCTGCTTATTCAGAGGACGGTGGAGAAACCTACCTTCCTATTTCCGTGGAGACCCCGGTTTCCATGAATATGTGGGGATTTACCCCGGGTATCATAAAAGAACTTGGTATTGCGCTGGATGATTTCTTCGCCAATAAGGTAGCGGAGAACCCCCTGAAGGCAGAATGTTTCCTGCCCATTGAAGTAGATACCCTTTTAAAAGAAGGCAAGGCCACTGTTCAGGTTCTTTCTTCAAAGGATAAGTGGTTCGGTGTTACATACAAAGAAGATAAGCCTGGTGTGGAGGCTTCCATTCGCAGTCTGAAGGAAGCAAAAGTATATCCGGAGCGTCTTTGGGACTAGGAGGAAATAATGTCTATTTTGGTTACGGGTGGAACCGGTTATATCGGTAGTCACACGGTTTTAGAGCTTTTAAACGCGGGCTACGAAGTGGTAGTAGTAGATAATCTGAATAACTCAAGCAAAGAGTCTTTGGAACGGGTGAAAAAGCTTACGGGAAAGGATATTACCTTTTATGAGAAGGATATTCTGGACGAAGAAGGATTACGAGAAGTGTTCCGCAACGAAAAGATTACGTCCTGTATTCATTTTGCCGGTTTAAAGGCAGTAGGAGAGTCTGTGCGGGAACCTTGGAAATATTATCAGAATAATATCAGCGGTACGTTAACACTTTTGCATGTGATGGAAGAATTCAATGTAAAAAACATTGTTTTTTCCTCTTCTGCAACCGTGTACGGTTCTCCGGCGTTTGTGCCGATTACCGAGGAATGCCCCAAGGGAGAGATTACCAATCCCTATGGTCAGACCAAGTCTATGCTGGAGCAGATTTTAACGGATATTCAGAAGGCGGATTCTGCATGGAATGTTATTCTGTTGCGTTATTTTAACCCCATAGGTGCCCATGAAAGCGGTTTGATTGGAGAGAATCCCAACGGAATTCCCAATAATCTGATGCCCTATATTACGCAGGTGGCAGTGGGAAAACTTGCCTGTCTCGGCGTATTCGGCAATGATTACCCCACGCCGGACGGAACCGGTGTCAGGGATTACATTCATGTGGTAGATCTTGCCCTGGGCCATGTAAAAGCAATTGAAAAGCTGGAAGAAAACCCCGGCTTGAAAGTCTATAATCTTGGTACGGGAAAGGGATACAGTGTTTTAGAAATCGTTAAGAATTTCGAAAAAGCATCCGGGGTAACAATCCCTTATGAAATAAAAGACCGTCGCCCCGGAGATATTGCAGAATGTTATGCAAGTCCTGCGAAAGCCAGGGAAGAGCTTGGCTGGACTGCAACCAGAGATGTTTATTGTATGTGCAGGGATTCCTGGAATTGGCAGAGTAAGAATCCCAATGGCTATGAATCCTAAAAGATTCGTTTTCCGTATTTTCGCAGGGTGAAAAGAAGTACGATGCCGAAAACACCGCAGGAAATAATCTCACCCAGTCCCACGGTTATGAAGGAAAGCCAGAGAGGTTCCAGACCGTAGGCATATTTTAAAACAAAAGGAATAATCAGCGTATTTGATAAAATAGGCGGAAGTGTAAGGAGAGACAGAAGAATCGGTTTCTCCTTTTTCTTTTTTTGGTTTCCATCGGAAGAATTATTTTCTTTCGGCGTAGTTCCGTTGTTTTCTTCCGGTGTCTTTCTGCCGATACATAAAAGCTTGCCCAACCCCATTGTACCAAGAGCTCCGAGAAGCGTGGCAAGGCTTCCGAATATAATATCAAAGATATTGGCATTTACCAGAAGGTTGCTGATGATACATCCCAGAAATAATCCTGGCACGGCGGCAGGGGTAAAGAAGGGTAAAACAGTGAGCGCTTCAGAAAAACGGACCTGTATCATAGAAGATGCAAGTCCGAATAAATTTGAAAGCTCTGTTAATACCACATAGAGAGCAGCAATCAGGGCTGCCTGTGTCAGAAACAGTACTTTTTTGTTTTTCATTTTTGTTCTCCTAGTTTTGTTTTAGGTCAGGATGGGTTTCGAACTGACCGGTTTCATTTTGGTTCTCGGATATTATATCCCAAAACGCAATAAAAGAAAAGTATTATTTTACGTTAATATCGTTGTCAGGTGTGGAAGCGGAAGTATCTCTTTTTCCGGTGCTGTCCGTGCAGGTAAAAGTAACCTGTACAATACCGTTTGAGGTTTTTACATTGCAATCACAACCGTCTCCGTTTGCAGAACGGATCTGGGTCATAATCTGTTCGACGGGAAATCCGAAGGAAGTTTCAAGACTTTCTTTCAGGACACAGTCAGAAGAAAGAAATGTACTGTCTTCGTTGATATTCATTCCGAAGCCGGAATCCATTTTTTCAAGGAAGGGTCTGCTTGCTGCATCGTTCTGTACTTCCACGTCTACGATGGCAAGGGCAACACCTGTGCGGATTGTGTCCGCAAGCTGGTAATCGGAAGAAACGTTGGTCTTCTCGATATAACGAACCAGGAAAGGTGCCATAACCCCAACTGCAATTGCCATAATTGCAATTACGATAATGAGTTCAATGAGGGAAAAGCCGTTGTTGTTTTTTGCGTGTTTCATATTTTATCCTTTCATGTAAAAATGTGTTTAAAATGTGTCCTTTGATTCCCCTTGAGTTGAAAATACCACGATGTTTCCTAAAAAACAACAAAAAGTCACGAATACATGAAAAAATGACTCGAAATAAAAAGAATAGAAAATACTCCTTGGCATCTTGCCCTAAAAAGAAGCTGAAAATTGTGCGTTTCGCATAATGCGGCAGAATTCTTAGCGAAACAAAAAAGTCCGCAACAATTGCGGACTTTTTATAATGCATAGAGATTTCTATGTATTCATTTGCTTACAGATTTTCCTGATGCTCTTTTAAAAGCTTCTGGATTCTTTCGTTGGGATTTAATAAATCACTGATGGAACTGTCGTGATTTAAGGTATCGATGATGTAAGCGATGTATTTGCTCATATCACAGTTGATGTACCATTCTCTCTCTAAAAGTTCGGCAGGCTGGTATACAAGGTTAGTGGTTAATACACGGTGAATTAAGCCTTCCTCGTATGCCTTGTCAAAACGCTCCAATCCGTTGGTAAATAAACCGAAAGTAGTTGCGATAAAGATGCGGTTTGCTTTGCGGGCTTTTAATGCAGCAGCAACTTCAATAACGCTTTCGCCGGAGGAAATCATATCGTCAATGATAATCATATCTTTGCCTTCTACACTGGTTCCCAGGAATTCATGGGCAACGATGGGGTTTCTTCCGTCTACGATTCTGGTATAGTCACGTCTCTTGTAGAACATACCCATATCCAGACCTAAAACGTTTGCAATGTAAATTGCACGGGACATACCGCCTTCATCGGGGCTGATTACCATCATATGGTCTGCATTTAACTTAATGTCGGGAATGTTGTTAATGAGTCCCTTGATAAACTGATATGCGGGCTGTACGGTTTCGAATCCATGCAGGGGAATCGCATTCTGTACTCTGGGGTCATGGGCATCAAAGGTGATGATGTTGTCTACACCCATGCTCACGAGTTCCTGAAGTGCAAGTGCACAGTCTAAGGATTCACGGGAACTTCTTTTATGCTGTCTGCTCTCATAGAGGAAAGGCATAATTACGGTAATTCTTCTTGCCTTACCCCCTACGGCAGCAATAATACGCTTTAAATCCTGATAGTGGTCATCAGGTGACATTCTGTTTTTGTATCCGCAAAGGGAATACGTAAGGCTGTGGTTACAAACATCTACCAGAAGATAGAGGTCATCACCACGTACGGATTCATTGATAACACCCTTTGCTTCGCCGGAGCCGAAACGGGGAACCTTGGCATCTAAAATATAAGAATCTCTCTGGTATCCTGCGAATGCAAGGCTGTCTTTGTGCTTGCTTTCTCTTTCTGTTCTCCAGTCAACCAGGTATTTGTTTACTTTTTCTCCCAGCTCGCGGCATCCCTCCAGGGGAATTAAGCCTAAAGAACCTACAGGGATTGTTTCAAGGTTACGTATTTCTCCACGTTTAAAAGACATGAAAAATTTCCTCACTTTCTGCTCATCATTCTTTTTAAATATAATCGCACGTCCTGACCGGACAGTTTACACAGCTCATAGTTGCTTGTGATTCTGGAGAATACTCTGTCGGAGTAGCGCTCACGCAATTCCTCTAAATTTAAGTTTGAGGAAATGATGGTTGCTTTACGACGAAGATGTCTCTCATTCAGGCAGGCAAAAAGCTGGGATGTGACGAAACTGTTGGTAAGTTCCGTACCCAGGTCATCAATAATCAGCAAATCGCAGTTGTAAATGTCATCGAAGGGATTGACGGAAGCATCTTTTCCGCCTTTTTGGAAGGTGTATTCCGAAATCCGTTCAAATAATCCTGCGGCGCTGAAGTAGATAACAGAGTGTCCCTTTTCCAGTAAAGCGTTGGCAACGCAGTTGGAAAGAAAACTTTTGCCGGTACCTACTGTACCATAAAATAATAAATTGCGGTAGTCATAATCGAATGCTTGTACAAATTCTTCCGCTTTTTGTGTAGCTTTTTTAAAGTGTACCAGGTCTTCACCGCTCTGATATTCAAAAGAAAGGTTCTTAAAGTTCTCTGTTGACAGTACATCCCGTATGTTGGATTGTTCGTATAAAAGATCCAAAACCGCCTGCTTGAAGCAGTGACATTTTTCATCACCGATATAACCTGTGTCCTTACAGTAAGAACAGGTGTAAACCGGATCCAGATAATTTACGGAATATCCTGCGCTTGTTAAAAGAAGCTTTTTACGGGTATTGATATCTTCTAAAATATCCGCGATTTCTTCGTTGTTTTCTTTTGCTTCGGTACCCATAAGCCGTTGTTTGGCCCGGTTGACGGAAATGGATGCAATTAAGTCGTCCATTTCTTTGTAATCAGGAAGCTTGTCATAGATTTCTCTGGTACGTTCCTCCAGAATGCGTCTGGAATCCAGCCGTTTCTGGTTATAGTCCCGGAGAATGGTATCATATTGCGTATTGCTCAGTGCCACGTCGGTTCTCCTTTAGTTGCTTAAAAGCTCCCGCTCCAAAGCTTCAAAGTCATAGGTTGTTTTCGTAAAACGGTTAAAGGAATTTTCGGAGGAAGTCTTTTGGGCAGCCGCTTTGTTTCTGCGGTAAGCAGCCTCTGCTTTTTCCAGTCTGTCAGGTGTAAATAAATTCTGTTCTCTCCACTTGGATAAAATTCCTTCCGCATACTGAAAACGATTGTTTTCCGTTGCCATAACGGTGCGCTCGCAACATTCCAGAATCATATTCATGGAAAATCCGTAAGCACCGATCCAGCGGTTTATGTAGTCTACTTCCTTGGCAGTGGGAGTGTGATTTCCTTTTCCCAAAGCATTCATAACGGTGTAGATATTTTTATCATAGGTTTCCGTGTTTTTATGAGCCTGGGAAAGTGTACGGATTCCCTGCTCGTACCAGCCGATTGCTGTTTTCTCTATGTAACGGAGTTCCTTTTTACCGCGCTCCAGACAATATTCCAGTAAGGAATCGATTAAATCCGTTGAGAACTGTAAGCCGTCGTAAATATAAAGAATACTCTTTACATCCGTGGGACTTAAGGGCTTGCCAAGGTACTGTTCAATGATGCAAAGCAGGGCACTGAATTCTTCCTTGTCCTTAAACTTACGTAAATCATCAGCAGAATAGGAGGGCTTGGCAGGAGCCGCATTTTCTCTTACGGGTTCCGGTTTCTCTGCAGGAAGCAGGGAAACAATGGGTGCCAGCGTTTTGGGCTGTTCCTGTCCGGGAACTTCCAAAAGTCTGATTCCTGCGATTTCGTTGTTTTCGTCAACCTGCAGGGAGAGGAGCTTCTGCTTCTCCCAGTAACGCAAAGAACGGATGATTTCCTTCTCTGTATGGTTAAAAGAATCCGCAATTTCCGAGATGCGGATGGGGAGGCCTGCGTTTTGTGCCCGGAGCAGATAAAGATAGGTCTTAATCTGGGCATCGTTGGCATCCCGCATAAAAGTATCAATAAAGAGGTTGGAAACCCCGGTCAGACCGGATCTGTCCTCTTTTTGAAGTGTAATCTGATTCATTCTGATTCCCCCAATAACAAGAGAACGCAAAGTGACTGCAATTCTCCCGTATTCATTTCAAAGCAAGTTGAATTATAGCACACCCTTCCAAAAAAGAAAACACCCAAATTTGCCTCAAACCCTTGATTTTACTGGGGTTGCGGCACTTGTGCATAATGTGGATAACTTGTCTTTTTATATGTCCACATAAAAAAATAATTTTATGGAAAAGCCCTTAAACACGGGGAAAAACCGACATGAAAATACATATTATGTAAACTAAAAATATCCACAGCCTTTTCGCCGTATAAAAGGTCGAAAAAACTGTGGATAATGTGGATAACTTACTGACCGAGGAGGTTTTCCCCGATTTTTACTACATCTCCGGCACCCATAGTTATTAACATGTCCCGGGGGATACAATTTTGTAATAAAAAATTTTCAATATCTGAAAAAGATGCAAAATAATGGCAGTCACATCCCTTTTCCAGAAGCAATGCCTGCAAATCTTTGGAAGAAATGCCGATGGTGTTCTTTTCTCTTGCTGCATAAATGTCCGTCAGGACAACATGGTCCGCCATGGAAAGTGCTTCTGCAAAGTCGTTGAGGAACGCTTTTGTTCTGGTGTATGTATGAGGCTGGAAAACGCACCATACTTCTCTGTGGGGATAGGCCTTTGCCGCCTGAAGGGTGGCGCGGATTTCCGTAGGGTGATGTGCGTAATCATCGATAACCGTTACGCCTCCAAGCATTCCCTTTTTCTCGAAGCGGCGGCGTGCACCGGTGCAGATGGAAAGTGCCTTGGATGCAAGATCAAGGTCAATACCTAAAATGTCTGCCAGGGCAAGGGCTGAAATGGCATTGCTTACATTGTGTCTGCCTAACATATCGAGAACAACCTCACAGCTTTTGCCGTCAGGCGTATGGAACATAAAACTGTGATTTCCCATTTCACGTACTTCCAGATTGGTGCAATAGTAATCCGCACTGTCATCGAAGCCAAAGGTCTTTACATTGCATTTTAAATCTGAGGTAAGCTCTTTATGGTCGGGGATATCGTTATTGATAACCAATGCACCGTCTTCGGGAAGAAGCCGGGCAAAATTGTGGAATGAATTCCGGATATCCTCAATATCTTTAAAGAAGTCCATATGGTCTTCCTCAATATTTAAAATAATGCCGTAGCGGGGGAAGAAAGACAAAAAGCTGTTGGTATATTCGCAGGCTTCCGTTAAAAAAACATCAGAATTACCAAGACGCAAATTGCCGTTGATGCTTTTGGCAATGCCTCCGATGGTAAGAGTAGGGTCTGCCTGCGCAGCCAGAAGGATTTCCGACATCATGGAAGATGTGGTGGTCTTTCCGTGGGTTCCGCTTACCGCAATGGCGTTTTTGTAATTTTTCATAATCTGTCCCAGAAGGGCCGCCCGGGGCATCATGGGGATGCCAAGTTCCCTGAAGCGCATAAACTCCTCATTGTCCTCTTTGATGGCAGCGGTATAAACCGCAAGGTCCACGTCTTCGGACACATTGGATGCTCTCTGGCCGATATAAATAGTGGCGCCGGCATTCTCAAGTTCTTCCGTAAGCTTGGAGTTCTGGTTGTCAGAGCCGGAAACCCGGAAGCCTTTGGACAGAAGAATCTGTGCCAGTCCGCTCATGCTGATGCCGCCTATTCCGATGAAATGTACATGGATAGGAGTTGTAAAATCAATTTCGTACATGATGTACCCTCTTTTTTTATAATATCTTATATATAATACACTTCCCGGAAGGAAAAAAAAAGGGAATTTTTCTTCTTTTTGTGGAAAACATCAATAAATCAATAGTGGTGTTTCAAACTGAAACGGCAAATTATCCAAAAAAATTATGCATTTTAACGGCTAATTGTTAAAATTTTACATAAAAATGGGCAAAAATGACGATAAAATTGGTGCAAAAGGTTCACTTTTGTCGATTTGCGTGTTATAATAGACAGACAGAAATACAGGGTTACAGAATTTTTTGGAAAAATAAGACAATTGGGGCGTTTTGTTTTTCAATTTTACAAATATTACGACAAGGGGTGAAGACATGATTAAGAAAGAAATGATTGCTATGTTGCTTGCGGGTGGCCAGGGAAGTCGTCTTGGTATCCTTACGGCAAAGGTGGCAAAACCGGCAGTGGCTTTCGGCGGAAAATATCGCATTATCGATTTTCCTTTAAGTAACTGCATCAATTCCGGCGTTGATACGGTAGGTGTACTTACCCAGTACCAGCCGCTTCGTCTGAACACACATATCGGTATCGGTATTCCCTGGGACCTCGACCGTAACATCGGTGGTGTAACCGTTTTACCTCCCTACGAGAAGAGCGGAAACAGTGAATGGTACACAGGTACCGCGAATGCGATTTACCAGAATCTTGATTACATGGAAAGTTTTAATCCGGATTACGTTTTGATTTTATCCGGTGACCACATTTATAAAATGGACTATGAGGTGATGCTTGATTTCCATAAGAAGAACGGCGCAGAGGTTACTCTTGCAGCAATGCCCGTTCCTTATGAAGAAGCAAAGCGTTTCGGTATCGTAATCACAGATGAAAACAGAAGAATCACCGACTTTGAGGAAAAACCGGAGAATCCCAGAAGTAATCTGGCTTCCATGGGTATTTATATCTTCAACTGGAAGACTTTGAAGGAAGCCTTGATTGCAAAGGCTGACCAGCCGAATCTGGATTTTGGTAAGCACGTAATTCCTTATTGTCACGAAAAGGGTTCACCTTTGTATGCGTATGAATACAACGGATACTGGAAGGACGTTGGAACCTTACATTCTTACTGGGAAGCAAACATGGAACTTACGGATATTGTTCCCGTATTCAACCTTTACGAAGAGTATTGGAAGATTTACACCAAGAGCGATACACTGCCTCCCCAGTATATTTCTTCCGACAGCGTGATTGAAAAGAGCCTGATTGGAGAAGGTGCAAGTATTTCGGGTAAAGTATATAACTCCATCATCGGTTGCGGGGTTACAATCGGTGAAGGAACAGTAGTCAGAGATTCCATCATCATGAATGAAGCGGTAATCGGAGACAACTGTGAAGTTTACAAGGGTATCATAGCAGAAAACGTAGAAATCGGTAATAATGTTAAGTTGGGTGTCGGCGAAGAAGCAGAAAATGACACGGCACCTCATATTTATAATCACGGCCTGGTGACGGTAGGCGAGAAGACCATCATTCCCAATGGGGTTACAATCGGGAAAAATACGGTGGTTTCCGGTGTTACCACAATGGATGATTATCCCGATGCTTATCTTGGCAGCGGAAAGACTTTGATTAAGGCAGGTGATGAAGTATGAGAGCAATAGGAATTGTTTTAGCCGGCGGACACAGCCACAGAATGCGGGAACTTTCCCAGAAGAGAGCCATCTCTGCAATGCCCATTGCAGGAAGCTACAGAAGTATTGACTTCGCACTGAGCAACATGTCCAACTCTCATATTCAGAGAGTTGCGGTTCTCACTCAGTATAATGCCCGCAGTTTAAATGAGCACTTAAGCTCTTCCAAATGGTGGGACTTCGGTCGTAAGCAGGGCGGTTTGTATGTATTTTCTCCTGTAGTGACCGCAGAAAACAGCAACTGGTACAGAGGTACCGCAGATGCAATTTACCAGAATATGGACTTCTTGAAGAATAGCCATGAACCTTACGTGGTAATTGCTTCCGGTGATTGCGTTTATAAAATGGACTACAACAAAGTTCTTGAGTACCATATCGATAAAAAAGCCGATATTACAGTGGTTTGCAAGGATTTGGACGAGAACACCAACGTAGACCGTTACGGAATCATTAAAATGAACGAAGAAAGCCGCATTGAAGAATTCGAGGAAAAACCCGTGGTTGCAAAGACCAATACGGTTTCCTGCGGTGTATACGTAATCCGTAGAAGACTTTTAATCGAATTGATCGAGCAGAGTTATCAGGAAGGACGTTATGACTTCGTTGCAGATATTCTCATTCGCTATAAAGGCGTAAAGAGAATCTTCGGTTACAAGCTGAAAGAATATTGGAGAAACATTGCATCCGTAGAGGATTATTATGAGACCAATATGGACTTCCTCAAACCTGAGGTACGCAATTACTTCTTCCGTCAGTATCCCGATGTTTATTCCAAAGTGGATGACCTTCCTCCTGCTAAGTATAATGTGGGCGCAGAAGTGAAAAACAGTTTAATTTCCAGCGGCAGCATTATCAACGGTAAGGTAGAGAATTCCATTATTTTCAAGAAGGTATTCGTTGGTAACAATTGTACCATCAGAAATTCCATCATTTTAAATGATGTTTATATCGGAGACAATACCCATATTGAAAACTGTATTGTGGAAAGTCGCGATACCATTCGTGCAAACTCCTATTACATGGGAGAGAACGGTATCAAAGTCCTGATAGAGAAGAATGAGCGTTATGATGTATAAGACTATCATAAAAATATGATAATCTGAAAAGGGAGGGACTATAGCATGAAGATAACTGATGTTCGTATTCGTAAGGTTCCCGGAGAAGGCAGGTTGCGGGGTGTTGCTTCCGTAACATTGGATGATGAGTTCGTGGTACACGACATCAAAATCATCGAGGGAGAAAAAGGGTTGTTTATTGCAATGCCGAGTAAAAAGAACGGAGAGAATGAGTTCCGTGACATTGCTCATCCCATTAAAGCCGAAATAAGAGAATATTTCCAGTCGGAAATTCTCCTGGCCTTTGAAAAGGCGATGGCTGAATCGGAGGAGTAAAACCGGTGCAATCGGTAAAATAGATTGTTATAGTTAAATAAAAGTATGAGGGGCGGTTTTCGGACTGCCCCTTTTTTATGCAATGGAGATTTCTACGCATATTTTTTGTTCTGTATGAAAATCTTGCAAGAAGGGAAAACTTGTTTTAAGATAAGAGGAAATATGAAAAAAAGAGGAAAGAACATATGAAGAAAATGAAAAAAACTGTATTATTGGGTATCATGCTGTTGTTGTTGCTTCAGCTTTGCGGTTGTGAATATTTCTTTACAGGTACGGAAGACGTTTATGTGGACCCGAACCTGTATGTGGATATTACGCAGGAAGTAGTGGAAGATTATGACCATCGTGAAGAAGATTTTGAGCGGGTGGAAGATCAGTATGGTGCAGAGATTACCATTACGCAGGAATATACCTTCCGCAAGCCGGAATATCTGGAAGAGCATTATCAGAAGCACGGCATAGAAATGGGATTTGCTTCCGCAGAGGATTATCTGGAAGCGGCAAACAAGGTTGTAAATAATCCGGATGCCCTGCACAGAATTGAGCAGGAAGACGGAGATGACGTGTATTATGTAGTTGCCACAAGCGAGTTTGTTGTTGTCTCCACAGACGGTTACATACGCACTTATTATTATGCGGATTATGATTATTTTATGAGACAGTAAAGTGCGTATTGTAAAGAGGAAAGGAGCACGGAAATGCAGAAATTGGAAACTCTGGAACAGGTAAGAGAGTTTTTTGCAAATGACAAATACGCTATGGTATCCGGTGCCAGAATTGAGGCTGTCGGGGATCATTATGCAAAGTGCAGCGTAAAAATTGAGGATATGCACAGAAATGCCATGGGAGGTGTTATGGGAGGAATCTATTTCACCCTGGCTGATTTTACCTTTGCGGTTGCTTCCAACTGGCAGGAGCCGGGTGCGGTATCCTTAAGCGCTAATATTGATTTTCATTCCGCTGCAAGGGGCGAATATCTGATTGCAGAGGCAAATTGCATAAAAGACGGCAGAAGCACCTGCTTTTACAGAGTAGATATTAAAGACGAAAAAAACAACCTTCTTACTACGGTAAGTTTTACCGGCTACAAGGTAAAATACAACGCATAAAAGGAGAAAAACATGTTACTCCCACAGGCATTTACAAGCCGCATGGCGAAACTTCTCGGACCGGAATACGATGCTTTTATAAAGTCCTATGAAGAAGAACCCAAGGGCGGCCTGAGAGTGAATACGTTAAAAATAAATAAAGAGAAACTTTCGGAGTTGACGGATTTTGACTTGGAGCCGGTTCCCTGGGCGGAAGAAGGTTTTTATTATGACAGTACGAAACGACCCGGAAAACATCCCTTCCATGAGGCGGGACTTTATTATCTGCAGGAGCCTTCTGCCATGTCTGTGGCAGCAATCGCAAATGTAAAAAAGGGAGAAAAAGTCCTGGATTTGTGCGGGGCTCCCGGCGGAAAAAGTACTGCCCTTGCAGCTTCTCTTGCGGGAGAAGGGTTACTGATTGCCAATGAGATTCATCCTGCCCGATGTAAAATTTTATCCCAGAATATAGAGCGGATGGGGGTCCGGAATGCCATCGTAACCAACGAGACCCCGGACGGACTCTCCGGCAGACTGTTTGGATTTTTTGACTGCGTGGTGGTGGATGCCCCCTGCTCAGGAGAAGGGATGTTCCGTAAGGATGAAGAAGCAATCCGGCAGTGGAGCGAAGAAAATGTGGAAATGTGTGCGGTGCGGCAAAGAGAGATTTTATCCGAAGCCGTTAAAATGGTCCGCCCCGGGGGAAGACTTGTGTATTCCACCTGCACATTTTCTCCTGCCGAAAACGAAGAAAACATAAAATGGCTTTTGGAAACGTATCCGGATTTTACCGTTGTGTCTCCGGATACGGCAGGGCATTTGTCTCCGGGAAGACCGGAGTGGTGCAGTGGGGAGCTGTCCTCCGAAATGAAGGATGCCATAGGCAAAACAGTCCGCCTCTGGCCCCATCTTTTAAAAGGAGAAGGGCATTTTGCCGCTCTTTTATATAAAAAAGGAGAGCGGGGAGGAGAGTTTCCAGAAGGAAGCAAAAAGAACAGAAACAGCGGGAAAACTCCGGATAAAAAGAGCAGGGCAATTTACGAAGAGTTTGTAAAAGATACTTTGGTAAAGGCACCGGAAGGGGAGTTAATCTGCTTCGGTGAAAATCTGTATCTTTTGCCGGGAACTTTTTCTACGGACGGACATAAGGTATTACGCCCCGGACTGCATCTGGGCACTTTTATAAAAGACCGCTTTGAACCCTCTCATTCTCTGGCGCTTGCATTAAAGCCGGAGGAGGTAAAGCGAAGTGTGGTTATTCCGGGAAACGGACCGGAAGCTGCTGCTTACATAAGAGGGGAATCCCTCCGCGCAGAATCGGAAAAAGGCTGGTGTCTGGTGACTCTGGACGGGTTTTCCGTCGGCTGGGGAAAGGCAAGCAACGGACAGATTAAGAATCATTATCCGAAAGGCTTGCGAAAATAGCAGAAAAGCAATAAAATAGAAGGATAAAGTAAAAAAGAAGGAACTTTTATGAAAAAGAAAATTTACATTGAAGGAAGCGAAGGAACCACAGGTCTTCGTATCCATGAAAGATTTCAGGGAAGAGATGATATTGAACTTCTCACAATTGATCCGGAATTACGTAAGGATCCGGAAGAAAGAAAGAAAATGATTAATGCATCAGACATTACGTTTCTGTGTCTGCCGGATGCGGCATCCATAGAATCCGTAGGTCTGGTTGAAAATGAAAATGTGGTAATTATCGATACATCTACCGCGCACCGTACACTTGAAGGCTGGTCATACGGTTTTCCGGAGCTTTCCCCTGCACACAGAGAGGGAATTCGTAACGGAAAACGTATTGCGGTTCCGGGCTGCTATGCCACAGGTTTTATCTCCCTTGTATATCCTTTGACTGCAGGCAAATTAATTGATGCGGACTGTCCCGTTTCTTCCTTCGGTATTTCCGGATACAGCGGTGCAGGTAAAAAGGTTATCGCGGTTTATGAGGACGAAAACAGGGAAAAGATGTATGATGCTCCCAGAGAGTACGCGCTTTCTCAGAATCACAAGCATTTAAAAGAAATGCAGGCAATTACGGGACTGAGTCGCAAACCTCTTTTTTCTCCCATTATTGCGGATTACTACAGCGGTATGGTAGTTTCCGTTCCTTTGTATGCAGATTATTTTACAAAGAAAATCACGTTGGAAGAGCTTTGGAATTATTTCAACGAATATTATAAAAACGAGCCTTTTATTAAGGTTATGCCGTTAGGCAGTGAGGAAGAAACAGCCAATATGCTTCCCGGAAATGAATGTTCCGGCTGGGATGGCTTGAGGATTTACATAACCGGTAATGAAGAAAGATTCGTACTTTCTTCCCAGTTCGATAATTTGGGCAAGGGTGCTTCGGGCGCCGCAATCCAGTGCATGAACATTTTACTCGGTACAGACGAAACCACAGGGTTAAATATCTAAAGAAAAGGGGTCACCTATGTTATACATTATTCTGATACTGGCAATTCTGTTTACTGCCGGTTTGACATTTGCGTTGCAGTTATATACGGCCTGGTATCACATTTTTATTATCATTGGCATGTTTTTGGGCTTTTATGTGGGGCTGGTTGCCACATATGTTATTTTCATTTACGTTATTTCTCTTTTTATTGATAAGAAAAAAGAAGTTACGAAGCCCAGTAAATTCCATGCATATATTGTGCATGAAACCATGGCGATGCTATTGTTTTTCTCCCGTTCGAGAGTGCATATCGAAGGGAAGGAACGCTTACCTAAGAACGAAAGATTTCTCATCGTTGCAAATCATCGCTCCAATTTTGACCCGATTATCTGTATTACCAAGTTCAGTCATAACAATCTGGTATTTGTCTCCAAGCCGGAGAATTTCAGCCTCCCCATTGCCGGTGCTTTTATGCACAGGGCAGGTTTTATGGCAATTGACAGGGACAATCCGAAGAATGCCCTTGTTACCATTAACAAGGCAGCAGAATACTTAAAAAATGACGTGACCAATGTGGCGATTTTTCCGGAAGGGACCAGAAACCGTACGGAAGAGCCTCTTTTGGAATTTAAAAACGGTGCTTTTAAAATTGCTACCAAGGCAAAGGTGCCTATTGTTGTCGTGGCAATGAAAAATGCGGGAATGGTTAAGAAAAACTTCCCATGGAAGAGCACACGTATTGATGTAAAAATTGTTGATGTAATTCCCGTGGAAGAAGTAGAAAAGGGAAGAACAGCAGAGTTATCCGAACGTGCGCGTAAGGCAATGCTTGATTACATTACACAGTAGGATAATGAAGAAATGTTGGATAATTTGATATGAAAGAATGTACTTTATGCCCGAGGAACTGTCTGTGCAATCGCACAGACGGAGAATTGGGCTTTTGTGGTGAAAAGGAAACAATTCGGATTTCCAGGGCTGCCCTGCATTTTTGGGAAGAACCTTTTATCAGTGGCAAGGAAGGTTCCGGTGCGGTATTTTTCAGCGGATGTAATCTGCGCTGTATTTACTGCCAGAACCGGGAAATTGCCCTGGGCAGGAAGGGAAAGGAAGTGTCCGTATCCCGCCTTGCGGAAATTTATCTGGAATTACAGGCGCAGGGGGCAAACAATATCAATCTTGTGACCGGTGCCCACTTTATATCAGGAATCAGAGAGAGCCTTTTAGAGGCTAAAAAATCCGGCCTTACCATTCCCGTTGTATACAATTCTTCGGGATATGAGTTGCCGGAAAGCCTTAAGCTTTTAGAAGGACTGGTGGATATTTATCTGCCGGATTTCAAATATATGGACAAAAAGAAGGCGCAGGCATATTCCCATGCGGAGGATTATCCGGAACGGGCAAAGGCAGCTTTGGCAGAGATGTTCCGTCAGGTAGGAGAAGTGCAGACCGACGAACGGGGCATGCTTCGTAAAGGGATGGTAGTGCGTCATCTGCTACTGCCCCTTGGAGTGGGAAATGCCAAAGGCGTGGTAGATTATGTGTATGAAACTTATGGGGATAAGGTGTATTTCAGTCTGATGAACCAGTTTACGCCCTGTATTACCCAGGAGAAGCATACGGAATTAAACCGCAAGGTTACGGCACGGGAGTATAACAGACTGCTGGATTATGTGATGGAGAAGGGTATTACCAATGCTTTTATCCAGGTGGGGGACACTGCCAAGGAAAGTTTTATTCCGGACTTTGATTTTGAAGGAGTATAAAATCCTTAGTCCGAATCGGAAACAAGTATTTAAAATAAATTGGAGTTTAGATGAAAAAAATAACAGGATTTATGAAAAAAGAGCCGGTGCTATGCATCGCGGCGGTGCTTATGGTAGTATCCATAATCATTGTTCCACCCTGCGAGGCATACGTTACCTATATTGATACCAAGGTACTCTGCCTCCTATTCTGCCTGATGGCGGTTGTTGCCGGCTTAAAGGAGATGGGGTTTTTTGACCGGATTGCTGCCGTGTTGAGTCGTAAAGTATCCACTGTTCGGAGTCTGACTCTGCTTCTTTCGCTGGTGTGTTTTTTCAGTGCAATGCTGATTACCAACGATGTGGCACTGATTACCTTCGTGCCTCTTACAGTATTGATGCTGAAAGGGCAAAAAGAGGGAGACGTGATTCGGGCTGTAGTCATCGAAACCATTGCAGCGAATTTAGGAAGCTGTCTTACCCCCATCGGAAATCCCCAGAATCTGTATCTGTACGGCTTCGGTGGATATGAAGCAATGGCTTTTATGTGGGATATGCTTCCCGTTGCGGCAGTTTCGCTTGTTGCGATTGTGGGACTTTCCCTTGCAACTTCGGGAGAAAAGTTAAAAGTCGGAGGACAGTCCGCAAGGGAGATTGATGAAGCACAGGGAGAATTGATCGGACCTGAAGAGGTAAATGTAAAACCTAAGCTTCCCGTAGGTAAAATGGTAATGTATATTTTACTTTTTGCGGTGTGTCTCCTTGAAGTATTTCATGTGCTGCATTACCTGGTTGTGTTGGGGATTGTAGTGATAGCACTTCTTATTTTTGACCGTAAAATATTTGCCAAAGTGGATTATATGTTGTTGCTTACCTTTATTGCATTCTTTGTTTTTATCGGGAATCTCGGACAGATAGAAAGTGTAAGAATCCTGTTGGAGAAGCTTCTGGCAGGACGTGAGATTCTGGTGGGAATTGCAGCATCCCAGGTGTTTAGTAATGTGCCTGCGGCAATGCTTCTGGCGGAATTCTCCACAGATATCAAAGGGCTTCTCTGGGGTGTGAATATGGGAGGATTGGGAACCCTGATTGCCTCCATGGCGAGCCTGATTTCTTATAAAATATATGCTAACCGCGGGGAAGCGAAGTGCGGCAAATATATGGGCTGGTTTTCGTTGTATAATTTTGGTCTGCTGGCATTGTTTGTGGTGCTGGTAGTGGTTTTTGGCTGGAAGTAAAAGCGTAAAAACATGTTTTATAATGAGTAACATGACTGATAGTAATTATAAAGAAAGATAAAGGAGAACAAATGAATTCTGCAATCATTACTCTTAAAAAAGGAGAAGGCCGCAGCTTAAAAGCAGGCAGTCTCTGGGTTTTTGACAATGAAATTGCCCGGGTTGAGGGGAAGTTTGAAAACGGGGATGTTGTATCCGTGGCGGATTTTGACGGCTATCCCATGGGACAGGGCGTGATAAACGTAAATTCCAAGATTCGTGTCCGTATGCTGACCCGTAATCCGGAAGCGGTTATCGATGAGGAATTCTTTTATAAAAGAGCAAAAAATGCATGGGAATACCGTAAAAAAACCGTGGATACTTCCAGTTGCAGACTGATTTTCGGAGAGGCAGATTTTCTCCCCGGATTTGTGATGGATAAATTTGAAGACGTGCTGGTGGTACAGTCGTTGTCTCTGGGCATCGATAAATGGAAGCTTGCCATTGTGGATGGCATGAAAAAAGTTCTTGCCGAGGACGGTATTATCATCCGAGGCGTATATGAGCGAAGCGATGCCAAGGAACGTGTAAAAGAAGGTCTTCCCCAGGAGAAAGGTTTTATCGGCGAGGAATTTGATACCACGGTACAGATTGTGGAAAATGGTGTAAAATATTGGGTAGACATTAAGGACGGACAGAAGACGGGCTTCTTTCTGGATCAGAAATATAACCGCCTCGCCATTCAGAAACTTTGTAAAGATGCAAGGGTTTTGGACTGTTGTACCCATACCGGTTCCTTTGCTTTGAATGCGGGAATTGCCGGGGCAAAGGAAGTAACCGGAATTGATGTGTCAGACCTTGCGGTGGCGCAGGCTACGGAGAATGCCAAGTTAAACGGTCTTGAGGATACAGTACATTTTAAGGCGGCGAATATTTTTGATTTGCTGCCGGAACTGGAAGAAAAGGGAGAGAAGTTTGACGTGGTTATCTTAGACCCGCCTGCCTTTACCAAGTCGAGAGCTTCCGTGAAGAATGCAATCAAGGGTTATCGTGAAATCAACCTTCGTGCCATGAAGCTGGTAAAGGACGGGGTCTATCTTGCTACCTGCTCCTGCTCCCATTTTATGACCTATGAATTGTTCACGGAAACCATCCATCAGGCGGCAAATATGGTGCATAAGCGCCTGCGTCAGGTGGAATTTAAGACCCAGTCTCCGGATCATCCGATTCTGTGGGCGGCGCAGGAGTCGTATTATTTGAAGTTCTATGTGTTTCAGGTGTGTGAGGAATTCTAAGGAGGTCTTTTATGAAAATTCTGATTGTAATCGATATGCAAAACGATTTTATTGACATGGCTTTGGGAACAAAGGAAGCGGTAAGTATTGTTCCCGGCGTGGCATCTAAAATTACGGACGGTAACTGGGATAAAATCTACGTAACCTACGATACCCACGGAGAGAATTACATGGAAACCTCCGAAGGCAAAAATCTTCCCGTGCCCCATTGTATCAAAGGCAGCAAGGGCTGGGAATTAAATGGAGAAGTGGAGGCAGCCCTCAGTAAGGTTGCCTGTCCCGTGGTAAGGGTAGAGAAGCCTACCTTCGGTTCCGTACAGCTGGCAGCATTAATCGGAGAAGACTGCAAAGCGACGGAGTGCACCGTGGAACTTGTGGGGCTTTGTACGGATATCTGTGTGGTATCCAACGCTCTCCTTTTAAAAGCGAATTATCCGGAACTGCCCATTTCACTGGATTCTTCCTGTGTGGCGGCAGTAACACCGGAAAGCAACGAGGCGGCACTTACTACCATGAAAATGTGCCAGATTCATATAAAATAAATACAGGAAATCAGAGAAGCCATGTCAAATTCATGGCTTTTTTGTTTGTATTGTGTAGAGAGGTTTTTTTTGGCTTAAAACGGCTTGTAATAGATGTTTAACTTAGTATATTATAAAATTATAGAAGTAATTTTTATAAAATATATGTCTATGCCAAAAGAAGAAAGGGGTGATAAAAAACAAAATTATAACAAAAAAATGGATAAAGAGAGGAGAAAAAATGAGAATAAGGAAAAAAATAACTACAGTTTTTTGCGGTGTACTTGTGTTTCTTATTTTGTTTACAAGTATTCCGTTCCACGTGTTTGCAGGAAATACGCCCGATAAAATGACGGAGACGGCAGAGGAAAATTTTCCCGTTAACTATGATCCGAATGATGGGATGATTTCCTATGGGCATGTGGGAAAGATTGGTATGCGTCCGGAACTGGATACGGACAATAATCATTATTCCGGTGGAGAGTATATTTCGTTTCCCAAGGATGTGGCGGGGATGTTGGATGAAGAGGGAAATCGTCTTTTCCCGGGATACGATGCTCTGGAACCGGATCCTTACTATGATTATTCCGATATGTTTAATAAGGCAGTTGAGATAGCCAGAGCCAAGGGAGATATCGAACTGTTTGTAGAGGAAGGTGTTTACTACTTTACGAAATCTGTCTGGCTGGATGGATATTTTAACATCAACGGTGTTGCCGGAAAAACGGCTTTTGTTGTGAAGCCGCATCTCAAAAATTATGCCGGCGATGAAGTGGATAACTGGGGTTTTTTTGCTAATCGAAACAGTGAAAATTATGCCTGGTATCAGGGTAAAATCAGTGATCTTACTATTGTCGTGGAAGGGGCCCATGAGGCTTTTGTTCCCACAAACAGTGTGGACACAATTCTTGAAAATCTTTATAGTGATGAAGTGCAGGCGGTAGAAGGCTATGCTTTGTTTCATCATATCCGGGTAAAATACGGCAGAATTCACAATATTGCTACAAGCGGTTTTCATGCATTTATGAGAACATGCTTTATGGACATGCTGACAAGGGTTACGAATTGTTCCGTAGGCCCTACGCGATATGTTTTTTTTGGCGTGGAAACCAACGATGCATTTTTTTATGATAATTACTTTTATGGCGGATATTATACGAAGGATGAACTTCATGAAATTCCTATTTTTCAGGTAACATTCAATATGGGAACTACTGTGTTCAGCAATTCATATGTGGGGAATTATTTTTTCTCACGTTCGGGTGCAGGATGCTGGTGTCCCCATACATCCTATTCCAATATTACGTTTGAGAGAACGTATAGTTTTGTGATGGACACAACAGCAGAATCATCGTCCTCTGTCAGCGGATGTCTCTTTAAAGACTGTTCATACAACGATATAGAGGCATATTTTGAGGACCTTGGTTTAAAAGCTTATGACCACAGTAAAGGATATTGGGATTCGGAACAGAAAAAAATGATTTATCCGGATACGGGCTATATCATCAGGGATTCGATTACATACAATGATAATACAGCAAGAAAAAGTGGTGCAAATCACTATAATGGACAGTCGATTCCGATGATTATCCTTCATTCCGGAATTGCTTTTTCGCAGAATAAGATTCAATGTGATTCCCTTGACTGGACAACTATGTTGAGTCTTACGGATTCCGGTTGGTCTTCGACATATGATAAAAGGAGAAGTTGCGGAATCAATGTCAATTTCAGTGATAATGCATTTGAAATTAATGATTATGTAAAAGAAGACCTGTTTATTGATGACTGGAAAGGTGGAAAACCTCTTTCGGAAGATTGGCATGATAACATTATCATTGAATGGGGACCAAAGGGATACAACGATAAGGACGGAAATCCTGTTTATGGCTATGTGGGCGTGGAGGGTGATGAGCCCGTCTGTTGGATGGAGGATCACGTTTATGTTTCCACTGATTTAAAACGCTATGTGGATTTAAGCGCATTTAAAAGTCCGGATGTACCTACCAACGGATACCTGGCGCTGGGTAAAGTCGGTGCTGATGAGTTACAATTGCAGAACGAGGGGATTTGTGAGCAGTTTTATGAAGATATTACATCAGGAGATTTTGAAATTGTATCCTTTAAAGAGGACTTTGATGGAGTAAACTGGAGTTCGGCTTCTAATCACCTGAAGTTTCAGAAGGCATTTGATTATATAGCGCAGAATAATGCCATTCTTATCATTGAGGCGGGAACTTACCATATCGACGAGCCTATTCTTTTACGTGGCGGAGCTACGTACCGCGTTTATTCGGAGGGCTGTATTGATACCAATAATACGGATGAAATATCAGGTGCCGGGGCTTTTGTCATGAGTGCTGATGACAGTGAGCCTATAAGTGGGTATTTTTACAATGTTGATCTGAATCTTCATACCAGTAACACTTCGGGGTTTTATCAGGTAAATACGGATAATTTTTATTTTAAAATGCGCAGTGTGCAGCGTGGTGTGGGATGTTTTACCAAATGTAATCTGAAGGATACGGTTATCAGTGAGGGACAGATTCAATACTGTGAATATGGATTTTTTTACCGGACTGTAACTGACAATACCGTAGTCAGGTACGTATATGGTACTGCCAGTAGCGGATATGAGCCGGAAGAAGGATATGTTCCCGGTGATATCAATTATAAGTACTTTATTTCAACCTCTGACTTTGCCCATTCTACGTGGAGAGGGTGCTGGCTTGAATTCGGACAGTTTTCCAACGGAAGAACTTTGAGCGGGGATGGTAACAGTCTTTACAGAGGAAATCTGATAGATTATACCTATAACTATAGCTTTGGAAGAAACGATGTGGTTTGCGGAAATACTATGACCAGAGCGGATTACGGGCAGATTGTGAATCATATGCTGCATTCCAATTTCCCGATTGATTTGCCGGATGCATTGACAGATAAACCTATGATTATGTTTCATGTCAGTGATGGCTTGCGGCTGATCGGAAACATGTGTATCGGAACCATGAGTCATCAGACCTATTTTGTAAGTTTCGACAGTCATTCTATTCGGTATCTGGATGAGGAAGGGAATGAGGTTACTTCCATTTCCAATGCCAGAGTAGCGGGAAACGCTGCTACTACAACTCACCTTGGACCGTATAAAATTAAGAAACCCATCAGTCCTTATGACAGAGCAGATGATATAGTCTTGGAAAATTGTAAAAATAACAGTTTCTGTCTGCAGAATTTCTATTTTGTGGATCAGGAAGATGATGTGGAAACAACAGATGTTGATGAAACTTTTCGAATTACAAAGGAAGAAGTTTCCGCTTGGTCCGTACCTCTTACAAAGACCTATGTCAACGGGGAGGCACTTGTTGTAGATTATCCGGAGAAGACTCCCAAGGAATTGACTCAGGTAAAAGAAATCGAAGACGCAGATGAAGTTTTTTATGCATACAATGAATGGAATGGTGAAAAAAAGGATGTTTCAACGCTGTTGCTTGATTTTAAGGATAGAACAGAAGAAGAACTGGAAGCATTAAAAGAACTTTTTGTCGGATATATTGATAAAACAACTGTACAGGTGTATGAAAAATCCAAATATAATATGGCTGTTTACGGTGAGAAGAATGATTCTGATGCTACGGGTGAAATATCAAATCCCGATTTTATTGAAATGCCGGAAGAGGAACAGAAACTCTTGGATATGAGTTCGGAAGAACCTTCAGAAGAAGCATCTGAGGAAGTAAGCGAAGAACCTTCAGAGGAAGCATCTGAGGAAGTAAGCGAAGAACCTTCAGAGGAAGCATCGGAGGAAGTAAGTGAAGAACCTTCAGAGGAAGCATCCGAGGAAGCAAGTGAAGAACCCTCAGAGGAAGCATCGGAGGAAGCAAGTGAAGAACCCTCAGAGGAAGCATCCGAGGAAGCAAGTGAAGAACCTTCAGAAGAAGCATCCGAGGAAGCAAGTGAAGAACCTTCAGAGGAAGCATCCGAGGAACCGAGTGAAGAACCGGATGAGGAATCTTTTGAAAATATTCAGGAAGAACAAATAGAAGAAAAACGTTCGTTTACATACTGGGATGTTAAAGATTTTACATTGGAAGAGCGACAGGATATATTCCGGCAGACGATTTTATATGATATAAAGAAAGCTCCGGATGAAGAGCATGCTTTTTACATGAAGCAGGAAAGGGATTCTTCTGCAATGAATTCTTCGGAAAATTGTCCCACTTACGCAATTGTTTTCCGGGATGAAAATATAGCCGGGACTAATCTGCAGGAGGTTAAAGCAAGCTTTTATCAGGATTTTTGTTATTCCTATACATGGAGTGCAAAGCGTGCTCCTGTATTGATTTTTTCGGAAGATGAAGACAATTATTATGGTATTACACTGGGATATACTGCTGACAGTGCCGGAAATCTGGGTGTATTTTATCGGGCAGCCAGAGTTGAGAAAAACTATGATTCTCTCAAGTCCGGCCGGCTTAATAATGTGGACCAGACAGCAGCATGGAATGATTCTGTTGCAGCACTCGCCATAGGGCTGAAAGAGAACCAGACATATGCGTATGGCATTACACAGTATGATTCTTTTGCGGAGATTAAGAGACCGTACAACGGGGAGCAACAAAAGACTGTATTTGGCGACTATACTACCATTCCCATGTTTGAGGGAATCGGAAATTATTATGACAGTATGGTGCTGGGTGTGGATTATAAGGCTCAGTATAATGATGTCTATAAAACGGTTACACTTTATGCCACTATCGATTTTAGTGAAATCGGTGAGGATGCTTCGGTAAATCCTTCCTTGAAGGCAACGACGAGAGAGGTTTTAATAGGAACATTCAAAGTGGACGGATATGATAAAATATTCGGTATCTGGAGCGGTGATGAAACCTGGATTGAGAGCGTACAATTTACCTATGGGAATGAGGCGGAAGAATCCTGTAACCATCAGTATGAGAGCACTCTTACCAGAGACGGGTACTGTACTAAGAATGCCGTGGTTCGCAATACTTGTAAGCTTTGCGGAAATTCCTACGAAGAAACACGGAAAGCACCGGGTCATGTATTTGTAGAAAGCATTTATCCGTTGGATTCTAACGGTAAGGTGAAAATGGTACATACCTGCACGGTATGTGATTTCGCATATGCCTCCGAGGAAATAGTGAAGCATCAGCCCTGTGTTCATGACTGGGTGGAAGTAAATGACCTTCCCGAAGTATGCAGCCATACGGGATATATGATCAGACAATGCAGAAGTTGCGGAGAGGTATCCTCGGAAGAAATCTTTTTTGAGGAGGAGACCTATCTGGCGCCGGAGGGCTCCGGAAGTTATGTACGCTACACCTGTAACCGATGCGGATATAACTATAAGGAGTATTCGGATATTTGTGAAGAAGACATACCCGGGGAGGAAATTCCGGAAGGCTTATGGTGTACGGAAATTGAACCTTTGGAATATACCGGGAAGGCGTTAAAACCGGAAATCAGTGTTTACTGGTATAAAACCCTTCTGGTAAAAGGAAAGGACTATACGGTAAGTTATAAGCGGAACACCAATGCGAATGCAGGTGATATAAAAGAGGAAGCCCCTACGGTAGTGATTAAAGGAAAAGGCAATTACCAGGGAAGCATTTATAAAACATTTGTGATTTTGCCGAAAAATATCAATGATGAGGATGTAACTGCAGAAGAACAGGTACTTACTTATAATAAAAAACTGCAAAAGAAAATACCTTCCGTTCTCTGGAATAAAAAGAAACTAAGCAGTAAAAAGGATTTTGATGTTATGTTTCTTTCTGAGGATTCGCCTGAGAGAAAGGCATATTTGGACGCGGGTGAGTATGAAGTACTTTTGAGAGGTAAAGGCAACTATACCGGAGAATGTATTTCCAAAATTGTCATTACGGAGAAGATACTCCTTAGTAAGGCATCCTTAAGCTATACCAATAAGCACGCCTATAAAGGCGGAAAAGCGGTAGAACTTGATGACCTTGTAGTGAAGGTAAAGGGTCAGATCCTTGCCAAGGGAAAAGATTATACTGTAGAATACAGCAATAATAAAGAAGTAGGTACTGCTACGGTAGTTGTCAGAGGCATGGGAATTTATGCCGGTAGTAAAAAGGGCAACTTCTCGATAACAGGTACGTCACTGAAATCCGCAAAGATAGAAGGGCTTTATGATCTTACTTATAATGGAAAGGCGCAGACACCCTATTTGAAGATTTCCCGGGATGGAGTACGCCTGAAGCAGGATGTGGATTATGTTGTTTCCTACACCAACAATGTAAACGTGGGAAAAGGTAAGGTGGTAATTAAGGGAATCGGTCAATATACGGGAACTATAAATAAAACCTTCCGAATCCTTCCTTATAATCTTTTCTCGTGGGGAAATACGCCGATTACGGGACTGCCGCGGCAGGATGAAACATATCTTTACGAAAAAGGAGGAACGAAGCCGGTTCCCCAAATTACATTTGGTGCATATGAACTGGTTGCGGGAAAGGACTACACCATTGTATATTCCGGTTATGCTAAAATTACCGATAAGGCGACCATGACCATAGTGGGTAAAGGTAATTTTACGGGTAAAAGAGTGTATAAATACCGGATTGTGGCAGGAGAACTGGAGCGTGTGAGTATTTTTGTGTCGGATGTGGTATACAAAAACAAAGCAGGAAATTATGTTTCAAAGCCGGTATTAAAAGATGTAAACGGTAAAAAATTATCTGCAGGAACAGATTATGAAAAGAAGATTACCTATATGGATAAAGAAGGGAATGTTCTGGATTCCAAAGCTACCTGTAACGTGGGGGATATTATAAAATTATCTGTTACCGGAAAGGGAAAGTATAAAGGAAATCTGGAAGCATCGTATCGAATATGTTCATCTGCATTTAATAAGGTCAAAGTAAAAGTTCTGGATCAGGAATATACTAAAAATGCAATATACCTTACCGCAGATGATATTACTGTTACGGATGGCGATTACGTGCTTGTTTTGGGAACGGATTATGAGATTGTGGAAAGTACTTATGCCAATAATGTGAAATACGGAAAGGCAAGTGTGGAACTGCGCGGTATTGGAGAGTATGCCGGAAGCAAAAAGGTTACATTCCGTATTAAAAAGAAAAGTATGGTATGGTGGAATCTGCTCAAAATTCTAAAAGATAATAACGAAATTTCTGTTTATACGGAATAAAATAAAAACAACACCATTGCGAAATGGTGTTGTTTTTTGTTATGATATAAAAAATTTAAACAGTGAATAAACGGGAGTGAAAACATGCAGACCAATTGTGACGAATGCGCCAACCTGTATTACGACGAGGACTATGAGGAATACGTTTGTATGGTGAATATGGATGAGGATGACTACGGAAGAATGATGAGTGATACCCGTTTTCAGTGTCCCTATTACCAGAACGGCGACGAATACAGGGTTGTAAGAAAGCAGATGTAAAAAGAAAGGTGTGATTCCATGAACGAAATACAGCTTTTAAAACAGTGGGTGGAGGAAAGCGATAATATCGTGTTTTTTGGTGGTGCCGGTGTGTCCACGGAAAGCGGTATTCCTGATTTCAGAAGTGTGGACGGACTTTATAATCAGGTGTACGATTATCCTCCGGAAACGATTCTGAGTCATACTTTTTTTATGCGTAAAACGGAAGAATTTTATCGATTTTACAGAGATAAAATGATGATAGACGGAGTAAAACCCAATGCCGCCCATTTCAAACTTGCGGAATGGGAGCGACAGGGGAAATTAAAAGGTGTCATTACCCAGAATATTGACGGCTTGCATCAAATGGCAGGCAGTAAGGAAGTAATGGAGCTTCATGGAAGCATTCACAGAAATTACTGTATGAAGTGCGGTGCTTTTTACGGTTTGGATGCAATTGCAGATGGCAGCGGTGTGCCTTTGTGTTCCCGATGCGGCGGCACCATTAAGCCGGATGTGGTCCTTTATGAAGAAGGTCTGAACGATGCCACCATCAACCGCTCCGTGCAGCTGATTGCGGAGGCTGATGTTCTGATTATCGGCGGAACTTCCCTTGCGGTATGGCCGGCAGCAGGCCTGATTGATTATTATAAAGGAAACAAGCTGGTTTTGATAAATAAAACCGACACTGCCAGAGACACCAAGGCAAATCTTGTAATCCGGGGTAAAATCGGCGAGGTGTTTTCCGCATTATAATATAAAAGAAAGAAACCCTTTTACGGGACGGAGGCAGTATGGAAATACATGTAGGTTATATTGTTACATTAAAGAAGCAGCATCCCTGCGGAAGCAATGACTGGAAGGTTTTGCGCGAGGGAGCAGACTTCAGGCTGGAGTGTAAGGGCTGTGGTCATCAGGTGATGATGCCCAGACGTACTCTGGAGAAAAGCGTTAAGGGAATCATGGGTCCTTTGGTGTCCGAAGAGTAATTTTTGACTGTTCAAAATTTTCCCGAACAAAAAATAAAATATTTATAAAAAAATATCCTTGGGGATATTGACAAATAAAAGGGAAATTTGTATACTAAGTTCGTATATGAACACACATCATGTGTAATAAAATAAGAGAGGAGCATATTGAGATGGAAGGAAAGACCGCGAAAATCGTTAATTACCTTACATGGATTGGTTGGGTTATCGTTTTCTTTGCAGGAAAGGAAGCATGGCAGAATGATGCAGGAGTTAAGCAGCATGTTAATCAGGGCTTAATCTGCCTTATCTTAATGTTCATTCCCCTTGGTATTACTCAGGTTGCATCTTTAGTATTCGCAATTTGGGGTATCATCAAGGCTGTTAACGAAGATGATTCACCCTTACCTTTAATCGGTACTTGGACAATCATTAAGTAATTTAAGCCAATACATAAAAAGCGGAGCTTTTAAGCTTCGCTTTTTTTATGCGCACCTCGCGGAAAAGAAACTAATTGCTTCGCAATACCGCTCGGGCGCGAAGAATGTGCGTTGCACATTCTTTGTTCTGTGCATAAAAACTCTTTTTTATAAAATGAAAAAAGTACTTGAAACACCCGGGAAAGTGTGTTAAGATTCTAAATTGTGATGTAATAAAATTCCTTGCTCCTTCCCAATGAGGGGGCCAGAGACCAAAAGGAGGTAACAAGCATGAACAAGTATGAATTAGCTGTTGTTGTCAATGCTAAGATCGAAGATGATGAAAGAGCTGCAGTTGTAGACAAGTGCAAGGCTTATATCGAAAGATTCGGTGGAACAATCACAAATGTGGATGAACAGGGCAAGAAGAGACTTGCTTACGAAATCCAGAAAATGCGTGAAGGTTACTACTATTTCATCCAGTTCGACGCTGAAGCATCTGCTCCTGCAGAACTTGAGAGCCGTGTTCGTATTATGGACAACGTTCTCAGATACTTAGTCGTTAGACAGGACGAAGAATAGAAAGTAGGAATAATATGAATAAAGTAATTCTTATGGGTCGTTTGACGAGGGATCCTGAAGTGAGATATTCCCAGGGCGAAAACGCTACTGCGATTGCAAGATATTCACTTGCAGTGGACAGAAGATTTTCCAGAAACGAAGAAAACAGTACTGATTTTATCAATATTGTAGCATTCGGAAAAGCCGGAGAATTTGCCGAGAAGTATCTTCATAAGGGAACCAAGGTATTGGTTACCGGTCGTATCCAGACCGGAAGTTACACTAACAAGGATGGTCAGAAGGTATACACAACTGATGTTGTGGCAGAAGACCAGGAATTCGCTGAGAGCAAGAACAGCTCAGGCGACGGAAACTTTGCAGGTGGAAACGGTGGATTCCGTAGAGAAGCTCCCGTGGCTGCAGATGATGATTTCATGAGCATGGCTGATGGAATTGACAGTGAGCTGCCCTTCACCTAGGAACGTTTTTTAGATAGGAGGCAATATTATGGCATTTGTGAAAGCAGATAAATCCGATTCTCCCATGAAGAGAAAAGGCGGAATTCGCAGAAGAAAGAAAGTTTGCGTATTCTGTGGCAAGGATAATGTAATTGATTACAAGGATACAGCTAAGTTAAAGAGATACGTATCCGAAAGAGGTAAGATTCTTCCCAGAAGAATTACCGGAAACTGCGCTAAGCATCAGAGAGCACTGACCGTAGCTATCAAGAGAGCTCGTCACGTTGCACTTATGCCTTACGTACAGGATTAATTTTAAAAGGAAGCCCCTGAGTGTAAACTCAGGGGTTTTTTAATGAGGTTTTATTGTTTTAATAAGGGATTGTAACGCATGAATTTGTTCAGTGGTTAAGTTATCGGTATCTAAGGTTATCTTAGGTGTAGAGTTTGTCTTGCCCAGTAGATAGTCGGTGGTGCATTTGTAAAGGTAGGACAGAGCAAGGAGATTTTCCAGACTGGGAGTCCGTTCGCCGGTTTCATACCCGCTGATGATAGAAGGAGAAACGTTCAATTTATGTGCCACATCCTTCTGGGATAAGTTGCTTAATGTCCTCAATTCTTTTAATTTTAAGGGTAAATCTTTTATCATACTGTGTACACCTCCTACACTCATTGTAAAGTAGCATATAACACTTATGGCGTTTTGATAAAACACTGAAAGAGTTGACTAAAAACACTGATAGCGTTATAATATGCAGGATGACAGAATTATATAAGGAGAATGCACATTATGAAGAGAAAATTAGTTTTAATTGGTTTAATGGTTATTACAATTGCGTCAATGACTGCTTGCGGTCACGAACATACTTTTACAGATGCAAATTGTACTACGCCTAAAACTTGTACTGATTGTGGAGTTACAGAAGGGACTGCTTTGGGGCATGCATGGATGGAGGCTAGCTGTACGGCGCCCAAAACCTGTAGTGTCTGTGGTGAATTTGAAGGGGTGGCCCTGGAACACATAATCGGCACAGAACCGAATTATCAGCAGCCGGCTGCCTGCTCTGTTTGCGGTGCATATATAGGGGAAGCTTTGAAAGCGGAATTTGAGGAAAGAGGACTTGTGTGTGATATGGCATGGGATGATGCAATGAAATTCCCTTCGCCGTGTAAAACCAATCCGGAAATGACAACTTATGGCAATATGACAGTTTCTGATTATAAAATTGTAGATGCGTATAATGGACAAGCTGCTTCAGAGGGATATGAATGGCGATATTTTAGAGTAAAGGTAGTATATTCTGATTCTAATGTTCGCCAATATGGAATGTGGGGATTTTCCATGGCGATGATGGACTATTACACAACAGAAGAATTTTTTGAAAATCAGATTATTAATTATAACGGCAAGGAATATGATGGATATGAACAATATACGGAAAAAATAAAGGGGGAATGGAATGATTTCGGTACTATATATACCCAAATAACGGATTTTTACATTCATGTTCCGATTGATTATGATGGACTGGTTTTTATGTTTATAGATAGATGGGCAGCGGATAGAAAAGAAGAAACGGGAAATTTTGAAGATTTATTTAGTGAATATTCCAAATTTTTAAGACTGGAATCTTCAGAACAGAATACAGTTGCACAGGAAGAAGTTACTACAACAGAAACGGAGCAACCTATAACAGAAGTTCCTGCTTCTGATGTGGTATTAGGAAAAGATAAACTTGCTGAGCAGGATTTTGAGTATTACTCAGTTTTATTAGGTTTATCAAAGGAAGAAATTGCGAATATGCCTTTTGATGAGTTAATGGATCTTATCAAAGAAGCGCGCCTCAATAGTAATAATCACAGTAGCGACAGCAACAACTATGAAGAAGAGGAATCTTTCAATTATGCTGATGTAGTTGATCCGGAAAATACACCTGATTGGTTACAGTGATTTTGGTAACATTAAGAAAGTAGATTAAAATAGGTACAAATTTAATTGGTAGAAAAGAGTAATCAGAATAATACAATTATTTTGATTACTCTTTTTTGTACATGCCAATTGGACATAATTTAAAAATACCTGACTTGTCAACCCCTAAATATAGACTTTACATCCGCTTTTAAACCCAAATAATGTTATGGAAGTTCTTCGCGGAAAATGGTATAATCATAAAAATGGGAGTAAATGGGGTTTTTCCCTTCGGGGGAATGTATATCTTTTATAATGTGAGGAAAACATGGCAAAAAAAGCAAAAATGAAAGGGAAAATTAAAATCATGTGGAATATTATATTTCTGCTTGGTGTTTTGCTTTCCCTTATCAATATTGGTATTTACTTTTATGATTACCGCGCAGGAATTCCGATTACTGTTTTTCTGATCGGATATTTTATCTGTGTTATTCTGTTGTATTTAAAAAGCCGTCAGCTGTATATTGAGGAGCTGGTGAGCTTTGCGACGGAGTACGGACAGGTGCAAAGCCGCCTGTTGCGTGAGCTGGAACTTCCCCATGCACTGGTGGATGAGTCCGGCAAGATTGTCTGGAGCAACGGAGAATTCGATCGCCTTATGGGAGAAGAAAAGCCCATGCACAAGCCGATTTCATCTGTTTTTACATCCTTGACCAAGGACAAATTCCCCAAGGAAGAAGCAGAAAGTCAGGTGGAATTTTCCTATCAGTCTAAAGAATTTCTGTGTAAAATGAAACGAATCAGTTTGACTGATATGCTTGAACACAGCAAGCTGGTGGATACGGAAGGCAAAGCGGATTATCTGATTGGAATTTATCTTTTTGATGAAACTGCGTTAAAAATTGCCTTGCGGGAAAATGACGACCAGAGCCTTGCGGTTGGTATGTTATATCTGGATAATTACGAGGAAGTGCTGGAAGCGGTAGAGGATGTGCGCCGTTCACTGCTTCTTGCTTTGATTGATCGTAAAATCAGCAAATATATTGCCTCCGTGGATGGTATTGTGCGTAAACTGGAGAAGGATAAGTATCTTCTTATTCTCCGTAAAAAAGCCGTTACCCAGTTAAAAGAAGGTAAATTTGATATTCTTGAAGATGTTAAAACCGTAAGCATCGGTAACGAAAGAGCGGTTACTTTAAGTATCGGTATTGGTCTTGGCGGATTGAGTTACAGCCAGAATATGGAGTTTGCGAGAGCTTCTCTTGACCTTGCCTTGGGACGCGGCGGTGATCAGGCGGTGGTAAAAGCGCCCGGTTCCATTCAGTATTTCGGCGGTAAGAGCCAGCAGGTGGAAAAGAGCACCCGTGTAAAAGCCCGTGTAAAAGCGCAGGCATTACAGGAGATTCTTACTACCAAGGATCAGGTTTTTGTAATGGGTCACAGAATTCCCGATGTGGACAGCTTTGGTGCAGCCGTAGGTATTGCTACCATTGCCCGTTCCATGCAGCGTAAAGCACATATCGTTATGAACGATGTTACCCAGTCACTGAAGCCTATTGTGGACTTATATAAGCAGATTCCCGATTACGAGGAAGATACGATTGTAAGCAGTCAGAGAGCATTGGAGCTTGTAGGTAATAATGCGGTTTTGGTTGTCGTGGATATTAATAAACCTTCCATTACGGAATGTCCGGATTTGTTGAAATGCTGTAAGGCGATTGTGGTACTTGACCATCATCGTCAGGGTAGCGAAACCATTGAAAATGCTACACTTTCCTATGTGGAGCCTTATGCGTCTTCAGCCTGTGAAATGGTTGCCGAAATTCTTCAGTACGTAGATACGGGAGCCAAGGTAAAAGGCTTTGAGGCAGACTGCATTTATGCAGGTATGGTTGTGGATACCAATAATTTCGTAACCAAAACCGGTGTAAGAACCTTTGAAGCGGCGGCATTTTTAAAGAGATGCGGCGCAGACCTTACAAGAGTACGTAAACTCTTCAGGGAAGATGCTTCTGAATATATGGCAAAGGCAAAAACAATCCGTGATTCCATGATTTACAGGAATGATTACGCAATCTCTTCCTGTGACGGTTACGGTTGTCAGAGTCCTACCATTGTGGCGGCACAGGCAGCCAACGAATTATTGAATATTAACGGTGTAAAGGCAAGCTTTGTCTTCACCGATTATCAGGGCAAAATTTACTTAAGTGCCCGTTCCATTGATGAACTTAACGTTCAGGTAGTAACGGAGAAACTTGGCGGTGGCGGTCATATGAATATCGCAGGTGCCCAGTTTGAAGGAATTACCCTGGAAGAGGCAATCAAGAAGCTTCAGGACACTTTGGACGAAATGATTGCCAACAAAGAAATCTAGAATTGAAAGCAGGAGAAAACAATGAAAGTTATTTTATTACAGGATGTAAAAGCGTTGGGTAAAAAAGGCGACCTCGTAGAAGTAAGCGATGGATACGCACGTAATTTTATCCTTCCTAAAAAAGTAGGAATCGAAGCAAATGGTTCCAATATGAACGATTTAAAACTTCAGAAAGCCAACGAAGAGAAAGTTGCCAAAGAGCAGCTTGATGCGGCAAAACAGCTTGCGGAAGAGATGGATAAAATGAAAGTCTGCCTTACCATTAAGGCCGGCGAAAACGGCAGATCCTTTGGCTCTGTAACCGCCAAAGAAATTTCTGCAGCGCTGGAAGAACAGTATGGTAAAAAGATTGATAAAAAGAAAATCCAGTTAAAGGATGCCATTAAGAATCCCGGCAGCTTTGATGTGCCTGTTAAGCTTCACACGAAAGTAACGGCACAGCTTAAGGTTGAGGTAGATGCAAAATAAAGTAGAAAGCAGATGAGACACCATGGATGAAGCAGTTCTGAAAAGAATTTTGCCCCATTCTCCCGAAGCGGAGCAGTCTGTTCTCGGCTCCATGATTATGGATGCGCAGGCGATTACAACGGCTTCGGAAATCATTACCGGGGAAGAATTTTATAATAAACAGTATGGCGTGATTTTTAACGCCATTGTAGAATTGAATAATGCGGGACGGTCTGTGGATCTTGTTACCCTTCAGGATAAGTTAAAGGAGAAAGATGTGCCTGACGAAGTCAGCAGCCTTGAATACGTAAGGGAAATTGTGACCACGGTACCTACTTCCGCCAATGTAAAACATTATGCCCGTATCGTCCACGAAAAAGCAGTTATGCGTAAGCTGATTCGTACCACGGAAGAAATTACCGATATGTGCTATGCCGGTAAAGATGAAGTGGAAGATATTATGGAGGTAACCGAGAAAAAGATTTTTGAGGTTGTGCAAAGAAGAGAAGGAAGCGACTTTGTGCCTATTCAGAGAATCGTTATGAATTCCCTGGATATGATTGAGGCAGCTGCAAGAACTTCCGGTTCCATTACCGGTATTCCTACAGGATTTGCCGACCTTGATTATTCTACGGCCGGATTTCAGCCTTCTGACCTGATTCTGATTGCTGCACGTCCTTCCATGGGTAAAACAGCCTTTGCTTTGAATATTGCCCTGAATTCGGCTTTAAAGAGCGATAAATGTGTTGCACTGTTCAGTCTGGAAATGTCCAAGGAGCAGTTGGTAAACCGTCTTTTGGCGATGCAGTCCATGGTCAGCTCCCAGAATATGCGTACAGGTAATCTGACGGACAAAGAATGGGCACAGCTTGTAGAAGGTGCCGTTGCAGTAGGTAATTCCAAGATTATCATTGATGATACCGGTAGCATCAGTATCTCCGAGCTGCGTTCCAAATGCCGTAAATTCAAACTGGAACATGGCCTGGATATGATTATGATTGACTACTTACAGCTTATGACGGGTAGCGGTAAAAGCGATTCCAGACAGCAGGAAGTTTCTGATATTTCCCGTTCCTTAAAAGCACTGGCAAGAGAATTAAATGTTCCGGTGGTTGCTCTTTCGCAGTTGAGCCGTGAAGTAGAGAAGAGACCGGATCACAGACCCATGTTATCCGACCTTCGAGAGTCCGGAGCAATTGAGCAGGATGCGGACGTGGTAATGTTTATTTATCGTGATGATTATTACAATAAGGACAGTGAACAGAAGGGTATTTCCGAGATTATTATTGCAAAACAGCGTAACGGCCCCATTGGTACCATTGAGCTCGTTTGGATTCCTCAGTACACCCAGTTTAAGAATAAAGAGAAATAAAAAATGCCATGATGCTTTCCCTGAATGAAGAGGTTAATCAGATTAAGGTGGAGAAGCAGGAGTAGATTTTTGAATACTAGATTTTAATATGCTATTATGTATAAGGTTGTGCAGTCGCACAACCTTATTTTTATGTAAAAGGAGAAGAATCAATGAAACAACCAAATACTTCTTTACGCGAAATGCACAGGATGATATAGTTTCCATATACCGAAGCAGTGATTCCGTACTTATCGGAACCATTCGAATTGATTTGGATGGAAATATCATCGAATAGGAGTAGAAAAATGGATATAAATACTTTGAAGGAAACAGTAGAAAGTATTTTTTTAGAACTAGGGTTTAAGAATGAGATTATAGGAAAAAAACAATATCGTTACTTAGTGTATAATAATTGTTATTGTAAAATAACATACTTAAACTCAAGGGAAGCATTTGTCATTGAATACGCAGACAATGCGGAAGATGCTTCAAATGGTGTATTAGAGGACGGAGATTTGTATTATTTGAATATTCCGGAAGAAGAGATGCTATGCAAATTGAGAAAGGACATAGTGACATCTTACATGGAGCAGAAAGATATATTTTATTCATGACGATCTCAAAATACCCATGTGAAATTGACACGCAAAATGGGGATGAAATATTTTCTTAATTCCTAAACACAAACACTGAATCGGAGATGTTCTTCGTGGCTCAATCGTCACAGAGAATAGATGAATAAAGATTTTAAATTGACCATGTTACAACGACACGTGACAGGAGAAGTAGACTATCATATTTAAATGAAAAACAGAATCGAGGATGTTGGAGAAATAGGAATAATATGTACATAAAAGAGATTGAATGGTTAGATGAAGAAAGTAAAGAAGCTATTTTGAACGTTGTTAGTGATGGTCATAGTATGATATGTTTTTCTCATCCTTGCGTTTACGACATTGGGGATACTTTATCAGATCCTTTAGAGTGTCTTGATATCAATGATGTTATCTTGTGTGAAAGTCAAGAAGAAGATATTGAAAAAATAGGTAAGACATTTAACTATAGGATACGTGGAAGAATAACGAGTAAAGCTGATACCATATTAGAGGTATG
>JAFUJA010000015.1 GCA_017473905.1 Lachnospiraceae bacterium | reverse complement strand
GTATTTGCTGTAAGAAGTGTTACTTCATCAATTCCAATCCAGCAATTCCATTCATCACCGTCAATATAAGAGTGTGTCTCAACGCCGGTAACTTCAAGCTGTGCCCATTCGCTTCCGAACAAATCCTGAATTTCGGATACGGAAGTACTGTCTTTTTCTTTATTCTTTGTAATGTTAAGGTTAACCATTCCGGCTTTCAGAGACTGTTCTCCGACACTAACAATAGCCACACCTTCACTGATTCCAAAGGAAGCATTCAGTGTCTGGTCTGCAGTCTGGGTTCCGGGATTTACAAGAATCCAGTCCATACTGCTTTCCATTTCCGGATTCCGGATATTAATACGAACTACGGAAGCTCTTTCTCCCTCACTGTCTTTTAAGTAAGGAAGGGCTGCATTGATAACATCTTTATCAACGGTTGCCACCATATTTTCATCTAAAATAAAAATAGTAACTTCATCAAATGACTTTTCGTCGTAATTTGCAAGAATTTCAATTACCTGTTCTTCCGTAAAAGCATTTGCGTCCACATTACCGGGATGAAGGACAAGACTTTCATACTTATATTCTCCTTCCATCCATGTATTGTAATCACCAATGTAAACCTTTTCTCCAAGACAATAGGTAACGCTTTCTTCCAGATTCTGGATGCCGCTTATGGAGATGTCCGCACCGGAATTGGTATCATCCTGCCATGTGGAATAATATCCATACACATCAGAAGGGAAGGTTCCGTCGGTAGTCGCAACTTCAATTGCCTTCTGTTCCTCGCCAAATGCAGCGATAAAAGCATTGTAAATTTCGGTGTCATCGTTTGCATTGGCACAACCGATAAAAGTAACAAGTTCAGCCATTGCCGTAAAATCATAGCAACCGTCATCTAACATGAAAGTAATATCTGTTTCACCTTCCCCGGGAAGATAAATTTCTCCACCAAAAGGAACCTGTGTTGCTTCATCATCAACAACAGTTTTTACATTCTGGAAACACCAGTTTTCATCTGCCAATGCTTCTTCACCGGCAAAATTCACGCGAATCTGTTCATGCTCCTTGGAATCCGCATCCGTTGCCGCTACTGCCGCATTGTAAAGGTTTTTCGAAATTCCGTACTGGATAGCTCTGTCGCACAAGGTGATAATATCATAGGTCTTGTCCAGACCTTCCAGAATCGCAAGTGCGGTTTCTTCGAAATCCACACCTTCTTCCATATCCCATGCGTTGATTTCCAGACCGTAAAGCGTAGCTTCACCGGCATCTTCGGTAAATTCCTTACCTGCATAAGCTTCTTCACCGGGATTTTCTTCAGAGTTCTCTTCTGAATTTTCCTCGGTGTTCTCTTCAGACTCTCCCTCCGAACCCTCTTCGGTTCCTTCTTCCAAAAGAGCCTCATCTTCACAAGACATTTCCTCACAACTTACTTCATAAACTTCATCTGAAGTACTCGGCAAATTGTTTTCCAGCTCTGCCGTGGTAGTGGTTCCCCCCTCTGCAAATGCAACAAGAGGAGTGTTGGCTACTGTGGTAGCCAGCATCGCTACTGCCATGAAAGCTGCAAGAAATTGTTTTAAGTTTCTTTTAAATTTCCTGCTCATATTGAATCCTCCTTAACAGTTTGATAGGCAAATTGTACCACTATTTATGTAATTTGTCTATTATTTTCCTTTTTTAATACAAATTTTTCCTAAAATGTAAGCGCTTTCATATAATTGTAAAACAATTAGTCACCTACTTTTAAAAGTTATCCCCAAAATGCTTCATGCCCGAGGCAAAAACCCCGGGCATGAGCTATGAAGCAACATTTATCTTATTACTTTTACTTTATAGGTTACAACGGTGTCCTTCAGGGTACCGTCACCATCCACATAAGATACATTGAATTTCAGGGCATAGGTTCCGCTTGCTTTCAACAACTGTTTTCCGCTTTCACGGGCATACAGCATTTCGCCGGACCAGATAAGGTCATTTGTATAATTTGCAAGAGACACTTCTTTAATAAGTACTTCTTCAGCTCCTGCAAAAGCATAAAAGTCTAACGCGAGTTTTTCGCCCATGTTTGCATAAAGAACATTTCCGTCAGATTCCACCACTACCTTTGTTTTACTCTGGACGGGCTTAATCTTTTGCTGTGCACCTTCAAGAAGATACTCAGGACCGCGCTCCCATGCAGCAACTACATAAACAGGGGTTACCTTGTAGGTATGTTTGGTCCGGTATTTGTATACCTGTTCTTCATCAACATATTCGCTCTTCAGCTGTACAATACATTCACCGGTTTCATCCATATATGCTTCGAAGAGTTCCGCATCTGCACCTTTTAAGTAGAAATCCGTTACAAAACCGTTTAATCCGGTGATTTTAGGACTCATGGTAATGTAACTGCTTTCTCTCTTAAGCACATCAAGCTTGCCCTTGGTTGTTACCTTCAGACATTTTGCGGGTGCTTTGTCCACTACCTTAACGGTAAGGGGTGCACTGAGAGATACATCGCCCACTTTATGAATGACTTCAAACTTATAGGTTCCTGTCGCAACAGGTTTATCCAGTAATGTATACACGTTTCTGATGCCTGCACCGTAAACCCTCAGGCCGTTTGCAAGGGCATTTTCGGATTTTGTATCTTTTGCCTTTATTTCCACGGTATCCGGTGTATAATCAATAACCTCTTCCGCACCTTTTACCTGTACGGTGTTTAAAAAGTACGCATAACGGTAAAAATCTTTATTTGCATTCAGCGTTACCGTAGGCTGACGCAGCTGAATTTTAGGGGTAGCAGTATCTACCTTAACATTACAAGCAACATCAATTGCGCTTGTATATTCGGACTTACTGATCCGGAATGTAATTTTATCGGTAGCCTTAACTGCAGTGCTTCCGTCCAGTCGGATGGAAACACCTCTGTTATCATCAAAGAAATAATGATTCTTACCAACTTTTAATTTTACTGCTTCATCACTTTTAATACTCACTGCACGATTGCCATCCATGACTTCAATCCGGCACTGAGTCAGATCAATTGCTTCATTGCCGTTTTCCATTACCGTCAGGTCGGCTTCAAGTTCTCCCAAAAAGGTATTGAACACAGGATTTACCTCAACAGTAAGCTTCGGCTTCTTATTCTCTGTTTTTACATTAAAATCAATGACTTTCGTGTAAGAACCGTAATCTGACCAGATTGTACAGACAAGTTCATACTTTTTCTGGTCTTTGGTAAGGAGCTTGTCTTCTTCTCTGCTACAAGTCAGATCATATACGTAATCCCCTGCAGCCCACACTTCATGGAACTGAATGGCAGAAGTATCTCCCCAAGGATTGAATCCTATCAATTCATATCCGTCGGTATCAATTACAATCCGTCCCGCACCATCACGCTGCATATAATTCGTATTATAAAATTCGTTCAGCTTCTGTGTCTGTTTTACGGTAATTTTAGGAGCCTTGTTTATGACCTTAACCTTAATCTCAATTGTCTCTTTTAAGGTCTCACCGGATTCCAACAACAGGTAGGGAATTTCCAGTTTCAGCTTATAGGTACCATTTTTTAAATTCTTGTTCGTTAAAACTACTGTTTGGTTTCTCACAAGGAAATCGGATGCATTCTTTCCTGTTACGATATAAGAATCCACGGGAACCGTATCGTCATGATATAAAATATCCAGTGTGGTGTACGCGCCTTCATATGTAGTCCATGCCTTATTGACAGTAACTGTGGTTTCTTTTATGACAGGAGCATAATTCACTCTTTCCATGGCAATATTCTTGGCAGACTTTTTCTCGTCTGCTGCCGCCACGGTAACAAAAGTTTTACCATACTTTTTAAAAGTATAATCCACTGTAATTACAACCGGTTCATCTGATGACTCCGGAACCGTAACCTTCGCCTTTTCCAGTTTAAGAACTGCTGTATCATTGCTCTTAAAAGAAAGCTTTTTGGCTGCATTGTAGTTGTTCCGTTCAATTGTAAAAGTGAGTGTTCCCTTCATGGAATCTTCGCTGTTTTGTGTATCTGTATATCCGAACACCGCGTTGTCAAACCAGAAGAGCTCCTTCTCATATACGTCAATGGTAACCGTAGCACTCTTTAATACCTTATTGGTTTTCGCATTTACCACGGAAAGGGTAAAAGTTTTTTTGCCTTTACCGGTTGCGACATATTTCTGAATGTTTTCTACGTAACCGCTTGAAATATCCGTAGCCGGTGTAAGGGTTTCTTTGCTTGACCAAACTGTTTTAACAGCATCGGAATCGATATATTCTTCACTGTAGCAGTTTAATTGCACTACTCCACCCAGAACCAGCTCATCTCCGGTCTGCAGAGTAGCACTTCCCAGAGGGTAGAAGACATAATCATCTCCGTCTGCCACACCTACATGGAAAACAATTTTTTCCACGCTAACCATATCCAGACGAACGGACACATTGGCTGTTTTTCCGTCCGGTGCGGTGTATACGGCATCAAAATAATGATACTCAAAGTCCGCATATTCATCCAAAGATGTTTCCGGATTTACCCATGCAAAACTTCCGTTTGTTGTATCTCCGTCAAAGACTCTTTCATTTAAGTCAATATCCGCAAGGGTGGCATCCACTCCGGGCATTGCATGGATAACGGGAAGCTCAGGCGCTTTTACACTGTCTCCCGTAGTCGTGTACATGCGGAAAATTCTGAAATATGCGGTATCTGTATTTTTATCCGTATAATCTACTCTGAGGTAACACTCTTTGTTTAATTTACGTGCCACTAACTTCAGGTTTTCAATACTAAATGCATCAATGTTCAAAGGTGTCCAGATAACCTCGTCCCATCCTTCATCAAGTTCGGGAAGATCTACCGGCTGTTCATAGGGAAGGAGAATGTCTGTGTACTCACAGGGAAGTACCAGTAATTCTGAATACAGGTTACATTCCTGAAGACATACGGAATACAACGTAATGACATCATTTTCCGGATTTCTGGTATAAAAAGCACCGGTTCTGTCAACATACGAAAATCCGTCGGCAGTTAAAAAGATATAATGGCCGTTCTGCTCTTCACCTTCATACAAAGGCTCACCCAATGCAGGATTTAATACATTTTTATAAAAATCCGATTCCTCCGTTACACGAATGGAAAGATTAATGTTTTCTGCCACATCGAGGGGACTCTCGGGAAACTTCACCTTAAGTCCGTCTTCTGTTGACTCCCATTCAAGATTTACATCAAGATCCTGATTCAGCTCATAAACATTTCTGAATTCCCATGTTGTTTCGGACTCTTCATCGTCAGCGAATATGTAAACGAGCATGCTGTTATCGTTTTCGGCAAGAATGGTTCTGAGTTCATTGACTGCATATTCGGAGATAAAATTATTTCCGGTCTGTTCCTGTTTTATGGTAATGCGGTCAAAAATGTAATTTCTTTCCTTATAGTATAAAGCAGCATTTATCAGTTCATCTTCGTCGAAAACTTCCTTTGTAAGGTTAGCAGCATCCAGATAAAGAGTCTCAACAGTTGCCTCTCCTTCATTAACGGTTTCCGTAATCCCGATATAAACCCAGGGTTCAATACCATATAAGGTATTATCCATAATAGATAAAATATTCTCTAATTCGATGCACACTCTAAACTCGTCTATGCTGTAATACCCATTGATTTCCTGATTATACGTAGTAAGCCTTATGCCCTTTTCACCCAGAATCTCTATCAGAGCATCATCTTCTTCTTCATTTTCATTATTACGGTTAAAAATAAACGTAAGTGACAGTCTGTTGGCTACAAGCTCTTTTTTGTCCAGACTAAATTCAACAAAGTCTTCTTCGTATGTTTTTGTCTGAACATGTAAAAGTGCACTTACATACTGATCTCCGGTCTGAACCGTAGTTTCATCTACTTCATCCAGACGCCACTGCTGTATTCTGCCGGTTTCCTCATCTTTAAACTCAAACACAAGCTGTGCAAGTCTGGAATTTGCTACCAGCTTCGCTGCACTGTCTGCCACACTTTTATAAATGACGGACTCATCTGTCATGGGCTGACAAATCGTAATATTGTCCAAATTATCATCTTTATCATAGAAAGAAAGAATTCTGCCCAGCTGCTCTTCCGTAAGAACTTCCGCGTCGGCCTCATCATAACTGATTGTTAAAGTTTTAAACTCTCCACCCGTAATTGTAATATTGCCCTTATACTGGGCGGGAATAATTTCAAGTGTTTTCTCTGCATCAAAGTTGCCGATATCGAACAGCTCTACATAAACATACTCATCATCCTCTGTAAAATATCCCTCCAGTTCGGTATCCAAAACTTCCAGTTTCGTGCCGGGCTTTACAAACAATTTCTTAAGAGATTCTACTGCATCTCCGTCATTTTCTTTATTTTTAAAAACGGTGAAATTCACGGAATCTCCTGTCAGAGCACATCCTCCCAATGTAAGAACCGCCTTATATTCTTCTTCCGCAAAAGATGCACTCAGGGTCTGTTTCTCTTCGTTAGATTCCGGATTTACAATAATCCAGTCCACACCGCTTCCTGTTTCCGGATTCTCCACGCGAAGGCGAAGGTAAACCGAATGGTCAGTCGTGGCAACCTTTAAATAGTTCACCAGCGTACTCATTATGTTTTCCGGAATTTCTGCCGTCATATCCGCAGACCTGGTAACATAGATGATTTCATCGTAGGACTCAGATGTTCGAAAACTTAATGCGTGTACCAAACTTTCCCGATCAAAAGATGTTGCACCGATTCCTGCAGGATTCAATGTTAATATACGGTAAGAATAGCCGTTATCTTCCGTCCGGATTTCTTCCTCACCCCGGTATGTTTTTTCAATGATAGTGTAGTTCCTATCCGCTTCCAGTGCATTGATATCATCTAATATCAAAGAATACGTATCATCCTCTACCACAATTCGTCCGCTTGTTTCTGCATAGTAAGTTTCAATTTCACAGTTAGTGGGAAAAATTCCGTTCAGACAATTTTCACTGGCTACCACATTAGGATATATCATGGCAAATGCTACTCTCCCTGCAACCAGTTCCTGACTTTCAAACACTGCAGATACAACCGATGCCTCGTTATCATAATCAATATTCAATTTACCATTTACAGTCTGGTCTGCAATCTGCTTGTAAGCCTGGTCCAAATCACACAAAGACCATTCCTGCATTGTACCGTTGTCCTCTTCAAACCGGAAGGATACCTTTGCATCTGCATTTCCTGCAACCAGTTCAATTGCAGCATCTGCAACCTTTTTTGAAACAACATTATTTTCTGTAGATTCATTTGTAATAACAATGCTCTTCAGCTGATCTTCCCTGTCATAATTGGAAAGCAGTTCAAGAATTTCATCTTCCGAAAGCGTTCCTGTATTTGTTTCCTTATAATCAATATTCAGAGAAGATGCGTCCTTATCAACCGTTCCGAGATAAGGTTTTAGCTCAACATAATATAAAGAATCCGCATCCAACACCTCAGCTGAATACAACGTCAGAGTTGCTTCATCTCTTGAGTGCAGGTCTGAATATACATACTCGCCCTCAAGAACAACATTTCCTTCCTCATCAAATACTAAAACCTCTGCATTCTTTAAGCCGAGGCATTCCATCATCTGATAAGTCCAGTCTTTGTTTGTTGCATTAAAGCAAATATCCAAAGAATCGGATATTTTACTATAATCCGTATAATTCTCCGAGGTTTTAATTCTGACGCTGGCCTCTTCTTCTGAACTAAAAGGAATAATATCAACATCATAGTTCAATTCCGAAGCACTTTCATCCTCAAATGCACGGGGTTCATGGAGTTTAAATTCCAGTACCTGTCCGTCGTAATCCAAAGATTCTTTTACGGAAAAATAATTTTCTTTGCTGCTTCCCGCCATCGCATCGATTGCAGACTGATATAATGCCGCAGAGATGCTTCGTCTTTCATCCTCAAAAGTGAATTCTACCGCATCAACGTAAGTCCGTCCGAAATTTTCTTCCAGCTTTGCCAGAGAATCCATAAAATTTTCTTCAGTCCTAGCTGAATCATATGCGTTTACAAGCTCATTATTGTCAATAAAAAAAATGCTATAGCCACTACTATCAACCTTCACTTGCCCAATCTCACATTCTTCGGAACCGAATACGTCCTGTATCGGGATACTGCTTGTATCCGTGTCCGGTAATTCCGACGCAAAGACGGTTGTCAGCGGACCGCCCATATTTGTCAACACCAGAACAACAGAAAGTGCAAGCATTCCAATACGTCTAAGTAACTTTTTTTCTTCCTTGTTCATAGCAAACCTCCTTTTTTATTAAAAAATTTTACCCTTTTTTTATTTTTTTGTGTTAAAAAAAGGAACAAGTGGCTTGTTTTTTGGTATATCACACAATACAAGCCACTTATTTTTATTCATTATGTATAAATTTTTTATTTTGATTCTTCATAATCAGCGCATAGAGGAGAATTCCCAGAACCAAAGCAACGGTGTCCGCCACCGGCTGGGCATACACCAGACCGATTTCCCCGAAGAAGAAATTCATTGCTACAAGCATGGGAAACAGTACCACCGCCTGACGCACCAGAGTAAGAGCCAGAGACTGAAGCCACTTGCCCATGGCCTGAAAAATACTTCCGAAGAGATTCGTAAAACACATTCCCGGCGCACAGAAAAACCAAATTCGGACAAACTCCACCGCTTTGTTTACCGTTGCCTCTTCATCAATAAAAATCCGGACCACAGGTTCCGCAAAAATCTCTACCACCACCAGACAGAGGCCTGCGTAGCATCCCAGCAATAAAATGGCAAACCGATTGATTTCTTTTAGACGTTTCATATCGTTTGCCCCGTAACAATATCCTAAAAGGGGCATAATACCCTGGGTAAGACCAACAGTAATCTGAATTGCCACCGTACCGATTTTTTGCACAATTCCGAATGCCGCAATGGAAATATCTCCGTATTCCGACATAAAATGGGTCAGTACAATATTGGCACTGCTGCCCAGTACAATAATCGCCGCCGCAGGAATCCCTACAAGAATTACCTGTTTGGCAATTCTTCCTTCCAAACGGAACTTCAGGGGATTTAATACGATAACCGTTCCTTTGGTGCGAAGTATCACAACAAACAGATACAGGAAGGAACAAATATTAGAGATAAACGTGGCAATTGCCGCTCCCTCAGCTTCCATTCCCATAAGGGAAACGAATACGTAATCCAGCACTATATTTAAAATACCACCCAACGCCATACCGATGCTCGCCTGCTTGGTATTTCCTTCGGAACGGATTAAATGTCCTGCCATCAGGGCTGCAACCGTAGGAATTCCGCCGTAAATTACCGTCCAGCGCAAATATCCTTCCGTAGCCTCATAGGTTTCCCGAGTCACCGCTCCGATAAGAGTCAGAATCGGCTCCATAAAAATTCCCAGAACACCCATAATCACCAAAACCCCTGCCAGTGCTCCGTAAAAAGCAAAGGTAGATGCTTTGGCTGCCCGTTCTTTATCTCCTTGTCCCAAAGAACGGGAAATAAAACTGTTGGCACCGATACCAAACAGATTTCCCACCATTGTCAACGTCATAAAAATCGGGAAGCTTAAAGTAAGTGCCGCCACCTGTGACGGATTGTTGGTTTGTCCCACAAAAAATGTATCCGCCAGATTATACAACAGGGTTACCATCTGGCTGAGGATGGTGGGAATTGCAAATTTTGCCACCGCCGCAGGCACAGACCGCCCCTGAAAAACATCTTTATTCTGATGCATATAAAACCTCTCTGCTATGTAGTTTTTTCCGCCCCTTTTTTGCCATGCACCATTTTAAAAAATCAATCTCTTATCCCACCAGCCATTTGTGCTTAGCTACGCTGTATAAAGGAATAAGCGGAATCAGAATCGGTGTCTTTTTGACATATGCCTGATACTCCGGATCATCTCCGTAATTACGGTTCTGACGAAGCTCCAGTCTTCTTGCACCACCGAACATGATATAAACGATACAGATGTAACCGATTGCTGCCGCAATCCACTGCCATGCATTGGCGTAAATATTAATTCCGGATACAAATACACCCGTCCAGAACAGTACCTCGCCCAGATAATTAGGGCATCTGACAATTTTATAAAGTCCCGTATCGCAGAATCTGGAAGGGTTCTTTTTCTTTGCCCTGCTCTTCTGGAAATCAGCTGCAGATTCCAGAATAATGCCCAATGCCATAATAATCGCACCTACAATGGTCACGATATCCGTTCCACCGACAAGTGCTTCCGTGTTATTTGCAAGCAGTTTTTCCGCATTCATCAATCTGAAAAGCAAAGGGGAAACCTGAAGAACATAAAGAAAGGCACAGCTTACCCAGATACTGACTTTCGCAATAAATTTCATGGAAGAACCGTCTTTGATTTCCTTTTTCATAGTGCTTCTGTAAGAGGCACTTTTGATTTCTCTGATAAGAAGATAGCCACCCAGACGGCAACCATAGATAAGGAACAGCACACACATAGCCAGGGTTCCCCATCCAATTACTTCCCTATACATTACAAACAAGGTCACACCCATAGCCGCAATAGAAAATCCGTATCCCAGTGAGATAAAGTACACATACTTATAAAAACCCACGCTGCTGACCACCAGTGCAATCAGCATTAAAATCAGAAAACCGATTCCAAATGACTCTAAAAAACCCATATCTATGACCTCCGTTATGTATAATTATTTAAAAAAGATATGCTTTTTTTCTTTCATTTTATGCTTTTTACTCTTCGGAAATACTGTTAAGGTAAGGAAGCTCGATTTTTTTATATGCAATGGAAAAAGATAAAGCTACGATGAATAATACCGTGGAGATGCCATGCAGGAAACCAACCCATGACATACCTGCAGTTATATAGTGATAACTTCCCAGTGAATACTCACCAAATCCGGAAACAACCATAAATACGATGTTGTTCAGCAATGCCGAAAGAAGTGAAAATACACCCGAAAAAGATACAATCGCTATAATCTCCGTAACAAACAACTTGCTTTTAGCTTTCAGGCCAAACAACGTAATAACCGCAAATATTACTTTGGCAAGCATAGGAATTCCTACCGTAACCAGAAACATTACAAGGGCTGCAATAACGGCAGTAGCATTAAATTTTCCTATCGGACTGGTAGCGCCGCCGATTACCATTCCGAGCAATGCCGCAATTACATACAAAACTTCCACGCCGATGGATACCCATAATAAAACAGTCGCTGCTTTTTTCATTATAATTCCTCCGAAAGTAAATCTGAAATTTGACTATGATTTTACATCAAAAAAGAAGGCAAATCAATAGGGCACGGAGAACGGGCATCCTCTCCTATTGAAGTTGCAGGTTCATTGATAACATAGCGATGCGACAGGATTTGAACCTGCGGTCTCCGCTCCGCTCCGGTCGGCTCAAGACCGAGGTCCCCCGGACCTCGTGAGGTCTCCGCTCCGCTCCGGTCGGCTCAAGACCGAGGTCCCCCGGACCTCGTGAGCCCTCTGCGCCCGAACGAGCGCTCAATTCCTATTGAAGTTGCAGGTTCAATTTCTACAACATAAATACAGAAGAAAATAGTCCCCACCTTACGGTGAGGACTATTTTCTTCTATCGATGCGACAGGATTTGAACCTGCGACCTCTGCGTCCCGAACGCAGCGCTCTACCAAGCTGAGCCACGCATCGCCAATTCTATTGACCTAAAACATGATACCCCATTTCAAATCAAAAGTCAATCAAAAATCATGATTACGAAAAGGGGAGCATCTTCATTGAAATGGGGTATCAAAATACATTTATTCTTTTTTGGAATCGCAGGTGCATCCTAAGCCGCAGGAGGCACATCCGCTGCAGGTGGGTTTCCCTGCTTTTTTATTTTTTATCATCGTAACGATAATCGCAGTTACCACTCCGATTAAAATTCCGCAAACCAGAATGGTTCCCGCATTGGCAATCATCCATTGAATCATATCGACATCACCTCGTTCAAAGTCTTTTATGCTGCTTTATTGCTTTTCTTACCGGGAGCCTTACGGAATAACATGAATCCCAGAAATCCCAATACAAGAACTGCAGCAACAACACCGAAAATATTAGGTGCACCGGCAAACAGCATACCGAACTGATAAATCATCAGTGAAACTGCATAAGCAAATACAGTCTGGTAACCGATTGCAAAAAGTGTCCACTTGAAGTTGTTCATCTCTCTCTTGATTGCACCCATTGCTGCGAAACAGGGCGCGCAGAGAAGATTGAAAAGAAGGAATGAAAATCCTGCAAGTTTGCTCATTTCTGCGAAATCAAGCACACCGAATACGGCAACAACTTCTTCTTTTGCGACAAGACCCATAACGGTTGCCACGGTTGCTTTGGCAGAACCGAAGCCAAGGGGTGAGAATACCCAACATACTGCATTTCCTAAAATACCTAAAAGGCTGTTGTCCATTTCCATTTCCACATCAAACATGAAACTTCCGTCAACAACACCGAATACGGAGCCGGCCCAAAGGATAATGGAAGAAAGAAGGATTACGGTACCTGCTTTTTTAATGAAGGAGGAACCTCTTTCCCAAACACTGCGGAATACATTTCTGAATGTAGGCCAGTGGTATGCAGGAAGCTCCATAACAAAGGGAGCCACGTCTCCGGCAAATAACTTGGTTTTCTTAAGCATAATACCGGATACAATAACCGCTGCCACACCGATTAAATAAGCACTTACCGCAAGCCACCATGCATCGTCAAACAAAGATGCGGAAATCATGGCAATAATGGGAAGTTTTGCACCACAGGGAATAAAAGTAGTGGTAATAATGGTCATTTTACGGTCTCTGTCATTTTCAATGGTTCTGGATGCCATAATACCCGGCACACCACAACCGCTTCCGATTAACATCGGAATAAAAGACTTACCGGAAAGACCGAACTTTCGGAACAAACGGTCCATCACGAAAGCAACTCGAGACATATATCCGCATGCCTCAAGGAATGCAAGGAATGTAAAAAGCACAATCATCTGGGGAACGAAACCGAGTACGGCTCCCACACCACCGATAATACCGTCAATAATCAGACTGTTTAACCATACCGGTGTATTCAAAAATCCAAGAAGAGTTTCTGCCAAAACCGGAATACCGGGTACAAAAAGTCCGAACAATTCAAATCCGTCTCCGAAGAGTCCGTCATTGGTAAAGTCCGTAACCCATGTTCCCACGGTTGTAACAGATACGTAATAAACGATACACATTACAACCGCGAAAATAGGTAAGGCAAGAAAACGATTGGTTACAATTTTATCGATTTTATCGGAAACGGTGAGTGATCCTGCATTTTTCTTTTTATAAGAATCTTTTAAAATGCCTGCAATGTACTCATAGCGCTCATTTGTGATAATGCTTTCTGCATCATCGTCCATTTCCTCTTCCGCCAGGCGAATATCTTCTTCCATATGCTTTACAAGATTCTCATCCAAAGCAAGTTTTTCAAGAACCTTGGAATCCCTCTCGAAAATCTTGATTGCATACCAACGCTGCTGTTCCGCAGGCATGCTATGTATTGCTGCTTCTTCAATATGCGCCAGAGCGTGTTCCACGGCACCACTGAAGTTATGAGGAGGAATTTTATGTTTCTTTCCTGCAGCATCAATGGCAATTTCCGCAGCCTCTTCAATTCCGTTTTCCTTCAAAGCGGAAATGGTTACAATGGGGCAGCCGATATGTTTGGAAAGCAGCTCCGTATCAATTTTATCCCCGTTTTTCTCTACAATATCCATCATGTTAATGGCAATTACAACAGGAATTCCCAATTCAATTAACTGGGTTGTAAGGTACAGGTTTCTTTCGATATTGGTACCGTCCACAATATTTAAAATCGCATCGGGACGCTCCTCCACCAAATAATTTCTCGCTACGACTTCCTCCAATGTGTAGGGAGAAAGAGAATAAATACCGGGAAGGTCCGTAATGATAACATCATTATGCTTTTTTAACTTTCCTTCCTTTTTTTCTACAGTTACACCGGGCCAGTTACCTACGAACTGATTAGAGCCGGTCAACGCATTAAATAATGTGGTTTTACCACAGTTTGGATTTCCCGCAAGGGCAATTTTGATACTCATTTTTTAATCCTTTCCATAAAACGAAGTGAGTTAATACTAACTTCTTCATAAAAAAATACTTTCTTATTCAACTTCAACCATTGCTGCATCTTCTTTTCTGATAGAGAGCTCATATCCTCTCAGGGTTACTTCCAGGGGATCACCTAAAGGTGCAACCTTACGCACTGTTACCTTCACGCCTTTTGTCATGCCCATATCCATAATTCTTCTGCGGATGGCACCTTCTCCGTGAAGCTTTACCACAACTGCGGTATCTCCTATTTTTACATCTTTTAATGTTTTCATATTCATCTCCTGCCGTATCAACGGTCTTTACTTTGTATCTCTTCAAAATGAAGAAAAACCTTAACTTTTTCGTTGTTAGTATATGCTAACCGCCTTTCAATGTCAATCCTTTTTTCTAAAATTTTCCAATTTTTTTATATTTTATTTCATATAAAAGCATTATATTCTCCGGATTTACCACAGTTCCTCTAAAAGGAGTCTGCAGACTCCGGCACGTTATTATTTATCTTTTGCTTTATCTTTATCATTATCTTTTTATGTCGTAATCTTAAGAGAAAAAAGAAAAATGCCGATATATTTTATGGTTTTCATTTTCAAATCATATAAACAAGGAGGTTCTTATGAAGAAGATTATTGCTGAATTTATTGGTACTGCAGTACTGGTAATTCTTGGATGCGGTACCGCAATGCTGGTGGGATGTGACGCGGCAATGGGCTGCGGATATCTGCTTACTGCCCTGGCATTCGGTCTTGTTATTGTGGGGATGGCTTATTGCATCGGAAATATTTCCGGCTGCCACATCAATCCCGCTGTATCACTTGGTGTTTTTATTAACAAAGGAATGAGTTTAAAAGCATTCTGCGGTTACGTAGGCGCACAGTTTCTTGGTGCACTGGCAGGCGCGGGAATCCTTGCTGCAATCTTTGGTCTCGGTAGCATTACCGACTTAACCGGCGGCTTCGGTTCCAATGGTCTTGCCGGAGTAAACGGCAACATCTTTGCCGGTTTGCTGGTAGAAATTATTCTTACTTTTATCTTTGTTCTTACTATTTTAGGTGTTACAAGTAAAAAAGCCAAACACGGTTCCTTCGGCGGACTGATTATCGGTCTTACTCTTACTCTGGTACATATCTTCGGCATCGGTTTAACCGGAACATCCGTTAACCCTGCAAGAAGCTTTGGTCCTGCAATCGTGGCTATTTTTACAGGTAACTTCGAACCCATCATTTATCTGTGGATTTTTATCGTAGGTCCTTTCGCAGGTGCTGCACTTGCTGCCGTAACCTATAAGTTCCTTGAGAAAAAGAATTCATAAGAGAACAAAGCATTTCCTGCTTTGACATTTCATATGCATCAAAAAGAGCTCGCAACCGGGAAACAATCCTTGCGAGCTCTTACTTTTATGATCGTATTTCCCCAAAGATTTCTCTTTTGGGATTTTTTATTCATTTTTCTCCTCATATGTTCTGTGAAAAACCTCCTGCTGAATAATATAAATATCTGTCCGGTCATCACTGCGAATTGCCATATAATCCCCGGGATTACCCACAAAATAGTCGCTGCCTTCCCTGTCGTAAACCCTGGTTCTGCGGGTAAGCATTTCCGCATAAATTCCACTGCCCGGTTTCGGGAAACACAAATTTGCCATTTCATCAATGGGGAACTGCTCCCCCTTTTCCGGCAACTCCACTGCAGGAATAAAATCAAAAAAGGTCTGGAAAATATCCAGCTTTGTTCCTCCATCCTCATAGGTGGATTCAAATTTCTCCTTTTTTATCTGATACACTTCCCCTAAGCAGCCAATCATGACATAGCTGTCTTTTTCAGCCCGGAAACGCACCCCGGTTTCATTTTCAAGAGATTTTATACAAAGCAAGGTTCCCTCCGGCGCAATATCAAGGCTTTTTACATACGCCCAGGAAATCGGTTTTTTGATATACTGCTTCATTCTGCTGATGTTTTCGGGATGGTCCTGTGCATAGGTGCCCGCATCCACGCTTTCACATTCTGCAAAATATCCTTCTCCCCGCATCATAAAAAATGCTTCCGGACTATCCAAATCGTAATCTTCCATCTCTACACTTAAAAGTACGGAAGGAATTTTACCCTGGGCATACCCTGCGTCCCCTTTCATTACGCCATAAGAATGGAACAAATAATCCAGAAACTCTACTGCTTTCATACGTGGAGAGCTGCTGACGCAGGTTACGCTGACTCCATCCGGCAAATCCCGGGTATGAAGTAAAACTTCCCCCTCAGCTTCTTCGAGGCAGGCAAAAAGTTCTTTTTCCGAAGGTTCTGTATTGCCGGCTCCTTTTACAATCACAAGTTTTTCACTCAGATGACGATAAACCTGTTCACCATTTGTAAAAATACGGCTTTCACAAATCTTGAAATTCTTCATTTTCCTACCTCCTCTCTTTTAGATTTTATATTATCTGAGACTCCTGATAAAATCCGGTGTGACATAAGTAAAATGCACCAGCACTTCTCCCTCTGACATTTCCAGAACTTTACCGTAAGCATTACTGTCTTTTAAAATAATCTCCACGTCTGCGTGAATAAAAATTTCTTTTTTTACACCGGTCAGAAGCCGGAACTTTATTTCCTGTGTGGATGCGGCCAGAATCTGGATATCCGCCACCGGCTCCACGTTACACTTCTCTACGATAAGATTAAGACTTGCCTTCGGCAAGGTGGACATGGGAAGAAGTTCATTATGAATCTTCTCTTCCAGAATCACACCATGTTCCCCTTTCGTGCCCTTAATTTCACAAATACGTGCCGGGGTACGAAGCCCCTTCATAGTAATGGAAAAAGGATTGCTGACGATTACCTGATCCTCAATTCCTTTCAGGGTATCCAAAGATGCAAGAATCTGTCCACCCAGGCTGTAATTTTCAATACGGGAACAAAGATTTACCGCCTGACCGATTACATTATACCGCATCAGGTATTCGGAACCGATGTTTCCGATAAAAACCTCCCCTTTATGAATACCGATACCCATGCTGATTTCGGGATATCCTTTTTCAACATTTCGGCGGTTCACGTCAGTCATGGTATTCTGCATGATAATACCGGCACTCAAAGCATTCAGCTCCATATCCTCCGTTTCCAGAGGAGCACCGAACACCGCAAGAATGGCATCACCGATGAATTCGATTACCGTACCCTTGTAAGAAGTGATAATCCGGGTCATTTCTCCCAGGAAATAATCCAGAATATCCACCACTTCTTCACCGGTAAGTCTGTCCGAAAGTGATGTAAAACCCCGCAAATCTGCCATCAAAACGCAGATGGTCTTTTTTTCGCCGCCTAAGGCTGCCCCTTCCGGCTTATCTAAAATCTGCTCCACCACTTCTTCGGAAAAATACTTTCCAAAAATCTGATGGAGAAATTCGTTTCTGATTTTCAGTTTTTCATTTAAAATTTTAATTTCCTTAGCCGCCTTCAGCTCCGAAACCTGACGTTTCAGAATCTGTTCATAGCTCCTGGTCATTTCATGCTGGCTTGCTGCTTTCTCAATACGTAAAAGGGCATCCTCCGAAAAAGGCCGTTCCAGAACTACGGTAGCACCCATGGTATAACATTTGGCATCCTGCTCCTGATATTTTCTGTCAGCCATAAAAAACAGGGGCACACCTGCCAGTGCGGGATTATTCTGTATAAAAGAATGTATGGTCCAGTCGTGGGCTTCTTCCGTCTCATAATCAATGATAATAAGAGAGGGAGAATCCTGAATACCACCGGATAGTTCAAATCTGGCCGCACCCCGCTCTAAAGCCTCCAGCGAAAAGAAACAGTAGGCTTTCAGACCGCCGTTACTGTTAATCTGTTGCTGGGCTTCAAAAAGTACCATTCTTCGATTGCAGATTATCCAGATGTTTTTATTCATCGATTCAATCTTCCTTTGGTAATGCTATATCCCGAAGAGGGTGCAGGTTTAATAGGTGACGAAAAAGGCAAATCTTTACACCGGTCACATAAAACACCGGTACGGATGCTGGCGCCGCATTTCTCACAACGTAAAAATGCTGCGGAATCCATGGGAATTTCCAAGCGCTCATCCCGTAAAAAATACTCAATGGTTTTACGGGGAATACCTGTTGCAGCGGCAATCTGTACCATGGTTTTGGGACCGTTTCCGTTTAGATAATTACGGATGGTCTGATAGGAATCATAGTGCATTCTTCCGCAACTCACACATTCATAGCTTCCTCTGTATTTTAACCGGAGCCCGCTTCCGCAGGAATCACATTCCACAGGAATCTGATTGGTGGAAACCGCATTCAGACGTCTGGTTTCTTCTTTTATGATTTTTTCCTCAGCGGAGAGACTGGACTCTTCTTTGAAGCTTTTATCTTCATTTAAAAGAGCTCCGATTCGGGCCATCAACGCATATCCGGTTTCATTTTTAGGCTCCACATATGCCATCATTTGCACATTATTCAGATAAAAACGGAACACATCGTTCAAAGGCATCTGGTCCAGCATTACAGGAACGATTTTCTTCTTCTGATTCATGGCACAATCCAGTTCTTTTTCAACCCACATGGAATTCTGGGAATCCTTGGATATGAGAATCAGAAAAATTGTGCATGCCGCAATGGCTTTCGGAATTTCTCTGGCATAATTACTGCCGGCAGGAATCATCTCAGGTGCCTTAAAATAACTGATTCCTTCCTCTTCCAAAAGCTTTTTAATTGCTTCAGCCTCTATATAATTGTTTGAGCTATAGCTAATGAATACCTTTTTTTTCATATGCCTGCTTCCTTTACTCACTGGTATACTATAGGTATTAATTCCTATGAAGTCAAAAAAACCGACTGAGATTATCAGCCGGTTCATTACGAATTAAGCTACAGAAACTGTAGTTTGGATGCAACTGGCTGGCATGTTCTCACGGGAATTTAGCCCCTTTAGCTTTGCGACGCTGCTTTTCAACAGTTGTGCCAAATATACTCTTATTTAAAACGGGAATACACTAGAATCATGTCTCCGGTTTTAATTTCTGTTTCCGGTTTAGGTGTAACCAGCTTATTTTTACGACGAATCAACACAACCGTCTCCAAACGGGAAATGTCAAGCTCATCCAATCTTTTTCCTATCCAGGGATTTTCACTTTTGATTTTAATTTCCCGAAGTCGGATTTCACGTTCTTCGTCATCATTTAAGGTTCCGAAAATGATATTATCGTTTTGCCCTAATATAAAGTCATCCGTCGGATGAAGCATTTTATTCTTACGAATTACCATCATGGGCATCAACTGCGGTGGAAATACAACCTCATCGATTCTCTTTCCGCACCATTCATGTCCCGCCGGCAAATGAGAAGTAACGAACTTAAGCTCCGTTTCTTCCGCCAAAGTCGCCATAGACTTCAGACGGGTATACTGCTCTACAAATCCCGCCGAAATAATACCGGTAGGAATTGCTACCATACCAACACCGAGAAAAGAAATAACAATAGACATTATTTTTCCCAAAACCGTAACCGGGTAAATATCCCCATATCCTATGGTTAACATCGTGGATACAGACCACCAGATTCCGGAAAAAGCATTGGAAAACAGCTCCGGCTGAGCCTCATGTTCCAGACTGTACATGGTAAGGGAAGATGCAATCATGAGAATCAAAATCATACAAATTGATGAGAACAACTGATTCTTTTTCTCTTCCAAAACACTGATAATCACGTTAAATGCATCATACTGTGCATTGATTCGGAACAGTCGCAAAATTCTGATTACACGGAAGACACGAAATGCCACCGCTCCGCCTACCGGGAATAAAAAAGGCAGGAAATAAGGTAAAAATGTTATCAAATCGATAATTCCAAAAAAGGAAAATACAAATTTTAAAACTGCCTTTTCCGGTTTTTTACGGGGATACAGAAAATCTGCGGTTATCAGTCGTAAAACATATTCTATCAGAAAGAATAAGCAGGTTACAAATTCCAACACATTTAAAACAGGCATGTATTCGGCAGCCACATCAAATGTCTGTAAAATCGTAACAATTAAGTTTAATACAATCGCGCTTACTACCAGAATATCAAATAAGATACTTGGTGTATCCTGCTTGTTGCCAATTTGTATGATTTCAAATATACGTTTTCTGATTTTATACATTTTAATTTACTTTCGGAATTGCAGTTTCTCTGGAATCCACATTATCACGAATAACTTCTTTTAAAGCTTCCATATGAGTACGGAACTTCTGATATGCTTCGAAAGCATTTGCAAAACATACCAGTGCCTCATTACGGTTATCCTTATCTTTCGCATGCCAGGAGTCCACTGCATGTTTGTGAATTTCCTGATGTGCCGCAACAGCCTGCGCGAAGGCTCTGCTCTTGGTAATACGTTCGTTGGTCTGGGCAGTTACCCACTTACCGAACTTACAACCTGTAGGATTGTTAACCTGAGTAAGCATAAGATTTTCGTAACCGATAAGGTTATTGTAAAGTCTCCAGGTAAAGATAAAGTGGTCAACCTGGAATACGGTAATCCAGTCGATGGGAGTAATAATCGCACCCTTTCTTGCCAGGTCGCTTCGAATCTGGTCAACGTCACGGGAGATACGATACAAATGTCCACCTGTGGTAAAGCACTCATCGGAAAGAGTATCATAACTGTCTGCAATAGACTCAATACTGCTTACGAAGTTCTCGGTAAGTGCTGTCTGTGTATGAATTTCTTCATAAATATAGTCAATGTCCTTAGATACATTGTTTAACTGATCGGACATAACCTTCAAAGTATCAATGGTATCATGTACACTGCGGTTACCTTCCTGTAACTGCTCCGTAGTCTGGTTAACGGAGGTTTCCAATGCCATGATTCCTGACATAAGCTCTTCTACGTATTTTACAACATCTTCAGCTGATGCGGTTGTATTGGCAGAAAGGTCTTTAATCTGATTTGCAACAACTGCAAAGCTTCTTCCCGCTTCACCTGCTCTTGCAGCTTCAATGGAAGCATTCAAAGCAAGCAAACCACTCTTCTTCGCAATCTGCTTAACCATATCAATGATTTCATTAATCTTGGTTGCCTTCTCACGGAATACTGCAACCTGTTCATTGATTCCAACGATCTGATCTGCGGATTTTTCAACAATTTCAACACTGTTTTCCATTGCTACAAGGCTTCGGTCAGAAGCTTCCTGTACTTCATGGGTACTTTCCTGAATGTGCTGAACCGCATTCTGAATATTCTGAATGGACTCACCAAGATCCTGACTTGCACCACGCATATCGTTAATAGCGAAGGTCTGGGAATTAACCTGTTCAATCATTTCTTTTACACAACCACTGTCACCGATACGGGTCATGGAATTGTTCAAACGCATAACAAGCACGTTATTACGCTCTGCTGCTGCTTTTAGAAGCTGATTATACTTCTCAACGATTTCCTTGTCCTTAAAGGGTGTAGTATCCACGGGGCTGTAATTGAAATCCGTAATGGCACGTTCCATGCACTCCAACAATAACTTCTTGTCGCTTTCGGATTGACTCACATTGCTTTTCTTCTTAAACATACGTCCATCCTCCTGTTTTCTCATAAAGTAAAAATCAGTCGTTTTAGTACCTTATATTATAACCTTTCTTACCCTTTTTCTTCAAGTCTTTTTATCATATTTTTCTATAATTGTATGATAATTTTGAAAAAGTTTCAGACAATTTTACCAAACCGTAACCTGAGTTGAGGTTATTTTGCCCGGAGTTTTAATGATAAAACCAATATCACTAAGGGTTTTTCCTCCTTCCAGAGTACCGTTGTAGGACTCCGGAGTGATAATCAGCGCCGTTCCTTCACAGGATGCCTTGCCGCACCAGATCTGGTCCACACTCGGAGTTTGTCCCAGCTCAACCTGTAATTTCCATCCGGAAACGGAACCGCTGCCGGTATTTTTTATGGAAAGGGAAAACTGTGTATAATGGGAGCCGTTGCTTTCCCAGCTGTTGGTGGCTGTAAGGGTAACTTTTAAATCATCCTTGCTGCCTTCTGCGACGGGCGTCTCGGGCTGACTGTTCTGATTATTATTATCTTCCTGCTTATTTTCTTCCTGAGTATGGTCCCCCGTAACCGGTTCCTGTCCGTTTAAAAGTCCCGCACCCTTGGGATTATGGTCATTTAAAACGCCTACCAGCCACTGTCCGGACTCGGAAAGCTCATCATACGTCCAGCCTGCGGTTTTGGAGCAGCCGGATTTGAGAAGCGAGGAAGATTCTGCCTTGTTGGCCAGATTCCATGCCGCAAATCCTATATTATGTTTGTCCAGAAGCTCAATCCACTTATTTGCCTCGTCTATGTTGTTGTATCCGTCACCGGAAGCTCCGCAGATACTGAACTCTGTTACAAAAACCGCCAATCCGGCGTTGATTGCTGTTTCCATTTTACTACGGAGACTGTCTCTGTGTGTATCCGCATAAAAGTGCAGCGCATACATAATATTGTCATAATCCGTAATCGGGTCTCCCGCCGCAATGTCCACATCCTGGGACCAGGTAGGGGTTCCCACGATAATAATGGCATTGGGATCGTTAGCGCGGATAACGGGAATTACTTCCAAAGCATAGCTTTTTACCTGACTCCAGGTAGTGCCTCCGTTGGGCTCGTTACAGATTTCGTATATGATGTTGTCGTAATCCTTGTATTCCTTAGACATTTCATCAAAGAATGCAATGGCGTCACTTTTATATACGTTAGGATCTAAATCATGAAGAATATGCCAGTCTACGATAGCATACATACCAAGTTCGGTGGCATAATCCACACCGTCTTTTACCAGAGATTTTAACTGGTCTCTGTTTCCTCCGGTGCAATATCCTGCCCCTTCTGCGGTATACATGGCAATACGCACCAGATTTGCGCCCCAGTCATCTCTGACGGACTGAAAAGCATCCTTGTTTACATACTGGGGAAACCAGCCGATGCCGTGGGTACTGACACCGCACAACTGGAAAACCTCACCGTTTTTATCCACAATATTGGTTCCGTCCACGGAAATTGCCCCGTGAATTTCATAAGGTGTTTTATCGGATAAATCTTCCTCTGTCGCCGGCTCTTCGGAGAGAGTTTCCGTGGTTTCTTCCGTTGATGCTCCATCCTCAGAACTCTGGGAAGAACTTTCTGTCACGTCTCCGGAAGAAGGATTTTCTCCTGCTGCAACAGTATCGGAACCGGGAACACCACCGGTTTCAGCGGTACCATCACCGCCACAGGCAACCAGGGATAAAACCATTCCTGCAATCAGCAGCAGGGATATTATTTTTTTATATTTTGTTTTTTTAAACATTTTAAGTCTCCTTTTTAGAAGAATCAGTCATCCACATCGAAGTTTTCTAAAAATGATTTCGCCGGCTTGGGACGGCTGTCACCATGTTTTACACCAATCATGGTAATAAATGCCAGTACCGAGAAAACCACTGCATAAGGGAACAGGGTTCTGTAGCTTACCCACTGGAGCAGAGCGCCGGAAAGTATGGGGGTGATAACCTGGGCTGCCATGGAGAATACATAATAGTAGCCCGTATATTTGCCCACATCCCCGTCACTGGCAATTTCCACTACCATGGGGAAGGAATTTACATTGATTGTCGCCCAGGAAACACCGATTAAAACAAAACCGAAGTTTACAGCGAAATGATAGCTGCCGAAGAATCCCACATAAAGGAAGCCCAGCACCAGACCTACAATACCAATGAGGATACACTTTTTACGACCGATGGCGGACGCCAGAAAACCGATGGGAACGTAGCTGATAATGGCAGCCACGGTTGCAACCATAAGACAGTCTTCATAATTTACTTCTTCCGGTTCGACAGTTGCCGCACCATCGGCATTTTCTGCAAGGACTGCGGCTTCATAACCGGTGGTATCCGCAGGCCATACTTCTCCCACATATCGTGAAAATGCACTGGTTACACCATTGTAGGCCATGTACCAGAATGCCACGGACAGAAGAATCAGAATCAGGCTTCGCATTTCCCCGGAAGAAAGCTTTCCATGGGATTTTTTCACTTCCGGCTCCTCATCTTTTACACCATGCATTTCTTCTGTTTGTCTCGCTTCCCTGGCCCACTTGTCCTCCGAAACGGTTACGCCCAGAATTGCCACGCAGACAATCATAAAAAGAATCAGCACATAAAAGAATATGCTGTAATCCGGATTATCCCCTTTGGGAACCAGAAATCGGCTCAAAAGCAGGGTAACGATGGCTCCTGCGGTTCCTGTCAGGTTAATGATGGCATTTCCCTTGCTTCGCAAAGGGCGCGGCGTTACATCCGGCATCAATGCCACTGCAGGGGAGCGGAACGTTCCCATAAAAACAAGTATCAGTCCCAACACACACATAAAAGCTATGAGGGGGCCCATGTTGTCCGTTCCGCCGGACATATTTTGCAAATTATCCACATAGGGAATAAAAATCATGGCAATACAGGTTGCCAGCGTACCCAGGAGAATATAGGGTTTTCTTTTACCGATGGGAGTATTGGTTTTATCCGAAAGACTGCCGAATATGGGCAGCAGGAATAATGCCAGAACATTGTCCGCCGACATAACAACTCCGGTAAGCAATTCACCCATCTGAAAGCTGTTTTTCAGAATCAGGGGAATAATCGTATCGTACATCTGCCAGAACGCGGAAATTGCCATAAAAGCAAATCCGGTCAAAATGGTTCTTCTATAGTTTAGTTTCATATCCACCTTCTCTTTCCTGTTGCAATTCATTTAAAAAAATAGTACCATATTTTGTATACAAAAGCCACTTTTTTATGAGTTGGAAAATTCCGTGGCTTACAAAGAGAGGATTTTTACATATGAAAACCATACTGATATACATAATCGGATGCCTGATTGCTTATTGTCTGGGAAGCATCAGCCCTTCCCTGCTTTTTTCTAAAATGAAAAAAACCGACCTACGAAAAGACGGCTCCGGCAATCTGGGGGCTTCCAATACAACCCTTTTACTGGGATGGAAATTCGGCGTACTGGTAGGCCTGATTGACATTCTAAAAGGTACCATTCCCGTGCTGCTTGCCCGGTTTTTATTTCCCGGGCTTTCCTATCTGCCCTTTGCAGTTGCGCTTTGCGCGGTACTGGGACATATTTTTCCTTTTTATCTGAAAGGAAAAGGCGGCAAGGGCTTCGCCACCTTCATGGGTATTATCCTTGGTCTGGACTGGCGGTTTTTTATTATTATCGGTGTGACGGTTATTATTGTAACGCTGGTAACGGATTACATTGTTATCGGTACGTTTACCGCCATTTTCTCCTTCCCGATCTGGCTTATTTTAATATCGAATGTAAAATGGAGCTTCTTACTGATTCTGCCCCTGACCGTTATAATTTTCGTAAAACATATCGAAAATATAGGCCGCATCATACGGAAAGAAGAAAAAGGCATCAGTCATACTTTTAAAAAGAAGAAGTAATTTCTATTCTTCCCAGAATAGTTCATCCAGGGTTTTGCCCAAAGTTTTACAAATTGCCATACACAGATTGATGGTGGGATTGTAATCCCCTTTCTCTATGGCATTGATGGTTTGCCTGGATACACCTACTTTATCCGCCAGTTCCTGCTGAGACATATCAAGAGCAGCACGGGCGGATTTTAATTTGAGATTTTTCATGCCTGCTCATCCTTTCTGTCTTTGATATGTTTCGCAAGAAATATAATAAACATTACAATAAATAATACAGCGCAGAAAAAATTTACACTACGGAAACTTAAAACCCCGTCCTGTATGGCTTCACCGGCTACCAGATTCCCAATTCCGATGATTAAATTCATTACACCGATTAGAGCAAACATAATCATGAGAAATCTGCGGTTCTCATTCAGCGCAAAATAACCATCATTCCAAATGCAATATCCTGCAAACACTCCGACCCCTGCGAGAATGCTGGCTGTCATGGCAACTTCCAATTGACTGAATAAAGGGATTTCCAAAATATTCAGAAACAACATTACTGCATTACCAATCATCATGGTAAAGAAACCGTACTTGAACCCTCTTCCTCTCACCAGTTCCTGTCTCTCATCAAACTGACATTTGGTTTCATTCCCCTTCTTGGAAACTGCAAGAAGTATCACTACAACGAAAATACCCACAACTACACCAAAAATCAACCCTATTTTATAACCGTTTCCCATCCCGGAAGTATTCTCTAAAGCTACCGTATACTCTGTCTCCCATGTACCGTTTTCTTTATAATCATAGGGATCATTTCCCGCTCTCTCTATCCCATTGTCTTCCATGAACTGATTCATTGCTTCATCATTTGTAAGATATGCGATTTCCACCTCGTAAATTCCCGCTTCCAATTCCATAGGAACAGACTCAGCGTAACACCCCTCTGCGGTACAGGCAAAAACATTTTTTCCGTTAACATCCTTCAAACTCATACCGGTAATCATACCCGGTTCTGCCATCCATTTATAAGACCAGTAGTATTCACCGCTTTCATCTACTACAAATTCTTTGATTTCACCGGCGGGATTAGGCACACCGTCTTCCACGGTAACTGCGCCTGTAAATGTTAATTCTGCAGCGGACTCATCCGCGAAAATCCATATTGCAGCACCTACGGTCAACAAAATAATGGCCAAAATACAAACTAAGATGGTGATTTTCTTTTTCATTTTATCTCTCCTCTGATAATATCCTTTCCGATACCCCTTCCCCAAGTCTCAAAAAGGATTTGTTTCTGTTTCTAGGCACAGATTATCACTCACCTTACTTTTTGTCAAGTATATTTTACATTTTGTCAACTTGGAATTTGTAATCCTTCAATTTTCCCTCTTGACGGCTAATTACAATTAGCCTATAATAAAGCTAATCCAAATTAGCCATCGGAGGTTTTTATGACTACCAAACAGAAAATCGTGGAAGAAGCATTGGTTTTATTTTCGGAAAAAGGCTACAGCGACGTGTATGTAAGCGATATTGCAAGTGCGGTTGGTATCAAGGCGCCCTCTCTGTATAAGCATTTTAAAAATAAGCAGGAAATTTTTGACGCCATTCTTGAGGAACTTAAGACCGGCTATACGGAACACACCGCAAGCCTTGGCATTGACGGAAACAATTCGGCTACGGATGCAGGTATCTACACAGGACTTACGGAAGAAGCTTTTATCGAAATGGGAAAAAACCTGTTCCTTTATTTTCTCCATGATAAACATATGAAATTATTCCGAAAACTGCTGACACTTGAGCAATTCCGGAATTCGGAGCTGGCAGACTTATACTCCCGTCAATATTTTTATGACCCGCTGGATTACCAAAGCAAATTGCTTGGTTTCCTTCTGGCCGGGGGCAAATTTAAAAAGGCTGACCCTGAAATCATGGCACTTCATTTTTATACACCGATTTATGCCCTGCTTACCCTTTGCGACCGGCAACCGGAACGGGAACAGGAAGCGCTGGAAATGATTGAAGCGCACATACGGCAGTTCAACAGAATTTATGCGGAGGACGGGAAATGAAAATCACCTTAATACACGGACAGAATCATAAAGGCAGCACCTACCACATCGGACGCTTGCTTACCGACCAATTTAAAAACAGTGAAATACGGGAATTCTTCCTTCCCAAAGACCTGGAACACTTCTGCCCGGGTTGTTACCAATGTATTGAAGATGATAAAAAGTGTCCTTTTTATGAGGAGAAAAAACACATTATGGATGCCATTGAAACGGCGGACATACTGATTTTAACCACGCCTACCTATTGCATGCGGGCATCTGCCCCCATGAAGGCATTCATTGACTTAACCTTTACTTACTGGATGTCACACCGCCCCCGAAAATGCATGTTCTCCAAGAAAGCCGTGGTAATTTCCACAGCGGCGGGAACCGGAACAAAATCCGCCATAAAAGATATCACAAACGCCTTATTTTACTGGGGCATCCCTTACATAAAAGAGTATGGTATTTCCGTTCAGGCAATGTGTTGGGAACAGGTTTCAGACAAAAAGAAGGTAAAAATCAGGAAAGATATGATAAAACTTGCGGAAACAATAGAAAAAGCGAAAGTACGCGTAGGTTTTAAGACAAGATTTATGTTCAATATCATGCGCATGATGCAATTAAAAGGCATGGGTTCCGGAGAAACAGAGAAGGACTACTGGAAGAAAATGGGGTGGCTCGGAAAAGGGCGGCCTTGGAGAAATTGAATCCGAATACATACAAAAACTCCCAAAACCAATCGGTTTCGGGAGTTTCTTTATTATGTTCTGATTCAATTTCAAACAAATATGCCGCTTATTAAAAACCGGTTATTTCTTATACAATACCCTGAGCGGTCATAGCATCAACAACCTTTAAGAAGCCTGCGATGTTAGCACCTGCTACATAGTTGCCTTCCATACCGTACTTCTTAGCTGCGTCATCAAGGTTGTGGAAAATGTTAACCATGATGCCCTGAAGTTTCTCATCCACTTCTTCGAAGCTCCAGTGAAGTCTTTCGGAGTTCTGGCTCATTTCAAGTGCGGAAGTAGCTACACCACCTGCGTTTGCAGCCTTACCGGGTGCGAAGATTACGCCGTTCTTCTGAAGGTATTCGGTTGCTTCGATAGAGGTAGGCATGTTAGCACCTTCTGCTACAGCAATTACGCCGTTTGCAACAAGTGCCTTAGCGTCATCAAGTAATAACTCGTTCTGAGTAGCACAAGGAAGTGCAATGTCAACCTTAACAGACCACTGATTGGTTCCTTCAGCCTTCTTGTCATGATATTCAGCAGAAGATCTTGCTGCTGCATATTCGGTTAATCTTGCTCTCTTTACTTCTTTTACTTCTTTTAAAAGGTCAAGGTCGATTCCTTCGGGATCATAAATCCAGCCGGTGGAATCGGATACGGTAACAACCTTAGCGCCCATTTCGGTAGCCTTCTGAGCTGCGTAGATTGCAACGTTACCGGAACCGGAAATTGCTACGGTCTTGCCTGCGATGTCAATTCCGTTGCACTTTAACATTTCCTTGGTAAGATATAATAAACCGAAACCGGTTGCTTCTTTTCTTGCAAGGGAACCGCCGTAGGAAAGGCCCTTACCTGTAAGAACACCTTCGTATACGTTACGGATCTTCTTGTACTGTCCGTACATGTAACCGATTTCTCTTGCGCCTGTACCGATATCACCTGCGGGAACGTCGGTATCTGCGCCGATATGTCTGTAAAGCTCGTTCATGAAACTCTGGCAGAATGCCATGATTTCTCTGTCTGATTTGCCCTTAGGGTCGAAATCGGAACCACCCTTACCGCCACCGATGGGAAGGCCTGTTAAGGAGTTCTTGAATACCTGTTCAAAACCTAAGAACTTAATAATACCTAAATTTACGGAAGGATGTAAACGGATACCTCCCTTGTAAGGTCCAATCGCGCTGTTGTACTGAACACGGAAACCGTTGTTTACCTGAACCTGACCCTTGTCATCTACCCAGGGAACACGGAAAAGGATCTGTCTTTCCGGTGTAACAATTCTCTCAAGAAGCGCGTCTCTTCTATAAGCTTCTTCATTTGCTTCTACAACGACACGAAGAGATTCCAAAACCTCTTTTACTGCCTGATGGAACTCGGGCTGTGCGGGATTTTTCTCAATGGCCATTGCAATGACTTCATCAACGTATGACATAATTTCTCCTCCTAATCTTTACAGTACTGATATGACTGTCCGCGGTTATTATATAACATCTTTTTTTTTGATTGCAACAGTTTTCTCTATTTTTATGCATGTTTTTGCATTTCTTGTTTGGAATTTTCCTTCATATAGTGTATTATAACTAGGTAAGTTTTTTCAGAAAGGAACATTTACATGCAGTTTCGTAAATTTATATACCGCTGCGCCGCATTTGTTTTAGGCGGTGCACTTTTACTGGGAATGCCTCTTACAGCCCTGGCCGAAAGAGATTATCAGGCAGAAATGGAGGCCCGCAGAAGCCTTCCCGTCCAGACCAATGAACTGGCCAACTGGCCGAAGGGTCCCCAGGTCGGAGCCCGTTCCGCCATTCTTATGGATGCCAACACGGGTGCAATCCTTTATTCTAAAAACATTGACGAGCAACACTATCCTGCCAGCGTTACCAAACTGATGACCTGCCTTCTGGCCATTGAAAACTGCCAGCTGGATGAAATTGTAACCTTTTCCCATGAGGCGGTTTTCAGCATCGAGCGAGGCTCTTCCAACATAGGTATGGATGTGGGAGAAGCCATTACCATGGAACAGGCCCTGCAGGCCATCCTGATTCTTTCCGCCAACGAGGTGGCAAATGCCGTAGGCGAGCATATCGCCGGAGATGCGGCAAGTTTTGCCGAAATGATGAATAAAAGAGCCGATGAACTTGGCTGTACCAACACTCATTTTATGAATGCCAACGGTCTTCATGACGAAAATCACTATACCTCTGCAAGAGACCTTGCTTTAATTGCACAGGAATTCTTCCGTCATGATGTACTGGCAACCATTTCCGGCACTACCTACTGTACCTTCGAAGCAACGGCAACCCAGCCGGACAGCTTCAGCCTTGCTACCAAGAACCAGCTGGTAAAAGGAAAAGAGCATGAATACGAATATCTGGTAGGAAGTAAAACCGGTTATACTTCCGATTCACGCCAGACTCTGGTTTCCTGCGCCCGCAAAGACGGCATGGAATTAATCTGCGTGGTACTTGTAGAGGAATCTCCCTATCAGTTCACGGACACCATTGCACTGTTTGACTACGGCTTCCAGAATTTCAGCAATGTAAATATTGCAGCCAATGACACAACCTATACCATGAACAACACCGGATTTTTTGCCTCAGGCTCTGATATTTTCGGGGATTCCACTCCTTTTATATCACTGGAACAGAAATCCATGGTAACCCTTCCGAATACACTGTCCTTTCAGGATTTGGAATCAGAAGTTACCTATGATTCCGATTATTCAGACTCCGTTGCTACCGTATCCTACCATTACCAGGGAAATTACGTAGGTGAAGGCTACATCCTCTTATCCGATGCAGGGCCGGAATCTTTCTCTTTCGGAAACAACGAAACCTCCGGCACCGAAGAACCCGCTTCGGAAACTGACACGGAAAAAGTAAGCGAAGGTAATTCCGATGAGAAAACGGAGGAAGCACCTCCCAAGCCGATTACCAACGAAGACGAGAATAACATCTTTATTAATGTAAAACTAATCGTTATCATTTTAATTTGTATCGTTGTTTTAATCATTATAGTTCTGACCGTAATCAGTATTGTGCGAAATTACCACTTTGCACAGCGAAGAAAGCAGATTATGCGCAGAAACCGGAGACGCAACCGCATCTCTGAATCCAACGAATTAAAATTCCCGAAATAAAATAAAAAAAGCAAAAAAATAAGACCGTTTAAAGTTTCCCCTTTTGAAACTTCCACGGTCTTATTTTTTACGAATTGATTAGCTTACTCCGAAAGAATGCTGTTTCAATTTTCTCTTTGCTCAACGGTTTCGTACCGAAGTACGAAACGTCCAGCCGGTAGGACTGAGATCCAAAGCCGGCGTCGTCAGTAAACCAAATGAGCGGTACGGAGGGACAGATGCGACGGGCAGCGATAGCACCTTCCATTCCATATGCACCATTCATAAGTACTACGACGGCATTGGGGTAATTGTTGCTTAAATATTCCACGAATGTATGCGTCTGATCGAATGATTGGAGGTCATCAATACACAACTCTCCGCAGTTTTCTTTAAAACAACTTTGGTCGCTTGGCGTTCCAAACAACACCAGCTTCATCTCCCCTTCCCCCTTTTTGCTTCTCTTTTAAAAGCATCTTGAATATAACATACTTTTTCGACAAAATCTCTGTTTTTTCGTGAAATGCACCCTTAGGGTGTGGATTGCATCTATACCTTTTTATTTTCTGCTCCCTTTTTGATGCCCTGCAGATTTAAAAGCATAATAACGGCAAACTGATCCTTTTCATCATAATATTGCATGGTACCGTTGTATTTTTCGCAGATTTCCCGGACTGAAGCCAAACCGATTCCCGGCTCATGCTCTCTTTTACGGGAAAGGAGTACACCTTTGTCTCTTTTTACTTCACCATCGTAGCTGTTGCATACCGTTATGGATAAAAGTTCCGGCCGGTTGTCTATTTCTACCCGTATAAAACGTCCCTCATTCAGCTTTTCACAGGCCTCCACCGCATTTTCAAGGGTATTTCCCAGAAGAACACACAAATCCATATCTTCTACGATATCGGTAGCGATTGCTCCTTCCACCTGAAAACGGATGTTTTTCTCATTTGCCAGAGTACTGTAACGGTAAAAAATACCATCTGCCACCTGATTTCCCGTAAAAGGAATATCCGCGCCGAAACCGCACACCTGAAGCAGTTTATCACAGTAAGCAGCCAGCCCCTGTTTATCATCGTTTTCCACATAAGTACGAACTGCCATTACTTCATGTCTGAAATCATGGCGGGCTTTCCGTTCATTGGTAACCTTTCGGGACAAGGCTCTGTAGTACTCCTGCTGGGTTACAAGATTCAACTCCGTTGCGTGCTTCTTCTGTTTCTGCTGAAAATCATAAGCAATACTCCGGCACATAAAAACAGAAGCAACGGCAACCAGAGTTCTTCCCAGCACCTCGTACAATGAAGTGGTTGCGCTGTCAAGAGGCACCATTCCCGCACAGGCTCCCATGAGCGCCACGGGCACAAACCAGATATTTCCCCAATATTCCTCATTGTAACTGCGAAGAAATGGCTCCAGCGAGGATTTTATAATCAATCGCATGGGATAACACAATACAAAGAACGTAACATAGTATAAAATTCCGTGAATGACTCCGCTATCGCCGGGGATGATTCTTTCCATTATGAAAGATGAGTAGGAGGCAACGCATAACATAAGAATGCCTACAAGTCCAAAGTTAAAAAGCACCTCACATACACGGGAAGACAGAATCGCCAGAAAGGGCAATACCAGAATACAAAACAGAACCGCCGACGACAATTTTACGTAGGTCAAATTCCAGCCGTAGGATTGTATAAAAAGCATGGTCGTTACGGTATAAACGCAGGCAATCACCCCAATCAGGATAGAAAGCCACACCTTCTGCCGCCTTGTCAGCACCTTATGAAAAGGAGCATACAGAAGAAAAATTGCAGGCAGAAAAGAAAATGTAAAATATGCTGAAAATGCCAAATCCTGCATACATGCCCCCCTTTCTAATGTCGCATCACGGAATGCTTCCACCGGTAATCCGCAAAAGCATCCTTCATGTTTTGTTTTTCTCCGCGGCTTACGGGAACCTCCGTACCGTCGGAAAGTTTCATCACATCCGTAGGAACGGAAACAACCTCAGCCATGGAAACAAGCGCATAGCGAATCGGCCTTACAAACTCTCCCTCCGGCAGCATTTCCATCAGCTGACCCATGGATACGCTGGCTTCCACATCTCCGTTTTTGGTGTGAATTACGGATTTTTTATTATTTGCTTCCACATATAAAATGTCCTGCAGATAAATCATTTCCTCGCTTCTTCCTACTTTTACAAGGATATTGCGCTGACTTTTATATGCCCGGAAAAACCGGTCCAAAACCCCGGACAACTTTTCCTTCGTATAAGGTTTTAACAGATAATGCAGGGCATTTACCTCATAAGACTGTACTGCAAATTCCGCGGATGTGGAACAGAACACCAAAGCAGCTTTTCCGCTTCGTTTCACCAGTTCTCCCGCTACTTCCATGCCATTTTTTTCGCCCATAAAAATATCCAGAAAAATCAGGTCATAGTTGTCCGTATCCACGGCAAGAAATGCTTCACCGGAGGTAAATTCCTCTATGGCGAAACGGTAACGGTGAAGTGCTTCGTATTCTTTTAAGGCAGCGGTCAAAAAGTCCCTGTCACCGGCCAAATCATCGCAGACCGCAATTTTTACTTCCTCACATTCCCTGTTCATTCACGGATTCTCCTTTTTACACAATCAGGCCTCGATTTCCACGCCTGCCTCCTCTAAAATATCGTAGTACTGCCCCAGCTCTGTGGGCGCAAAAGCTTTTTTATCTATCACCTGACCATGGGTAATAATGCCTTCCGCTTCCACAATCAGAATTGCCATATCATCAAATTCTATCCTTCTGCGAATCTGGGAGTAAAGGAATTCCGATTTTCCTTTCTCCGTCCGCACCCGTAAATAGCGGGGATAAAACTCCACGTCCATCTCTACACAGGGGCCGAAAAATTCCTGTAACTGTCTGTATTCCACGGTAGAACCGTACAAATATCCGAACCGGCTCATACACAGGCAATAAATACCGAAGAGAAACAGGAGCGCCGCCGGAATATACCATTTCAGGGCAAAGCACAATAAAAGTGCCACCCCAAGCACTATCACGCCGAGAAGAATTACCTTTTTGCGCCATTTTCCCCGATAAAGCCGGAAGGTTTCCCGGGAATAACGCTTATGCATCTCCTTCGTTAATATAAAATGATTGGTTAAAAGCAGGGTATGGTCTTTCATGCCCTGTCCCTGACCGCTCTTTGCAGGCTTTCCCTTGGGAAGCCCGGCTGTATGATTCAATTTGTTTCTTTTCAGGGAAGGATCCCTGTAATTTACCTGTTTTGCCATGTTTTTACCCGGTCTTATTGTCAAAACGGGAAACCCGTTCAGGGTTCCCCGCCGTTTTCAGTTCTTCTTTCTTAAAACTCTTTTGCTTTTCCGCTGCTCCCGCAGGGCTGCTTTTTTGGCTTCTATTTCCAGAACCTGCTCTTCGTTAATAAACTTCTGGGTTTTTACAACGAAAATTTTACCTTCTTCAGACTTTTTCAGTCGGATTTTACCCTTCATATATCCATGCTTTTCGCACTGGGAAACACTATAAAAATGCTTACCGCTTACAGAGAACCAGTTGGTGCGTCTGCGGGCGTTCTTTTTACAAATATAGCATCTTGTGGAAGTGACTTCCCGATCCTGCATTGCTGCGGTTTTATCCGCAAAACCGCGGGATATATATTTGGCATAGTCATGAAAAAGTACGTTTACCTCATCTTCCCGGCGTTTGGGAATATGATAGGTATCGTAAGAGTAATTGTCAAATACGTCTTCCTGGGTAATTTCCGCCATAACCTTCGCAGTATAATAAGCGTCGGAAAATGCCCGGTGGAAAGGAATATCCCTGGGAATGTTTAAATATTCCACCGCATATTCCAGAGACCGTCTTTCTTTACGATCCTCTTCAAAAGCAATGCTGAAAAGCTTCTGTATATCAAGGTAAGGAAACGGACGATAGTCCAAAGGTTCCAGACCATGATACTTCATATTCCGCTGAAGCTCCACAAGATCAAGACTGCCCCATGTACAGAAAATGTAATCATCCCCGCACCACTCAAAAAATTCTTTTATGGTATCGGGAAAGGTCTTGCCCTGCTTTAACTCCTTCATTCTCAAATGAATCAGGTTACGGGTAATCTCGTTCATTTCATTATAAACCGTTGGTTTTACAATCTGGGTAAACTCACCGATTATTTTTCTCTCTTCATTTAAAAGAATGGCTCCGACTTCCACAATCTCAAAAGGAAGCTCCCGATTCTCGGTTTTAATTCCGTCGGCGGGCTGGTTCCATTCCAAATCCATTACCACATAATTCACGTTTTTTTCTTCCTTCCGGTGAATTTCACTCCGATAGCTTGATTATATCTTACTTTTCTTTTTATTACAATAAGCCACTCCTCTTTTTCAAGGTTGCTTTTCCCATAAAAGTCGGTTATAATTTGGTTTATTCCGGGCGGAAACCCGATTAATACCATAACGAGGTGTGTCATGGACAAGCTTAAAAACTTATATAAAAAATACGAAGAAATCATCATATACTTAGTGGTGGGCGTGCTGACCACCATTGTCTCCTGGGCAGCCTGCTTCTTTGCCAAGCTGTTTCTGGACTCCGACAATGATATTCAGAACTTCATCATCAATTCCATCGGCTGGGTTGCCGGGGTACTGTTTGCCTATCCGTTAAACCGCATCTGGGTTTTTAAAAGTACCAACAAAAATATCCCCAAAGAATTCCTTGGATTCGCCACTTCCCGTGTTTCCACATGGATTCTGGATATTGTCATCATGTGGTTGTTTGTAAATATTCTTCCCTTAACGCCCATTCTCGAAAAGGTACTTGCCCTGGTATCCTATTCACCGGATGCGGCTACCCTTGCTACCATCAATTACTGGTTTGTTAAGATTTTTATTTCTGCCGTACTGGTAACCATTTTAAACTATGTATTCAGCAAGGTTTTAATCTTTGGCAAAAAAAAGAAAAAAGATAATCCGACGGAATAAAGATAAAAACGTCCCTTCACTGAAGTGAAAGGACGTTTTTTTATGCTGTAAATTTATTTTATTCTACAATCTGTACCTTTAACATATTGGTGGTACCGGAAACACCGATGGGTACACCGGAGGTAACTACGGTTACGTCACCCTTCTGTAAGTATCCTTCCTGCTCAGCATTGCTGATAGCATGCTCGAAAAGACCGAATACTTCCTGTTTCTGGCGAACAAGTAAGGGAGAAACACCCCAGTAAAGGTTCATCTGACGGCAAACCTTTTCGTTGGTTGCACAACCGATAATATCGCAGTCGGGACGATAGCGGGAAATCATTCTTGCGGAACGTCCGGACTGGGTTACGGTAAGAATAGCCTTCGCATTTAAGTCATGTGCTGTTGTACAGGTAGCATGGCAGATTGCGTCGGTTACATCAGGATTTGCCTTACGCGCCTTGTTGAAGAAACGCTTTGCATAATCAATATCACCTTCGATACGTTCTGCAATACGAACCATGGTCTGTAAAGACTGAATAGGGTAATTACCGGCAGCAGTCTCTCCGGAAAGCATAATTGCGCTGGTTCCGTCATAAATTGCATTTGCAACGTCAGCGGTCTCCGCACGGGTAGGACGGGGATTCTTCATCATGGAATCCAACATCTGTGTAGCAGTAATAACCTGCTTGCCGGCTTCCGTTGCCTTCTTAATAATCATTTTCTGAATAACGGGTACGTCTTCACCGGGAATCTCAACACCCATGTCACCGCGGGCAACCATGACACCATCTGCGGAACGGATGATAGCATCAATATTTTCTACACCTTCACGGTTTTCAATTTTAGCAATAATAGAGATATTCTCTCCACCGTTCTGCTGTAAAATGGTACGGATCTGAAGAACGTCCGCTTCCGTACGAACGAAGGACGCTGCAATAAAGTCTACATCCTGCTCAATACCGAAAAGGATGTCCTGCTTGTCCTTAGGGCTTATATAGGGCATGGAAAGGTGTGCATCAGGCACATTTACACCCTTATTATTGGAAAGAACACCGCCATTTAAAATTTTACAAACAATGTCCTTACCCTGAAGCTTTACAACAATACTTTCAATCAAACCGTCATCAAATAAAATTCTGGTACCTGCAGATACGTCTGAATACAGGGTTCCGTAGGTAAGACTTACACCCTTCTCTGTTCCGGGCTGGTCATCGGAATAAAGAATGAATTCCTGACCTTCTTTTAATTCTACCTTTCCGTTCTCAAAGGTTTTTACACGAACCTCAGGTCCCTTGGTATCAAGAAGAAGACCTACAGGCTTGCCTGCTGCCTCACGGGCTGCTTTTAACCGGTCCATTCTTCCTTTATGTTCTTCGTAACTTCCGTGGGAGAAGTTGCATCTTGCAACGTTCATTCCGCATTCAACTAATTTCTCTAAAACACCCTCTCTGTCTGTTGCAGGGCCTAATGTACAAACAATTTTTGTTTTACGCATATCTTCACTTCCTTATTTATTCCCGGCAGGTGAAATCCTGCCTTTTTTAACCTATTAAAAATGTAACACGGTGACTATTATTGCAAATTCTTTTGATGTAGTCAACCAAAAGGTACAAAATAATGCTATATTTACCTTTTTTTATCCAATTTAAGGAATATTATTCCCCCCTTTTCCCGTTCTATACTGCCGAAGCGCCTTATTGACATCTCCCCTTGAATTGTAGTAAACTTTCTCACATATTCGGGAACCGGATGATATCGGATTCCCGGACAGCTTTTTATTTAAAAGGAGAATTCATTATGTATAAAAAAACCCTTGCCCTGGTCAGCCTTTTGGCTTTGCTTTGTGCAGTAACAGCTTGCGGAACGGAAGAAGTACCCCGGAATTCCGAAGCCGGCTCTGAAGTTACCCAGAATTCCGTCCTTCCCGATAATACCTCTTCCGGAAGCGAAGGAAGTGAAACCCCGGTATCCGGAAGCGAAACCGGCAGCTTAGAAGGAAACGATATTTCTTCTAACATTTTCCTTACGTTAAGTGAGTCTCTTACAGACACCTGCTGGGTTGCCGAAACCGGGCCAAACCTTGTTTTTGAAACCAACTTCAGCTATTACTGGTTCGAAGACATTAATGTAACGGACGATAACTGCCACTACGGTTCTTACATCTTTTATCAGGGTAAAAATGCCATAAACTTCGTAACACAGGATTTATCCGCCTACGGAATAACCGAAGAAATGTTGAACAAATTTCTCGATGGCTCCAAAGATCGCGCGGAGCAGAATTTTATCTGTCTGGTACTGAATCCTACCACCGAAATGATTGACGGAGAATCCGTTGCTTATAAGGACACTTTCGTACCTTTTTACGGATTCATGCCCGACGACGGGAAATCCTTTACCGTAATCAGTATGAACGGCGGAACGGTTTATACCTTCCATAAGGCAGAATAGTTACGCTGTTGTTTTAGGAAATATAATTCGGATGCAGGTACCCTTTCCGGGTTCACTCTCCAACGAGAGGCTTGCATCCGTATTTTCTACAATGTGTTTTACAATTGCCAGTCCCAGACCGGTGCCTCCGGTTTCACGGGAACGGCTTTTATCCACTCTGTAGAAACGTTCAAAAATTCTTTCACGGTGTTCCGGAGAAATTCCGATACCCGTATCACTGACACTGAGAAGAATTTCTTCCTTCTTCTCTTCTATATCTATTGTTACACTTCCTCCCGGTTCATTGTACCGGATTCCGTTATCCACAAGATTGTATAACATTTCTTCCAGCATCCGACGATCCCCGTTTACAAGGGCATTCTGTCCTTTTAAAAGGATACTGATATTGCCGTCTTTGGCTTTCAACGTAAGCATGGAAACACAGTCTTTGGCCACATCATATAAATCCACAGGCTCATAGGTTGCCTTCAGACTCTCCGTATCAAGCTCTGACAAACGGAGAATATCATTGATTAAAACCAGCAGACGGCTGGAATTTTTATGAATCTCTTTGGCAAAGCGTACCACATCTGCGTCTGATGCCATGCCATTTTCGATTAACTCCGAGTAGCCGGAGATAACCGTAAGAGGCGTTTTTAACTCATGGGAAACATTCGCCGTGAACTCCTGACGGATGCGGGCATTTTTTATAATCGCCTCATGCTGACGGTTAATTGTTTCCACAAAAGGTTTTAATTCACTGTATGTATGAATGTTTTCATCATTATTTCCTACATTTTCGGCCATTTTTTCAATATAACCGATTAGCGAACGGGTAAGAAATCCTGCAACCAGAACACATAAAAAGACAACTGCAGCTCCGGTTATAGCCATAACGGGAATGGTACTTAAAAACACACTGAAAATATTGCTTGCCTGTCTGGATACACGAAGAATGCCTCCATTATTTAATTTCACGGCATAATAATATGCATTTTCCGAAAACGTATCAGACCGTCGTACCGCATAGCCTTCACCGGTTTCCAGGGCGTCTTTTACCTCAGGACGTCCGCCGTGATTAGCCAGATACAGATAATCGGTTGTACTGTCATAAAGCACACTGCCGTCTTCGTCCAAAATCGTGATACGCAGCTCCTCTGTAAGATAATCCTGCTCCGAAATGGAACCGGGCTCTCTGTTTTCCATAGTGCCCAGAATATGGGCAGTGTCACGTAACTCATGTTTTACCTGTTGTGTAAACACATGATAAAATACCAGCAAAACTGACAACATTGTAAGGACAACAGATAAAACGGCTATTAGGATCAGCTGTTTTCTGATTTTCTTTTTCATTCCTCTTCTCCGTTCATGACATAACCCACGTTACGAATGGTTTTAATGTACTTTCCGGCACTTCCAAGCTTCTGGCGGAGATTTTTTACATGCATGTCAATGGTACGGGACTCGCCTTCAAAATCGGTTCCCCATACCCGGTTCAAAATTCTTTCACGGCTGATTACGATACCCACATTAGAAAGAAACAGCTTCAAAAGCTCATATTCCTTGAATGTCAGTTCACAGGTAACCCCGTTTACTTTTACGGTATGTCGCTCGTGATTCATTTCAATTCCGGCAAAAGCTACACTCTGCTCTTCTGCTTTGGAACGGCGAAGCAAAGCTTTTACGCGGGAAATCAGCTCCATTACCCCAAAAGGTTTTGTCATGTAATCGTCCGCGCCGGAATCCAGACCTTTTACCTTGTCGATTTCCGTGGTCTTTGCAGTCACGATGATGATGGGCAATTTTTTGGTTTTTTCCTGCTTACGAAGCTTCTGCAGAACCGTAAGTCCATCCTCATCCGGAAGCATAATATCTAAAAGAACCAGATCCGGCAATGCCGAATCCAGTTCCTTATAAAAATCTTTTGCACACAAAAAGCCCTTCACCTCATATCCGGAATTGCTCAGGGAAAAGGTTTCAATTTCAAGAATATTTTTATCATCTTCTACAATATAAATGACAGCCATGATTTTCCTCTTTCTTTTTAAGGCAATGCATACTTCTTCATACACTCATCAACCGCATTAGAGAAATCTTTGTTCTCAGGCATACGAAGTTCTTCGCTGTAATGATGGGCATCCACGTCCACACTCTCCTGGATTGCACTGATTGCAATGTTGGAGCAGTGGTCGGAAACACGCTCAAAATTATTCATAATATCCGCAAGGATAAAGCCCATTTCAATGGTACATTCTCCCTTACGAAGTCTGCGTACGTGACGGCTCATTAATTCATCGCTGAGATAATCAATGGTTTCTTCAAGGGGTTCCACTCCTTTGGCAGCATCTAAATTTAAGGATTTAAAAGCTCCTACGGACTGCTTTACAATATCCCCAACCGCCCGGAGATAAATGGTTAATTCCTTATCTGCCTGGGTTGAGAAATGAAGGTTCTTTTCATGCATTTCCAATGCGGAGTGGGCAATCTGAACCGCATGATCACCGATTCTCTCGAAGTCTCCTATACAGTGTAACAAAATTGAGACGATATGGCTATCTTTTTCAGAAAGTCCTTTCCCGCTTAATTTCATCAGATAGCTACCCAGCTCATCCTCGTACTTATCCAATACATCCTCAAGTTTTATGACCTCATTAAGAATATCATTATCAAAATCATCAATCAGGGATCTGGCTTTGCTGATTGCGGTCTGCGCATAATCTGCCATTTCTCCCGCAACATTCCAGCACTGCTCAACCGCAAGACCGGGAACCTCTAAGAAACGTTCATCCAAAAGTGCAAATCCGTGTCCGGTGCCTTCTTTTTCCGGACTGTCTTTGTCCGGAATGGTAAGAACCGCAAGCTTCTCAAGTACCTTAGAGAAAGGAAGCAGAATAATTGTAGCAGTCACATTAAATGCGGTATGAACAATAGCGATACCCATAGGACCTGCTGCCTCTTCCATAAAAGGAAACTTCAAAAACCAGTTAACCGTATAGAATAATATCATAAAAATTGCGGTACCGATAACATTAAAATATAAGTGTACCAGTGATGCACGTCTCGCATTTTTACTTGCACCGATACCTGACAAAAGTGCAGTAACACAGGTACCGATATTCTGACCCATGATAATGGGGAATGCCACCGCAAAGCTTACGGAGCCGGTAGCGCACAAAGCCTGAAGGATACCTACGGATGCTGAAGAAGACTGAATGATAGCGGTCAGAACCAAACCTGCAAGCAATCCGAAGAAGGGATTTGCAAACATGGTTAGGATTCCGGTAAATTCGGGAACATCCGCAAGAGGTTTTACTGCCGCACTCATGGTATCCATACCAAACATTAATACAGCAAATCCGAGTAAAATGGTTCCGATATCTTTTAATTTCTCCTTTTTACATACCATAAGAAGAATGATACCTATTAACGCAAGAATCGGGGAGAAAGATGTGGGTTTAAGCATCTGAATCCAGAAATTATCACTTTCCACACCTACAAGACTCAAAAGCCAGGATGTAATCGTAGTACCGATATTAGCACCCATGATAACACCCACTGCCTGGGACAGCTTCATAATTCCCGCATTAACAAAACCTACCACCATTACCGTGGTTGCGGAAGATGACTGGATAACACCGGTTACCAACGCACCAAGAAGTACACCTTTAATCGGGTTGTTCGTCATTTTTTCGAGAATTTTTTCCATACGTCCACCGGATGTTTTAGAAAGTGCATCTCCCAGAACCTGCATACCGAACAGGAACATTGCCAATCCGCCAACCAGCGATAAAACTCCAAAAATATCCATGATTTGCCTCCAATCTGATTTTATCCCCTCTCTTCGACTATAACCCAAGGTTGTAAAAAAGAATGCATCTGAATGTAAAAATTGTGTAAAGTAACATTTTTTCCTAATATTATCCCTTTTTGTGGCAAGAATATCCCTACTTCTTTCTTGACAAATAATCTTTTAAAACCTAAAATTGAGAAAGAATATTTGAGACAAAGACGAGGAATAGTACATAAAAGTTCGTCCCAGAGAGAGAATCCGCGGCTGCAAGATTCTTACGACCCCTTTTAAGGAACCCGCCTCCGAGTCCCTGCCAATCACAGGCGTAGCACCGGCGTTAACGGTATGATGAGTGAATGCTTCTGCATTAAAAAGGGTGGTAACGCCGGATTCCGGTCCCTTTGAATTGCGGAGGTTTTTTTATTTTTTACATGATGTTCCGTGAAGAAAATTAGTTGCATGGCTTGTTATCTACTTGTTTCCGTGAATCCATATAAAATCCGCTCCATGCTGCGAATATAAGTTTTTGGACGTAATTTGTGGACGGTTTTATAGAGAGAAGGACGTGAACGGCGCAAAGTCGCAGGATTTTATATGGATTTGCAGAAAAAAATATTTTATATAAAGAAAGGAGTCAGATTATGGCAGAAGACAAAAAATTAGTGGAAGCCATCACATCCATGGACGTGGATTTCGCCCAGTGGTATACGGATGTGGTTAAAAAGGCAGAGCTTATCGATTACACCAGCGTAAAAGGTTGCATGGTAATCAAGCCCGCCGGATATGCAATCTGGGAACTGATTCAGAGTCAGTTGGATGCCAGATTCAAAGAAACGGGAGTAGAAAACGTTTACTTACCTATGTTTATTCCCGAAAGCCTTTTACAGAAGGAAAAGGATCATGTGGAAGGATTTGCTCCGGAGGTTGCATGGGTGACCCACGGCGGATTGGAACCCTTACAGGAAAGAATGTGCGTACGTCCCACCTCTGAAACCCTGTTCTGTGATTTCTATGCCAACGAAGTTCACTCTTACAGAGACCTTCCCAAGGTATATAACCAGTGGTGCAGCGTTGTAAGATGGGAAAAAACCACAAGACCCTTCTTAAGAAGCCGCGAATTTTTATGGCAGGAAGGTCACACCGCACATGCTACCGCAGAAGATGCACAGGCACGTACCATTCAGATGTTAAACGTATATGCAGACTTCCTTGAGAATGTTCTTGCAATCCCTGTTATCAAAGGACAGAAAACCGACAAAGAAAAATTTGCGGGCGCAGTTGCAACTTACACCATCGAAGCTCTGATGCACGACGGTAAGGCTTTGCAGTCCGGAACCAGCCACAACTTCGGCGACGGATTTGCCAAGGCTTTCGGCATTCAGTATACATCCAAGGAAAACAAGCTTGAATATGTACACCAGACTTCCTGGGGTATGACCACAAGACTTATCGGTGCCATCATCATGGTACACGGAGACAATTCCGGTCTTGTTTTACCTCCCAGAGTGGCTCCCGTACAGGTTGCCATCATTCCCATCCAGCAGAAGAAGGAAGGGGTACTTGATAAGGCTTACGAATTAAAAGAACGCTTAAAAGGCTTCCGTGTAAAAGTTGACGATACAGACAAGTCTCCCGGCTGGAAATTCTCCGAGCAGGAAATGCGCGGTATTCCCGTACGTATTGAAATCGGACCCAGAGACATTGAAGCAAACAAGGCAATTCTTGTGCGTCGTGACACCGGTGCCAAGATTGAAATCAATCTGGACAATCTGGAAAATGAAATTGCAACACTTTTAGATACCATCCAGAAGGAAATGTTAGAGCGTGCAAGAGAGCACAGAGATGCTCACACTTACACCGCTACCAACTATGAAGAATTCCTTCAGACCCTGAACGAAAAACCCGGCTTCGTAAAAGCGATGTGGTGCGGCGACAGAGCCTGCGAGGATAAAGTAAAAGAAGATGCTGCGGCAACCAGCCGTTGTATGCCCTTTGAGCAGGAAAATTTATCCGATGTTTGCGTTTGTTGTGGAAAACCTGCGAAAAAAATGGTATATTGGGGAAAAGCATATTAATTTTTAAATAGAAAAGGAGATAAAAATGAATATTTTAGTAATTAACTGTGGTAGTTCTTCTTTGAAATACCAGCTCATCAACAGTGACACTGAAGCAGTTCTCGCAAAAGGTCTTTGCGAAAGAATCGGCGCAGAAGGTTCTGTTTTAAATCACACCCCCGCAGGCGGAGACAAGGTAGTTATCGAATCTCCCATGCCTAACCACACACAGGCAATCCAGCTTGTTATCGATGCTTTGACCAACGATGCTCACGGTGTGGTTAAGAGCCTTGACGAAATCGACGCTGTAGGTCACAGAATCGTGCACGGCGGCGAGAAGTTCGCAAGCTCCGTTATCATCAACGAAGAAGTTCTTGCAGCAATTGAAGAATGTAACGACCTTGCACCTCTTCACAACCCTGCAAACTTAATCGGTATTAACGCATGTAAGGAAATCATGCCTAACGTTCCCATGGTTGCAGTATTCGATACCGCTTTCCATCAGACAATGCCCGAGAAAGCATACCTTTACGGACTTCCTTACAAGTACTATGAAAACTATAAGCTTCGTCGTTACGGTTTCCACGGAACCAGCCACGATTTCGTTTCTGCACGCGCAGCTGAAATCCTTGGCAAGAAGCGTGAAGATTGTAAAATCATCGTTTGCCATTTAGGTAACGGTGCAAGTATCTCTGCTGTTGACCACGGCAAGTGTGTAGACACCAGTATGGGTCTTACTCCCCTTGAAGGTCTTATCATGGGAACACGTTCCGGTGATATGGACCCCGCAATCATCGAGTTCCTTGCAAACAAAGAAGGCTTAAACATCACAGAAATTACCAAGATTCTTAACAAGGAATCCGGTGTTTACGGTCTCTCCGGCGGAATCTCCAGTGACTTCCGTGATCTTTCCGCAGCAATGGACGAAGGAAATGCACTTGCAAAGGCAACTCTTGAAACCTACGCTTACCGTGTAGCAAAATACATCGGTTCCTACGTTGCAGCAATGAACGGCGTTGATATCATCGCTTTCACTGCAGGTATCGGCGAGAACGACGTACGCGTTCGCAGCATGATCGGTCAGTACTTCAACTACTTAGGATGCTCCATCAACCCTGAGAAGAACGACGTTCACGGCAAAGAAACCATCATCTCCAACGAAGGTGACAAGGTTACCGTTATGGTAGTTCCTACCAACGAAGAACTTGCAATCGCAAGAGAAACCGTTCGTTTGGTATAGTCAGGTCGTTTCACCAACATAAAAGAATGATAAAAGGGCAACAGCTGTAGAAATACAGTTGTTGCCCTTAAAATATGGTCGTGAGTGTTTATGCATTCTTTCCGGGATGGGATATATGTGATTGTTGCACCCGTCCACATTCTTTCTTCGGGACGCTCGCGCTTTCTTGTCCGCGTAACGGTACATAAGGCTGTAAAAAACACAGCCTAAATACCGACGCTCCCAAAGACCCTAAGAAAGAATGTGGACGGGTGCATTGTCATATCTGCTAACGTTCCCGGAAAGAAAGATAAAAACTTACTCAATAAAAGAGTCTCACATTCCTTGGCATCATATATCCAGCAGAACGATGCTTCCGTCTTCACATAAAACCGCTGCGCGGTCAAAAGAAACCACAATATCCTCTGCTTTTTTACCGGTATCAGTCAGAGCAGTTTTTACGGTTTCTTCTACTTTTATTTGTAAAGGGAATTCTGTGAAGGCTTCTTCCGATACCTTCTTTACTTTCACTTCTCCGATCTCTCCGGAAACCTCATACAAATAACCATCTTCGGTAAGTACATAGCCGTCGGAAATCTGCTTAATTTCTCCCGGTATTTCCACCTCTATGCCCTCCCCGTTCATATAGCGGATAAGGCTCCCATCCTGGAGCCACACCAAAACAGCATCGCTATATACATTGCAATCCAAAGCACGAACAGGATCTGTTGCAGATTTCTCCATGACAACTTCTGCATTATAAAAAACGGATGCACTTCCAAGCGGCATATATCCTGAGGAATCTGCGGGAGGTTCACCAAGAATTTTACCGTTCACATCCAGCGCACAGTAATATTCCCCTTCATATACCCACTGAATTGCTTCAGAAGCGTCTTTGGCAACCCAAGTATCATCTTCATATAAATATGCCACCCCGTCCACTACGACACAGGGTGTCAGATTTACCATGGTAAAACATTTAACATCCGATACGTTCCACGCATCGTTTAATTGCAGTTCGGTTGTCTGCAACGCCTCTTCTTCCGATGTATTTTCTGATACAACTTCAGAAGAGTTGCCACCATCCACAGCTGTCTCTTCCGACACCGTTTCCTGCGAAGGTGCCTGCAGGCTTTCATCTTCTCCTCCGCATCCACTGACACAGATACACAAAACAATTGCTAAAATAAGGGAAATTATTTTGAGTTTCATACAGTACTCCCTTCATCCTTCCCGGAACTGCTTTTATTCCAAACATCTCCGAAGCTTAATTTACTTTATCATTTACATCTATCATATATCCTATCAGCGATTGTTTCAATGACTTCTCAAAGGAATATATAAATCCTTGCATATACTTTTTTTCAGTGTTACAATTGCTACAAAGCATATTTTCTTTTTATAAAAGGGTGAACGATAGTTTTTGTTTACATTCTTTTACATTTCCCGGCAGTCATGCCATCTGACCTTTTTCTTAAGGCTTTCTTGAAAATCCATGCTTTGAATTCACTATTACAAAATAAGCAGGGATGAAAGAATCCCTGCGGGATAAGGAGGAATGCGTATGGAATATACGGATTTTAATGCGTTTCCGGAAGTGGAGCGTAAGTACAAGGACACAGTTTTTCGCATGCTGTTCCGTGGGAAGTCGGAGCTTCTCAGTCTGTACAATGCGGTAAATGGAACAAATTTTACCAATGCGGAGGACTTAGAGATTACAACCCTCGAAAATGCAGTTTATATGGGAATGAAAAACGATGTCTCCTTTGTTTTTGCATTTGAATTATGTCTCTATGAACATCAATCCACGGTAAATCCCAATATGCCGCTGAGAGACCTGTTTTATGTAGCACAGATGCTACAGAAGATAGCTACAGAAAAAAATCTTTACAGTAGCAGAAGGTTACAAATTCCCACGCCAAGGTTTGCGGTGTTTTATAACGGAAGTGCCCGGATTCCGGAGAAGTCGGAATATCGGTTGTCGGAATTGTTTCACAAGAAAACGGAGCGTCCCGAACTGGAACTGATTGTGACGGTTTATAACATTAACCCGGGCATGAATGAGGAACTTCTGGAAGGTTGTCGGTTGCTGAAGGAATATATGCTGTTTACCACCAAAATAAGAGAAAGCCGGAAGAATATGGATTTAAGAACAGCAGTCAATAAAGCTGTAGATGACTGTATTCGTGAAGGAATTCTCGCAGAGTTTTTGAAGGCACAGCGCGGGGAGGTAATAGCCATGAGTATATTCGAATATGATCAGGAAAAACATATGAAAATGTTGAAGGAAGAGGAGCATGCCGCAGGATTTTCTGAAGGCCGTAAGGCAGGACTTGCAGAAGGCCATAAAGCAGGACTTGCAGAGGGCCTTATTGAAGGGCGTGTTGAGGGAAATACCGAAGGACGTGCTGAAGAAAAGAAGCGAATGCTTCAGCTTTTGCAACAAATGGGAAATAACAATGAGTTACATCTGGTAGACAAACTTCAGGACGAAGCCTTTCTGGAGCAGATGTATAAAAAATACGGAATATCCGAATAAAGTTTTGTTACACATTAGCATATAGAAAATCTCAAAGATATAAAAAAATCCATCGGTTTTATCCCAATGGATTTTTTTATTTTATCGCGGTTAAACCATCAATATATGCAAGTAAAAGTTCTTTACGCCGTTCGTCTAAACTATTCCACTTAGACAGTAACAGTTGTTCATCCGGTGAAATGGTTTCAATATTCTTAGTGCAACGCACATCGGATAAACCCAGAATATAGTCGATATTGGTATGAAATAATTCCCGCATTTTTAATAAAATTGCTACGCTGGGATAATGCTTCCCGGACTCATAACCACTAACCGCTTCTTGCGAAACTTCCAGTTCTATGGAAAGCCTGATTTGTGTCATGTGGCGTTCTTCTCGTAATTGTTTTATACGATTCTCCATATTTTCATCTACTTTCTATATAAGTTAAACCACTTTTATTGTATTGGTTATTCTTGTATTCCTTAGTGGTATATGTTATATTCTATATGAGTTATTCTCATTTTCTATTTAATAATTCTAAATAAAAATAGAAAATTTTGATTCTCATAAAAATACATTCACAATGAAAATGAGTTGTGAGATGAAACACCAGACGGGAGGAAAACGTATGAAAAGAAACCGAATGAACCGACTTAACATTTTAGTATTAACAACTTTATGTGTAACATTATTGGCAGGTTGTGGCACAGCCACGGAAGATACGCCTGCTGTTTCTGAAGCAATATCGGAGGTTGTATCTGAAGTTGCTTCCGGCGAAGAATCTTCTGAGCCCACCACAGAATCCGTACCCGAAGAATCAACAGAAGGGACAACGGAAGAAATTGACCTGACACTTTATACGGAAGAGAATGGAAAAAATATGGTTGATTTAACTAATGACATGACATATAACGAACTTAAATTAATTGTATGGGAATATGAATACGGTGCAAAAGCAATCGTGTCGGATGGAGATTCATATGTTATGGAAAATGATGATGACCTATTGTTTTTGTACTATCCTAAAAAGGTACAAAGCATAAAGGATAACATGGATGGTGCTATTCATATACTTGTAGAAGAAGAAAAATATTGTGGTTTTAATTTATATGCAATTGGAAAAGACTTAGAGATAACTTTTACTGTTACCTACGAAGATGGCACCGAAGAAGACATTACCATCTTTCTTACCAAAAATTTTGAACACTAAATATTTCCTTTTACAAGAAACAGAGGGTAGTTTATGAGAAATTCAAAAAAACAATTAGTTAATTATATGGAGAAAATTGTCGATCTTGAAAAAAATCTTTACGTACTAAAACGGATGCTCTCTAAAACCTATCTTTATTTTTGACAGAAAGGTGGAATATATATGAAAAAAAAAGTTATTTATTTAGTAGGGGTTGCTTTCGGCTTACTGATATTGGTTTCTATTATTATAAGTGTATATACAAACGAAGAAACAGCAAGGACCGATGAATCCGACACTTTGCAAATATCAAGGAATGAGTTTATTTCTACTGAAAACAATAAAATGATAAAATCGGAAACAAACCAAAATGCATCAGAAGAAGTAATAGAAATACCTTCACTTGATAATTTAAGTCCTTCTGAAAAAAGACATTTAATCAAAATGGTAGATTATTATCTAGAAAAGTGGGAATATTCACGTGCCGGCATAATTGAAGTAATGCAAGCAGGAAACTATAGTTATGAAGAAGCAATTTATGCCGCATATATGTGTGATATCGATTGGAATGAACAGGCCCTAAAACGCGCAAAAAGAAGTTTACGTTATGGTCCTTCTTCATATTCCGGACTAATTGAAGAACTAATCGATGAGAACTTCGAATATGAAGAAGCTGTTTATGCTGCAGATAACTGTGGTGCAGACTGGTACGAACAGGCCGCCTTAAAGGCAGAAAAACTTCTCAAAAAAAATTTTACCAAACAGGAAATGATTGAAGAATTAGAATATTATGGATTTACAAATGAGCAGGCAGTATATGGTGCGGAAGAAAACGAGAAACTTGAAAATGATGCCGATTTGGCATATATAATAAAATCCGCATTTACAACAGCAATGCTTGATCCTGCAGTTATAACGGCAGATGACTATTCTTTCCCGGAAAGTGGTGATATTGTAGATGCTGTTAATTCAGGAGGTCCTACTTTTCGAGCTGCTGTAGAAGAAACTTTAGGGCAACCCGTAACGGAATGTATCAAAAGACTTCACTCCAATGACGCCACCGGTATAGAAATTGAAATAGTAAACTCAAATACTATTAAAGTTATTATAACCGGAACCTCAATTGTTGCGGATTAAGACATAAAAAACCGGCCCTCAGGCCGGTTTTTTATATCCTCTATCCTATATCCTCTATCTGCTTCCTAATATTCCTTCTCATCCAGCCCCATCCGCTTCATAATCTTACGGATTTCGAAGTAGATGCGCTCTTTGTCCATGGTAAGGAATTCACGGTTCTTCATGGTAATTTTACCGTCGATGATAACCGTTTCCACCTCTGAGCCGTTTGCTGAGTAGGAAAGTCCCGCAATCAGGTTATTGTTCGGCATAAAAGAAGGTGTGTCAATGTTTAGAATCGCAAGGTCAGCCTTTTTGCCCACTTCAATACTTCCGATTTCCTTTTCCATGCAAAGGGCACGGGCACCGTTTATGGTGGCGATGCGGAAACCGTCTTTTGCACTGATGCACTGGGCTGTGTTGCCTACTCCTTTGTGAATCAGGGTCAGCAGACTTAATTCGTGGAACATATTCAGGCAGTTGTTGCTGGCAGCACCGTCGGTACCAAGGCACACATTTACGCCGGCTCTCATCATTTTAGGAATGGGAGCAAAACCGTTACCAAGTTTCATATTGCTGGCCGGATTGGTTACCACGCTAACCTTTTTCTCAGCCAGAATCTCCATATCTTCATCCGTTGCGTACACGCAGTGTGCCGCAATGGCAGGCCCGTCAAAAAGTCCCGCTCTTTCCGCAAGTTCAATGGGTGTACAGCCGTAACGGGTATAGCAGTTCTCCATCTCCGTTCTGCTCTCGGACAGGTGGATGTGGATTCCCATATCATTTTTGGCACCCTCTGCAGCTACAATCCGCAGGAAATCCTCATCACAGGTATAAGGCGCATGGGGTCCGAGGAAGAAGCTTAATCTGTCGCAATCCGCGAAAGCGTCCCGCTCTTCATATGCCTGACGCAGGCGCATCTGCCCTGCTTCGTCGTTACCGCTTCCCACAAGACCGCGGGAAATCACCGCACGCATGCCGGACTCTTTTACGGCACGGGTAGTCTGATGAATGTTCATCTGCATATCATTAAAACAGGTTGTACCTGTACTCATCATTTCCAGAATGGCAAGATTGGCGCCCCAATAAGCATCCTCATCCGTCATGGCATCCTCAATAGGAGAAATGGTTCCGAACAACCAGTCATTGAAGTTCAAATCATCCGCCACATTTCTCATAAAAGACATGTAAGAGTGTGTATGACAATTCACAAATCCGGGAATCACCATGCGGTTTTTACCCTCAATCACCTCTTCTGCATCTTTCATAAAAGATTCTGCTTTTTCGGAAAGGGCACCATCGGCACACTCCTCCATATAGGAGATGCGACCTTCTTTTATATAAATATGATAAGGCTTCGTTACTACGGTTTTCTCTGCGTCCGGCACTGCTGCCAGAATATTTCTGATAAAAATACTCACTGCTTTTTCTCCTCTTCTTCCATGTATTCCGCCACCGCATCATCCACATCTTTACTCAGCCGGTGCACAACAAGAATACACGCATAGTAAATAGGTACCAGTAAAAACACCATCCAACCGGGATGCCAGAACGCAAATCCCAGCCCCATTACAAGATAAATACCCAGACAAAGTAAGGGGAATAGGGCATAGGTAATAAACTTCACTACAGGGGACTCTGAAGCCTTCTTTTTATGAGAGGCATTATTGGCCGGATTGCCCCGGAGGGATTGATCCCCGTCATAAGCAACCGTTCTGGGCTTATACACTGCCTTATCCTCGTTATATTCCGGTACAGCAGTTCCGGTATATACGATTTCGTCGATAGACATGCCGTACACCTTTGACAGCTTTACAAGACCTGCCGCATCGGGAAGATTCTTCCCTGCCTCCCAATCTAAAATGGTTTCCAGATTGATTCCTGTTTTTTCACTGAGAAGTTCCGGTGTAAACTGCTTCTCTTCTCTTACCTGTTTTAAACGTGCTGAAATATCACGGCTCATCGGTATCCTCCTTATCCCTTCCCCATTCACATTTTTAGGATATTTTAAATATCAACAGTTTTATTATAGCCTACTCCTTGTTTTACTTCAACACTTTCACAACCATATAATATCGTTCTGCATCCGACTCCAATGTCACTTTAAGTACACCCCGTTCCGGATCAAAGCCGTAATTCTGATCCTCAATACGGATATTTCCCGTTTCCACAAGTGCTGCCGTCTGCTCCGTAAAATACAGCTTCGTCTCCAGATTCGGCAAATTATCATAGCAGAAATTGTCACGGAAATCTTCATTCGGCTCGTAAGTATTATGGGAACCCTTCTTAACATAGTCCCAGGTTAAACTTACGCTGCCGTTTCCGGGAACTGTAACTGTCTGTGTAAAATAATAAATCTGCTCGTACTCAAATGCCATATACGCAATATCCGATAATGCCGGCTCGTAAAAGATCAGATCTTCATCGGAAGAAACTCCGTCATTTCTGTAATGATACATATCCGTAAACATTTCCGCCAACCGGTCATTTCCCAAAGATTTCATAAGTTCTTTCTTTCCGGAATCTGCCGCTGCGTCCTTTGTATAAAAGTTTGTCAGGTCCCAAAGGACATCTTCTACCGTAGTCTGCCCTTCAATCACTTTGCCGCTAACCTCTGTGGTTTCATATTGTGAACTGATCTGCACGTAAGAATACCCTTTTAAGCTGTATTCTTCTGCTGCTTCCCCGATTACATATACTTTCGGAACACCGCCCTTCGGCAAATGTGCCAAAGTAACGTACACCGTCACATATTCCCCATCACTGAACATCCCGGTACAGTGGGAGAAGAATACCTTGCCGGTGTCTTTTACTTTAAGACGAAGTGCCAGGGTTGCCACATCTGCAGGTACATTTCCTCCCGTAAAATCATCAATCTCATACACCGTAACTTCCTGTTCCAGAAGCCCCTCATCAATAGCGGGCCAGTCCTTCTCTACTCCTTTTATCATGGTCATATAATCATCCGTTAAAACCCCGGGGTAGAAATGACGAAGTTCGCCGTTTTTATCATATCCCAGATAAGAACCGTTGGTAATATCCGCATCCACTGTGTTTCCATCCACGGTAAGAGCGGGTACTGCTGCCATCATGTCTTTGATGTTACCCACATATGGATAAGAAACCGTAATTTCACGGTCCTCGGCAGAACTGTTACTCAGCACATATTTATCCTGTACCGCTACAACACCCTTATTTTCCTTCGTCGTTCCGCTAAAATCATAGGTCAGGCCCCGCTTCGCAGAGATATTATCATCCTCTGCCACAAGAGTCATAGGCATAACCGGTCCTGCATTGAAATTTACCCATTCAGCCCCGGGCTCCATACCCGGATTCTCAACCACCTCGGGTTCTGTCCATTCCTCCGGATTGGCCGGATCATAGGGAAGAGGACCGTTTCCTTCCGGATTATCACTGATTCCCGGATTGTCCGTGCTTCCCGGTCTCTGCACCAAAGGATTTAAAAAGCTTACAATTCCCACAATCAGTAAAAGACACGCTGCTGCTGCCAGAATCCCCTGATATCTTTTAAACCCCGCTTTTTTCTTTCTTTTTATATCACTTTCCATAATTAGCTTATCATCAATATCTCCGATTGCGTCAAATAAATCTTCTGCTTTCATTATAATAATGCCTCCTCTTTTAGATGTTGTTGAAGCTTTTTACGGGTTCTGGATAAAATCATTAAAACGTTGCTTTCCTTTATTGCATAACGCTGCGCAATATCTTTTGTCTCCTCACCGTAAAAATATCTTCTGATAAAAATGTTGCAGTCACGTTTGGAGAGAGTATGTAAATAAGTATTAATGGCTTCAACCAGAATCTTCCGCTCATAAGCTTCTTCCACGGAGTCACTTCCCGCAACAACCTCTTCCAGCTCATCCAAAACCGCCCCGATTACACCACCCCCACGCTTTTCGCTGTGGTTGTACCTATACTTATCAAAAGAAAGGTTCCTGGTGATTTTTCCTAAAAAAATACGGAAGCACTCCGGCATCGCAGGCGGAATGGTATTCCATGTTTTAATCCAGGTATCATTTACACATTCCTCGGAATCTTCGTGACTCATAAGAACATTGTAGGCAATGGAAAAACAATATTTCCCATATTTATCTGCGGTCTTTTCAATTGCCTTCTCATCTCTTTTTACATATAAATCAATTATCTTTTGATCTTCCACGTTTTCTCTCCTTGTTTTTAAGGCCTTCATACTATATGACGCATTCAGTTTACAATTATAACATATATGAAAGAAAAAATTTTTCTATTTTTTTAAATTTGTTGTTAGGTTTCTTTTTTGACTCCGTCTTATTAGGTGAAAACAAAATAACACATAAAAGTGTAAAATGGAGGACTATTATGAAAATGAAAAAAATGATTTTAGCAGTTACAGCACTTGCAGGAGCAGCAGTATTAGGTGCATGCTCCACCACGGTTACCATGGAAGGTTCCGAAAACGGGAACACTCCCTCCGTTACCGTACAGACCAATATTCCCGAGAAAGAAAACCGCACCGAAAAAGAATCCGCCGGCAACAATACCGTTACCGAAGGTGTAACCCCGGCGTATGAGATTCCCGAAGGTGTCGAAATGTCTTATTCATTCGAAGTAAAAAATGACCCTGAAACCAACAAAGAGTATGCAGTCATTAGCTGCGAAGGTACGGACGGAAGCAGCTGGACATATGAAACAGCGAAATATGATGTAGCACAAAGTTCCATGATTGAACAGCTTTCTTCCCCTACGGGTGCCATTTATATTAATGAAGGAGGCACCATTAAGGCAATCAACGCTTACGATGGCCGCATTCTCTGGGAAAACAGCAATTACATGGGCTGCGGTTCCGTCAGCACTGTGGATGAAAACGGTATTTTATATGTTGCCGGTTATACAAATCCCGGGCTTATGGTTTTAGATATGGAGGGAAATGAGCTTTTTACAACAGCTCAATTCGGAGAATACATGTATCCCTATGAAATTACCATCGACGGAAACCTTCTTACAATCCGTTTTGACAGCCATGACAATGCATCCGTAACGGTAAATCTCTCAGATTATACATATACTCTTCAGTAAAATGTTTTGGCATGAAACCCTGTGCCACGCCTTGACAGAAACCCCTATCTTAGATAAAATCAACGTAATGACATTTCTGGAGAGTCCCATTCATGGGCGCCGAAGGTGTAAGGCGCATTGCGCCGATCTCTCAGGCAAAAGGACAGAGATATTTATCTTAATAGGACGTTAAATACTTCCTTGCCGATTAATTGCTTTGACTTTTGTAAAAGTATACTATCAGAGAAAGGAAGTATTTTTTATGCAGACAATTCCATTTTATCCGTCTATATTACTAAGCAACCCCGAACCGGTGGAAGAAGTTGTCACGCTGACAGACAGACTCATCGAAATCAATACGGCAATCAACGACTTCGTCTGGGTAAAAATCGGTTTAATTTTACTAATCGGTTCCGGCATACTGCTTACAATTATCACGAAATTTTTCCAGATTACACATCTCCCCCATTGGGTAAAAAAAACCATGGGGGGAGTTTTCAAAAAAGATGCCCATAATAAAAATGAAGAAGGCAGCGTTTCCCAGTTCCAGGCTATGTGTACCGCTCTTGCGGCAACCATCGGCACCGGTAATATCGCCGGCGTTTCCGCCGCAATTGTACTGGGCGGCCCGGGTGCGGTTTTCTGGATGTGGGTTGCGGCTTTCTTCGGAATGATGACCAACTTCTCAGAGAACGTTTTAGGTATCTACTATCGTCTGAAAAACAAAGACGGGGACTGGTCCGGCGGTGCCATGTATTATCTGCGCGATGGTCTTGCCAAGATTCCCGGATATGAATTTATCGGTAAAACGCTGGCATTTTTATTTGCTGTTTTTACCGTTTTAGCATCCTTTGGAATCGGAAACATGGGACAGGTCAATAAAATTACCCTGAACATTAATTCAGCATTTTTCTCTAACATGGAATCACCTGTTATATTAGGTTCCATTCCGCTGATTCCTTTAATCATCGGTATTGTACTGATGATTCTCGCCGCTCTGATTATTTTAGGAGGATTAAAACGAATCGCCAATGTTGCCGAAAAGGTAGTTCCTTTTATGGCAGGAGCATATGTGCTGGGCGCTCTGGTACTGATTGTTTTACATTTTGATATGATTATCCCCGCATTCCTTTCCATCTTCCGTTTCGCATTCGGAGTGGAAGCCGTAGGCGGCGCGGCAACAGGTATTTTAATCAAAACCGTAATTACCCAGGGATGTAAAAGAGGCGTCTTCTCCAACGAAGCAGGCTTAGGCTCCTCCGTTATGGTGCACTGTAATTCCAATGTAAAAGAGCCCGTAAAACAGGGGCTCTGGGGAATTTTTGAAGTATTTGCGGATACTATGGTAGTTTGTACCATCACCGCGCTTGTTGTTTTGACTTCCGGTTTTATTGATTTAAACACCGGACTTGCACTGGAAGGTGTCAGTGATGCTACTCTGGTAGCACAGGCATTCGGCAATTCCTTTGGTGCCTTCGGCGAAGGTTTCGTCGCTATTTCGTTGCTTTTATTTGCCTTCACAACAATTTTGGGCTGGTCCCATTACGGATGCAAGGCTGTGGAATTCCTCTTCGGTAAGTTCGGTATTATGGCCGCAAAGATTTATCGTGTGTTCTTCGTACTGATGATTCTTTCCGGTGCACTGATGACATCCAGCCTTGCCTGGGATATTTCCGATACATTTAACGGACTGATGATGATTCCCAACTTAATCGGTGTCATCTCCCTTTCCCCTGTACTGGTTCGCATTACCCGTAACTATATTGATCGTAAAATCAAAGGTAAAAACGTAGAACCTGTACTTTCCAATAATCCCGTGATTCAGGCTGAAATGGCACAGGCTGTTGCAGAAGGGAAGGAATAAAAACATATACTAAAATTAAAAGGGTCTGTAGGTTTTCCTACAGGCCCATTTCTTCGGAATCATATATAATTGTGAAGGGACCGTCATTCACCAGTGACACTTCCATGTCCGCTCCAAAAATGCCGGTCTCGGTCTTCGTGCCGCTTTCACGGCATTTTTTTATGATGTATTCATACATATCGTTGGCGAAATCCGGTGCCCCCGCCCGTATAAAAGAAGGACGGTTGCCCTTTTTACAATCCGCATAGAGAGTAAACTGGGAAACCAGAAGCAATTCTCCGCCCACATCCGCAAGGGCAAGATTGGTTTTCCCTTCTGCATCCGCAAAGATACGCAAGCCCAGCAGTTTTTTCACAAGCTTGTCTGCCATTTCTTTTGTATCTCCGTCGGCCACGCCAATAAATACGAGAAAACCTTTTCCGATTTCTCCCGTGGTTGCGTTGTCCACTACCACCTTTGCATTTTTAACACGTTGTATTATAAATCTCACGTTCTAACCTCCAACGGGATTCTAAAAAGTAATTCCTATCTCACCAAATAACTCACGAAATCAAATCCCACCGGCAAAGGCAGAGTAAATATGTACGCGGTAATCAATACAAACGCGATTCCGCTTATGATACAAAGCACCATCTTCGTGGTAGAGCCTTTGAAGAATGCACTGATTCCCAGCATAAAAAGGACTACGCCGTAAAGTACCGTAAGAAGCAGGAAACAATCTGCATAGGTTCTGTCGTTTTCTGCCTGGGCTGCTTTTGCTGCTGCCTGATCTAAAAGTGCCTGTGCTTCCGCATAATAACTTACGGTATATCCCTCCATATCAAAAGGACTCGCATATTCTTTCTGCGCCATCGCCCATTCCACGGCGATTAAGAAATCTCCGCTCACTTCATTTGCAAGCATTTCTTTCAACTGCTTCTCAGCCTTGGCAAGGTCGTTTGCCTTATCTGCTTCCTTGGCATAGTCGATTTCAAAACGCAAATCGTTGATTTCTTCCCAAACCATCATATCTTTCATCAGATACTGGGACTGTTCCGTCCAAAGGTTCGTTCCCTGGGCATTCAGAGCAGTTGCCTCTGCCAGATTCTTACTTTGGTTTTCACTGTGAATGCTTGCTATCCAGCCGGTCCAGGCCATACCGATAATGCTAAGTCCCAGACAAACTGCAATCACTAACTCTAAAATAAAATCTTTTTTACTCTTTTCATCTGCGGTTTCCAAATCCGGAACAATAGTAAGTGCAGGTGCAGCCTTGATTTCTTCGTTCTTTGCCTCAACCTTACTTTCCTCGGTTTTTACTTCTTTGTTTTCTTCAACCTTGGTTTCTTCCGTCGTTTCTTTTACTTCTGACATATTTCCTCCGTATCGTAAAAATGCCGCCTCGCAGACGACATTTTTACAGTGTTTTTATTTATAAAAATTAAAGTCTCTTTAAAAGTTCTTCTCTCTGTACCTCATATCCGGGCTTACCTAAAAGTGCGAACATGTTCTTCTTGTAGCTTTCTACACCGGGCTGGTTGAAAGGATTTACACCTAAAATGTATCCGCTTACGCCGCAGGCAAACTCAAAGAAGTAGAACAGTTCACCAAGGTAAAACTCGTTTACTTCGGGAATATTGATTAAGAAGTTAGGCACCTGACCGTCTGTATGAGCAAGAATGGTTCCGTTCATGGCACTCTTGTTTACAAAATCAACGGTTTTACCGGTTAAGTAATTCAAGCCGTCCAAATCCACGGGTTCTTCTTCAATAAAGAGTTCTTCTCTGGAAGTTTCGATATTGATAACGGTTTCGAAGATATTTCTGGAGCCGTCCTGAATGAACTGTCCCATAGAATGTAAGTCTGTGGTTAAATCCACGCTTGCAGGGAAAATACCTTTCTGGTCCTTACCTTCGCTCTCGCCGTAAAGCTGCTTCCACCATTCGGATACGAAGTGTACGCAAGGCTCATAGTTGGCAAGAATTTCAATCTGTTTTCCTTTTCTTAAAAGGATGTTACGAACTGCCGCATACTGAAGAGCGTCGTTTTCTTCGAAAGGTGCGTTCAATGCACGTTCTCTTCCGCTTCTTGCACCTTCCATTAATTTATCAATGTCTGCACCACTTACTGCGATGGGAAGCAAACCTACTGCAGTCAGTACGGAGAAACGTCCGCCTACATCATCGGGAACCACGAAGGTTTCGTAGCCTTCCTCGGTTGCAAGTCCTTTTAAGGAACCCTTTGCCTTATCTGTGGTTGCGTAGATTCTCTTAGCTGCACCTTCTTTGCCGTACTTTTCTTCCGCCATTTTCTTAAGAACACGGAATGCGATAGCAGGCTCTGTGGTGGTACCGGACTTGGAAATCATGTTAATGGAGAAATCTCTGTCTCCGATTACCTGAATCAAATGTTTTAAATAGGTAGAGCTGATGGAATTACCCACGAAGTAAATTTCGGGAGTTTTACGAATGCTCTTATCCACGATATTATAAAAGCTGTGTCTTAAGAATTCAATTGCTGCTCTTGCACCAAGATAAGAACCGCCGATACCTACTACAAGGAGTACATCGGAATCACTCTGAATCTTTGCTGCAGCCTTCTTAATACGGTCAAATTCTTCCTTGTCATAATCAACGGGAAGATCAATCCATCCTAAGAAATCATTACCTGCTCCGGTTTTGGAAACAAGCACTTCTTTGGCATCCTCTGCCAGCTTTTTCATTAATTCCACTTCATTTGCACTGATAAACGGTGCCGCTTTTGCGTAATCAAATGCTACTTTACTCATACTCTACTCTCCTTTGTACGAAGCCGCCCAATCGGCTTCATTCTCGATTTCTCCCTCATTCTAACAAAAATATATGGTCATTTCAAGATATAAATTCCCCTGGTCTCAGACTCCTCATCCCATATGTCCTCACCCTTCAGCTGATACTGTCCCTGAAGCTGTTTTCCCAGCACGTTTTCCAGATAGTCCACAATGTTTGCTTTTAAAAGCTCCTGCTTTTCTTTTACTTCAAGGAACGCAGATATTCCCAGATATGCGTAAACACCCAACAGGGCAAGCAGATAAAAAGGAAAACCTTCCATCACCATGCCTCCCGTGGCAATTTTACGGAATACACCAAGACCGCAAAGTAGAATTGCTAGAAGCATACATTCCAGAGATAAAACCGGAAGAAGCCGGATGGGGAACTTTTTAATCTGCATCCTGTAAAGATACCGGTCCACAAAGGCAGGAATGTTCTCCATTCCCCGACGGAGGCGGTAATTATGGAGAAAACGGTTTTTACATCTTTTTAAGATAGCATTGTCCGTACTTTCCATATTTTCCGACGCCTGAATCAGGCCCTGATATATCACCCATGCGGCGATTTTGCATATCATACTGATAACCATCATCAAAACGCTCAGTCTCATAAAAATGTCAATTTCACCCAGTTGCATACATACCTCTTTCTACCTGAAAATCAGGATTTCCGACTACATTATTCTGATTAAAACCTTGTCCCGGGGACATATTAAGTATAGGTAATTTTTCCCGGTTCAAACAAGGGATGTACGGGGTGAAAACATAGCATAAAAGCCCATCTTTTGCCCGAAAGCTATGGCATTCGACTTTGTTTTCTGTTATAATCCTTTTTAATTGAAGGAAAAACAAAAAACGGAGGTGTTTTATGCGATATATTACAAGCGGTGTATGTTCCAGCGCCATTGATATTGAACTTGACGGAGATATTATTAAAAGCGTGTCCTTTCAGGGCGGATGTAATGGTAATCTGAAAGGAATTTCCAGTCTTGTTGCGGGAATGAAGGCAGAAGATGCAATTGCAAAATTAAAAGGAATCCGTTGCGGTTTCAAATCCACTTCCTGTCCCGACCAGCTGGCAACAGCTCTGGAGAAACTTTTAGAAAAATAAAATTTTTGCCCCCGGCAGAATGGAGTTATTTATGAAGCGTATTGTGTTAACAGGTGGCGGTACCGCCGGCCATGTAACCCCCAATCTGGCACTTTTACCCAGATTAAGAGAACTGGGTTACGAAGTATTTTATATCGGCTCACATGAAGGAATTGAGAAGAAACTCATTGCGGATTTTGACGTTCCCTATTACGGAGTTTCAACCGGCAAATTAAGACGTTACCTGGATATCAAGAACTTCTCCGATCCTTTCCGCGTTGTCAAAGGATACGGAGATGCCCGTAAAATTCTAAAAGAACTGAAGCCGGATATTGTATTCTCAAAGGGTGGTTTTGTGTCTGTTCCCGTAGTACGGGCAGCCGCTTCCTTAAAAATCCCCTGTATCATTCACGAATCCGACATGACACCGGGTCTGGCCAATAAGCTTTGTATCCCAGTTGCAACCAAGGTTTGCTGTAATTTCCCCGAAACCTTACAGAACCTTCCGGAGAACAAAGCCGTACTCACAGGCTCCCCCATTCGTGACGAACTTCTGAAAGGGGATAAAGTGGCCGCACTTAACATGTGTAAATTCACTTCTACCCTTCCCGTCATCATGGTAATCGGCGGTAGCAGCGGAAGCGTTGCCATTAACAAAGCGGTTCGCAGCGCCCTGCCCAAGCTTTTAGAAGATTTCCAGATTGTGCATATCTGCGGAAACGGACGTGTGGACAATCTTCTTCTAAATGAAAAACGATATGTACAGTTTGAATATTTAAAAAGTGAGTTAAAGGATGTACTTGCCATGGCAGACATCGTCATTTCCCGTGCCGGTGCCAATGCCATTTGCGAGCTTCTTGCCTTAAAAAAGCCCAACCTTTTGATTCCCCTTCCCGCAAAATCCAGCCGCGGCGACCAGATATTAAACGCAGCATCCTTTGAAGCCCAGGGATATTCCCTTGTTCTGGACGAGGACGATCTGGCGGATACCACTCTTGCGGAAAAAGTTTACGAGCTATACTGTAACCGGAAGCGCTTCGTGGATGCCATGTCCCAAAGCTCCCAGTTAAATGCGGTAGATAAAATTATCGGACTGATTGAAGATACGGTAATCAATCGTCCTTAGAAAGTCGAGGAACCCTATGACCAGCGAGCCCACCGTAAAAAAGAAAACACGCAGCAGCCGGCTTTTATCCCCGGTTTACTGCGCATTGTTCGCGGTCATTATTACAATTTGTTCTTATATCACGATTCCTTTCACCATACCTTTTACCCTGCAGACTCTGGGTATTTTCTTAACGCTCCTTCTTTTAGGGGGAAAGCGGGGTACCTTGTCTGTAACCCTTTACCTTCTTTTAGGATGTATCGGGGTACCTGTCTTTTCAGGATTTCGCGGAGGAATCGGTGTTCTTTTAAGCAATACCGGCGGTTACATCGCCGGTTTTTTACTTGTGGCCTTCATTTACTGGGCGTGTACTGCTCTTTTCGGTAATAAATTCCCCGTAAAGCTTCTTTCCTTACTTCTTGGTCTGTTCTTCTGCTACCTTTTCGGCACCCTTTGGTTTTATTTTGGATATACAAATGTAGAACAGTATGATTCCGTATGGAGTATTCTTCTTGTGTGCGTTGTGCCTTTCCTGATTCCGGATTTTATCAAGCTTGGAATCGCCTTAAGCCTGGCAAAAATTTTACAGAAAGCATTACCGGAAGAATTAAGGGAGAATCTGTTCTTTTAATGCATCGTACTGCTCTTTCGTAATTTGTTCTCCTCTGTATGTATATACGGTATTGGGACCGTCCGGCTCATCCGGCGTTTCCCAGAATTCCTGTGTCAACTGAAAACTGTCTGCCACATTTCCGGTACCGTCGTATAATGTCAGGTCATATAAATATCTTCCTGCATGTGTGGTATCGCAGTGCACAATCCAGATTTTATCTTCATAAACCGTGTAGGAAAGATAACCTGCGGTTCCCCATCCTTCATCCAGCACATAAACCTGTCCGGCTCTGGCATCAAGATAAATTCCGCCGTAGGCACCGTCTAAAATCAGCTCCAATTCTCCATCATTATCCAAATCCACCTTATCGCCGACAGAATAACTGAATGCATCTTCTTCGTCAATGGAAAGGTCTGTGATATAAAAAGGATCCCCTTCTCCCTCCGCATAAATTGCGGGAATTTCTCCTGAGAGGAAGGAAGCAAGAAGCACATCGGTTTCATCCTTCTCAATTTTTACATCATCCGAAAGATTGTCTGTCACATCTGCTTCATAACCTCCGCAGGCGGATAAAAATAATGTCATGGCCAGTAATAATAAGCTAATTTTTTTCATTTACAAATTTCCCTTTCACAATTTTAAACTTCATAGGTATTTCCCATGAATAAAAAGACAAAACCTAAAAGACTACTGCCTTCCTGCAATAATCCTTTAGGCTTTCTTTTCGCACCCCCTGCGAGAATCGAACTCACAACTAGCCCTTAGGAGGGGCTTGTTATATCCATTTAACTAAGGAGGCAAACCAAAATCTATTCAATTGTACTGAATAAAACTTTGTCTTGTCAACAGTTTCTTTTACAAATCCGGATAGTTAATCCGACCCTGCATCCAAATCGTTCCTTTAAAACGGCGTCCCACATCCGGCTCTCCGTAAAGATCTTCTCTGTTAATGCACACATCAAAGTACAAATCGTTGCAATTTAATGTCATAATGACACATTCTTCCCCGGTTATTTCGTTACGCACACGTCTGCAATCCTTGATTTCTCCTAAAATTGCATATTGGTCGCACTCCACCCCGTGAGGCATAAAATAGGTGTCCACCAGACTATAAATGTCTTCATTCTGGATTTTACGATTGATTGTTGTATAGGTATCCATGTCATCCAGAGTCAGGCTTTCAATTGCTTCTGCGTCACCGCTTCTTGCCTGGGCAAGGAGACGGTTTCTGTTCCGCATTGCCTTTTGCACTTTTATTTCCTCATCATGCTGCTTTTCGATTGGCATCATAATGCTGCCCTGATTGGCAAGCGCAGTCAAAGTAAGAGTGGAAGGTGTGGAATCTAAGCGGTTGCTTCTTTTTAATTTTAGATAACTAATCATATTCCGCAGGTAAAAAATCAGGGATACGCCCACTTTTAACTCATCACAGACTCCGGCATAGGATTCCTTCTCCGCATGACGTTCCACGCTGGTTTCTTCCGTAGAGCTTACGATATTGGAATCTAAAAAGGGAAAATGATAGTCACAATGAAGCATATCATTTTCATCAAAAATCCCCCGGACGCAAATGCCGATATCTTCGCCGAAATATCTGTTGAACTCAAAAAAAAGCTCTTTGTCATCCATGGAAGTATAATTTTTTTCCTGTGCAGTTCGCACAGCTTCCGCTATAAGTTCATTTAATTCCTGACGGCTTTTTTCCTGACGGAATCCGATTGCACGCAGATATTTATGCAAGATATCACCACCTTTTACGCTATTAGAATAACTGATTAAACTGCTTCTTACTTTTTATAAAAGGATTATGATTCACCACAAAGTGTTCATCAGAATCGGCTTTTAGATACAATAGAGATGAACTGCATATGCAATCCATCTCTATCTGTTTTTATCGAATGACTTCTTTGCCACCCATGTAAGGTCTTAATACTTCGGGAATGCGGATGGAACCATCTTCCTGAAGGTTGTTCTCTAAGAATGCAATCAACATTCTGGGAGGAGCAACTACCGTGTTGTTCAATGTGTGAGGGAAATACTTTCCGTCCTTTGCATTGACACGAATCTTTAATCTTCTTGCCTGTGCGTCTCCAAGGTTGGAGCAGCTTCCTACTTCGAAGTATTTCTTCTGTCTGGGAGACCATGCTTCTACGTCAAAGGATTTCACCTTTAAGTCTGCCAGGTCACCGGAACAACATTCCAGTGTACGAACGGGAATATCTAAGGAACGGAATAAGTCTACTGTGTTCTGCCACATTTTCTCGAACCACATCATACTGTCTTCCGGCTTACATACAACAATCATTTCCTGCTTCTCAAACTGGTGAATACGGTAAACACCACGCTCTTCAATACCGTGAGCGCCCTTTTCCTTACGGAAACAAGGTGAATAGCTGGTTAAAGTCTGGGGAAGCTCCTCTTCGGGAACAAGCTTATTGATGAACTTACCAATCATGGAATGTTCACTTGTACCGATTAAGTAGAGGTCTTCGCCTTCGATTTTATACATCATGGCATCCATTTCTGCGAAACTCATAACGCCGGTAACGACATTGCTTCTAATCATAAAAGGAGGTACGCAGTAGGTAAATCCTCTGTCAATCATAAAATCACGGGCATAGCTGATAACTGCAGAGTGAAGACGGGCGATGTCTCCCATAAGATAATAAAATCCGTTTCCGGCAACATCTCTTGCTGCATCTAAGTCAATACCTTTTACCTTCTCCATAATTTCTGTATGGTAAGGAATTTCAAAATCGGGAACCACAGGCTCACCGTACTTGGTAACCTCAACGTTTTCAGTATCATCTTTACCGATGGGAACACTGGGATCAATGATATTGGGGATGGTCATCATAATTTTAAGAATCTGTTCTTCCAAATCCTTCTGTTTTGCATCCAATTCTTCCAGACGCTTTGCATTGGCTGCAACCTGAGCCTTCACTTCTTCGGCTTCTTCTTTTTTACCCTGAGCCATCAATGCACCAATCTGCTTGGAAATCACATTACGCTGTGCTTTCAGATCATCTGCTTCCTGCTGGGTTTTTCTTTTAGCAACATCCAATTCAATTACTTCGTCAACGAGACCTAACTTGGAATCCTGAAATTTCTTGCGGATATTCTCTTTTACAATTTCCGGATTTTCTCTTAAGAATTTAATATCAATCATAATAATCTCCCTTCGGTATCTGCTTTCTATGCTGTACCGTTTTCGTTATTTTACGTTTAATAGTATACAATGATTTTGTTACTTTGGAAAGAATTATCTTTCATTTTTAATCGCATGCTGTAATGCTTTCTCTTCTTCAACGCTAAGTTCGATTTCACTTGCGCCACCCTTGATTCTTTTGGTGTAGGAATAGCATCCGCCTGCATTGTGTACGGAATTGATGATAAAACCTGTATTTTCTTCATCCAGTAACACTATACAGTAACTAAGCTTGCCGCCATGCTCTTTAAAAGCATCATACTTGGCAACTGCCACCTTCTGGAAACAACCTTTTTGTTTTTTAAACAGTTCTTTGATTTTTTTCTGATTGGACTCAGCCAGTTCACGAAAAGCATCATGTTCTGCACAAATGGTTGTAATCTGATCCTCTAAGCTGGAGGCTGATTTACCCTGAAGGAATTTTTCGTATCTTTCTTTTAATTTTTGATTCTGTACGATCTGGATAATAACTAAAACTGCTAAAACTACGATTGTAATAATCATTCCTATCAGAACATAAGCAATATCAAGATTGCCGAGTCCGATAGACTCTAATAAATTACTTCCCATGTATTAACTCCATTTTATTTTATAGATTCTTTTATCCGGCGATTTAATTTATGATTTTCTCACCCAATTAAATCGCCTTATCTTTCTGTGATTATATTACTTTGTAAGTATATCCATCAGTCTATCAAGTTCTTCATGAGAGAAGAATTCTATTTCAACACGACCGGAACCGTTTTCTTTACCAACGATATTTACCTTGGTACTGAAACGCTCTTTTAAAATTCCCTCCATCTGCTGGTAGATATCTGATAACTGTTTTTCCTGCTTAGTCTTCTGTGTTTTTGTTTTACCCAGGTTACGTACCAGCTTCTCTACTTCACGTACGGAAAGCTTCTCATCAAATACCTTCTGTGCAAGAATGTACTGCTGTTCTTTATCATCTACTGCAAGCAATGCTCTTGCATGACCGGTAGAAATCATTTCGTCAATTACCATCTGCTGTACTTCATCACAAAGCTTCAGTAAACGGATTGAGTTTGTTACAGCGGTTCTACTCTTGGAAACTCTTTCAGCAACTTCATCCTGTTTTAAATTGAATTCTTCAAGAAGTCTTTTATATGCCTGAGCTTCTTCGATAGGGTTCAGGTCCTCACGCTGGATATTTTCGATTAATGCTATCTCTACGATTTCCTGTTCTGTAAAATGACCAATGATAACAGGAACTTCTTTTAATCCCGCAATGTTTGCAGCACGCCATCTACGTTCACCGGCAATAATCTCATAGTAATCTTTACGATCCTGAACAAGAATAGGCTGAAGAAGGCCTACCTGCTTAATGGAATCGGCCAGATCCTGAAGAGCATCTTCATTGAATAATTTTCTGGGCTGGTCTCTATTAGGCTCTACTTTGGAAATTTTAACTTTTACTACACTGCCTTCCTGTTCCTTAGGAACCGGTGTATTTTCCTTGCCACCGATTAAAGCATCAATTCCTCTACCCATTCTTTTTCTTTCAGGTGATTTCTGTGTTTTATCTAAACCGGTATTTTTTGTATTTAACATATTTACTCCTTCCCAAAACATTCTCTAGGAACAAACTTTGTCCTAGTTTCTTTTAATATTATCTTCCCAATTATTCCAACTGTTTATATGAATCGTTATCTGTATTTTATCCGTAAAATGTTTTGTGCCAAAACATCATATACAATAAAATGTTTCATATGAAAACATAATATATGATAAAACGTTTCATGTGAAAACATTACATACGATTCACTTTAATTAACTCATCTGCAAGTTCTAAGTAACTGATTGCACCTGCTGACTTAGGGTCATAAGTTGTAATAGGAACACCAAAACTGGGAGCCTCCGCAAGTCTGATGTTTCTGGGAATAACTGTTTCAAAAATACGTTCATCCAAATTGTCTTTTACGTTTTCTACTACTTCCGCTGATAAATTAGTTCTGGAATCGTACATGGTAAATACCACACCTTCCATTTCCAAATCTTCATTCAATCTTGTCTTAACCAGATTCACTGTATGAATCAACTGGCTCAAACCTTCCAGTGCATAGTACTCACACTGAATCGGAACAAGAACACTATCCGCTGCAGTCATAGCATTTACGGTAAGCATACTGAGAGAAGGGGGACAATCAATGATTATAAAATCATATTTATCCTTTACCCAATCCAATTCATTCTTCAGTATATATTCCTTGTTCTCTGCATCGATTAACTCGATTTCTGCAGCTGCCAAATTCACATTGGTAGGGAGTACTGATAAGTTAGGAATAACATCTGATATAATACATTCTCCAATAGAACACTCTCCTAACATCAATTCATATACTGTATTATCAAGATTATTTTTATCAATATTATAACCGCTGGTTGTATTTCCCTGAGGGTCCGTATCGATAACTAGTACTTTCTTTCCTTTTACTGCAAGCGCAGCAGAAAGATTAATAGATGTGGTAGTCTTTCCAACTCCACCTTTCTGATTGGCAATAGCAATTATTTTTCCCATAGTAATTCCTCTTTCTTCTCTCTCTGAAAAATCATACTTTGAGATTATACCACTTCTTAAATCTATTATCTATATCCAAAAAGACGAAAATATTCTTAAGACTTTCCCTGAATTTCTTAGAAAAACTATATCTTGTGTTTTTTTCTTTTCTATTTTATCTGTCAACCTTTTTCCATAAAATGTTTCACATGGAACCTTTTGTATGTTTCACATTTTCCGCACAATATCTTGGGGTGAATGTTTCACGTGAAACATTATATCTAGTATTCCCAAAAGAAAGAAAAAAATGTTTCACATGAAACATTTTATAAAATAAAATTTCGTCAGAAATACCGAAACACAATATCTAGTTTCATAAAAAATAGATATTATCATCAGGTAAAATAAAACATGAAAAGATATAACTTTAATGAAATAATAGAATATAAAATCAAAGATATGAAATAAGAACAATTGCAAAATCATAATCTAATAACATATATCAAATATAGAATTATAGAATAAAAAGGTGCATGCCCTGTAAAGCACACACCTTTTACACTAATGTTTGATATTCTTCATAAACTCATCATAATACTCATTATATGTGGAGGATTTAGAAATTTCAGAAGTATGATGTAATAGTACATCAAAATATCCTTCTGTAATACCACTTTCTTTCAGTTTCTTATAATGAATCAAATCGTATCTGATACTGGTTGAATAATCCGCAGAAACAGATTGTCTTCCCCATATATTGAAGAAAGAAAGGTTTTCATTTTTACAAGCAAGATCAATATAATGGTTGTTAACAATAACATAGTCATCATAATCATCATATTCAACATTAAAAATAAAGAAAGATGATAATTCAGATAATCCTAAAATATTATCGAATCCACTTACTGTCTGGTCGCATGTAATGGTTTTTAACTTTTTACAATTAGCAAGAGGAGAAATATCAAAACAATTTCTGTCAACACCTGCAAGAATAATCGTTTCCAAATCAGTACATTTTCCTAAAGAAGAAAAGTCAGAAACACTTCCAAGAATACGAACTGACTTAAGAGAATTGAGTGCATCAATACCGGTAAGTTCGTCATCATCAAGTACGGATAAAAACTGAAGATTCTTTAAACCGGAAATACTACTATAAAGCTGAGTATAATTATCCAAATAATCCTTAGGCAGACAAACATACAATTCACGAAGATTCTCAAGCTTGGAGTAAAACTCCTGTGAGTCAGAATAACACCCAAACAAGGAAAGCTGTTTCAAATCTGACAAAGAACCAATTTCATCAATGGCACCGGTACAGCCTGAAAGATTCAAGGAATATAATTCAGGAAGCTGGGCAAGTGAAGCAACATTTGTAACAGGTGTAGAAGATGCACTGGTTGAATGATAACTTCCATATCCAATCAAAGTTAATGTTTTTAAATTCTGAAATTTAGTAAATACATTAAAATCAATCTCATTTGTTGAAACTATTTCAATATAAATATCCTCTGTTGTTTCCGGAAGTTTATCAATAAATTGATTAAATTTATCTACAGAATTTACTCTATAAAACATTCTAACATTATCAAAATTGGCTTCACTGCCAACAGAGTCATAACTCCATTCGGAAATGTATTCTTCAAGGGAATCAGCTTCCATTAAATTACCGGCAGAATTTCGATATTCATAAAGCTCATAAGTATAATCTTTTGTAAAATAATAATCATCTTCACCATTATAAATGACAAGATCAGGATGATTTACCTTTATCTCTTCTTTTACATCATCGGTTAAATAATATCCCAAATCAAGATAAGATAAGTTAGGCATATGGCTAATCATCTCTGTGAGATAAGGAACACCCTTGGGAGTATCACCTACCCAGTAGCGGTCAACAGTATTGTAATACATGGAAAGCTTCTCAAGTTTCTTACAGTTAGAAAGGGCATCCATATTAACAATCAAATCAAATGCATAGAAATTATCAATGTCCAATTCCTTTAAACCGGTGAGATACTGAAAGTCAGAAAAATCAATGTAATTACAAGGTAAGCATTCCATTGTAGCAGAAGTAAAATCTATATCAAGAGATGTATCATATTTCGTATCAATGACAAGACTCTCTAACTTTTTACATTCACCAACAGTAACTTCCTCACCTGCTTTTTTACCAAGAGACATACGTACGCAACGCTCTACAAGACAATCCTGAAACTGTACCACATCCGTGGAATTTAAATCATCATCTTCTTCATCCACTTCAGCATCATCTGCATCTGATTCCCCACCAAAAGTACCGGACAGTAAATCAAAGTCAAAACCAAAATCGAAGTCAGCAGGTAAACTGCCTCCGCATCCTGACATCAACATTGCAGCAGATAAAACAACCGACAATGCAACAACTAATTTTTTCTTCATTTTTCTCCTCCTACACAAAGATAAACAATAATGCTTTTATGATGAAATAAAAAAACAACCATCATAAATACACACTTAGTATATATTAAATACTATCTACTGTCAACTATAATATTTTAAAATCTCCAAACATGAAAACAGCGTAACAGCCAATAAAGCTGCTACGCCTATCATTCTCTGTTCCAAAACAACCTTATACTACAAAACTATAATTTTATTTTTGATTGCATATATGGTAGCCTGGGTTCTATCGAACACATTAATCTTTTTAAAAATATTCGTCAGATGATTCTTAACGGTCTGCTCAGAAATATCCAGTTCCAATGCAATCTCTTTGTTGTTAGCCCCACCGGCAACATAAGCTAAAATCTGTCGTTCACGTTCCGTCAGATTAACTTCGGCTCCACTTTTTGTTTTGGGTAAAGCTTCTTTTTCAAGAAGAGTAAGTAAATCCGTTTGTATGTATCTTTTACCAAAGTTCACATCACGAATTGCGGTAATCAGTTCCTCTGCTTTTACGTCTTTTAGAAGATAACCGTCTGCTCCGGCTTCAATCGCCTGAAGAATCATAGGAATATCATCATAGCCTGTCAGAAACAAAACCTTCACATTGTAGTTATTTTCTTTAATAAATCTTAAAACCTGAAATCCATCCAGGGAAGGCATATCCACATCTAAAAGAAGTACGTCTATCTTATCTTTGTTATTTTTCAAAGACTCAATACATTCCGTACCATCATTACATTGAAACACAACAGTGTAATCACTGCCGAACTCCAACATACTTTTCATACAATCGCATAGTAACTTATGATCATCTGCAATTCCAACTCTAATATACATACATTTCTCCGTTTAAAATTATACTAGGGCGCTTCTTTCGGAATCGTAATGGTCACAACCGTGCCATCAAATTTACCGGGTTTGATATCAAGAGAACCTTTCCATAAATCAATCCGCTGACTGATCATTTTAAGTCCTTTGCATGAGTCGTTGTTCACAACCTTCTGATAATTAAATCCGATTCCATTGTCTTCTACATCTAAAATGTAAAAATTCTCATCTTCTTTCAAAGTAATCATTAATTTCATTGCCTTTGCATGTTTGCACACATTCAGGCACAATTCCCGAACAATCTGGAGAATCGAAATCTTTTTATAAAAATCATCTATTTCCGAAATGCCGTTCAGGAAATAATTGACTTCCAAATCGGGACTGATTTGTTTCAAGGAATCAAGCAAATCCTTTAAATCCTTTTCAATGGTTTTATCCGGAACAATAGGCTCCATCAAATATACAATGTCCCGCAAATCGTCCATTACCTTACAAACACATTCACTTAATTTCTGCAGTTCAAGCTTCGCCCTGTTCGGGTCCGAATCAATGTAGCTGGAAATCAGTTTTGAAGTATGCGTAACGTAGGACAAATCAGATATTACATTTTCCTTGATTAACTTTTTGATATAATCGTGGTCTTTCTCATAAGACTGGAAAATAATATGTAACTCTTCTTTTTTATCTTCCTTATTCTTTTTAGATAAAGAATCTAAAAGAGAAGAAAGAACCTTCATATTTTCATCTAAAATGTTACAGGTGGATTCCAAGTCATTCCATGCAGCTTCGCTTTCTGCAAGCTTTTTCTTCAGCTCCTGTAATTCGTCTCTTTTCTGATGAATTGCATTTTCATCAATTACACTGACGTAGTCCGTATCCTTATTTTTACCGGTATATGTATTTCTCGTAACAACTCCTCGGGGAGAAAAAACATAGGAATCACTTTTATGTTCTGATTCCAAATATTCCAAATATTTTCCGGCATCGTCCGTCTTCAGGGCAAGGTCTTCTTTTATCTTTTTCTGGGAATCTGCCTTTTCCCTGTAATTAATATATAATTCCTTGATGGAATCATAAAGTGTCTGCGTCTTCTGAACATCCAAATATAGTTCCAATCTATATACCCCCTAAAATAAAAGACGTTTCAAATATTATATCAAACTATAAAAAAAGTACAATAAAAAAATAACTTTATAAAGGCTCTTTCGAAGGCAATCCTGCTTTACGGGGATACTTCTTGGGTGTAGCCTTTGTTTTCTCAATTACAAGAAGATTTCTGTAAATATCCGAATCGGGCAGCTGAAAATCTATCTGGTCTTTTATAGTTCCCCCTAAAATGGAAATGGCTTTTTCTCCGGCAGCCAGTTCTTCAGACAAACGCTCGGATTTATACGAAACAAACTTACCGCACACCTTCACAAAAGGAAGACAATATTCCGAAAGCGTGGAAAGATTAGCAACCGCTCTGGAAACAGAATAATCGAAGGCATCTCTGTACTTTGGATTTCTCGCCAAATCTTCCGCTCTGGAATGTACGGTTTCTACATTGGTTAAACCGAGCTGCAATATTACTTCATTTAAAAACTTAATTCTTTTATTCAAAGAGTCCATCAAAGTAAATTTCGCCGAAGGGAAAAGAATCGCCAGAGGAATGCCGGGGAAACCTGCGCCGGTACCCACATCAATCATGGTAAATTTCATCTGCATAAGCTCTTCCATAGAAAGGGCATTCTCCAATGCGGCCTTTCCTTCCGAATCCATAGTTTCCACAGGAACAAAAACATCCTTCTTCAAATAGTGTATAAAAGACACACTATCCAGAAAATGCTTCTTCATCACTTCCTCGAATTCCGTAATTCCTGTCAGATTCATAAAAGAATTCCACTCAATCAACAGCTCATAAAATTTCAGAAACTGCTCATCCTGCTTATCGGTAAGAGTGATTCCCCACTCAGCCAAATCTTTATGAAATTGTGTCAATGCAGATTTGTCCATATAAAACCTCATTTTAAATCATAACAATTGCTAAATACCAAATTTAATACTATGAAAACAAAACACTAATCATGTTTTCTGTTTAACTGCTCCAGATAAATCAGTAACACCGAAATATCTGCGGGAGAAACACCGCTGATTCTGGAAGCCTGTCCCACAGAAATAGGAGAAAACAGTTTTAACTTCTGTCTTGCTTCCAGACGCAGACTGGAAATATCATCGTAATTAATATCTGCAGGAATGCGACGTTTTTCAGTCTTTTTAAACTGTTCCACCTGACGCATCTGGCGTTCGATATAACCTTCATACTTAATATTTACCAGAACCTGCTCAATCACTTCTTCCGGCAAAGGCTGTCTTTCCTTATCAAGCTCTGCCAACATTTCATAGTCAAGCTCAGGTCTGCAGATTAACTCAGCCATAGTAGCTGCCGTACGTAAAAGTGCAGAGTTGTGTTTTTCTAAAAATGCCTGCACTTCTTTATTGGCACCAACTTTGGTTTCTTTTAAACGGGCAACTTCCGCTGCAATCATTTCTTCTTTTTTACATACATGTTCAAACTGTTCATCGGTAATCAATCCCACCTGATGGCCGAATTTCCGAAGTCTTAAATCCGCATTATCCTGACGAAGTAAAAGTCTGTACTCTGCACGGGATGTCATCATTCGATAAGGCTCTCTGTTATCCTTGGTTACCAAATCATCAATTAAAACACCAATGTAAGCTTCGCTTCTGTCTAAAATCAAGGGTTCCTTTCCTTTTAAGGACTGGCAGGCATTGATTCCGGCAATTAAACCCTGAGCTGCAGCTTCTTCATAACCGCTGCTTCCGTTAAACTGTCCTGCAGAGAAAAGTCCATCCACTGATTTAATCTCCAAGGAAGGAGTCAGTTCTCCGGACTCCAGACAATCGTATTCGATGGCATAAGCATTTCGTACAATACGGCAGTTTTCCATACCGGGAACCGTACGATACATGGCAAGCTGTACATCCTCAGGCAAAGAAGATGACATACCGCCCACATACATTTCATTCGTATAAAGACCTTCCGGTTCAATGAAAACCTGATGTCTTTCTTTATCCGCAAATTTTACAACCTTATCTTCAATGGAAGGACAGTATCTGGGACCTGTTCCTTCAATAATTCCGGCATAAATAGGAGAACGGTCTAAGTTACCACGGATGATTTCATGGGTTTTTTCATTGGTATAAGTCAAATAACAGCTGACCTGTTCTTTCTGAATATCCGCCGGATTGGTAGAGAAGGAAAAAGGAATAATCTTTTCATCTCCCACCTGTTCTTCCATTTTACTGAAATCCAGACTTCTTTTATCCATACGGGCAGGTGTACCTGTTTTAAAACGACGAAGCTTCACACCTAATTTTTCCAGAGATTCCGTCAGATGATTGGCTGCCTGCAAACCATTAGGACCTGTATAAGTAATGGACTCACCGCAAAGACAACGGGCTTTTAAATAAGTTCCCGTACAAAGAATCACGGCTTTACACTCATAGATTGTACCCGTAAAAATTTTGACGCCGCATACCTTAGGCTTTCCGTCTGCACCGGCTTCCGTCAGAATTTCACACACTTCACCCTGCTTAATCGTAAGGTTTTCCTGATTTTCCAGAATCTGACGCATGCTTCTGGTATAATCTGCTTTGTCTGCCTGTGCACGAAGAGAATGTACTGCGGGACCTTTGGAAACATTTAACATTTTAGACTGAATAAAAGTCTTATCAATGTTTTTACCCATTTCACCACCAAGGGCATCCAGTTCACGCACCAAATGTCCTTTGGAAGTTCCTCCTATATTGGGATTACAGGGCATAAGTGCAATACTTTCCACACTTACCGTAAAAATTGTGGTATCAAATCCAAGTCTTGCACATGCCAAAGCAGCCTCGCAACCTGCGTGACCTGCTCCTACAACACATATATCTGTTTTAATTCTTGCTTCAGGCATAATTTATTTCCTTTATATTTCTGTAAAATAGTGAATTACTTTTGATTGATTATTTTAAGTATTCCAGCAATACTTCACAACGTTCCATGGTAAGTTCGGCCAAAGTATCTGCATAAGCAACAGGAGCAAAACTTCCTCCCTGCCACTCATCCATTTCTGCCTGAGCCTGTGCTTCTTTATCCTTTATCCAGGTACGCTGTTCTTCTAAAATTTTATCGAACTCATCTTCTTCCACATTATAGCGAACAAGATGCCACAAATAATTCAAACATTCATCAGCAATTTCATATCTGATCTGAGCATTGATTTTCATATCCAGCGTTGTATTTGCTTCAGTTGCAAGCTCACAATAATAATCGTAAGATTCCTTATAATGTTCATAATTCATGGTTGCATCTTCCAATGCGGAAAGTCTTTCGGTAGTACAGATTCCGTACTGATTCTTTTCATCAACGATAATAGGAATGGTAAGTTCCGTATCGTTATTATTCGCATACATAATCCACATCTGAACATCTTCAGAGAAGGTACTCAAGGGAGTTCCGGGCAAATAAATTTTAAAAGTATCATTGCCCCCAAGACAATAAGAATCCGTGTAAATATATCTCACATCACGAATCAATTCCTCTTCACCGGAAACATCTTCATATGAAATTTCTTTCAGCTTCATCTCATAAGAATATTCGTCAATCTGCTTTAAATCCGTAAAATAACCGGTATAAGAACTGGAATATACCGTACCATTGGGATATCCTTCTCCTGTATCACCCATGTCGGAATCATGAAAAGACCCTTTGAAATAACCGTCTCTTTCAATGACAAATTCTTCACCCCAGCCGCCTGCACCGCTGGAAAAATAATAAGAATACTTGGACAAATCTTCAAAGGTTAAACCTTCTTCCGCATTCTCTTCCGTAATACTTTCCTGCTCGGAAATATCTTCCGATGCAATTTCCGTATTATTTTCCGAATTTGTATTTTCGGATGTTCCCATACATGAAGCAACGCTAAAAATAACTGCTGTCATAAGTAATAATAAAGCTGCTTTCTTTTTCATAAAATTCTCCTTTTACTTACCCATACAAAACTTAGAAAAGATTTCATTCACCAAATCTTCTCCTACTTCTTCTCCAATGATTTCACCCAGACACGCATATGCATTCATTAAATCAATGGAATAAAAATCTTCCGGCATATCATCCATAAGACTTTGTTTTACCATCTTCATGCTATGAAGTGCAGAAGATAACGCTTCTTTCTGTCGCATGGAAGAAATGGTAACTTCATCATCAAAAGTAAGTTTTCCGTTAAAAAACTTCTCTTTTATCAGATTCGTAAAAGCTTCCAAGCCTTCCTCTTCCTTGGCTGAAATAGTAAGAAAATCAGGAATTTCAGAAGCATTTTTATCTTCTGAACCTGCAAATCTTTTCATAAAAATATCTTTAATATCTTCTTCTGTTACAACTGTATCCAGGTCTGACTTATTTAAAAGCACCACCGTTTTACTTGCATCCAGAAGCTTGATAATTTCCATATCATTTTCATCCAAATAAACGGAACTGTCTACAATATAAACCATTAAATCTGCTTTTTCCAAGGATTCCTTGGCTTTATTGACACCAATCTGCTCTACAATATCTTCCGTATCACGAATTCCTGCAGTATCAATTAAATTCAAAGTCATGCCGTCAAGATGAACGGATTCTTCCAAAGTATCTCTGGTCGTTCCGGCAATATCTGTTACAATGGCACGTTCTTCACCAAGTAAAAGATTCAGAAAAGAAGATTTTCCTGCATTGGGCTTACCTACAATAACCGTATAAATTCCTTCTTTGATTAACTTACCGTTATCCGCAGATTTTAATAAACCTTCAATTGCCTGAATGATTTTATCTGACTTTTCTTCCAGTCTTTCATGGAATCCGTCCAGACTGATATGTTCCGGATCATCCAAAGCTGACTCTATAAAAGCAATTTCATAAATGATTTCTTCCCGCAAATTCTTGATTTTACGGTATAAATCACCTTTTAAATGAGTCATGGAATTCTTACGGGCAGCTTCATTTTTAGATTGAATCAAATCCATAATTGCTTCTGCCTTGGTTAAATCGATTCTTCCGTTTAAAAAAGCCCTTTTGGTAAATTCACCGGGTTCTGATAATCTGGCACCGTTTTTTAAAACAGTTTTTAAAATCCTGTTCATCACATAAACACCGCCGTGACAATCGATTTCCACCGTATCTTCTTTTGTAAAAGAGTTGGGCGCCTTCATAAGAAGTACCATAACCTCATCAATCACTTCTTCTTCATCACAGACAAAACCGTAATGAATGGTATGACTTTTTACTTCAGACAGTTTTTTTCCGCTTTTGCTTCTAAAAACTTTATCAGCAACTTCAACCGCATCATCACCACTGATACGTATAATTCCGATTCCGGAAGGTGAAAGTGCCGTTGCAATTGCCGCAATTGTATCTGTATACATATTCGGTACCTCCTTTTTTATTTTTAAATTAAAAATTCTTTCAGTTATAACAGAAGGGCTGCCTATAACAAGCAGCCCTATTCACACTCTTTATTTCTTCAAAGAAACTACAACTTTTCTGTAAGGCTCTTCACCTTCACTGTGGGTTGTAACGTATTTGTCATTCTGTAATGCAGAATGAATAATTCTTCTTTCATAAGGATTCATAGGTTCCAAAGAAACACTTCTTTTTGTTCTCTTCACCTTAAAAGCAATATTCTTAGCAAGGTTTTCAAGAGTAAGTTTTCTTCTTTCACGATAGTTTTCAGTATCAACTTTTACTCTTATGTATTCTGAAGTTCCTTTGTTAACTACCAATGACACAAGATACTGTAAGGAATCAAGTGTCTGTCCTCTTTTACCGATAAGTACACCCATATTTTCACCGTTTAAAACAACTTCAAGTGTTTTCTCGTTTTCATCGTATTTTGCATCGATTACTGCAGTGATTTCCATTGCACCAAGAACGTCATTTAAGAAATTCTTTGCTTTTTCTTCAATACTCTCTTCTACTTCAAGAACACGAGCCTTAATAACTGCCTTCTTTGCAGCGATTCCAAGGAATCCTGTAGAACCTTCTTCTACTACGACATAATCAAGATGATCACTTACTACTGTAAAATGCTGGCATGCTTCGGTAATGGCATCTGCCACTGTTTTCGCAGTAAATTCAATATATTCCATATTTACCCTCCGTAATTTTACAAACTACTTATTATTCCGTTCGTTATAGTCTTTTACCATATTTGCTTTTGCAGCAATGCTTCCGGATTTTGCATTTTTACCGGATGCTGAATAATTGCTGTTTTTAGCCTGAGTATCAGATGTATTGTTAGAAGCCTTTGACTTCTGGGATACATTGATATTTTCAGTAGACTTATTTGCTTTGGAAGCAAAAGAGGTGTTTTTATTCGTATAATTATTATAATTTACGTTGCGGGTACTGTTTTTAGCTTTTTCATTGATACCCTGCATAATCACACCCTGTTTTTCCAATTTCTTTTTGTACTTCTCTACATTCTTCTCGATAATCTTGTCCATATCAAGAGAATCAATATATTTGTTGATGATAACCTGCTGAATACATCTGATAACTGCACCGGCAATCCAGTAGATACCCATACCTGCGGGAAGGGTAAAGCAGAAGAATGCAGACATAAGAGGCATGATGTTATTCATGGTTTTCATGGAAGCCATCATGGGATTCTCTTCTACGGAAGCATTTCTGCCGTTTCCGTTATTGTTCTGTGCAGAAGGAGCAAGTTTTAAGTTTACCCACTGGGTTACTGCTGATAAAACAGGAATCATTAAAGCACAAAGCATTACGAGGAAATTTCTTTCATCGGAAACCCATTCCAATTTAATGGTATCCCAGGGAGAATAAGCAATGTTTACAAAAAGGAACTTATTAAAAATTTCCAAATTATCCAAAGTAATCTGAATAGTATTGGAAAGATCGGGGAATTTTTCAACCAATAATTCCCAGTCCGTTTCGCTTGCTCTGTTTAAAACATCAACGAAAGTATTCTGTACATATTCCGTTTCACCATTTATAAAAGCTTCATTTTTAAACTGCTTTGCATACATGGATGCACCGGATAAAGTCTGGATAAAATCTTTGGAACCGGTCTGATTCATCAATTCGGTTACCAAAGGGAAAAATGCTTCTTTTACCCTGTCAACATATGCGGGAATACTGTAAATAACACGATACAATGCAAATAAAATAGGCATCTGTATCAAAAGCTGTAAACAACTACCGGTAGGCTTAACACCATACTTTGCATATACAGCTCTTGTTTCCTGCTGCATGGCAGTCATGGAATCCATATCATTTTTACCCTGATATTTCTTCTGAATTGCCTGAATTTCGGGATTCATTTTAGCAGAAAACTTAGAAAACTTCTGCTGCTTGATTGTCAAAGGCAGCATAAGAAGATTAACAATAATGGTAAATAAAATAATGGCAATACCGATATTGGGAATACCAATATTTTCCAATACCCAGAAAATACCTTCCATAATATAACCTAAAAGCTTGGCCACAGGTCCTATAATAAAGGTAGAATTCTGTGTTAACATTAAAAAGCTATTCAATTATAAACCTCCTGACTGTCATCCTTTCAGGGTACGGGATCATATCCTCCCTTTGAAAAAGGATTACAACGCAATATTCTCCAGGACGCAAGAAGAAGTCCTTTTATCACTCCGTGTTTCTGAATGGCTTCCAAGCCATATTGGGAACAGGTAGGGTAATAAGGACATTTCGTTGTCTTTAATGGAGAAATATAAATCTGATAAAACTTTATCACAGCAATCAATATTTTTTTCATATTTTATTACCGTACTACTTCATCCAAAACTGTTTCTTCTTATATAATAGGAAGAAATCTGTTTTAATCACTGCTCAGCGATTAAGGAATGAAGCTTCATAAGATGTAACAATGCTTTTTCCGTTTCCTGAAAAGTGGCTCCGGCAGCATCCGCTCTTGCTATGATTACAATGTTTAAACCACTATTAAACATTTTTTCGTGTAATCTGTAACTTTCTTTCACAAGTCGTTTTACCCTGTGTCTTACAACACTGTTTCCGACTTTTTTACTAACAGATATTCCGATTCTGTTTTTACCCGGCTGATATTCTGACACATACATTACGAATAATTTGTTTCCTTTGGATTTACCGTTTTTAAAAACAGACTGAAAATCACGATTCTTTCTTAAAGATTCTGTAAAATACATTTTGTTTCCTTATATAAAAAAGGCCACAAATTTGCGGCCTATGCTGATAACTGCTTTCTTCCTTTTGCTCTTCTGGCAGCTAAAACTTTTCTTCCGCCCGGAGTACTCATTCTTGCTCTAAAGCCGTGAACTTTGGATCTCTGTCTTTTTTTCGGCTGAAATGTCATTTTCATAGTCAAACACCTCCTTTACTTGTGTCGAGAACATCATTGTGATTATATAGGAATAAAACCGCTTAGTCAAGGAATTTTTCTTAAATTTATTTCATTATGTCTACTGATTTTTTAAGGTAAAAATTAGTGAAATTTTTTTTAAACTATATCTTGTTCTTACCATATTTTTAAAATACTAAATATAGAAAAGGGGTTGCAAATAAAAACTTTACATAAATAATCCACAATTTGTGAATTACTTGTGGATAACTATCTTTTTAAAAGGATTAAAAACAACATTTTTCGACAAATTATCTTAAAATTTAGATTTTTAGCATGTTTAAAGTGAGTAAAAAGTTATTCACACTTTTGTGGATAACTTGTGATTTATAACATAATAACAATATTATACGTTTACATAAAAATTTACATGATACAATTTGAATTTTTTTCATTTTTAAGGTAATATAAATTGTGGTATTTTGTATCTTGCATACAGAATTGGAGGATTATATGCACGAGATAGAACAAAATTGGGAGCTAATTAAATCTACTATAAAGAAAGAATACGGCTTAACAGACGTAGCTTATACTACCTGGATTGAAATTACCAAATTTCACAGCGTGGAAGGAAATGTGGTTACCATTGTGATTTCTTCCGACCAGTCTCATATTCTTGATTATGTGGTAAGGAAATATAAAGTATTCTTTCAGGTTACCATTTCTGAGCTGATGAACTGTAATTATGAGGTTAATTTTATTCTGAAAACCGATGTTCCGGAGAATCATAAAGAAGAAGAAACCGTAATTACAGCCAAAGATATCAATAATGAAGAATTATATAAACAGGCAAATTTAAATTCCAAATATACTTTCGATAACTTTGTGGTAGGCGGTAACAATAATTTTGCCCATTCGGCATGTCTTGCGGTAGCTGAGTCTCCCGGTGAAGTTTTTAATCCTCTTTTTATTTACGGAGGACCCGGACTCGGGAAGACCCACCTCATGCATTCCATTGGCCATTACATATTGGATACCAATCCCAATACCAAGGTTTTATATGTAAACAGTGAAAACTTCACGAACGAAGTAATTGAATCCATCCGTAGCGGTAATTCTTCTTCTATTAATAAGTTAAGAGATAAGTACCGTACCGTGGATGTACTTTTAATTGACGATATCCAGTTTATTATAGGTAAGGAAATGACACAGGAAGAATTCTTCCATACTTTTAATTCCTTATACAATGCAGGAAAGGCGATCATTATTTCCTCAGATAAACATCCCAAACAGATGGAAACCCTGGAAGAACGCTTCAGTTCCAGATTCCAGCAGGGGCTTACGGCTGATATCCAGCCTCCCAACTATGAAACAAGAGTGGCTATTTTACTTAAAATTGCAGAATCTTACGGTAAAACTTCATCTATCAGCAATGAAGTCATCGAATATATAGCAAATAACATCAAATCAAATATCCGTGAACTGGAAGGTGCTTTTAACAAATTAATTGCTTTCAGTAAAATCAGTAACAGGGAAATTACCATGGAACTTGCGGAAGAAGCTTTAAAAGACATGATTTATCCGGATAAGCCCAAGGTAATTACTCCTACTATTATTATTGATGTGGTTGCAGAACACTACGGCCTTACTACCCAGGATATTTTATCTAAAAAGAGAAACCAGGAAATTGTAAATGCCAGACACGTTGCCATGTATCTTTGCCGTGAACTGACAGATATATCTTTAAACAACATCGGTAAAATCATGGATAAAAAAGATCATACCACAGTTTTACACGGAGTTAACAGGATTGAGGAACAGTTAGAAACAAATAAAGAGCTTTCTGAGCAGCTTGAAATTATTAAAAAGAAAATTATCCCCAATTAATGTGAATTAATTTTTAGTTATTCTTTTAATTTTAACAAGTTTTTCATTTCAATTTGTCCAGATTTTTAGTATAATTAATAGGGTTATGCACTTATTAACAACCACTAATACTAATACTACTAATTATTTTAATATTTATTTATAAAAAAATCGTGGTCATCACATTTTTCACAACCCGTTAAATTGTTTTGGCAAAAGGAAGGAGTTTTATCTGCACATGAGACTTACTATTAAAAAATCAAATCTTTTACGTGGTGTACAGACTGTTTCAAAAGCAGTTCCCAATAAGACTTCCATGTCTATTCTGGAATGTATTTTAATTGACGCAAGAGAAGGAATGATTCGTCTTGTAGGAAATGATATGGATTTGGGAATTGAAACTTTTATTGAAGGTGACATAGAAGAAAAAGGTATTATTGCTTTAGAATCCAAGGTATTTCTTGAAATCGTACGTAAACTTCCCGACAATTACGTAATTATCGAAACAGACAATGATTATAAAACAACCATTATCTGTGAAAATTCAAAATTCAGCATTATGGGAAGAAACTGGGAAGAATTTATTGACCTTCCTGCCATCAAAAAAGAAAATGGCGTGGAAATTTCCCAGTTTGCTTTGAAGGAAGTAATCAGACAGACTATTTTCTCCATTAGCGACAATGATACCAATAAAGCTATGGGCGGAGAATATTTTGATATCAAATATAATTGTTTTAAGGTTGTATCTTTGGACGGACACCGTATTTCCATCCGTAAGATTTTTATGAAAAACAGTTATGAAGACAGACATGCCATCGTTCCCGGTAAGAGCCTTACCGAGCTTATGAAGATTTTAACCGGTGAAGCAGAAAAAGATGTTATTATCTACTTCGAAGATAAATTTATTATTTTTGAATTTGATTCTACCGTTATGGTTTCCAGATTGATTGAAGGCGAGTATTTTAAGATTGATCAGATGCTTTCCACAGATTATGAAACCAAATTTAAAATCAATAAAAAGATGTTTATGGACTGTATCGACAGAGCAACCCTTCTTGTAAAAGAAGGTGATAAAAAGCCTGTTATCATCAACGTTCAGGATGAAATGATGGAATTAAAAATCAATTCCGTTGTGGGCAGCATGAAGGAAGAAATCGTTATTACCAAAGAAGGTAAGGATATTATGATTGGCTTCAATCCCAAGTTCCTGATGGATGCTCTTCGTGTTATCGATGAAGAAGAAGTAACACTTTATCTTGTAAATCCTAAGGCTCCCTGTTTTATCAGAGACGAAGAACAGAACTATGTTTATCTGATTTTACCGGTTAACTTTACTACAGTAAGCTAATTTTTGGGAGGCAGAATGGATAAATTTGTTTTAAAAGATGATTTTATAAAATTATGCCAGTTAATGAAGGCAGCAAATATGGTTTCCAACGGAAGTGATGCCAAGTTTTTAATTCAGGACGGATTGGTTAAAGTAAACGGTGAAGTGGAATACCAGCGGGGTAAAAAAATTCATGCCGGAGATGTAGTGGAATACAACGGTATGAAAGTTACCGTGGAATAAGTAAAGCAGGTAAAAAAATGTATATTAAGTCATTAGAACTTGAAAATTACAGAAATTATAAATCTTTAAAGCTTTCTTTTGACAAGGGAACAACGATTCTTTACGGAGACAATGCTCAGGGAAAAACCAATATTTTAGAGGCTATTTATGTATCCGCAACCACTAAATCCCATAAAGGAAGCAAAGACAGGGAAATTATTAATTTTGAATCCGAAGAAGGACATATCAAAACCATATTTGAAAAAGATGCTTTGGATTACAGAATTGATATGCATTTAAGAAAGTCTAAATCCAAGGGAATTGCGGTAAATTGCGAGAAGTTAAAAAAAGCCGCGGAACTGATGGGACTTCTGAATGTGGTATTTTTCTCTCCTGAAGATTTGAATATTATAAAAGACGGTCCTTCTTACAGAAGAAGATTTGTGGATATGGAGCTTTGTCAGCTGGACCAGTTTTATATTTATAATCTCAGCAATTATAATAAAATTATTGAGCAGAGAAATAAGCTTTTAAAAGATATTTATTTCAATCCTTCTTTAAGGGAAACTCTTACAATCTGGGATACACAGTTAGAATCCTACGGTAGTAAAATCATTGAAAGAAGAGAGCAGTTTACGGAACAGTTGAATGATATCATGCGTGAAATTCATTTTAAATTGTCCGGAAATCTGGAAGAAATTAAAATAGTTTATGAGCCTAACGTTAAATTTGATAAAATCGGGGAAGCTTTACATAGGGAACAGGAAAGAGATATCCGTTCCAAAATGACTTCCGTGGGCCCTCACAGAGATGATTTTGCTTTTTATGTGAATGGAATTGATATTCGTAAATACGGTTCCCAGGGACAACAAAGAACTGCAGCTCTTTCTTTAAAACTTGCAGAAATTGAGCTGATTAAAAAAATAACCAAAGATGTTCCGGTGCTTTTACTGGATGACGTTTTATCGGAACTTGACAGTAACAGACAGAATTATCTTTTAAATTGTATCGGTGATATTCAGACAATTATCACCTGTACGGGATTGGATGAATTTGTTAACAATCGCTTTGCACTGAATAAGGTTTATAAAATTGTAGCAGGCAGCGTGGAAGAAAGTTAAAAAAGAAAGGCATGGAAAACATGAGTCAGGAATACGGAGCAGATCAAATACAAATTTTGGAAGGTTTGGAAGCCGTAAGAAAAAGACCGGGTATGTACATCGGTAGTACTTCTATCAGAGGTCTTCACCATCTTGTATATGAGATTGTGGATAACTCTATTGATGAGGCGCTTGCCGGTTTTTGTGATACCATTCACATCACTTTGAATAAAGACAATTCCGTTACCGTAGTGGATAACGGAAGAGGTATTCCCGTAGGAATTAACAAGAAAGCCGGTATTCCTGCGGTTGAAGTCGTGTTTACAATTCTGCATGCGGGAGGTAAATTCGGCGGTGGAGGATATAAGGTATCCGGCGGTTTGCACGGTGTAGGTGCATCTGTTGTAAATGCTCTTTCCAACTGGCTTGAAGTTGAAATTTCCAGAGAAGGAAAGGTTTACAAGCAGCGCTATGAAAGAGGACACGTTATGTATCCTCTGAAAGAAATTGATACCTGCGATGAAAATATAAGCGGCACAAAGGTTACTTTCCTGCCTGATGATACTATTTTTGAAGAAACTATCTTTGATTTTGATATTTTAAAACAAAGATTCCGTGAAATGGCATTTTTAACCAAAGGATTAAAAATTGTCCTTTTAGATGAAAGAGGAGAAGAACCTAAAGAAAAAACCTTCCACTATGAAGGTGGTATCAAGGAATTTGTTACTTACCTGAACAAAGGAAAAACACCTCTTTATGAAAATATCCTTTATTTTGAAGGGAAAAAGAATAATGTTTATGTGGAAGTAGCGCTTCAGCATAACGATTCTTTTAACGAAAGTACATACAGTTTCGTTAATAATATCAATACACCGGAAGGCGGTACTCACCTTTCAGGTTTCCGTAATGCTTTGACCAAAACTTTTAATGATTATGCAAGAAGCGTAAAACTTTTAAAAGACAGCGAAGCAAATTTAAGCGGCGAAGATATCAGAGAAGGTCTTACTTCCATCGTATCTATCAAAATTGAAGATCCTCAGTTTGAAGGACAGACTAAGCAGAAACTTGGTAATACGGAAGCAAGAATTGCGGTAGACAGTATTGTAAGTGAGCAGCTTACTTATTTCCTTGAACAGAATCCTTCTATCGCCAAGATTATTTGTGAAAAATCCATTCTTGCCCAGCGTGCAAGAGAAGCAGCACGTAAGGCAAGAGATTTAACCGGACGTAAAACTGCTTTGGAAGGTATGGCTCTTCCCGGAAAGCTTGCTGACTGTTCTGACAAGAATCCCGAAAACTGTGAAATTTACATCGTAGAGGGAGATTCCGCGGGTGGTAGTGCAAAAACTGCAAGAAGCCGTGCTACTCAGGCAATTTTACCTCTCCGTGGTAAAATTCTTAACGTAGAAAAAGCCAGACTTGATAAAATTTATGCCAATGCTGAAATCAAAGCCATGATTACTGCATTTGGTACCGGAATTCATGATGATTTTGATATCAGCAAATTAAGATATCATAAAATTATTATCATGACCGATGCGGACGTTGACGGTGCACACATCAGTACTCTTTTACTTACATTCCTGTATCGTTTTATGCCGGAATTGATTAAGCAGGGATATGTGTATCTGGCACAGCCTCCTCTTTATAAACTGGAGAAAAATAAGAAAGTATGGTATGCCTACTCAGATGAAGAACTGGATAAAATTCTTACGGAAGTGGGACGTGACCAGAATAATAAGATCCAGCGTTATAAAGGTCTTGGTGAAATGGATGCGGAGCAGCTTTGGGAAACAACCATGGATCCTGAAAAGAGAATTCTTCTTCGTGTAACCATGGATGAAGAAACAGAATCTGAGACAGATTTAACTTTTACCGTTCTTATGGGTGATAAGGTTGAACCTCGTCGTGAGTTTATTGAAGAAAATGCAAGATTTGTTAAGAATCTGGATATTTAATAGGAGCCACTAAAAATGGATGATACAATTTTTGATAAAGTGCAAGAAGTTGATCTGAAAAAAACCATGGAAACCTGTTACATCGACTATGCCATGAGTGTTATTGCCGCTCGTGCTCTTCCTGATGTAAGAGATGGTTTAAAACCTGTTCAGAGACGTGTTCTCTTCTCCATGGAAGAACTTCATAACGGACCGGACAAGCCTCACAGAAAGAGTGCCCGTATCGTCGGTGATACCATGGGTAAATATCACCCTCATGGTGACAGCTCAATTTACGGCGCTTTGGTTAATATGGCTCAGGAATGGTCTACCAGATATCCTCTGGTTGACGGTCACGGTAACTTCGGTTCCGTGGATGGTGACGGTGCGGCTGCGATGCGTTATACGGAAGCCAGACTGTCCAAAATTTCTGTTGAATTATTAAGAGATATCAATAAAGATACGGTTGATTTCGTACCTAACTTTGATGAAACGGAGCAGGAACCTGTAGTTTTACCCAGCCGTTATCCTAACCTTTTGGTTAACGGTACAACAGGTATTGCGGTAGGTATGGCTACCAATATTCCTCCCCACAATCTTCGTGAAACCATCAATGCCGTTGTTAAAATCATTGACAACAGAGTGGAAGAAGACCGTGCAACGGAAATCGAAGAAATTTTAGATGTAATCAAGGGACCCGATTTTCCTACAGGTGCTATGATTCTCGGTACAAGAGGCATTGAAGAAGCATATCGTACCGGTCGCGGTAAAATCAGAGTGCGTGCGGTTACAAATATTGAAACACTTCAGAACGGTAAAAACAGAATCGTTGTTACCGAGTTACCTTATATGGTAAACAAAGCCCGCCTGATTGAAAAAATCGCGGAACTTGTAAAAGATAAAAAAATCGACGGTATTACCGACTTACGTGATGAATCCAACCGTGAAGGTATGCGTGTGGTAATTGAACTTCGTAAGGACGTAAATCCTAATGTTATGTTGAATCATTTGTATAAACATACACAGTTACAGGATACATTCGGTGTCATTATGCTTGCACTGGTAAACAACGAGCCTAAGGTTTTAAATATTCTTGAAATGCTTACTTACTATCTTGAGCATCAGAAGGAAGTTGTTACCAGAAGAACAAAGTATGATTTAAATGAAGCAGAGAAGCGAGACCATATTTTACAGGGTTATTTGATTGCTCTTGATAATATTGATGAAGTAATCGCAATTATCAGAGGAAGTAAAGATACTCAGGAAGCTAAAAATTCTTTGATGGAGCGCTTCGCTTTGACAGAAATTCAGGCTCAGGCAATCGTGGACATGCGTTTACGTGCGTTGACAGGTCTGGAAAGAGAAAAAATCGAGAATGAACACAGAGAATTACTGGAAAAGATTGCATATTTTAAATCTATTCTGGCAGATGAAAAGAAGCTTCTCGGTGTTATCAAAGAAGAAATTATTTTAATTGGGCAGAAGTACGGAGATGAAAGAAGAACTTCCATCGGTTTTGATGAATTCGATATTTCCATGGAAGATCTTGTTCCAAATGAAAATACCGTCATTGCCATGACAAGCTTAGGTTATGTGAAGAGAATGACTGTGGATAACTTCAAATCCCAGCACAGAGGCGGTCGTGGTATCAAGGGAATGCAGACAATTGAAGATGATTACATTGAAGATCTTCTTATGACCACAACCCACCACTATATCATGTTCTTTACCAATATGGGTCGTGTGTATCGTCTGAAGGCTTATGAAATTCCGGAAGCCGGCAGAACAGCAAGAGGTGTTGCGATTATTAACCTGTTGCAGTTGAATCCCGGCGAGAAGATTTCCGCGATTATTCCCATTAAGGAATATGAAGAAACAAGAAATCTCTTCATGGTAACCAGAAAAGGTATTGTAAAGAAAACTCATATTACGGAATATGCCAATATTCGTAAAAACGGTTTGCAGGCAATTACACTTCGTGAAGATGATGAATTAATTGAAGTAAAATCCACGGATAAGGATACCTTAATTTATCTTGTAACCAAGCAGGGTATGTGTATCTGTTTCAAGGAAACCGATGTACGCGCTACCGGAAGAACATCCATGGGTGTTATCGGTATGAATCTTGCTGACCAGGATGAAATTGTCGGTATGCAGCTGGATCATCAGGGAGATTCTCTCCTTATTGTATCCGAAAACGGTATGGGCAAGCGCACCTACTTAGAGGAATTTAACGTTCAGAAACGTGGCGGTAAGGGTGTTAAATGCTATAAAATTACCGAAAAAACCGGCGAAGTAATCGGCGTAAAAGCGGTAAATGATGACCATGAAATTATGATGATTACCACAGCAGGTATCATTATCCAGATTCCTATGGAAGATGTATCCACGTTGGGAAGAATCACTTCAGGTGTAAAACTTATTAATCTTGATAAAAACGTTACTGTAGCTAAAATTGCCAAGGTTCGTGAAAAAGTAACCGATGACAATGGTGAAGTTGACGTGGAAGATTTAAGTAATGAAGTGGTAGAAGAAATAAAAGAAACAGATGATTCTGTTTCAGAAGAGAAAGAATCCGAACAGAATTCTGAGGAATAAGACGGACTTATTATGAATCAAAACAATACAAAAGCGAGAAATATTTCCTTTGATGTTTTAAGAATCATTTCAGCATTAAGTGTTGTGGTGCTGCATGTTACCACAAAGTTTATTATGATGAATGAAGTTGGTTCTTTAGACTTTAGGATTGCGAATTTAATCAATTCCATATCGAGATTCGGAGTTCCTGTATTTTTCATGATAAGCGGAGCAATTTTTCTTGATGAAAAAAAAGAAGTTACGGTTAAAAAATATGGATTCACAATATCCTTCGAATGGTGATATTGTTTTGTATTTGGTCTTTTACGTATTATATATATCAGAGTATATATTTCTGGGATTTTGATTTCTGGAATCAGGGAATTGCAAGAACCATATACGGATGTGTGTTTTCATCGGAACATTTTTGGTTTCTGTTTACCTTATCCGGTCTGTATGCATTAACTCCTATTCTTCGTACATGGGTTCATAATGCAAAAAAGAAGGAAATCGAATATTTACTTTTGCTTTATATTGTTTTCCAGATTATACGAATGACAATCATTCTTTTCATTGACAGAACACTGGTTCAAAGAATCATGGATGATATACGTATTATTGAATTAACCGGCTATCTGGGATATTTCATACTCGGATATTATCTGGTAAAATACGGACTTTCCGCTAAATTAAAAATCGCAGTTTATTGTACGGTTCCTTTCGGAATCGCCATCAATTACCTGGTGTCCAATCGTCTTTCTGAAATAAGCGGAACCTATACGCCGGGTATTTACGACAGTTTCGGAATATTTACTTTCGTTAATATTGTTGCCTTGTTTGTTTTGGTGAATGATATTTGCAAGAAGGTAAAATTCCCGGAATTTGTGCAGAAAATAACCAAAAATGTGGCGTTGGACACATTTGGAATTTATATCATGCACATTACGGTTCTGGATTATGTGCTTGGTGAGGAACTGATTGTGGGACGCTTCAATGAGCCGGTGGAAATTGTTATGATTACTGCCGTATGCTTTGTATTCTGCGGAGTCGTAGCTGCAGTTTTAAGGAGAATCCCTTTTGTGGGAAGGTATTTGTGTTAAAAAAAATTTAAAGTGTCTTTAAACTTCTTTAATTTTTTCATTTTGGTTAAGTTTAAAAAGACAAAATAAAGGGCTGGCAAATTGTCAGCCCTTTTAGAATGAAAAAAATTTAATTATAAAATAAGTATCTGTTGATAGTGTCAAATATTTACATGCGATTACATATTATGATAAAATCATTTGTAATTGATTAAATAATAATGAAAATTGTATCTATATTTGAAATGTGTTCTAAGTAAAAGGAGTCAGAATAATATGGGGAATGAATTTCATGTGGATTATGTAACGCAACTTAATTACATGTCCGCATCCAATGAAAAGCTTTCACATTGGCAGGAATGTCTGGATGATATACAAAAGAAGATGCTGGCAATTGCAACGAATCTGAAATTACAGGGAACGGGAGCAAATGCAGTCAAGTCTTATATCAGTGATATGTATCCTGTATATACTGCTTTTCTCTTACAAGCCATACAGGATTATGCTACATCCTTTGCAACATATGTAAGCGGAT
>JAFUJA010000014.1 GCA_017473905.1 Lachnospiraceae bacterium | reverse complement strand
TAATTTTCTGTTAGCGGCAATCTTAGCTCTTCGAAGAAGTGCCCCAATACGCAAAAATAATTCATCAAAATCAACCGGCTTTACCATGTAATCATCGATACCGATTCTGAACCCTCTCTGCTTGGATACTATATCATCCTTCGCAGTCACAAATAAAATCGGAATATCTTCATTCAATTCACGGACATTTGCAGCGAACTCAAAACCATCATCTCCCGGCATCATAATGTCTGATACAATAAGGTCAATAATATTATCTGTCAAAACATCATATGCATCATTTGCATTAAGACATCCTATTGCTTCATAACCACTGTGATTCAGAAAAGAACACACCGTCTTATTTAAGTCTTTATCATCTTCTACCACCAATATCTTAAACATCGCACTACCTCCAAATACCATATTTTTTTTATTTTATCATGGAAATGTTTCTGTTTTGTTTACGTTTTACACATTTTACAATTATTTCAAATTTTGCTTATGTTATCCATCGAAAACTTGGCGGTTATTTTTATAACTAAGATTCTATTAGGGCTAACTCTAACATCACCATCCTGCTCTGGAACTCATCATAAAAAACACCATACTCCTCGGCTGTTATCTCCGTTGCAACTTCAACATCATAAATTCCATCTTCACTATAATAATATCCGCATTCTCTCATATCTTCGTCCTTGGGATAGGAAAAAAACAATCCCTGAGAAACAAGCTTATTTGTTCCCGCCTGAAATACAAGCAATTCATTAAACGAATATGCCGCTCCTCCGGAACCGGAATTCAACAGCGTGTTATCATCCAATAAATAATATCTGTTTCTCACATATCCGGATACTAAATTTACAGCACTTCCATCCTCTATTGTATATATATCAAGAATCCTCATGTCCGGATACATGGCATCCGGAGTTTTCGTGATAATTAGTTCATTTATGCCATCCGTATTTATATCATAAAAAGCATATGATATTGATTTCACTCTGTCTTCTGCCTTTTCCCCTAATATGGCAACTTCACATATACCCATCGTGAAATACTCATTGTTTTCAACTGTATGCGGGCCTGATTGCAACGCAGTTACTATTTCAGATAGAATCATATCATAAACATAATGATTCTCTTCTCCGTCAACACCTTCAATAATAATTTCCGATTTAGTTACTTCTTCCATGGCAACCTGTTCGCTCCCAACACATACAACCGACTCAGCATCCTCCGTAGTACAACCGCTCATTAAAATCAACATTAAAACAATCGGAATAAAAGCTATCTTCTTTCCCATTGCAACCACCTTTCTTTAATTCAAACCTTCCGCTTTCAATTTCACATCTTCGTTCGCATCGTCATATTCCCATCTCAATATTTATATCTTTTTTAAAATTTTACATTATCCGCAGTCCATTATTTGGTACGCAAAGCAGCAAAAAACATGATTTGACCATGATTTATACATAAAAAAGACAACCGGTTAGGGTTGCCTTGCAAATATAAAAGACAGAACTTAGTCTGCCTTTATACTACATTCATATAATTCATCCGGACATAAATCTTGTTCATTTGGCCATTCTACTGAAAAACCATTTACTTTGACCGTTTGAAAATATCCTTCATTTTTCAGTTGTTCATAAAATCCACCTTGAATATATGGTTTTACATCCGACCAATAAAAACAAATTACATTTACCAGCTTTTGCAAGCAAAAATCAACCCAAAGTGGGCAGGGTTGGACTCGAACCAACGTTGTTTCTTTGTGACGGTTTTACGGACCGCTGCCCTCGCCGCTAGGCATACCTACCCATAAATGACTCCAATGGGATTCGAACCCAATGTTCCCGCCGTGAAAGGGCGGTGTCCTTGTCCTCTAGACGATGGAGCCTTATCAATTAAAAATACCGCTTATCTGTGCATTCATACAAAGACAAGCGGTACTTAAACAATTTCAAAATACTGACAGTTACTGACCAATATCCATTACAGCATTTCTAACCTTCATCTTCTTATATGAGCGCACAATTCCAAAACTCTGCTCGTTCTCGTTGAGCACAGATTCATATCGTCCACAATAATATTCGTTAATTAAAAATACTGTTGTCATAATCGTTTCCTTTCCGGATAGTTCTTTGTATATCCATTTCTTAATCTGGTATCATCATAAAACAAAAAGTTGGTGTTGTCATTAAACCGGTGGTATAAAATATTTACTGTTTCAAAATACCATTACTTGCATAGTACCAGGTTGTCCTATATGCCACACCCACTCTTCACTTTTCATGCTTATCTCAAATCTGATTCTTCATAAAATCCTTGGTTAAAAGCTGCATTAATTTCCGCAATTTCTCGTTTCCCATCAATATAATCACGATACATTTCCCACAAATCAATGTCGCAACCGTCCATAACCTCATCCTCAGGCACCCAACTACGAATCAGTTCGATGCGTTCCTGCTTTGTCGTATCTTTAATCAAATAGCTCATCTTTTCACTCCCTTGTTTTCAGAACTTATGCTTGCCATAATTACATTCTTCAGCCTTGGCTATTCGCTTGGGTGTAATAACAAGACACAAAAATAACTGTCCTGTTCTAACCACAAAAACTTTTGCCATACGTTTCCGTACAGCAAAAGTTTTCTCTTACTTCATCAACTCTTTTAATCTCAATGCTTTCCCAAGGTCACCTTCCACTTTAAGCTTCTGCATGGTAAACGCCATTACCGGATCCATTTTACCATCCATAATCTTAAAAAGTGTATCCGCCTTACAGATAAAAATCGCATCTCTGTCATAATATTCATAGGGTTCAATGGAAAGCTTACCGTCTTTTACTTCCGCATAAAAGATTCCTTCGCCTTCACCCGTAATATTGAATTGGAACGCCAGCTTTTCATTGATGTGGCTGACATCCGCATCCTTAAATTTCTCTTTTACGGTTTCAAACACTTCCTGATAAGTCATACAATTGTTCTCCTTCTCCATATTTACTCTTTATTTTAAAAGATTTGAACAATTATATCAATGACTTTTCGAGGCAATGTGATAAAGCATTTTCCTACACTTATTTATCCGGCTTACAATATTATTATCGGCACTTTCCTGAGACTGAACAACCATGTAAAAGGGAGTACAAAAATCAAGCTGTCGCATCGGTCCAAAACACCTCCGTGTCCCGGCAATAGATTACTGTAGTCTTTTACTCCAACAATTCTTTTTACAACAGAAAAAGCCAAATCGCCGAATTGCCCCACAACAGAAGCAAGCGTCAGATAACAGAACAACACACCATAATGCACTTCCATCAAACCGTTTCTTTGCAATATGTATGCAATTACCATGCAAACGGCTACTGCAAGCAAAGTGCCGCCCACACTGCCCTCTATGGTTTTCTTTGGACTAATATGAGGCGAAAGTTTATGCTTCCCGATGCATTTTCCCACACAAAAAGCCATCACATCCGTAATCAGGCTAATAGCAATTGCAAATAATAAATAATACAAACCACCATCTGTATTTCTGATATAATGCATCATTTTATAAAAGCTCACAATGGATATCCCAATCAATATTGTCATCCATGGCTTTAAGACCACTTTTTCTTTTATCTTCTTCATTAAAACCACAAACAACACGCTCACACCGGCAAATAGTGCAACCGTAAAATATTCATACCCCGGAATGATAATATAAGAAAACAATACTGCAAAAATGCAGGTTATTATGTATGCCGTTTTTTTGCCCTTCACCATCATTCCGGTTGCCTTATACAATTCCGTTATGGACATTACACTCAATATAGCTATAACACTGCATAAAAACCATTCCACATGTGAAAACCATAAAACACCTATGATTATCAGTAAAATCAGAAATCCGGTCGTAATTCTTTGCTTTAGCATATCTTTTCACTCCCTTCTTTTATCATCCAAACTATTCCATACTTCATTTTGGAATTAAATTTTCAAATCTTTTTGACGAAAGAGTGAAAAAAATATGTTTTTTATGATTTTATTGCAAACCGTCACGTTCTCACAGGCTGCGACACTATGCCACCTGCACTTCTTCTCTTGCCTTCCCCTCTTTTTCCTTCTTTTCAAGCACAAGAAGCCATATAAAAGCAATCACGCCGAACACCAGAGCCGGTCCAAACATAACAACAAACTGTACCGTACTTTCCGCCCAGAAACCGGTTAAACTCTCACCATTCATAAACATGGCAGAAATCGCCATTGCACCGTTATTCACCGCATGCATAAAAGCAGCTGACCACACGGAATTCGTCTTTTTTACCGCCAGAGTAAGCAGGGCATTCATCGCAATTGTGAATATGGTAAAAATAAGAAATCCAAGCCAGGGTTCTCCCCAATATCCGGTACCGAAATTATGTCCGTAATAATTAACGGGATAATGCCATACACCCCAAATGATACCGCCTACAAGAATGGCCGGACCAATCCCCATCTTCTTCTCAAGTCTTGGCATCATAAAACCGCGCCAGCCGATTTCTTCTCCAAGACCACCTATAGAAAATATCACCGCATTCACAACGGAATACAAAGGCATTACTGCAATCAGGGACACATCTATCCCCTGCTCTTGCATAAAAGAGGTCGTATCAAAACACTCCGGATTGAATGCCAAAAATAACCATCCGCCAAGCTCTCTGTAAATCCAGGGCAAAAAAATTGCCACCAACATCCAAATCCACTTTTTATCTTTGAAATAGATACCCAATTTCAGTGAATTCTCTCCGGTAAAATCAATCTTTTCTTTACAAATGGCACCGGTAATAAACACAGAAACTGTAGGACAAAGCATAGCCGCGGCACAAAGCAGCTGCGTACCCGCACCCCCATATTCATGACCACTGCCGAAATAAGCAAAGGCCGCAATCCAAAGGGGCGCAAATGCAAAGAATAAAAACACAAGCATGACTGTCAAATCTTTCTTTTTATTCATCGATATCACGCTCCTTTCTTACAAAAATGCCCGCAGTGATTCTGTATGACAGATAATAAATAACACCTGTCACAATGGGAAATACCGTCGTCAAAATCACTATCAGACCGGTATGTTCTTCCACCCATTTCATATTTGTTTCAAAATCCATATTCACAAGACCGGAAATATCACCAAATAAAAACCAGACAAAAACCAGAATTGCAATCGAAACGGAAAATGCACTAAAAATCATATCTCCCTTTTTCTTGCCATACAGTATGTACAAGGGAAACGTTATGGCAGCCATAATCAACATAACCGGAATCACAATGGGGCCCATCAACTGAACCGTAGATACCATCATCATCATACCCTCTGTTTTTACCGTTGTTGCCGCAATCATACTTAAGAAAATGCCCCAGGATAAAACCAGATAGTTTGCCACCAGGTAATAAACATACTTAGACATCAGATATTCTTTTTTATCCACAGGCATGGAAAGCAGATAGTCATGGCAGTTTTTACCGGAATCAACCTGAAACAACTGGGACATTAACATCAGTAAATATAAACATCCGCCAAAAAACACCATCGGCGTAAACAACCCCAGTATCACTTCCATATCACTGTTTGCGGTACACCAAACCGTAAACACACAGATAAATAAAGTAAGAAATCCAAATCCGCCTATCATCGCAGGGCCGTTTGTTGCCACATAATCTTTATATAATAACGATCTCATCGCACACCTCGCCCCTTTCTTTTTATAATCCATACCGACACAAAGTAACATACCGCAACCATAAGTATTGCCACCGGAAGCAGCCAAAGCAGGCAACTCTCATAAAGTATTTTTCCTTTATCCATTAACACTCCCATAATGGCATCCAGTCGATTTTCATAATAAGTGTCTGATACAATAAGTGCAATTGCAAATAACGCATACGCCCCTACAAAAGCACCGACGAAAATCCTGTCAAAGGTCTTTTTATTCCACAGAAAAAGAGCACAAATCGACACTCCCAGACCTATTGCCAAAGCGCAGGCAAGTACGGTTCCTGCATAAATCATTTCACCCAACGAAAACATCTTAACCACCGGCGAAATCATCAAAGCAACCAGGACAGAGGACACATAACTTAACAAAAGAAAACCGTAAGTTGTGATATACCGCGCCAGTACAATTTCTTCGGGTTTTACCGGCATGGAACGCAATACATCATTGAAATTTGCCTTTTCGTCCATATGAAAAGTCATAATACCGTCAAATCCAACTCCCAGGGAAATTAAAACAGCTAAAAATGTACCACCTCCGAGAATTATTTTATAGGATGCCATATCGTCTTCTGTTATCGAAGCATCACCCGCCATAAATACATCGAACCTTAAATTTCCGTATTCACTGCTGAGTGAAATCAGAATCCCCAACACCAAAGCGGCAACCATGGTCATAATATAAGCCATCATGCGCGTACGCAGGCAGTAGATATCTTTTAAAATCAATCCTTTCATAAGATACCTCCTTCTACGCTTCTTTGCTTTCGTTGTTTGCGCGGTTTACATAATGTATCATAATTTCTTCCAAAGTACACTGTTCCATGGTAAGTTTGTCGTATTTTCTTGCGCAGACCTTTTTATCATGTACTAAAACATCCACACCGAAGGCAGACTGTCTTACGGATACAATGTCTTCTTTTGCGATTGTATCTGCATCTTTTTTACTGCATTTAATCATTGCATGATTTTCAAGGATTACATCCTTTTCACCGCTTAACACAATGCGACCCTTGTCAATAAATACAACCATATCCGCAATTCGCTCAATATCTCCTGTGATATGAGAAGATAAAAGAATCGTGTGGTCCTCTTCCATAACAAACTCCTGGAAAATTTCCAGAATTTCATTACGGACAATGGGGTCCAAACCGCTGGTAGGCTCATCCATAATAAGAAGCTTCGCCCCGTGGGACATTGCCACGGCAATCTGCAACTTCATACGCATACCGCGGGAAAACTTACCGCACTTTTTCTTCATGGGAAGACCGAACTTCTTCATGTATCCCGTAAAAACTTCCTCGCTCCAGTTGGTGTACATTTTACTCATAATTTTATTAATCTGTACACCGGTTAAGAAATCATGGAAGCCCATTTCATCAAACACTACACCGATGTCATCTTTTAAAATCTTGCCATCCTTACGCATATCCTTACCAAAGACCTTAATTTCCCCTTCCGTAAGGGCGATAATGTCCAGAATCAGACGGATTGTGGTAGTTTTACCTGCGCCATTCTGACCCACGAAACCACAAATACATCCCTGGGGGATATTGAAATTTACATGGTCCAGCACAAAGTCACCGTAATTCTTGGTAACATCTTTTAATTCCAAAACGTTATTCATTGTCCTGTTTCTCCTTTTCTTCGTATAAAATACGGAAACGCTCTAAAAGCTCCTCATACGACACCCGTGCCTGGCCGGCTTTATCCAGAATCTGCTCCATTAAATCTTCAATCTCGAACATGGCATTTTCTTTTACCATTTCGTGATTGACGCCTTTCACAAAGCTGCCTTTACCGGTGTAAGACTCAATATATCCGTCACGCTCTAAGTCCTCGTATGCCCGCTTTGTGGTTATAATGCTGATTCTTAATTCCTTCGCCAAAAGGCGCATGGAAGGAAGTGCCGTCCCTTCCGTAAGTTCACCGCTCATAATGAGTGCCTTGATTTGGTCTTCAATTTGCTCGTAAATCGGCTTTCCTGAAGAATTTGTAATAATAATGTCCATTTGATACCTCGCGAAATATTGTATATATACACATATACACAATATGCACTTTTGTGTCAATATATTTTTTAAAGATTTTTTGCAAGTTTTCTTGCAGTTTTGGATTTTTATAGTTTTATAATCTTTATACGCCTACATTTATATCGTGAAGTGAAAGTTTAAATTCCCACACTTTTACGCATACAAAAAGCCCTCACAAGTCATGACTTGCGGGGGCTTCCCTTTCTAATTCAATCTTTCGTGGGTTTTCTGGAATTTCTGGATTTAACGGCTCCGTTCCAGTCATCCTGCAAAATATGCATATCCGATAATAACTCCGGAACGTTTTCAAAAACTTCTTTTACATAGTTATGATACATTTCATCACAGGAAACCGTATGCACATCAGGCACATATCCGCAATGAATGTAACTGAAAACCTTTCTTGTCATTTGTGCCGGCGAACAGATACAATGCAGCTCGCCAAAGCTATTGTCCGCGAATATTTTACATGCCACATAACACTCTTCCGTAGAATTGTATACGCCGTCTTTGCCCTTATATTTCTCGTTCATATCATCAGCGTAAATATCCGACTTGGGTATTCCTTTTTTAACAAGAAAACGCTTACCGGCTTCGCTTAAAGAAAGCTTGTCAACGACGCCGTTATCCTTATGTACACTTCCGGGCACGTAGATTTTTACCGGTTTTTTTCGGTCTTTTAGTTCATGATATAAATCAACCGCCTTCAATAATCGCTTTTGGAATTCCTCATTGGGGGTGGTTCCGTCAATCAAAGGATGTTGTGCAGCCACCTCAATCAAGGCTCCTTTATGCTCTTTTGCATCCTCCATGTTCTGTTTTGCGACGCGATACAGCCCGTCCCAATATTCTTTTAAAGCTTCTTCCCTTGTTTTATGGTCTTCAAGCACTTCTTCCACGGATTTGGAGGCGTGCTCCCATATCATATCAAAGTTGGTTTCCATCATATCGATAAAGTTGAACTCATCATCCGGAATCGGATTTTTCTTCTTTTCTCCACGTAAAAGAAAAGATTTTGAGGACTTATATGGCGGAAGTGTTACGGTAAGCCACGCTTTGACGCTTTCGTCCGGATAATATGCTAAAATAAACGGCAACCGGTACTCAGAGGAGTAAAAACGCATTTCCAGCTTGGTATCCCGATACTTTTCAATCATATCCAGCACTTCCGTACCGATTTTACTTTCTTTTTCCCGCAATCGCTTCCCTTGAAGATCTCTTTGGAAATATTCCATATTCTCTATGTCCTTTAAGAACACACTGTCCGGATGGGCACAGAGGAATTTAACCGTTGCGCCTCTTTTCAATGCACGCTCCAGGTGATGTTTATTTATATTCATAAAATGAAAGCCGGAAACATAAATAATTTTTATTTCTTTGGCCTTATCACACATTTGTGAAATTTCTTTCTGGGATTGCTTGTTGGTACTGGTATTGGAGAACCCCATTTCTTTCATTTTATTAGAAAAAGTAATCCGGGCAAGATAATGCTTGATAAACAAAGCACCGACACCGGCTGTGATAAGCGTAACGATTAAGCTTGAAACAATGTCGGTTAACGCATCTCCCCAATTAATACACAATAAATAATAGTCCATATTTCAATCTCACATTCTTTTAATATATAGATGATTATACCTTTTTAAAAGAATTCACACAACATAATTCCCCGAAAATAAAATAATAAGGACGGGGGACGCATCCGCTCTTTCTAATCAAAGAATACGCTATGCGTACTTGAACTACATAAGCGGGTGATGGGGCGCATGAGGTCCGGGGGACCTCAGTTTTGCGCCGACCGGAGCGGAGCGGAGACCGGACCCTGGGGACGGGGGACGCATCCGCTCTTTCATGCCAAAAAACCTCAAGCTTAATGCTTGAGGTTTTTTGCATGAAAAAAGCGGGTGATGGGAATCGAACCCACGTATTCAGCTTGGAAGGCTGATGTTCTACCATTGAACTACACCCGCATGATATATTAAGTTTGCATCGGGGTGACAGGATTCGAACCTGCGACCCCCTGGTCCCAAACCAGGTGCTCTACCAAGCTGAGCCACACCCCGTTTGTATTGTTCAAAACCTGCACACTTTCGTGACACAAGACATATTATATCTATCCCTATATGTTTTGTCAACACTTTTTTAAAAAAATTTTATTTCCGTTTTTAGAGGTGTATTTTCCTCTGCGTAAATCAATCCATACGAAGGTCTTCTGTCATGCTGCCGAGGATAAGTTAAGCTTCCGGGATTCATGACACGAGTGTCTTGTATTGTTTCCTGATAAGGTACATGGGTGTGACCGCATAAAACCATCTCACATCCTCTGGACTCTGCCTCATCCGCAAGTCTTTCGTAGCCTACAGATACATTATACGCGTGTCCATGGGTCACAAACACCTTATGACCACACAAGTCAACTTCAATTTCCCTAGGTAAAACCGAGAAAAAATCGCAGTTTCCGCATACAATCTCAAATGGCACATCCAAATTTGCCGAAAGAGCATATTCCGTACCTTCAGCATCACCGCAATGGATAACCATATCGAAGGGTTTCTCATTTTCTACTGCTTTATAGAAGTTATCATTAAACCGATGGGTATCACTGACTACAAGTACTTTCATTACGTTATCCTTCCAATACTCTCTTCATTTCGCGGAACGCCTTGCCTCTGTGGCTGATTTTATTCTTTTCTTCCATAGACAATTCCGCGCTTGTACATCCGTATTCTTCCAAAAAGAAAATAGGATCATATCCAAAACCGTTTTCGCCCTTGGATTCATATCCGATAAAACCTTCCATAGTTTCTCGAACCACATATTCTTTGCCCTCAGGGCTTACCGCCGCAACAGCACAAACAAAACGTGCGGTACGCTTCTCAAAGGGTACACCTTCCAACTTCTGAATCAAAGCTGCATTTTTAATGTCATAGGAAGTATCTTCTCCCATAAAACGAGCAGACAAAACTCCGGGTTCCTTATTCAAATAATCAATCTCCAATCCGGAATCATCTGCAAATACCATGCATCCGCAAACTTCAGCAATCGCTCTTGCTTTAATCAGTGCATTCTCTTCGAAAGTAGTTCCGTTTTCTTCAACATCCACAGATATTCCTGCTTCTTTCATGGAAACCACGTCATATTCAGAATTGTTAAATATAGATTTAATTTCTCTCATTTTCCCGGCATTTCCGGTCGCAACAACAATTTTCATTTTATTTTCCTTTTCTCATACAGATATTTTATACAGAACCGTTTTCCCTATTCTTTTTAGGAGGCTTGGGTCCCATATACTGTAAAAAGTAGGTCTTCATCATACCATTATAGATTTTACGGTTTTTATCTGCTTTCCGTCCGATATCATTTTCCGCCTGTTCATAGGAAGTAATCAGATACATAGACCAGGCATCCAGATTCCGATAACGCTCTCCAATGGTGCCGTACAATGCAGGTAATGCTGCTTTTTCCTCCAAACGCTCACCGTAGGGCGGATTTGTAATGATAAAACCGTACTTTTTAGGATGGCTGAGAGCGTTGACCGGTCTGGTCTGAAAGTGAATCAGATGCTCCACACCTGCAAGTTTCGCATTTTCTCTTGCAATACGAACCATACTCTCATCAATATCATACCCCTGAATATCAGTTTCCACCTTCAGGTTCATTTGCTCTCTGGCTTCATCAACGCAATCATACCAATGTTTCTTTGGAACAAAGTGATCCCACTGTTCCGCAAGGAAGGAACGGTTCATTCCCGGTGCCACGTTCGCCGCCATCAATGCTGCTTCAATGGGAATGGTACCGCTACCGCAAAAAGGATCTACCAGAATGCGGTCCTGTCTCCAGGGCGTAAGCATAATAAGGGCAGCTGCAAGATTTTCTGCAATCGGAGCCTTAGCAGTAAGCTTACGGTAACCTCTTTTATGCAAGGATTCACCGGTTGTATCAAGACCGACGGTTACTTCATCGTTTTTAATAAATACCCTTACCGGAAAAGAAGCGCCATCTTCCGGAAACCATTCCAGATGATAACTCTTTTTCAGGCGTTCTACCATAGCTTTCTTCATAATGGACTGAATATCGGAAGGACTAAACAGCTTACTCTTTATACTGGCAGCTTTTACAACGCCGAATTTGCCGTTTTTAGGCACATAATCCTCCCAGGGCAATAACTTGGTGCCCTCAAACAATTCCTCGAAGGTTTCCGCATGAAAAGAACCGATTTTAATCAGAATTCTTTCTGCCGACCTTAAAAAAACATTAGAATATGCAATTGCTTCCTCGTCGCCCCAAAAACTGACACGACCGTCCATAACGTCACTTATGTCATATCCTAAATCATTAATTTCTCTTTTTAATACAGCTTCCAGTCCAAAATGGCAGGGTGCTATTAATTCCAGCTTTCGCATTCATACTTTCCTTTCAACTTGAAGTAATTAGTCTTTTTTTATCATAAAACGGACAAGTCCGACTCCAATCAGTAATACAACTCCGCCCAAAATAACCGGCCACAAATATCTGGCAATCAGATACACAACAAGTAAAATCAGAAGAAGAATCACAATGAGAACGGTTATAAGAATCGGTTTCCAGAAGCGTAACAGAAACTGTAACAGACCAATTCCACGTTTTATACGCTTCTCCTCCTTCACTTCCTGCTCTGCCGCCTCTTCCCAATATTCTTCCTGTTCTGCCTGCTCTTCTTCAATTGCTTTGTTCGCAACATTCACAATATTCATGGCAATCAGTCGCGGATCCCCTAAATGCTCCAGCACCTGAGCCTCCGTCTGACCTTTTTGCATCTCAGCTACAAAATAATCATTGTAAAAAGTAATATATTCTTCGATACTTCCATTGTCTATTTTCCCAACAAGGGCTCTTCTCAAAAGGTCCAGAAATTCTGTTTTATTCAAAGATTTATCTCCTTTCCCATACCTCTTGTCTATTATAACCGCTTTTTTCCAAAAAGAAAAGACTCCCCGCATTTTTATGCGAGGAGCCGGAAATTATCTTATTAACCTTTAACAGAACCGAGCGCAATACCCTGAACGATAAACTTGGAAAGGAATACATATACGATGATTACAGGTAAAATTGAGAATGCAATCATGAAGTAAACCTGACCCATATCCTGTGTTAAATAGTCAGATTTCTGTAACTGACGAATTAACAGAGGAAGTGTTTTATTTCTTGCTGTCTTCAGAATCAATGCAGGAGTAAAGTAATTATTCCAGCTGGATACGAAGGTGAAGATTGCCTGTACTGCAATCGCGGGTTTCATCATAGGAAGTGCGATTGTATTGAAGGTTCTGAACTCGCCGGAACCATCGATACGTGCTGCTTCGATGATGGAAAGGGGTAATGCACTGTCCATGTACTGCTTCATGTAGAAGAAAGTAACCGGTGCTGCAATTGCGGGAACAATCAATGGAATGAAGTTGTTCTCCAGACCCATTGCATATACCATACGAATGAAACCAAGTGCGGTAACCTGTGTAGGAATCATCATAATCATAAGAATAAAGGTAAACATGAATTTCTTTGCCTTAAATTCGTATGTATGAATCGCATACGCGGTCATAGTTGAGAAATAAGTTGCTAAAACTGCACTGGAACCTGCAATAATAAAGCTGTTAAGCAAACCGTACCAAATAGGAATTTCCGGTCGTCCCATTAATCCCAACATATTCTTAATCAAATATCCACCCGGAATAACGGTAAAGCCTTTTGCAAGCTCAGCATCGCCTCTTGTTGCGTTAATGAAAAGGATGAAGAACCAGAACAAACAGAGAACGGTAACAAATGACAATACCACATAAGCAATCGCTCTTCTAACTTTGATGCCGCCTGTGTTTTTTTCTTTTTCTGTCTGAATCTGCACCTGTGAATTTGAATTTGCCATGACTGTCCCTCCTATTCTTTCTTATTAGTAACCCAGAATACCAACATACTCAAGGCACCGGTAAGAACAAAGAGCACAACCGAAATCGCACCGGCAAGACCATAGTTCTTACTTACGGAAATCTGGCTGTTCAAGTACATAATCAGTGTCTTAGCACATTCATTCGGGTCACCGGTAGATTCTGTAAGAATTTCGGGAACATCGAACATCTGCAAACCACCTACAAGAGAGGTAATCGCAACGTAAACCAAAATAGGACGAAGCAGAGGAAGGGTAATTCGGAAGAATACCTGTGTAGAGGTTGCGCCGTCTACTTCTGCTGCTTCAAAAAGTGAAGGGTCAATACCCATCATACCTGCCATCAACAAGATGGTAGTATTACCGAACCACATTATAAAGTTCATAAAAGCAACCAACGTTCTGGTAGCTAAAATATTCTCAAGAAATCTAAAAGGTTGGTCCAAAATCTTCAGATCTACAAGAATACTGTTAATAGGACCACTGCTTGCAAACAATGTAAAGAATAACATTGCAAATGCGGAAGCCATAATCAGGTTGGGCAGATAAATAACTGCCTTGAAGAATCCTGCTGCTTTCAAATGAAGTCTGGTATCAGAGAACCATGCTCCAAGTAAAAGTGAAACAAGAATCTGGGGGATAAATCCCATCAACCACATGATAATGGTATTTTCTGCGTATTTAACGATAGAACCATCACTAAAAATCTGAATATAATGTTCAAAGTTATTCCAGGTAGGTCCGACCACGGCAAGGTTTTCTTCATAATACTCAAAAAAGCTGAAGAAAATAGTACTTACCAAGGGGTAAACCTGAAATACGAGATATACAACAACAAAGGGAATCAGAAAGATATAACCCCATTTGTTATATTTAACAATATTTCCTTTTTTTGCCTCTTTCATAATATGTATCGTCCTCCATTTCACACAACTGCAATCCCCAATCGAAAACAGCTGCGGATAATTTTCATCAGACTCCGAAACACACTGAATGCGGAATCTCCTACTCCATATTTATTACTCCATATTACTGTAAATCCAAATTTAATTCCCCAAAAAAAGTAAGTGTCATGCCTGCCTACATAAGGCAGGCATGACACCTAATTAACTTTTTAGAATGTATCCTTATTCGGGAACATTGAGTGAAGGATAAGCTTCCTTAACAGATTTGTAGAACTGGCTTAAAGCTTCTTCCTTAGTAGCGTTTCCTGCGAAGTAGTTCTTCATACAGGACTGCATCTTCTCGTTACATACCTGATCGTATGCGGATAACTGAAGATTGATAGATTCAAGGTTAGCGGAGAATAAAGCGTAAGGATTCTGTCCGCCAAGAACGTCGTTCTTGTAAGAAGTATCAGCTGCGAATTTCTCAAGAACAGTCTTGCTGTTTACACAGTCTCTCTTCTCAGTAACGATCTTTTCAAGGATAGCAGTATCTGCTGTCATGGTAAGGATTACGTCCTTAACAAGTTCTTCGTTGTCGGTACCGGTTGCTGCGCAAACCCATGTACCACCCCAGTAGTAACCCTGAGGTCCTGCAACTGCACCCCAACCGCCGTTAGCAGCGATAGAAGTAGGTTCTTCAACCTTCATGGAGAAGTCGATGAACCAAGCGGGTCCAAAGTAGCAGAATACTTCGTCATTGTAGAAGCCCTTAGCCCAGTCATCACCCCAAAGGTCATTTGTGGTGGTGTAGCCGTTAGCTACCTGCTCAGCAGACATATCAATCCACTTTTCGATGTTAGCGTCGATGGAAAGGTTTCCGTCAGCGTCAACCCAAGGCTTAGATACGTTGTTAGAGAATGTTCTGTATGTATCGTTTACAGAAGCAGTCATAAGGTAACCAGCTTCAGCGATCTTAGCAGCTGTATCATTGTAAGTATCCCAATCAGATACATATGTCTGAACTTCAGCGGGATCGTCAGTTCCAAGAACTTCTTTAGCGATTGCACGGTTGTAAATTAAGAGTGCAGAACATGCCTGCCAGGAAGATCCCTTAAGAGCTCCGTTAGCATCGGTAACGATGTCCTGAGTATACTTGTACTGATCAGAAAGATCTGCTGCAGTAATTCCAAGATCTGCAAGATTCATGGAGTAATCGGAGTTAACATACTTCAAAGCGTAGTCAGCTTCGATGCAGTATAAGTCGATGATTTCATCAGCACTTGCATCAGCGTTAGCCTGTAAGTGACGGTCAAGGTTATCCTGGTAGTTAGCACCTTCGTTGGGATATACGAACCAGTTAACTGTTACATCACCGATCTTACCGGACTTGGTTGTTTCATCGGTAATTTCGTATCCGGGATAGTAATCAATAAAACGGGTCTGGAATTCGTCATTCCATACACAGATGTTAAGGGTCTGACCCTCTTTTTCACCTGAACATCCAGCTAAGAGAGCTGTAACCATTGCTGTAGATAACAATACACACAATAATTTCATTTTCATTTTTTTCCTCCTATTGATTAAATAGTTTAATAAATGTGTCTGCGGTTGTCTGTGTCAACCGTTGTTGTAAGTATATATCAAAATTTACATGAAATCAATCATTTTTCTGTCATTTTTGTATAATTTGTGTACATTCATGAAATAAAACTTGAAAAAAATGCACTTTTCGTTCACAACTCGTTCATATTTGCATTTTTATTTGTTCATATTTTCTATAGAAAAGTCCCATGACATATAAGGAAAAAGATAATTTTTTCATATCTGTGAAGCATCTGTTAAAAACTTAACTCTCTCTGCTTGTTTTCCGACGGAATCATATTATATAATGAACCCGAAAGTTACATTTGGGGAGCATGGGGATGTTCCCGCGTAAACTTTACAATTTTATAATGAATAGGAGAAAGAGTATGAAGTTTGGTTTTTTTGACGACGCAAATCAGGAATATGTCATCACTACCCCGAAGACTCCGCTTCCTTGGATCAACTACCTTGGATGCAATGAATTCTTCACCTTGATTTCCAACACCTGTGGAGGTTATACCTTTTATAAGGATGCAAAGTTGCTTCGTATGACACGTTATCGTTATAACGATGTTCCCTACGACTGCAACGGTAAATATTTTTACATAAAAGACGGTGATTCCGTTTGGAACCCCGGATGGCAGCCTACCAAAACCGAGTTAGACACTTACGAGTGCCGCCACGGTATCGGCTACAGCCGTTTTACGGGAAGTAAAAATAAGGTAAAAGCTTCTGTTTTAACCTTTGTACCCATGAACGACAACTGCGAAGTAAGCAGAATCACACTTACCAATGATTCCGACGCGCAGAAAGATATTCAGCTTTATTCATATGTAGAATGGTGTCTGTGGAATGCGGATGACGATTCCAGAAACTTCCAGAGAAACTTAAGCACCGGCGAAGTTGAAGTAATCGGTTCCACTATCTACCATAAAACAGAATACAGAGAAAGAAGAAATCACTACGCTATTTATTCCGTAAATACAAAAGTTGATGGTTTTGACACCATCCGCGATGCTTTTATCGGAACATATAACGGCGCAGATAAGCCGGAAGCTGTTTTAAACGGCGGATGCACCAATTCCATGGCAAGCGGCTGGGCTCCCATCGCTTCCCATCAGATTAATGTTTCCCTTGCTCCCGGAGAAAGCAAATCCTACATCTTTGTTTTAGGATACTGCGAGAATCCCCAGGAAGAAAAATGGGAAGCTCCCGGCATCGTTAACAAAAAACCTGCCGAGACAATGCTTGCAAAATATCAGACAGACGCTGACTTTGATAAAGCATTCAATGAACTCAATACCTACTGGAAGGCACTTTTAAGCAAATATAATGTAGAATCTTCCAATGATAAGGTAAACAGAATGGTTAACATCTGGAATCAGTACCAGTGTATGGTAACCTTCAATATGAGCCGTTCCGCTTCCTACTACGAATCAGGAATCGGCCGTGGTATGGGATTCCGTGATTCCTGTCAGGATCTTTTAGGCTTCGTTCATCTGATTCCCGACAGAGCAAGAGAAAGAATCATCGATATCGCATCCACACAGTTCGAAGACGGTAGCGCATATCATCAGTACCAGCCTCTTACCAAAAAGGGTAACTCCGATATCGGTAGCGGCTTCAATGACGATCCTCTTTGGTTAATTGCCGGAACCAGCGCATATGTAAGAGAAACCGGAGATACTTCCATCCTTACGGAAATGGTTCCCTATGACAATGATTTCAGCAAAGCAACCACACTTATGGGCCACTTAAAGAGATCATTTGATTACATTGTAAATCACAAAGGACCTCACAACCTTCCCTTAATCGGACGTGCTGACTGGAATGACTGTTTGAACTTAAACTGCTTCTCTGAGCACCCCGGTGAATCCTTCCAGACCTTTGGTCCCAGCGAAGGTCCTGTGGCAGAATCCGTATTCATCGCAGGGATGTTTGTAAAATACGGCAAAGAGTACGCAGACCTTTGCAACTTAATGGGTGATGCAAAAGAAGCTGAATACGCTCTTGCAGAAGTAGATAAAATGTACGAAGCTATTTTAAAAGACGGCTGGGACGGCGAATGGTTCGTTCGTGCATATGATTCCTACAGCAACAAAGTTGGTTCCAAAGAATGTGAAGAAGGACAGATTTACATTGAGCCTCAGGGCTTCTGTGTACTTGCCGGCGTAGGTGTTGAAGAAGGACATGCCGAAAAAGCCCTCAACAGCGTAAAAGAAAAGTTGGATACCAAATACGGTATTATGATTCTCCAGCCCGCTTATACCAAGTATCACTTAGAGCTGGGCGAAGTTTCCTCTTATCCTCCCGGATACAAGGAGAACGCAGGTATCTTCTGCCACAACAATCCTTGGGTTTCCATCGCAGAAACCGTTATCGGACGCGGTGACAGAGCATTTGAAATCTATCAGAAGACCTGTCCTGCTTATGTGGAAGAAATCAGTGAAATCCACAGAACAGAGCCCTACGTATACTCTCAGATGATTGCCGGAGCAGATGCGAAGTACCACGGCGAAGCAAAGAACAGCTGGTTAACAGGTACTGCTGCTTGGACCTTCGTAAACATCTCCCAGTATATTTTAGGTGTATATCCTACACACACCGGTCTTTCCGTAAATCCTTGTGTACCTAAGGGCTTCGGAGACTTTAAGATTACCAGACAGTTCCGTGAAGGAACCTACAACATTACCGTTAAGAACCCTAACAACGTTGAAAAGGGTGTTGCTTCAATGGTAGTTGACGGTGTAGCTGTAGACGGATGTATCATCCCTTACGAAAAGGGCAAAGAAATCTACAACGTAGAAATCACAATGGGTTAATAACACTCCACAATTGGGATAAAAAGGACGAAACCACCCCTTCTGTTTCATGAAGGGGTGTTTTCGTGAGAACATATTTTACATACTTTAGTGTGGCATTTCAGATAAAAATGTACTATACTAGTATAGAATAAACACTGATAGGAGCAATCATATAATGTATACCTCTAATGTTTTGGATTTGATCGGCAATACGCCTTTGATTTGTTTAAATGAAACCACAGGATTGAATATTTTTGCGAAAGCGGAATTTTTAAATCCCGGCGGAAGCATCAAGGACCGTATCGCTAAAAACATGTTGGAAGAAGCGGAAAAAAGCGGTAAATTAAAGCCCGGCATGACGATTATCGAGCCCACCTCCGGAAACACCGGTATCGGTCTCGCATTATGCGGTGTCAGAAAAGGATATCGCGTTATCATTGTTATGCCCGAGAACATGAGTGAAGAACGCAAAAAGATCATTCGTGCCCTGGGTGCGGAGCTGGTACTCACACCCCCGGAACTCAGCATTGGCGGTTCCGTAGACGAAGCAATGCGCATTGCATCTTCCTCTGACGAATACTTTGTACCCCAACAGTTCCAGAATCCGGCAAATCCGGATATTCACTACAAAACCACTGCTGTTGAGTTATGCAGTCAATTAGACCGTCCCATTGATATCTACGTTTCCGGCATCGGAAGCGGCGGAACCCTTCAGGGTATTTCCAAATATCTTCTGGAGAAAAATCCCGACACGAAAATTGTTGCCGTGGAGCCTAAAAATGTTTCCGCGCTTCTCGGCCACGAGCCCGGCCTGCATCAGATTCAGGGCATCGGCGACGGATTCGTACCTGATATTTTAGATGTTTCCATCATCACCGATATTGTTGAGGTTACAGACGAAGACGCAATCGAAACAGCTCGTGAGCTTGCCAGAGTACAGGGTCTCCTTTGCGGAACCTCCTCCGGGGCAAATGTATGGGCAGCCAAGAAAATGGCTGAAAAATACGGCAAGGACAAAGTAATCGCTACTATCCTTCCCGACCGTGTGGAACGTTATTTCAGCACTTCATTAATCTAGAAATTTGGGATTTCCCACACGAAACAAACCCGGAATTTCATTTATTTAAGCCTTTTCTTACATCATTCATTCAATTATAAAGAACAGACGCTTTGAAACATTTTACCTGTCTGCCTGACAGGGAACATTTCAAAGCGTCTGCTCGTTTTTATTCATTCATTCTGTTCCAGAATAAAATTTGTTACCTCATGTGCTTTTCACTTTTATAATTTTCTATTGCAAAAGCAATATCATCATCATCCCGCAGCATTCTCAAAGCATCCATTGCCGTTTTTTCTTCGGTCAAAGGAACATATCCTTCCAAGCCTACATGAGTTCCCACACCGCTTTTGGGTGCAATTACCGTAATTTCTCTGGCGCCGACCAGTGAACCGAGTCGGTCAACGACTGCATTTACCTTACAGGAATCCTTTACTTCCACGTAAATATGCAATTTCCGGGCTTTTTTCTTTCGTTTTGCTTCCAAATGATATAAAAACACCGTAGTAATTGCAACAACCAGCGCACATACCAATGCAGCCTCATAATAGCCAAATCCTGCGCCGATTCCCATTGCAGCCGTGGTCCAAAGTCCTGCCGCAGTGGTCAGACCGGTAATATGGTCATGTTCTTTTACAAGGATGGTTCCGACACCCAGAAAACCGATTCCGGAGATTACCTGGGCCGCAATACGCATAGGGTCACTCGCTCCGGTTGTACTCCATACATAAACGCCGATAATCGCAGTCATACAAGCACCGACACATACAAGAATATGCGTCCGCAAGCCTGCCGGACGACCGCTCTTCTCTCTTTCCATTCCTATACACGCTCCCAAAAGCATGGCAAGGAGAATTCGTACAATCATCGAAATACAATTCAATTCACGAAGATATTCCAGCCAGTCCATACAGCCACCTCCAGTCATTTGGATTGTTTTTATCAGATTCTTTTACATATTTTATCAAATTTCTTCCATTTTTTCAACCCGACAGGATGCTTAGTCTCAGGGAACAGGCTTTTCCTTCCCTGCTTCTTGTGTTACAATAAAGAAAATCAGGTCCGAAAAGGAGAATAACATGGAAATCGAACGTAAATTTACCGTAAAAAGCATTCCGGACAACCTAACCTCTTACCCGTCCCACAAGCTGGAGCAGGCATATCTTTGCACCTCTCCCGTGGTTCGCGTACGCAAAGAAGACGATACCTATTATTTAACATATAAGGGGAAAGGTTTTCTCGTGCGTGAAGAGGCAAATCTCCCTCTGACAGAGGAAGCATATCTCCATCTGAAGGAAAAGGCCGACGGACTTGTAATCACCAAAGAGCGTTTTTTAATCCCTTACGAAGACCGATATACCATCGAATTGGATATTTTTGCACCACCGCTTGAGCCTCTGGTGCTTGCAGAGGTGGAGTTTCAAACAGAAGAAGAGGCACTTGCATTTCAGCCGCCCCACTGGTTTGATAAAGATGTCACAAACGACCCTTCTTTTACCAATTCCCAATTAAGTAAAATGTTCTAAATAAAAATTTTATGCATAGAAATTCCTTGCGAATGAAAAGAAGCCCTGAAGTTTACCTTCAGAGCCTCTTTTTATTTTACGGAACTCTCCGTTTCTTCTTAGTAACGAACGATGTGTGTTACATCATCATCGATATCTTCAAGCTTGCTTCCGTTGTAAATTGCAAGAGTACCTTCGATTCCGTTGGAATCATAGATAATAGCCATCTTATCGCCATTTACATCATACTCACATACATCGTCAGCAATCTTTTCATTCTTACGTCCGTTGAACATTTTAAGGGTGTATACGTCACCGTCAACATCTGCCTTGTAAATAATGTTACCGTCAAAGTTTCTTACGCTGTTTCTGCGAACATCGGAGTCAATCTTTGTATCGTTTACATAGAGTTCACCACAGTAATTATCATCCATATCTACAAGATAGTAAAGGTCTTTTCCGTCGATACGTTCAATGCTGTCTGCATCTTCAATTACAGTTTCCCAGGTTCCGTTCAACTTGTCATAAGGTGTACGGTAGATAGAATTTTCACCATCGTAATCAAGGTCACCTGCAAAGTAGATGTAGTTGTTCTCTGTATCAAGTTCATAATCATAGAGAACGTCAGTAGGATCTAAGGAATCATAATCCTGATATCCATATTCATCTGCCACATATTCAAAGTCAATATCAAGTGCAACGATTTCTTCACCCTTGCAAACTTTGATGGTGTGGGATTCAAACATGGATTCTCTTAACTTGGTTGTAAGAGTTGTCCAGGAATCACTATAAACATTGTAATATTCATTACCTGCATCTGCAGGGAAGAAATCAGAGAATTTAAGTCTGCTTACGCTGTTCTTATCAAATTCATCGTAAATAATAAGACCTTCTTCTGCATCAATACGAGGAGCAGAAGTTGTGATAATATCTTCTACAAGAACCTTGGAATCTTCAACAGATTCTTCCCAGCATAAAATATCTAACTTCTGAGCAGAATTTTCTCCCCAGCTCTTAAGGTTTTCACGATAGCTGTCTCTGCTGCTCTTTGCATACCACTTATCGCGTGCTGCATAGTAAGCATCCCAGTCAGTAACGGTGTATTCATATGTAAAATATGTTCCTCTGATTTCAGTATGCTGATAATCTTTAACATCAGGTTCAGTCATTGCCGCATCGGAGTCAACCATATCATCATCGATGAAATCATAGTAAGAAATCAAAGGTGCAACATTGCCGTATTCATCCGGCTCCTGTTCTTCAACTTCATAGTAGTAAATCTTAATGTTCTTTTCATCGCTTGCATCAATATTATAAGATGAAACATCTGAAAGAATCTTATCCTTGCCGTCTAAGTCCTTCATCATATATACATCGTCTTCTACAGCGTAAATGATTTTAGAACAATCATCTGAAACATAAAGAAGGTAGCTAATGTCGGAATCAATCTTAATCTTGGAATCTTTTAATTTGATATCCTGAACATACGCATCACCACTGTATTCTACCCAGTAAATCCACTTATCGTCACCGGAAATAGTCCATGATTTTACATCGCTGGCAATCTTTTCTTTGTTCTCGCCGTCGCTTACATAGAACTTATCACCGTCTTTGGTATAGTAAATCTTACCATTGCAAAGACCGTAGCTGTTAATGTTACTGTCGATTTTTTCTGCATCATCCTTCTTGCTGGAGATTTTCTTGCAGTATAAATCGAAAGAACTTCCTACATGATTCTTGGGGAAGTATAAATACTTACCGTCTTCACTAACCTTGGTTGCATTATTGATGTTGGATTCAGTTGCCAACCAGTCTTCGTAGATGTTGTCTTCAACTTCTACAGGTTCTTTACCTGTGTAAAGATACATTTCATCTCCCTTTAAGTAAACAAGCTCATCGCCGCCCTTATTGGAAAGAAGAATGATACCTGCAATAATTGCGATAATAAGAATAATCGCAACAACTACTACTACAGCCACACCACCGATAATTGCTGCAATCTTACCGCCGTTTTTCTTCTTAGCAGGTGCTGCTGCAGTATTTGCCGTAGCTGTACCGGGATTGGTAGTCGCAAACTGCTCATACGCATTTTCAACTGCCTGATTTCCTGCTGTTGCTCCGAACATTGCTTCGGGTGCAGGTTCTGCTGCAGGTGCTGCTTCCACTGCGGGTGCAGGTTCTGCTACAGGTGCTGCTTCCACTACGGGAGCTGCTTCTGCTACAGGTGCTGCTTCTGCTACAGGTGCTGCTTCCGCTACGAGAGCCGCTTCTGTTGCTTTGGTTTCTTCTGAAGATACATTCTGTTCTGTTGCTTTTTCTTCTGTATTTGCTACAGGAGTCTCCTCAGAAGCTGTATTTGCTGCAGCTGCCGCTTCTTCAAGATTTGCTCCGCATCCGGAACAGAACTTGGATTCAGCAGGATTCTCAGCATTACACTTAGGACAATTCATAATATTTCCTCCTTTTTATTACGTAATCCTTTGTATTAATTTCAGCTTCACTCGACATTTTATCATGTTTGTTTTTCTTTTTCAAGATTAGTCGTCTTTTCTTGATATTTATTGCAATTTTTGCAATATTTTCTTTTAAAAACGACCGTATATTTTAGATAAATGCCTTAGTTTCGCTGCAATTTCCGTTAAATCACTGTTTTTATCCAGCCGCCACTTCCAATTACACCCCAAAGTGGAGGGTGTATTGATTCTGCCTTCAGACCCCAGCCCCAGACAATCCTGCATGGGAATAATTGCGGTATCTGCCACACTGCTTAAGGCAAGGCGAATCATCTCCCAATGAAGATTTTTGGTTCCTTTTACTCCCAGATATTCTTTTACAAACTTTCTGTCTGCGGAAGAAAGGGTTTTTATCCAGCCCAATACGGTGTCATTGTCGTGAGTACCGGTATATACAACACAATTGTTGTTATAATTATGAGGAAGGTAATCGTTATCTTCTTTGGAATCAAATGCAAACTCCAAAATCTTCATTCCGGGATATCCGGTTCTGCGAATCAGCCTTCTGACTCCATCGGTCAAAAACCCTAAATCTTCCGCAATTACAGGCTTTTTACCGTATTTTTTACGAAAAGCATCAAAAAGCGCAAAGCCGGGTCCTTCTTCCCAATGTCCGAACTCTGCCGTAGGGTCTCCGTAGGGAATGGAATAATAAGCCTCAAAACCGCGAAAATGGTCAATACGCACCATATCATACAAGCGGTAACAATGGCCTAGACGTTCCAGCCACCAGGCAAAACCTGTTTCTTTGTGGTAGTCCCAACGGTAAAGAGGATTTCCCCATAACTGCCCCGTTGCCGAAAAATAATCAGGGGGACAGCCGGCCACGCCAACAGGCATTCCATCCGGATCCAACTGAAACAATTCCGGATTTGCCCATGTATCCGCACTGTCAGCGGCCACATAAATCGGAATATCTCCTATCATCTCCACGCCGTTTTGATTGGCATAGTTCTTTAATGCGAGCCACTGCTCCAGAAAAACATATTGAAGAAAATGATAAAACGTAATTTCTTCTTCCAGACGTTTTTGTGCCTCTTTCAAGGCATTTTTATCACGCCTACGTAACGCTTCCGGCCACTCATAAAAGCTTTTACCGTCATTTTCATTTTTGATAGCCATATAAAGAGAATAATCCGTAAGCCAGGAAGATTCTTTTACGCAAAATTCCTGAAATGCTTTGTCTTCTCTGATTCTGGAACGGAGAAATGCTTTTTTTAAAAGAGGAAATCTTCCGAAATAGATTTTTTCATAATCTACTTCTGCTTTGTCTCCAAGGTCTGCGTCTTCACATTCTTCCAAAGTAAGCCAGCCTTTTTCAATAAAAGCTTCCAGATCTATGAAATAAGGATTCCCCGCAAAGGTCGAAAAGGACTGATACGGGGAATCTCCGTATCCGGTGGGACCCAGAGGTAAAATCTGCCAGTATTTCTGTCCCGCATCCCGGAGAAAATCCACGAATTCATATGCTTCTTTAGAAAAACATCCAATACCGTATTTTGAAGGCAAACTGCTGACAGGCATTAAAATACCGCTTTTTCTCATGGCATTATCCTTTCTACGCAACGCGCCCCGACGATTGCCGAGGCTGCGTTTTATTTTAAACTTCAATTACAATTTCCAAATATCTCTGTTGTACTCCGCAATGGTACGGTCCGAGGAGAAGAAGCCGGCTTTTGCAATGTTTACAAGCATCATACGTCTCCACTTCTCTCTGTCCTCAAAATCTGCGAACATTCTGTCTTTTACTTCAATATACTCTTCCAAATCTAAAAGTGTCATGAACCAGTCTTTGTTCAGTAATTCGTTATATAAGCGCTCCAGTTGCTCTTTATGACCAAGTTTCATTACTTCTTCACTTACAATAAAATCCACCGCTTCTTTGATCACTTCGCTGTTTTCGTAATATTCCTTGGAAACATAATCAGCTTTGGCATAATGTTCAATTACTTCCTCGCTGCTTTTACCGAAAGTATAGATATTGTCGGGACCGACAAGTTCACCGATTTCCACATTGGCTCCGTCTGCGGTTCCCAGAGTCACAGCACCGTTTAACATAAACTTCATGTTGCCGGTACCGCTTGCTTCCTTACTTGCAAGAGAAATCTGCTCAGAAATATCACAAGCAGGAATCAAACGCTCCGCGTAGGAAACGTTATAATTTTCTACCATAACAACCTTCATAAAAGGTGCAACCTCAGGATCTTTGTTCACAAGTTCCTGTAAAACGAGAATCAAGTGAATAATATCCTGGGCAATCACATAAGCCGGGGCTGCCTTTGCACCAAATAAAAATGTCAAAGGACGTACAGGCTTTTTACCGCCTTTTATCTCAAGATATTTATGAATGATGTAAAGCACATTCATCTGCTGACGCTTATATTCATGGAGACGTTTAATCTGAATATCAAAAATGGAATTTTCGTCGAGCTCCACGCCTTCTTTTTCTTTTATATAAGAAATCAGGGCACGCTTATTATCCATTTTAATTGCTTCCAGCTTCGTCAATACCTGCGCATCATCTTTGTACGCAAGAAGCTTCTCCAATGCATCCGCATCACGTTTAAAATCATCGCCGATTGTTTCCGTAAGATACTCGCAGAGTGCGGGATTACAGGACATCAACCATCTTCTGAAGGTAATACCGTTGGTTTTGTTATTAAACTTTTCGGGATAAATTTTATAAAAATGATTCAACTCGGTATCTTTTAAAATATCCGTATGAATTGCCGCCACACCATTGATGGAGAAGCCATAGTGAATATCAATATGTGCCATATGTACACGATTGTCTTTATCGATAATCTGTACCTTGGGATCTTTGTACTTCGAAGCGACACGTTTGTCAAGTTCTTTGATGATGGGAACAAGGGCAGGCACAACCTTCTCAAGGTATTCCAACGGCCACTTCTCCAATGCTTCCGCAAGGATGGTATGGTTGGTATATGCACAGGTCTTGCTTACAATCTCAATCGCCTCATCCATTCCGATTGCCTTATCTTCCGTAAGAATACGAATCAATTCAGGAATAATCATGGTAGGATGGGTATCGTTAATCTGAATCACGGCATGGTCATAAAGCTTGCGCAAGTCGTATTTCTTTTCACGCATTTCCTGAAGAATCAACTGGGCCGCATTACTAACCATAAAATACTGCTGATAAATACGCAGAAGGTTTCCTGCTTCATCGGAATCATCCGGATACAGGAATAAGGTAAGGTTTTTCTCAATATCTTCCTTATCGAAATTGATTCCTTCTTTTACCAGGGATTCATCAAGGCTTTCAAGATCAAATAAATGAAGCTTATCAATGCCGTTGTTGTATCCGATTACATCAATATCATACAGCTTGGATTTTACGGTAAAATCCTTATATTTTACTTCAAAAGAAACATCTGTGGCATTCAGCCATGACTTTTCTTCAATCCAATCATTCTTTACTGCACATTGTTTACGATCTTTAAATTCCTGCTTAAAAAGACCGAAATGATAATTCAAACCAATTCCCGCACCGGGAAGTCCAAGGGTTGCAATGGAATCAAGGAAACAAGCTGCAAGACGGCCAAGACCACCATTTCCCAGTGAAGGTTCCGGCTCACATTCTTCCACTGCCGCGAGAGACTTGCCGTTTTTGACAAGAATTTCTTCCACATGTTTATAAATACCAAGATTCAAAAGATTATTGGAGAGCAGCTTCCCAATCAGAAATTCTGCGGAGATATAATAAATCTTCTTCTCACCTTCACAGGGTTCTGTCATTGCACTTAAATCTTTGGTCACATCCAGAAGCACATAAAAGAGCTCCTTTTCCTCGCACTCTGCAAGAGTTTTATCAAATAAACGCTTTGCAGCATCTGTCATCTGTGTTTCCAACTTGTTATCAAAAAGCTGTTTCTGCAAATCTACTATTGCCATTATTAAACTTTCCTTTCCATACAGCAAATACTTTATTTCGCATTAGTCTACACTATTTTAAATTTTATTTCAAGTAAACATAAAAATATGTATGGTCAAATTTTATCATATTTTATAAAAAAATGCATCAAAAAACGCCGCGAAGGCTTTCGCCCTCGCGACGTTCTCTTTTTACAGTCCCGTTACCGGTTCTGTATTACGCCTTAATCTTCATCCCAAGCAAAGGTTCTCTTGGTAAGCTTGAAGGAAATAACCTTCTCACCACCGAAGTCGCCTAAACCACGGATAGTAACCTTAGCGGTACCGGCTTTATTATTGTTCTTGTATGTTCCGGGTACGATTTCGTAGTCAACACCATATTCAAGTGCTTTACCCTTGTATAAAATCTTACCTGACAAGTCATGTAAACCGGTTTCTTCATCAGCTACTACGTTAAGAGTTACGCTCTTTCCGTTGTAAGGAAGAGTAACTGTCTTCACGCTTACTTTGCTGATGTTGGTTTCTACAACACGGTAGGTTGCAGACATTGCACCACTGTAGTTCTTGGTTCCGATTACTTCTACGCGGATTTCAGTTCCTGCAGGAACGATATCCTTAGCGCCAAGTTCGGTTTCAACACCATCAACTACCTTGTAGTACTTGAAGGTCTTTTCATAATCGGTTCCCTTAGAAAGTTTCTTGGTTCCGTCATATGCAACAACCTTAGTCTTTAAGTAGTTACCTGCCTTGTTTGCATATACAACATCACTAGCTGTTACATATGCTGCAGAACTAATGCTATCAAATGCACTTGCTTCAATTGTAAATGTCTTGGTAACAGTACCCTTGAAGCCGTTCTTACCCTTAATTACAACGGTAGGAGCCTTCTTATCGGAAGCTGTTGCTACCTTTGTGATGTTCTTGTAGCTAAGTGTATAGTCTTTTCCTTCAACTAAGGTTCTGCCTGCAAAGGTAAGATTTAACTTAATCTTGGAGCCGCCCTTTACATATTTAGCGTTAATCACATCAGGGATAGAAGTAATTACATCATTGTTAGGATTTACATCCGCACTGATATCAAAAGCATTGATCTTGAACTTCTTGGTGAGAGTCTTATTGTATGCACCAATACCGGTAATCACAACAGAAGCTGTACCAGCCTTTGCATTGTTCTTGTAGGTTACAGTGTAATCATAATCCTTCTCAAGTTCAACACCGTTAACGGTTACCTTTAATTCAGGGAATGTTACAGCCTTACCACCGTATACTACTGTTTCTTCAATACCAGTTACAACGGTATTCTTAGTAGTAAGTCCGGTTGCCTTAACTGCGAACTTCTTCTCAACGAGACCTGCATATTTTCCAAGACCTTCGATAACCATGGTTGCCTTACCGGCTTTCCAATTATCGCGTACTTCTACGATTTCGTAGTCAGTACCTTCAACAAGAGTTTCAGTCTTGTACTTCAATGTTACTGCAGGAACTTCGCCAACTGCAACTGCCTTAAGTCCGGAAACGGAAGCCTTCTTAATGTGTGTTGTTGTTGCAACATCCACGATTGTGAAGTCAATATCTCTGGAATCTGTAAAGTTAGGAGCCTTACCTGTTACGGTTACGGTGTAAACACCGGCTGCCTTACATTCAGGAGCAGATACAGTGTAATTCTTAGCTGCTAACTTAGCGCCGTTGAAGTATACAACAGGCTTAGGAGCAATTGCCTTGCCGGTGTATTCAGCGGATAAGTTGCTAATCTGGATTGCGCTTTCTCCGGGTGCGTAGATATTGTCTGTAGGAAGAACAAAACCTTCATCAAAGGAGATTGCACTAATTTCAAATGTTGCTGTTGCTGTGCCGGCATAGCTTCCTTTACCCTTAACGGTAATGGTTGCAACACCTGCATTTACGTTGTTCTTGTAAGATACAGCATAATCCTTGGTAGTTAACTTCTTGGTACCATCGTATACAGCAATCACGGGCTTAATAGCCTTTCCTGTGTAGTACTGGGTATCAATCTTACCAATCCATAAGCCGTCTTTTACAACTACGTCACCGCCAATGTCATCAGGATCTACGGTATTTTCATCCTTAGCTTCTGCATTTCCATTGTCGATTGTACCATCTGTTTCGATAACGTCTTCAGCTGTAATACCTTCTTCGGAAGCCTGACCATCACCGAGACCGATGCCTTCATATGCTACACCGGGTCTGAATTCAAGGAATCCGCCAAGATCAAGTGTACCATCTTCATTTCTGGTAAATCCGTTAAATGTTAAGGATTTGAAGTATCTCTGTAACATTACATCGCCATCATCATTCATAGATTTAGCTTTTGCAACGTTCCAATAGAAGTTTGTACTATTGTATACTTCAGCTTCATTCTGGTCACCAAGAAGATCAATCTGGTCTTCAACATCATATGCAACATCACCTGCTCTCAAGGAGATGGTGTTTTCTGCATAGAATGCAGTATCAGATGTATTCTTGGAATAGAATGCGATGTTGTAACTTAAGTTGTTGTAACCAATGCTGTCAAATACCTGAATATCAGGACAGCTATTGGAGTCAATACCTTTAGCCTTGTTATCGAACGCGATAGAGTTCTTTAACATATGCTTTCCGGAGATGCCTTCGCCACCAAGCTTGAATCCGTTACCGTTACCGGCATTGATTTCATTGCCTTCTGCGTCGAATACATAACCGTTCTTGTAAGCGATAGAGTTGCGGATTTCAACTGCACCGATAGGTCCGGTTTCTACTTTTGCAAATAAATCCCAACCATCATCAGCATTGTGATGAGCCACACAACCATCGAATACGTTTCCTTCACCAACAGTTAACTTCGCTGCGAAACCGTCTGCATCTTCATAACCTGCATCTGCATTCTCGTAAGAAGTACAGTTCAACACAAGGTTGTTTGCGGGCCAGGATTCGATTGTTTCATCAGTGCTGTTCAATCTGCTGATCTGGATACCGGTATTACCGTTATTGTAAGTATTAATCTGATCTAAAATGTTGTTGTTACCGGATACCTGAATACCCTTCTGAGCATTCTGGGATCTTGTAACGTCAAAGTCTCTGAAGTACCAGTAGTTACCTGCAAGTACCATACCTGCACAGTTGCCGCCGAAATCAAATACAGGTCTTGTATTTGCTTCAGGATCAGCAATCATCTTAATCATAGCATCTTCGGTACCGTCAATACCACGCTCAACCTTAACGGTCTTGCTTAAGTTGTAAGTACCTTCCATGATAAGGATTGTCTGTCCGGGACGAACATACTTAACTGCTGTGTAAATATCAAGAGGGTTAGACTTTTCACCGGTTCCGTTTGCAGATCCTTCGGGAGATACATACAAGTATGCACCATCCTGTCCGTATACAGCGTAGGAAACAGTGATCTTAGTTGTCTTCTTGGAATAATCGGATAATAATGTCTTACCACCATCCTGTGTATATTCCTTGTCAGGCATAAAGTAAGCAATGTATTCATTCTTACCGATTGCCAGTGTTACATCTTCAGATACACCATAAGAGGTACCCTTGGAATTGGTTGCTTCTACTTCTGTCTCAGGAACAACAACGTTGCCTGCTGCATCAGTAATCATTACGGAACCTCTCCAGTTGGAGTTGAACTTAAGTGTGTAATCTGCTTTGTTAGCTACAGGTGCAGAGATGAAGCTGTTGCTTAAGCCAATGTAGTTATTAGGCTGCTCTTCAGGTGCTGCATCAGGGTTATGATCTGAAGTTACGAGTTCAATATTTGTGAATGTAGCTCTTGCATTTCTGGATGCAAAGAAACCAACATAAATATTTTCTTCGTCAATCATACAAAGATTGTCTTCAGTATTGTAGTACTTCTTAGCAAATTCTCTACCGTACTCATTGATATAAGTAACGATATAGCTTGTGTCTGTTCTTTCAATAGACATTGTGAAGTCAGTGATAGGCTTCTCAACGGTTCCTTCCGGTTTGGAAGTATAGTTGCCGATGATATTGTAAGTACCTGCACCGTTCTTTGCACAAGATGTGGAAAGAGGATACATGGTGGACTTAAACTGGTTGTTGATAGTAGCGGTATCGTTCTTCTTGAACAATTCGATATTATCAGCGGTAACACCGATCTTCTCCTGTGCACCGATACCAAGCTTCATGGTAATCTTGTTACCTTCGTTTGCGATGCTTGAAGTATCAGGATTCCAGTAGTATTCAACCTTGGTAGCAGATGCCATGTAAGAGTTATTCCATAATGTGGAAGAGCTGCTCTTAGCAGGAACCTGATCTGCTGCCATGATACCGAAACCTTCCTGTGCGTTGGACAATGTCCACTTATCAACATGAACGTCTACGGTAAGTTTAAAGTTCTTGGTTGCAGGAACTGTTGTGTAATAGAATGCAAGTCCGTCGGTAGAAGCGGGAACAAGTTTACCCTTACCGCCTTCGGAGTAAACGGTTACGGAACCGTCATTTGCATCACCCAAGTAGCCGTTATTCTTGGTATCCGTACTGGAACCATAAGCTACGAAGGTCCAATCAGCATCAACTGATGTCTTATAAGGTCTTGTCTTGGAAACTGATTCACCAGCTTCTTCATTTCTGACAGCGTATACTGCAACGGAAACATACTCAGGTGTCTCTGCTGCATCAGTTGCTGTAGCAACCTCAATATAATCAGCCAATGTAATATCATAAGATGTCTGGTCAGCTGCAACATCTACCCAGGTAGCTGCTTCAGCATCAAATGTTTCGCTCATGCAGACACCAAGCTTGTATCCGGTTGCTTCCTTAACGGAGTTAGGCCATGATACAGTCATGATTCCGCCTGCTACATACTTCATGTTCAGAGAGCCGGGATTTCCTAAGGGTAAGATGAAGTTAAATGCTTCTGCAGTCACTTCGCTTTCCTTATTCTCTTCACCTGCACGAACAAGAACTGCCTTAAAGGTATAATCTCCTGATGCAGGAAGTGCCATCTGAACAACAGATTCTTTAGAAATCTTCTTGCTTGTTACAACAAGCGCGGGTTCGCCGGTTGAATCATATGCAGTTACTTCTACATAATCAGCGCCGGCATAGCTTACGTCACCGGTAACGGTAACATCTACTGTAGAAACTTTACCTACTACAGCATTTTCTCCGGTAAGAGCCACGCTCTTAATAACGGGAGCTTCAATTTCTTCCCAAGCTGTACGAACCTTATCGATTGCACAAGCCTTCTGTACGGAAGTCATCTCGGCGATTCTACCACCACGAGCAGAATCTACGATAACAAGCTGGTATACACCACCGTAAAGTCCCTTGAAAGTCACATCAACCGGAACATTACCATAAATTGCAATACCTGTATCATCGTCCTCAGTTCCAATCACATAATTTCCATCTGCATCTTTCGCAAAAGGAATCAGTTCTCCCTTGGAATCAAGAAGTCCAAATGTAGAAGTATTGCTTCCACCTGTACTTACCAAAGCCAATGTTAAGTCTGTGTAACTGTTAACAACAAACTGAACACCGCCGCCCTGGCTCTTGGGAATTTCAATCATTGTGTAGCTATTATCCGTTTTACCGGTTGCCCCACCAACAATAGTAAAGTAATCGTCATAAACTGTTCCGGCTGCGATTGCCTGACCAGCTGTTACACCTTCTTCTGCGAAATTCACAGAGTAGGTTGTTTCTTCAAATACTGCAGTAACGCTTGCGGAATAGAATCTTCCGGCACGTTTGGTAAAGGTTGCAGGAATTACCAACTGATATTCGCCTGCTGCAAGGTCATTCCAAGTAAGTTTTATTTCTGCAACGCCCGTTACATCAATAACGGTTTCACCTTTATCATTTGCTACATAAGTACCGTCTGCCATGTTCTTAAGTGCAAATTCTGTATTATTGCTGCTACCTGTACTGGAAACACCAAATACTACAGAACCACCGTCTTCACGGAGACTGAACGCAATTGCACCGAGTTCTGATTTGCCGATTTCAAAAGCAGTATCATTTTTCTTGCTTACAGTACCAACAACATCAAAGAAGCCAGCGTATGTTGTTCCTTCTTCAATTGCAGTTCCTGCTGCAACATCTGCAGTTGCATCTTTAACATTAAAGGAGAATACCTTCTCTGTTTCAGCTGCTGCATTGTCAACTCTGTCGCTTTCATCAGGAATGACAATTTCCATATCTTTACCTGCGAATGCATCCCAAGTACCTAAGAATGCTGCCACAGATACAGGAGTACCGTCTCCGAGCACTTCTGTAAATTCATAACCTGCCCAACTAGCACGTTCGTCAATATAATCTGCGTAAATGGAGTACTCGAAAGTACCATATTCACTACAAAGTTTGGATTCACCACTTAAGGTAGACAACCAACCTACAGGACGAATCAATGAAGGGCCGTAATCCTTGTACCAAACCTTATCGGAAGCTTCGATAATTGTATTATAGAAATATGCTTCACCGGTATTGGCTGCCCAAGGTCTACCAAAATATCCGGGTTTGGAAGGATACTCAGAAGCGGTATCCACACCGGGGGTTGTAGAGGTTACCGTACAGTTATACATTAAGTATCCACGTCCAGTCGCCTGCTGAGGAGCAGTAATGTAACCTACATCGTTTTTGTCTTCACTGGTATTAAATACCAAATCACATTTTGCAAATACAGCGGTCATACCACCCATAATGTAGTCTGTACCACCATAGATAGAACAATCATAGAATGCTGCGGTAACGCCTTTTGCACCATAAAGTGTATCCTGACGTCCGATAAACTTACAGTTATCGAAACTTACCTGCTTCATGTTGTCTAAAATTGCAAGAGCTGCTGCTCTTTCTACGTACGCCTTATTCTGAACGGTTGTATCGCCTTCAAGCATTTCTGCTCTGGGAACATCACCTTCTTTTGCAGAGCTCTGAGCAACGATAACGTCTTCAGCAGCCTTTGCGGATACGTACTGGTTGAAGGAGTTTTCAAAAATAATTCCTTCAGCGGAAACATTGCTTCCTTTAATAACAACGGTTGCATTCCAGTAGCTTCCGGAAGTAGAACCTGCTCCGGGATTGGTAAAGGATGCATATCCGTTTTCTTTGTTTACTCTGAGAATGTCTTCATCCCACTTACAATCCTTACCCATACTGAAGTATGTGTATCCGTGACCATAGTAGGAAGTAATACGAACTGCATTTTCATCAATATCAACACCCTTGTTGGTTAATTCAATGCTGGGGGTTGCACTTGCATTCACAAGTTTGATGTCATTAACATCGATTACAAGCATTTCTTCGTAGTTGCCGGGATCGATTTCAATGGTAACAACCTGACCTGCTTCTCTGGGCATCTTACGAACTGCATCGAGAGCTTCATTAATGGTTGCATAATCTTTGTCAGCACCTACAGTGATTGTATCAGTATATTCAATCTTTTCCATGAGTTCAATGGAGCAAAGATATGTTTTATCTTTACCTGTAAGAAGGTTAGTAATTACAACCTCTCCCGCTTCTCCACTGTAAGCATAGTCATAAGTTTCAATTTTGGATGTAGATTTGGAAGCTGTGCTGAATGCTCCGTCTGCACCCACTGTACAATCTGCTGTGTAGCAGTAATTGATTCTGATAACACATTCACCATCAACAGGAATGGTAACACTACCACCTTCTTTGATAGTTGCATATCCCTTAGAATCCTTGCTTGTATTCACAAACTTAAGACCTCTCCAAGCATTGTCTTCAATTGCGAATGCTGCATCTGCAAAGTTCCAGGATGTTGCATAAGTAAATGCAATAGTCTTTTCAACTGCTTCACCAGCAACTTTTACATTAGAAGTAAGATTCTGTACATATCTTCCTGTGTTATTTACAACAACGCTATATGCACCGTCTCTTAACTGAAGAGTTTCCAAATCAGCAAGTTTAAATTCATAAACATATTTAGAACCGTCTGCTCTGGATTCATTTAAATTGGTTAATACGATAGTAACATCTGCATCTGCTTCTGCTTCAAGTTCTTCAGCATCTGCACCTTCAAAAGAAATAGCTACATCATATTTAGGCTGTTCAACAAAAGTAAGATCTACAGTTGCATCTGCATCGTAGGTAAATACTTTTTCTTCTGCAGTCATATTGATTGTGTAATCATTTACATCTGCAAAACCAAACTGATAAGAAACACCTTTTTCAAGCTGAGCTGTATAAGTACCTGCATAGTCAACTTCACCTTCGGCGGGAGTGATGGTAACGATGGGCTTATAAATCTTTTCAGCATTGGTTAAGGTTAACTGTAAATAAGAAAGGGAATTTGCATCAAGACCGTTAATCTTACCGCTGATGGTAACAAGTTCAACGCCTTCTGCAGTAATATCAAATGTGGTATCTCCGCAACCCTTCTCAAGCACAAGTTCCTGTGAAGAACTGATAACAAAAGTATCTGCATCCTTCAAAGCTACTTTATATGTAAACTTTTCATTTAAGTTAACAGAATATTTGTTTTCAGCATCAGGAGTTGCAACAGTTTCTACACCTGTTGTTGTATTGGTAAATACGAGAGAGTAACCGGTCATGGTTTCGGGTGCAGTCACCAGACCGCTAACCTTAACAGACGCTGTACGTTCTCTGTAAATTCTACCGAGACAGATTTTTTCATTTGCGGAATAAATCTTATATGTAGCATCCTGAGTTGCATAGAAAGTTAATTCACTTGCTACGGAAGAATTTCCGGCAGTAGCAATGTGCTTAAGTTCCTGTACATCAGTTGCATCTGACATATTTTCGAATACAACTCTGGAATCGCCTCCATTACTTCCCATGATAATAGTGATGATATCACCCTTATTGGCTTTAATGGAAACATATACATCTGCAGTAGCTGACTTATTGGAATAAATATATCCGTTATAAGTTACTGTACCGTCTGCACTAACAAGATTTTTTGCATCATATCTTGTAAGTGCGGTATTGTTTGTTCTCAGTCTGTGGGTATTAGGAAATCCTCCATCATTAAATGCAATCTCATCGGTTGCAAAAGATGCAAGATTCTTTCCAGTGCTTCCTGCTTCAACGCCGGGATAAAATCCATTGATAACATCAGCAGTAAGCATGTTGTTATATTTGGATGAATCCAACTGTTCAGCACCGAAGTCCCAGACATCGATTTTCGCGGGATCAATAGCAAGCACTTCTTCCTGAACTTCTTCAGAAGCTGCTTCAGTTGCTTCCTCGGTAACTTCTTCAGTTACTTCTTCGGAAACCGCTTCAGTTGCTTCTTCAGAAACTGCTTCAGTTGCTTCTTCAGAAACTGCTTCAGTTACTTCTTCGGTAACTGCTTCAGTTACTTCTTCAGAAACCACTTCGGAAGTAGCCACTTCGCTATCCGCGATTACTTCGCTTGAAACTGCTTCGCTGGTCTGCTCTGTAACAGGCGCTTCACTTGCATACGCAGGTACGCTGGGTACAAGCATTAACGCTGCCAAAGCAAAAGCAACCGCACGTTTCAGCCATTTCGCTTTTAACTTTTTCATAATACCTCTCTTTCTACTCCCGCCGGCTTGTCCGACAAGAGCGAATAATAGTGTTTGCCGAATACAAATAGGATACCACCAAAATTGCACAAATTCAATATAAAAACCCCCAATTTTATATCACACATGCCCAAAAACAGGGTAGAAAATTCCCCTGTTTTTTTGTGCATTTTTACCCTTCTGTTTTATATAAAAACAACTCATTTGTTCACATTATATATTTCTGTCAAAAAAGGCAAAAATATAAAAAGGCGACAACCTGAAGTTATCGCCTTTTCGATTGACCGCCGCGGTCATTTGTTCTTATTTCTTTCTTACAAGATGGCTGGGAACACCATTTACGTATAAAGGAAGCAGTTCGCCCATAATAAGGGGTCTTGCATATGCTTCATAACCTTCATTCAATCCCATTCCATCTTCTGTAATCCACTCTTCGGGAACCTTACGTTCAACGTTTGCAATGTAATGGATATCCTGCGCTCCGGTTCCGCACTGGTAAGGATCGTCACCATTACGTTCTAATGTAATCATCATTGCTGTCTGACCTGCTTCTGCAGCTTTTACCGCATCAGCGCCAACCTGAAATGCTTCGTTAATGTCAGTTAAGGAAGCAATGTGAGTTGCTGCTCTCTGTAATGTAGAGAATTCGATTGCACGGGTCTTTAAACCGGTAGCTGCTGCAACCTTTTCAGCAAGCATGGCTGCAGTACCGGACATCTGCTTATGACCGAATGCGTCAACGGCAACTTCACGACCCATTTCACAGATATATGTTCCGTTTGCATCATGTACACCTTCGGAAACCGCAATTACAACAGAAGACTTGGTAGCAGCCAGTTCTCTTACCTTGTCCATAAACTTCTCAATATCAAAATCAACCTCAGGAAGGAAGATTGCGTCAGGTCCGCAACAGTCAGCATCCTTGGAAAGTGCAGCTGCAGCAGTAAGCCAGCCTGCATTTCTGCCCATGATTTCTACGATACATACGGTAGGCTTCTTTGCACCGAAGGATTCATTGTCACGAATAATTTCCTTCATGGAAGTTGCAATATACTTAGCCGCTGAACCGTATCCGGGGCAGTGGTCAGTAATAGGAAGGTCGTTATCAATTGTTTTGGGCACGCCCACAAAACGCTGTTCTTTGCCGTGTTCCTTTGCATAATCGGAAAGCATTTTAACAGTATCCATGGAGTCATTTCCACCGCAGTAGAATAAACACTCAATATCATGTTTCTCCATGATTTCAAATACCTTCTCATACACATCTTCATGGCCTTCAATTTTAGGCATTTTAAAACGGCAGGAACCTAAAAATGCTGAAGGTGTTCTTTTCAGACGTTCAATACCTGTGGGGTCTGCAAGATATTCATCCAGATCACACAACTTATCTTCCAAAAAGCCTTCGATACCATGTACCATACCGTAAACTTTCTTAACGCCAAGTTTCTTTGCCTGTGCATAAACACCTGCAACTGATGAATTAATAACCGCTGTAGGGCCGCCGGACTGTCCGACTACAATGTTTCCTTTCATATCCTTTTCTCCTTAAAATGTATTCTCCCGTCGGGACCCAATCTCCCGACGTTAAAATTTTAACACATTCCGTTTTTTAAAACAAGGGTAAAAAAGAAGACGCCACAGGAGATTCTCCCATGACGTCATATTTTTGATAAAAATATTAAAAACCGAACGGATTTACAAGTAAGTATACGAAATATACACCGTATGAAACCAAAAGTACAGCACCGCCCCAGCGTTTCAGTTTGCAATCCTTGTTCAAAACAAACAGGAACAGTAAAAGTGCAAACACAAAAGCTACAATGTTGTCTACCGTAAATGCAGATATGTAGGTTACGGGCGTAATCAGAGCCGTTGTACCCAGAACAAATAAAATATTGAAGATATTACTTCCTACAATATTTCCGATAGCAATGTCAGCTTTTTTCTTAATTGCTGCAATGACAGATGTGACAAGTTCCGGAAGGGATGTTCCCAATGCCACGATGGTTAACCCGATAAGACGTTCGCTCCATCCCATGGATGTTGCAATCTGGGTTGCTCCGTCAACCGCAAAATCACTACCGAGCACAATAGCAACGCCACCGATTATAATTTTAGCAATCAGCCAGATAACCGGAGCTTTCTTTTTGTCTTCCTCTTCAGTTTCTTCCCCTGCTTCCGCTCTTCCTTTTTTGGCAACATTCAATAAATAAACAAGGAATGCAATCATACCTGCCCAGAGAATCAAACCGTCTACCCAGCCCAGTTTGCCGTCAAACATGCCCAGAAGCATCATCACAACGGTCATAATCATTACATACGGAATTTCAATGTTTCTGGTATTCTTCTGCACCGCAAGTGCCGTAATCAGACCGGAAATGCCTAAAATGACACCAATGTTCATAATATTGCTTCCCACAACATTGCTGACTGCCAAATCCGCACTGCCCTTTAAACCCGCGGAAATACTAACTGCCGCTTCTGGAGCACTCGTACCGAACGCCACGATGGTAAGACCGCTTACAATCTGGGGAATTTTCATTCTGTCCGCAACCTTGCTTGCACCGTCTACGAAGAAATCAGCGCCCCAAATTAAAAGAGCAAAGCCTGCAACCAACAATACTACTGATAAAAACATCTTCTTTTTTCTCCTGTCTTTTATAATTTTATCTTTCAAATGTCCCTAAAAAAATACATGCGGATGACAGGACTTGAACCTGCACGTCGGGGACACCAGAACCTAAATCTGGCGCGTCTGCCAATTCCGCCACATCCGCTTAAGTTTTCTTTTGCAAAACGAAAACTTAAGAGACATTCTAATTCTTACTTCCTTCATTTGTCAATTCAGTTTACTTAGTTTTTACATAAGAAACACTTTGACTACACATTATCAGGTATATTCCTGATTGTTTTCTTATATACCAACACAAGAAACAGGGTACACATTATCATGGAGGCAACCTCTGCAATCGGGAACGCCCACCATACAAGGTTCAGTTTTCCGGTCAGGGAAAACAGGTACGCAACCGGAAGCAACACCACAAGCTGTCTCGCAATAGACACCCACATGCTGTACATACCATGCCCCAGCGCCTGAAAAGAACTACTGATAATAATACAATATGCCGCAATCGGGAAATGCACACCAATAATCTGCAGTGCAATAACACCCATATCCATCAGTTCCCCTTCTGCATTAAACAAAAGAAGAAGTTTGTCCGGAATCAGCATAAAAGATAACATTCCCAGAAGGAAAATAATCTCTGCATACAAAACACCCAGCTTAATCGCCTTAATCATTCTGCTTCGCTTGCCGGCTCCGAAATTGTATGCCACAACAGGTACCAGTCCGTTGTTAAGACCGAATACCGGCATAAAGAAGAAGCTCTGAAGCTTATAGTAAATACCGAACACGGTTGCCGCCGCATCCGCAAAGGACAAAAGAATCTGATTCATACAATAATTCATTACGGAACCAATAGACTGCATAATGATGGAAGGAAGACCTACCGAATAAATCCTTCCTATCATGGCCAAATCCGGTTTGAATCCTTTGAATGAAACAGTAACTTCTTTATTAAACTTATAATTTAAAAAGATTGCCACGCTACCGGCCACCACCTGACCGATTACGGTTGCAAGCGCCGCACCGGCAACCTCAAGCCTGGGGAATCCGAATAACCCAAAAATCATAATCGGATCCAGTATCAGGTTAATAATTGCCCCGATTGCCTGCGTAACCATGGAAAGTACGGTTTTGCCCGTTGACTGAAGGAGTCGTTCAAATGTAACCTGAGTAAAAATACCAATGGAGCAGCAACATACAATGGTTAAGTACTGTACACCATACTCCGCAATTGCTTTACTCTCAGTTCCCTGCATTGCATAAAAGGGTTTTACAAGAAAAAGCCCTATCAGGAAAAATAAAACTGAACTTACCAGCATTAAAAACACACCGTTTGTTGCAGATTTATTTACAGCTTCCTTATTCTTCTCTCCCAACGCCTTAGACAGTACCGCATTGATACCTACCGCAGTTCCGCCGCCTACCGCCATGCATAACACCTGAACAGGAAATGCAAGGGATACCGCAGTCAATGCATCCTCACTCAGCTCCGCAACGAAGATACTGTCCACAATATTATAAAGAGACTGCACAAGCATGGAAGCCATCATAGGAAGAGACATTCCAAGAAGAAGCTTATTCATGGGCAGAACTCCCATTTTATTTTCTTCTCTTGTCTCCGTACCGGATATACTTTCAGAAGCGATATCATCTTTTATGTTTTTTTCATTTTCTATTTCGTTCATGTTTCAATTCCTTTTATTTTATATACTGCAACAGGTGTTATAGCAAATATCTGTTGTATCATTGATATTTTTGACATGAATTTGATATAAACGCACAATTTTCCTGTTGCTTTTCCCTTTTTCGAAAGGTATGATGAGTATAAGATAAGATTTATTCATGTAAAACCAATCGTCTTTCCGATTGTTTTTCCCTTTTTTTACTTGAAAACACAAGACAACCCCTATGTCTTGTGTTTTTCATTTTTTATAGGACATTTTTCCATACCACATCAAGGATACAATCCGTCATTCCCAAACCAATTACTACCAGATATGTAGCAGCAATGCCGATTGGAAGCAATCGGTTCCAACGTTTTGGTGCCTCATCCTCCCGAAGCGCTTCTTTTACGAACGGCACCTTGGAAAATACCATAAAAATGATATACCCTGCCATCATGCCCGCAGTATTCAAAATCAAATCGTCCACGTCCGGTCCCCTGTCGATAAACAACTGGGTTATCTCAATTACCAGAGACATTCCTAAACCGCCTAAAAACATGGTGTACCATTTGGATATCTTCCTAAAAAGCAGGGGGCACAAAATCCCCACGGGTACAAATAAAATCACATTGCCCAGAATATTTTCCACATCGTACAGACTGAGACCGTTTGCAAGCATTCTGTAAATTCCCCGGAAAGGCACATACTGAATCCTCTGCAGGTCTACCCAAAAATGAAAATTTCCCGGATAATAAATCCCCGTCAGGGTAAAAACGCACACCATCCAGGACCCCAGAAAAAGAAGTCCGAACAAGCGCCATATCTGTTTCTTCTCTTTCAGTTCCCTGCCGCAAAAGATAAGGGCAAGCGCAAGTAATACAACACTTACACTGAGAATATTTCGAATAAAAAGCATATATACCCCCAAAAATAAAACAAGAAAAATAACATCCCCGTCATTTTTCTTGTTTTTCGTGAGCCATCGGGGACTCGAACCCCGGACAACTTGATTAAAAGTCAAGTGCTCTACCACCTGAGCTAATGGCCCATATTCGATTATAACAGGACAACTCTTTCCCGCTTGTCAAAAAAGCTGGACTAGCTGGATTCGAACCAGCGAGTGCAGGAGTCAAAGTCCTGTGCCTTACCGCTTGGCGATAGTCCAGTAGAGGGTGGGTAAAGGGACTCGAACCCTCGGCCTCCAGAGCCACAATCTGGCGCGCTAGCCAACTGCGCCATACCCACCATATCATGATTGTCTGGACTTTGTGGACTTTCTTGCATGTGTCCGGCAAGCAACTGTCGCAGCTGTCAGAAACATACGAACGTGCTCGAAGGGATTCGAACCCCCGACCCACGGCTTAGAAGGCCGTTGCTCTATCCAGCTGAGCTACGAACACATATACCCTGTCAATGCATTAGCTTTCCGTCACTGACGAAGTCCATTATATGACAACTTACCCCCTTATGTCAATAAGAAATTTTATTTTTTTAAAATCTCTCCAAAATATGCCTTTCTAAGCTTCAAAAGTACCCTTTTTTCACATCTGGAAACCTGTACCTGACTCATTCCCAGACGCTCCGCCACCTGTACCTGGGTCATATTATGCATATAACGGAACAAGATTAAATTCCGCTCCTCTTCCTCCAGCTGTCCCAGAAGCTGTTCCAGAACCATATGATTCAGCAATTCTTCTTTTTCATCTTCTTCGGAGCCCAGAATGTCCACCAGATACAAATCGCTTCCTTCACCGGTACAAACAGGCTTATAAATGGATTCCACCTCCCTGCAGGCCTCCGTCGCCTCCAAAATATCATAACCGGACAAACCCGTCAATTCACTCAATTCCGACACGCAGGCATCTCTTCCGTGCTGCTGTCTGAATTTTTCTGCGGCCATCTGTATCCGATATGCATTCTCTTTTAGGGAACGGCTTACCCGAATCATACCGTCATCTCTTATAAAACGACGTATTTCGCCCATAATCATAGGAACCGCATAGGTTGAGAAGCATACTTCCCTGCTTAAATCGAAATTATCTACCGCCTTCATCAGACCAATCGTCCCAATCTGAAACAAATCCTGTAAATCAAACCCTCTGCCGGCAAATCTTTTTACTACATGATGTACCAGCTTTAAGTTCTCCTCCACCAACGTGCTTCGCGCCAGGGAATCCCCTTCCTTTGTCTTCGCAAGTAATTCCCTTGTTTCAGACATCTGTTATTTCCTTTCCGAAGATTTTTTCCATACAAACCTTAGTGCCCTCTCCCGGCCTGCTTTCCACGCTCATCCGGTCCGTAAAAGCTTCCATAAAAGCAAATCCCATACCGGAGCGTTCATCCTGTGGGCGGGTAGTAAACAAAGGCTGCATTGCCTTTGAAATATCCGGAATTCCCACTCCTTTGTCTTCCACTTCGGTATACAGGGTATTGTCTTTTATGTATGCCCGTAAAAAAACCTTCCCTTTCCGGCCTTCAGGATAACCGTGAACAATGCTGTTGGTTACCGCTTCGGAAATGGCGGTTTTTACATCTTCCAGTTCCTCTATGGTGGGATTACATTCCATGATAAAAGCTGATACTGCCATACGCGCCAATGCTTCATTCTCAGATCTGGCATCCATAATCAGTTCCATTGCATTGCTGCATGCGGCATCATCCACCCAAAACACATCCTTCAGTTCGTAATTTTCTTTTTTCACCTTATTTCCTCCCTGTTTCACTGATAATTTCCACAAAGCTGTTTACTCCCGACATTTCCATAATTTTACGGATTCTGGGTTTTACATGGATAGCCGATACGGTTCCTCCGAACAGAGACAACTTTTTATATCGTCCCATCAGCACTCCGATTCCCGAGCTGTCCATAAAAGCAGTATCCTCAAAATCAAACACCACATGGTCCACTTTGTTATCCATAATAAATTCATCTGTTTTTATCCGAAGCGAAGTTGCGTTGTGATGATCCAGCTCCGCAGGCATTTTTACCATAAGATATCTGCCAAAAATTGCGTAAGTGGAATCAATTAATTTTCCTTCTTCCATCTTTGTCTTCCTTTCTGATTATAATCCCGGCCATAAACTTCGGTCTCTCCCACGGCTCATATGTTTATCAGGGAACAAAAAAAGAACCTAAAACGCCCTGTTTTAAGTTCTTCTTTCGTTTCTTGTTATTTTTCAGTTGTTTATCAGCTTCTAAAAAGCTTATCTCATGTCGATTTCCGCAATGTATGCCTGTGCTTTTAACGCCTTCTCCGATTCAGGAAAACGCTCCGTTACAAGCACATATGTGGCTCTGGCATTCTCATCATCTTTATTCTCACGATAAGCATTTGCAAGGGCATACAACGCCTCTGCATTGTTCTCATCGTAATATACCGCTTTGGACAAATCATTGATGGCAACAAGGTAATCCAAGTTACGCAATGCTTCATAACCGCTGTTATAGTAAGTGGCGGAAATGGAGGGTCCCACGGAAGCCTTAATCGTATTATACAGTGCAAGGAATTCTTCCGTTGCGGAATTTTCCACAAACTCAATATCAATACTGTCAAGATACTCTGCAATCAGAGCCTTGTCCATGGAAGCACCTTTGTTGTATTCTGTAGCCGCAAGCATAAGATTTTTGTTGGCGTCATTCACACCGAAGTTTCCTTCATATGCTTCCAAATCTGCCTGTAAAAGATCCTTGTCCGCATTGGTACGGTTCAGTTCTGCTTCCAAATCTTCCAGAGAAGCAGTTTTTATCGCAAGCTGCTCACGAACATCTTCCAACTCTTTGCTCATGCTGTTGTTTTCCATGTTCATACGCAAGGGTGCCAGTAAAAACCAGCCGATGGCAAGCCCGATAATCAGTCCGATTAATACATTTAAAAACAAATGCAAAGCCGCAGGCTCTTTTCTGTTTACAGGCTGAATAATGGTATCATTTCCGCTCTGTAAAGTAATTGCATTCTCAGTTCTTTTTTTGCCTATGTTCTTGCTGTCTTCCAGACCGCAGGCTTCATCCACCTCATGAAGATAACGGTTCACGGTGGTATTACCGATATCAATGGATTTGCAGATTTCAAGCTGTTCCCTTGCCTGGGGCCACTTTTCACTCTGAATATAAAGCAATGCAAGAAGTAACCTTGCACAAAGCAGCTTCGGATTGGTCTGTACCACCTTACGAAGCTGGATTGCGGGCATATCATAAATTCCCTGCTGGCAGTAATCCAATGCCATGTTGTATTTATGCACCGCATTGTCCATTTTTTCCAGCAAAGCAGGATTTGACTGCACCTTGGTTATATAATCGTCCGCAATGTTTTTTTCAGCCTGATAGCTCTTGCTGATAACCCACTCCGTCAAAGCAGATACGGTTTCACCGATTTCAAAATAAATCAGTCCCAGTAAATTGCGGGCATTGATATTCTTTTTATTTAATTTAAGACTCTGGTTTAAGCTACTGATTGCCCCTGTAAGGTCACGTATTTTAGCCTTCTCCAATCCCTCGTTGTAAAAGTAGTTGGACAAATACATGACTTCTTTGTACCGGGTCACATCAGTGCCGCAGTTTGTACAGAATTCCTTCTCTGACAGACTGCATCCGCACTTATAACAGTTCATCCTACTAACCTCAATTATCTTTCTTTGATTCCTTTACAACGCCGATAATCACATCTACGATATCGGACAAGTCTCTCTTTGTAATAGCTTCTTCTGCCTGGTCTATTTCCTGACTGGGATGAAATTTCTTTAATTCCTCTTCAAAATCAATCACAATATTTCCTCCATCATAAGCTCCTTTACCTCTCCTACAAGATAAAGAGAACCTACTACGTAAACACGCTTTCCGTTTCCATCGGGATAACACATCTTTAGTGCTTCCCGAACGTCTGATGCAGCTTCCGGATTTTGGATTCCGTTTTCTTCCAAAAGCGTTTTCAGTTCTGTGGCACTTCCGCTCCTGGGATTCCGGAAGGATACGGTAATAATCCGCGACCACTCCACTTCCCGCACAAGACGCAAAAGCATTTCTTTATAGTTCTTGTCCCGGCTGACGCCGAAAATCAGAATGCCGTTTTTTTCCCCTATGTCTTTCAAACAGCGGATAAAAGCCTCAATTCCATCCTCGTTATGGGCTCCGTCCACATAAAGATTGGGACGTACCTCCTCCATACGACCGCTCCATACAGTTTCGGAAAGGGTGCATAAAAGCACTTCCCTGTTCATATCTTCTTTCAGAAGAAGATGGGCAGCCAAAATAGCCATGGCCGCGTTTTCCGTCTGATATGTGGCAATGGTGGGCAGCTTTACATTCACTTCCGCCGGACACACATCACTATAATAACCATAATCCACACAAAAATCAATGAAATTTTCATGAATTTTAAGTTTACTTACGTTGGTTTTTCCGACAGCATAAGCCTTTGCACCTTGTCGATTTGCCACTTTTTTAATAACTTCCGTAGAAACCGGGTCGGAATCCGTAAAAATAAGCGGAATGTTATTTTTGATAATCCCTGCTTTTTCTTCCGCTACTTTGTCAAGGGTTTCCCCAAGATACTCTGTATGATCCAGCCCGATTCGTGTAATCAGACATAAAACAGGAGCGGTAATTACGTTGGTGGCATCCAGCCTTCCTCCAAGTCCCGTCTCTAAAACGATATCATCCACACCTTTGTCTTCAAACCATAACATTGCCATAAAAAAAAGATATTCAAAAAAAGTAGGGTGATAGCTTTCCGTCAATCCTTTTAATTCCCCAGGCGCTTCTCCGGACGCAAGCAGGTCTTTTACCTGTTTTACCTTCTCCATAACCCTGTTAAAAAGGCTTACAAATTCCTCTTCCTCCATAAGACTTCCGTCAATCCGGAACCGCTCGCACATGGAAACAAGATGGGGCGATGTAAAAACTCCGGTTTTATGTCCGTGAGCCGTCAAAACCCGGCTTAAGTAAGTACAGACCGAGCCTTTTCCGTTGGTGCCTGCCACATGGATAATGTTACGCGTTTCACCGGGACAACCTAAAAACTCATAAAACGCCCGTGTCATTTCCGGGGTTGATTTGGTTGTAAATTTCGGCACGTCGTATAAGTATGCTTCTGCCTGTTTATAGCTTTTTACCGATTCTGTCTTCATGCACTGTCATCGTCCTTTTTATAATCGTTCACACCGTAAAAAAGACACCAATTCCCTTGATGTCTTTTTATTTTATGCATCTGCTATGCCTGTTCCCCACCGATAACAATCTTACCCTCTTCAATGAGTTCAATCACATAGTCTACCACATTTGCATCAAACTGTTTCCCCTTGTTATCCAAGAGTTCTTTGATGATAACATCTCTTCCCAGACGGGGTCTGTAGCATCTGTCACTGTTCATGGCATCCAGGGAATCTGCCACACCGATAATCCGGGCTATCAAAGGAATTTCTTCACCCTTTATACCGGAGGGATACCCCTTTCCGTCATATCTTTCGTGATGATAAAGCGCACCTGTGCTGATACCGTCAATGGATGTAAAATCGCGTAACATCTGGCTTCCGTAAGTCGTATGACTTTTAATAATTTCATACTCCTCGTCGGTAAGCTTCCCTTTTTTCTGTAAAATTGCCACCGGAACGCTGATTTTACCACAATCATGCATCAATGCAACATAGGATATACGGTTGCATTCACGTTCGGAGAATCCCATTTTCTGCGCAAGAAGATATGAGTATTGGGCCACGCGCTCCGAATGACCTTTCGTATGAGGATCTTTTGCCTCGATAAAGTTAATAAATGTACTGATGGACTGTTCAATAATCTTGGCATCATGCTTCTGCTGTCTTAACAATTTGTTGACACGAAGCTGTGATACAATCAGGGTAATCAGAATAATAAGCCAGATACCCAGCAGAACAATCAATGTAATAAAAAGAGGATAATCCCAAACACTTTTCTGCATGTGGTAACGGATTTCCGCCTCATCAAAAACAGCTACATAATCCAGTGTCTGATCCGGAACATAAATGATAAAACCTACGATGGCAGTATCTTTTACATCCTTATCCCCGTCAGTGGGGACAAGAGGCATTTCATTATCCGCCTGACTGGGCAGGTACACAAAGCTGTCTCCCTCATTCAGTGGAATCATCGGACCGGTATGATCAATGTAATAATCAAGGAGAATTTCCTGTTTGGTATATTCCCGCAAATCTAATATCTGTACCCGTTCTTCTCCCGTAGTAGTCTGTTTGAACTCCATGGTTCCGTTCCAGGCATTATTTATCCAAAGAAACTCCGGCACAAACACTTCCATTTCCCAATCCGAAAGTGTGGAATCAGAAGCATTATAAATAACGATTTCATAAATGGTTCCCACGCTGGGACCATGTATTTCATTTCCCGCTTCATCATAAATCGGGTCTTTCAGCCAGGCACCGCTGTCTCCTCCCCTGGGACCTATCTGCACGGTAAATTCAGGAAAAACATATTTCTCCCCGTCAATTTTACCTTCCGAAAAGCGGATTGTCCTGTCTGCACTATTGTAATTCAGGGCAAAAAAATATACCCCAATCATACAGCAGACCGTAATGACGATCGCCGTCAGAACACGAAGCATATTACGTTGGAAATTACTTAATTTTCTTTTCATCATTCTTCCTCTTAAGTACATTAGAAAACCGTCGCATCCTATGGAATCATTATAACATCGGATACTACTTTTGAAAAGGGCATAAGAATTTTCCATGCATGAAAAAAGCCCGCCCCAAAAGGGCGGGCCCGCTTACTCTTATTTCAACTGTGCAAGTCTTTCTTTTACCTGTTCCATCATCTGTGTATACTTCTCAAGCTTAGCCTTTTCTTCTTCAATTTTAGCGGCAGGAGCCTTGGAGACAAAGTTCGCATTGTTAAGCATACCGTTTACACGGGCAAGCTCGCCTGCAAGTTTCTTTTCTTCCTTCTCAAGACGCTCAATTTCCTGTGCAATATCCACAAGCTCAGCAAAAGGAATGTATACGTTTGCATTAGCAATCACAACAGATACGGCATCGTCCGCAATACCGTTTTTATCTGACTGAACAATCACTTCGGATGCATATGCAAGAGAAGCAAAGAATAACTTACCTTCCTCAAAAATCGCTCTCATTTCAGGCTTCTCGGATACCACGTAAACCTGAGCCTTACGTGAAGGAGGAACATTCATGGAAGTTCTTGCATTACGAATACCGCGGATTGCTTCCTTCATGATTTCGATTTCTTTTTCTTCCTTGGAGAAGTTGCGTTCTTCAGTATATACAGGCCAAGCGGAAACCATAATGGACTCCTCTTCGCTCTGTAAAGTACAGAAAATTTCCTCTGTGATAAAAGGCATATAGGGATGCAACAATTTCAGAGCATCGATTAATACGGTCTTCAAAGTCCAGAGTGCCGCATTGGAAGATACCTGATTGTCTGATGCATAAAGTCTGGGTTTTACCATTTCGATGTACCAGTCACAGAATTCATCCCAGATAAAATCATATACCTTCTGTACTGCAATACCAAGTTCATAGTTTTCCATGTTATCCGTCACTTCTTTGATAACGTTGTTTAACTTGGAAAGAATCCACTTGTCAACAGGCTCCAAATCAGCCGCTGCGGGAGTGGTTACATTTTTGCCTTCCATGTTCATCATAATGAAACGGGAAGCATTCCAAATCTTGTTACCGAAGTTACGGTTTGCCTCTACTCTTTCGTAGTAGAAACGCATGTCATTACCCGGTGCATTTCCGGTAATCAATGTAAGACGAAGTGCATCCGCACCATACTGCTCAATAATCTCCAGAGGATCGATACCGTTTCCTAAGGATTTACTCATTTTACGTCCCTGGGAGTCACGCACCAGACCGTGGAATAAAACGGTTTTAAAAGGTTTCTCATTCATCTGCTCGTATCCGGAGAATACCATACGGATTACCCAGAAGAAAATGATATCATAACCTGTTACAAGCACATCCGTGGGATAGAAATATTCCAAATCTTTGGTCTTTTCGGGCCATCCCAAGGTTGAGAAAGGCCAGAGTGCTGAGGAGAACCAGGTATCCAGAGTATCCGGATCCTGTGTAAAATGATTCTTTCCGCACTTAGGACAAACAGAGGGCATTTCTTTTGCAACTACGATTTCACCACAGTCATCACAGTAATATGCGGGAATTCTGTGTCCCCACCATAACTGTCTGGAAATACACCAGTCACGAATATTGTCTGTCCAGTTAAAATATGCCTTTTCCATACGTTCCGGAACAAGTTTGATTTCACCGTTGCGTACTGCATCCGCAGCGGGCTTGATTAACTCATCCATCTTAACGAACCACTGCTGTTTTACGAGGGGTTCTACGGTTGTTTTACAACGGTCATGGGTACCTACGTTATGTACGTGGTCTTCAATCTTAACCAGAAGTCCCATTTCATCAAGTTCTTTTACGATCTGCTCTCTTGCAGCATAACGGTCCATGCCTTCGAACTTACCACCGTTTTCGTTGATGGTTGCATCATCATTCATGATGTTGATGATGGGGAGACCGTGACGCTGTCCCACACCAAAGTCGTTAGGGTCATGTGCAGGGGTGATTTTAACAACACCTGTACCGAATTCCTGATCTACATAGGAATCCGCAAGAATGGGAATCTCTCTGTCAACAAAGGGCAACTTCACCATTTTACCTACAAGGTGTTTGTATCTGTCATCATCGGGATGTACTGCTACAGCAGTATCACCTAACATGGTCTCGGGACGTGTTGTTGCAAATTCAAGGAACTCATCAGTACCAACGATAGGATACTTAATGTGCCAGAAATGGCCTGCCTGCTCCTCATATTCTACCTCAGCATCGGAAATGGAAGTATTACAAACAGGACACCAGTTAATGATTCTGGAGCCTTTGTAAATCCATCCTTTTTCGTGCATTTTAATAAATACTTCCGTAACTGCCTTATTACAGCCTTCGTCCATGGTAAAACGTTCTCTGTCCCAGTCACAGGAAGAACCAAGCTTCTTTAACTGGCTGATAATTCTTCCGCCATACTCTCTCTTCCAGTCCCATGCACGCTCTAAAAACTTCTCACGGCCAAGGTCATTTTTATCAATGCCCTCTTCTTTGAGTTTCTCGATAATTTTAACTTCGGTCGCAATACTTGCATGGTCGGTGCCGGGCTGCCAGAGTGCATTATATCCCTGCATTCTTTTAAAACGAATCAAAATATCCTGCATGGTATTGTCAAGAGCATGACCCATGTGAAGCTGTCCCGTAATATTGGGAGGGGGAATTACGATGGTAAAAGGTTTCTTTGTCTCATCTACCTCGGCATGGAAATATTTCTTTTCCAGCCACTTTTCGTACAGACGGTCCTCTATTCCGTGAGGATCATATGTCTTTGCCAGTTCTTTACTCATTTCTTTATCTCCTTTTATGTTGGGTATCACCCAAAACATTGCTGCTTTCAAACGGCTTTTATCCGACTAAAAGTCCGTCAAATTATCATTATAACGACTTCCTTCTGTTTTTTCAACCGATTCTGCATTTGAAATTCCGAATCCGGTAAACTTAACGCTCACACTTCCAGAAATATGCGCTGTAGCCGGGCAGTGTACTTCCGCCGCCGAAATCATGATTTTCACCGGTAATCAAATCCACTGCCATTCCGCAACCTGCGTCAAAGTGTGCGGTGTAAGGCTCTGCATCCGCATTGATTGCCACGAGAACTCTTTCCCCTTCTGTTTTACGTTCAAAAATACACTGACGGTTTGTTAAAACCACTGAACGGAAATCACCGTAATTCAACGCTTTGCTGTTCTTTTTGGCCTCGGCAAGTTTGGAAATCCAATCGCTTAATGCATTCCATTCCGGTGCTTCAAAGCTCTGACGCAGTGCAGGGTCGCCCTGGGACTTATCCGCTTTTGCTCCCCACTCGCTTCCGTAATACACACAAGGGGTTCCCGGCATACCGAAACAGAGTGCATAAATCAGGGGCAGATGTTTTTCATTGGTCAGAATACTTGCCACACGGGAAACATCATGGTTATCCACAAAAGAAAGAAGATGTTTGCCTTTGTAAAGTGTCCAGTTTTCCGCGCCGAACTGGCGGTTTAAGGAATGGACAATTTCAAACATGTTCATGGAATTGAAGCTGCTGTATAACCCTTTATAACACTCATAGTTGGTAGCCGCATTCATCATATCGTCACCCATAAGGCGGTTATAATCTCCGTGAAGCATTTCACCTAAAATATAAAAGTCATCTTTTAATCCGGAAGTATAACTTCTGAGACGGCGGACAAATTCGGGAGACAGGCAGTATGCCACGTCCAGACGAAGTCCGTCAATATCAAATTCCTCAATCCACTGTTTTACGCTCTCCAGAAGATAAACCACAACCTCTTCGTTACCGAGGTTTAATTTCACAAGATCATAATTGCCTTCCCAGCCTTCGTACCAGAGACCGTCGTTATAGTTGGAATTTCCGTCGAAATTTAAATAAAACCAGTTGGCATAACGGGATGCCTGACGGTTCTGCAGCACATCCTGAAATGCGAAGAAACCTCTGCCCGCATGGTTAAAAACACCATCCAAAACAACCTTGATTCCTTCTTTGTGCAGGGAATCGCAAACCTGCTTGAAATCTTCATTACTGCCCAGTCTTGTATCAATTTTTCTATAATCTCTTGTGTTGTAACCATGGGTATCCGATTCAAATACCGGTGAGAAATAAATTGCATCCACACCCAGTTTTTTCATGTGAGGGATCCACTCTTCCACCTTACGGATACGTGAAACAGCAACTCCGTCATTTTCAAAGGGTGCTCCGCAAAATCCCAAAGGATAAATCTGATAAAATACACTTTCGTAAGCCCACATACTCTGCACCTCGTTTACATAAAATTTATTACATAACCCGACTTTTTACCTGTCATATTCGTCAAAATTTCCTGTCGTTTTATGACACGATTGTGAACCTGTGGATAACTTTTGCTTGTAAATCCACTATTTCCACCGAGTTATCCACATATCCTTTTTCAAAAAAGTTCGACAAAAGCCGACAGACAGCTTTGTCATAATATCAAATTTTTTGTCGAAAGATTTGTGTTTCGAGTTACATAATTCTTTATACATTTTACACAATTTCATGCTTCATGTAAATGTAAATCTAAAAATAATCCCCTATTCTTCCAAACGGTCCCAGAACCGCCTCACAGCCTCACCAACAGTACTTTCGTCCACTATAACAGGCTGCTGCCACTCTCTGGGGAAATACCGGTTATACTCGCTTCGTAAAAATCTCCGTTCCAGAAGCACTACAACGCCTGCATCCTGCTCCGTACGGATCACTCTGCCGGCTGCCTGAAATACCTTATTCAGACCCGGATATTTATACGCATAGTCAAATCCTTTCCCATCTTCATCGAAATACTCCTTCAAAATATCCCGTTCCCCACCGGTCTGTGGAAGTCCGTTTCCCACAATGATTGCCCCTATGAGGGAGTCTCCTTTCAGGTCAATCCCTTCAGAGAAGATACCACCCATAATGCAAAATGCGCCAAGGCTTTTCTCTCCCTGTTCTTCAAAACGGTTTAAAAATGCCTCTCTGGATTCCTCCGGCATATTTTCCTCCTGTAAAATCCACTCCGTATCTTCCTCCCCATATACAGTCTGGCAAATCCGATAGACTTCCCCTGCAAAACGGTATGAGGGAAAGAAAATCATATAATTACCTTTTTTACACTCCATAACCGCTTTTACTTCCCCGGCAATCCGGCGGTACATTTCCTCTCCCCGCTCCGTATACACGGACGTGGTATCCTTTGCGATAAAAATCCCCCTCTTGCGGGGTTCAAAAACCGATTCCACATAATACGCATCTTCCTCTTCCGTCGCCCCAAGCAGACCTTTGTAATACTGAATCGGAAGCAGGGTTGCGGAAAACAGTACGGAACTGATTCCCCTCTCCATGCAGTCCCTCAGATGGGCAGAGGGATTCACACAGAGAAGCTTGCAGAAGAAATCTCCGTTCTCCGTAAAAGACGTATAAATCCTGTAATTTTCATCCAGACTCTCCAGCATCAGCATAAAATGTGCCAATTTAAAATAAAACTCCAGCACCTTTTCCCGTACGGGTCCGCTTTGCTCGTTTTCTTCCAGATAGGAGGAAATTTTACCATGAAGCCCTGTCAGGGAAATACACAACTTCCCGATGTCACTTTCCGTTTTATATACCTTGTATTCCTTATCACATTCTTTCTTCAGGGCAAGCATGTCTTTATTACACCGGTTTAAATATCTGAGAATTGCGTCCGAATGCACAAACCTCATACTTCCGGGCTCCGCCCCTTCGATTTCTCTTTTCAGTGCAAGAATATCCTCTTTTATGAGAGTGGCGGAATACATCTCCCGTCCCCGCTCCACAAGATTATGAGCCTCATCAATGAGAAAAATATACTCCCTCCTTCTGCACCCTTCAAAGAAACGTTTCAGATATACGTGAGGGTCAAAGAGATAATTATAATCGCACACCACCGCATCGGAAAAAGAACTCAAATCCAGCGCCAGCTCATAGGGACACACCTGAAACTTCCCGGCATGTTCTTCTATCCGCTCTCTGGTAAAACTGTCTTCCTCCGTAAGCAGCCCGTATAGCGCATCATTGATTCTGTCAAAATGCCCCTTTGCATAGGGACATGCCTCAGGATTACACTCAGCCTTCCCTAAAAAACAAGTTTTGTCTTTAGCAGTCAATAAAAGTGTTTTTATCTTAAGTCCTTTATTTCTCAGCAAATCAAAGGTGTCCGCCGCCACGGTTCTTGTAATGGTTTTGGCAGTCAGATAAAAGAGTTTCTCTCCCTTCTCCTGCCCCATATATTTCAGTGCGGGATATATGGTACTGATGGTTTTACCCACGCCTGTGGGTGCCTGAAGAAAAACTTTCTTTTTGGCAAGGAAGGTCTGATACAACGCTCCCATCAATTCCTTTTGTTTTCCCCGATAATCATAGGGGAAATGGAGATTTTGAATGGATTCCCTGCGAATCTGCTCCCATTGGAAACGGAAATCGGCCCATTTTTTATATTGACTCATCAAGTCAGACTACCATTTCTCCAGTTCTTCCGCCTTATAAAAGAACCGGAAGTATCTGATTTCCTCCGAATCCATGTTGCAATAGGTCATTTGCACCCCAATTTCCGGTAACGTATATTCCTGCACATAAAAAAAGGCATAACACATAGCCTGTGCCAGATGCACAGGATGTGGTGCCTTCATTTTGGTTACATCTTTATAGGTTCCTTTGATTTCATCAATAACATTTAAATAAACATCTTCCCCGGGAATTTCCCCTGCAAACAGTAACGCATCTGCCTGTTCCAGAAATAAAAGCTTCTCCCGTTGAAAGACACCGTCTGCACGGCCTTCCACAACCACATCATAATCCGGGTTGCCCCAGATATGAGACAGTGTTACTTCTGCCTCATATCCGCTTCCAGCCGCCCGTTGGAGTTTGCGGTGAATTTTGCCGCCTTCCTGCATGGCATTGTCGGACACCTTACCGATTCTACGATTATCCAGGTCTCCGGACCGCATGAGGAATTCAACCAGATTTCTTACAGAAATATGAATTTCCACTGCCCTGCTCCTTCCTTTACGGTAACGTCATCTGCTCTCTCTGATATGCATTATAACATGACAGGAGCCGGGAATCAATCTTTTTTAGAACATTTGTTCTCTTTTTGTGAAAAGAGATAAAAATACAAAATGCCAATCCCGCCAAGTATGGTCACAATACCCAAAAGACCAAGTCCGGGTCCCGAAAAAGCAAGTTTTGAAAGAATTTCAAACTCAAAACACAAATTAACGGTTACATTGGCAATTCCGTGAAACAATACCGGCATCCAGAAATTCCCTGTTAATTCCATAATTCCCGCCATAAGAATTCCCATAAAAAACGCATATACGCCCTGCTGCAGGTTTCCGTGATAGATGCCGAACAAAAGGGAAGAAAGAATCAATGCTCCCCACACCGTCAGCCCCTCTTTACAACGGTGATAAATACCGTAGCGGAACAGACTTTCCTCCGCAAGCGGTGCTATGATACCGTACATGACAAGCCGCGCCACAAAAGGCGGTGCATACATCACCTCGTTATTCTGCAACGCTTCCTGTCCTCCGATTGCTTCGAAGGGAATCAGGCTCATCAAGAAATTACCGATTAATGCCGTTCCGATTCCGAATAAAACCACACAAAGAATTCCCGGCAGGGTTTTTATGCCTTTTCGCTCCAAGGGAATCTTTTCCTGCCTGCCAAGAACCAAAAGAGTCACCAGTCCCCCGCCAAGCAGGCCCAGGGAATGACTGTACAGGGCACTTCCCTGTATCCGTCCTTCCAGAAGAAAGGAAGAACCCATATTAAAAATCAGGTAACCGGCGATAAAGGTAAGCAGCACCAGAACGATTTTCATGAAACACAAAAACAGCTTAAAAATCGCGTCTGCAGGGTCAGTTTTATTTTTATGATTCTCCATCATCATTCCTTCCCCAGTACAATTTCTTTGATTTCATCCATAGTATCCGCAATATAGTCTGCGCCGTACTCGCTGAGTTCGTTTTCCGGTGCAAATCCGTAAGTAACTCCCAGGCTGTCAAGACCGAAGAATTTCGCTCCGTTGATATCAAAATGTCTGTCTCCGATCATAATAATTTCTTTCTTTTCTTCCGGGGTTTCAATTCCGAGACGATGAAGAGCTTCTTTGATAACTTCTTCCTTCGCTTCTCTTTTACCTTCCAGGTCACCGCCTACAATATGGGTAAAATATTGCTCCAGGTTAAAATGTGCCATAATCTCCCTTACATAAACCTCCGGCTTGCTGGAAGCAACTACCAGACAGACACCTGCTTCTTTTAATTCTTTCAGAAGGTTCTCCACCCCGGGATAGGGTTTATTTTCAAACTTTCCCACAGTAGAATACCGCTCTCTGTAAAAGCCGATAGCCCGTTCCATGGTTTCATCATCCAATCCGTAAAAAGTACGGAAACTGGTACGCAGCGGTGGCCCGATAAAACACTTCAGGGCGGTAATATCCTCCACATGAATGCCCACACTTTCCAAAGCATATCCCACGGACTTGCAGATTCCTTCCGAGGAATCCGTCAGGGTTCCGTCCAAATCAAATAAACAATAACGATACATGTATCTTCCTCTCTTTCTACAGGGAAATTATTTTATGAAGGGCAAAAGAATAGATAAGCTTCTCTTTTACCTTCTTTTTTTCCAGACGTTCCAAGGCCTCCCCGTAGTAATCCATTTGGGTTTTATACCGCAAAACAAGCTCCTCTGCCTCTTTTACGGCGTCTGTTTTATAATCCAGGACAACGATCTCTCCCTCTTCTACAAAATATCCGTCGATAACACCCTGAATCAAAACAGTCTCATCCGCAGGGAAAGCTCCGTTCACCCGATCTGCAGGCAAACCGAGCACAAAAGGCTGTTCCTTGTAAAGAACCCCTTCTCTTTCCGCTTTTGCCATACGTTTTGCAAGGTCCGTATCCAGAAACGCCAGTACCTTATCCCCACGGACAAGGGCATCTTCCTCTTTGGGAATCAGGAGATTTGCCACGAAGCTTTTTCTGGCTTCTTCTAAAAGAGTGCCTTTCTTCTCTGCTACGTCAAAAGCGGCAAAATCCAAAAGCTCCATAATACGGTGATACGCGCTTCCCCTTCTGGCACCCATGCCATCCTCTTCTTTTTCTTCAATGAAACCGGGAATATAAGGAAGCAGTTCTTTTTCCGGATATAACGCATCCGGATGTTCCGCGATTTCCAGATAAGCAGCTTTTTTTAATTCTGACACAGTTGTCTTTGTATATAATCCTTCCAGGGAAGAATGCGGGTATCGGAAAGACCTGATATGAAGTTCTCCCTTCAAGTTATCCAATACACTTCCGGAGGCTTTTACTTCCAAGGCAGACTCCCCTTCGAAAGCAGTTAGCATTTCCGGTGTATAACAAATTATGTCAAACATGTCATTTTTTCTGTCAGCTATGGGAAAGCACAGTTCCGCAAAGCTTTTCGCTTCTAAAATATCCATCAGACCGGTTTCATCAGATTCCCCCGGCTGTATCATACTTTTCATAACCCCGGTCATAAAAAGCTTCTCTTTTGCACGGGTCAATGCCACATAAAGGATACGGATTCTCTCACCCATGTCATCCGCAGCGTTTTTCATGGAAAAAGCAATCTTTTTCAAGGTTTTTCTCTTTTTTCGACCAACATGGTCAATCATATCTCCCGCAAGTCCGAGTTCCTCATCAATCAACACAGGACCTTCATGTTTCCCGGCATTAAACCCTTTCCCCAAATTGGCAACGAAACAAATAGGGAATTCCAGACCTTTGCTTTTATGAATGGTCATAATACGGACAACATCCGCATCTTCTCCCAGAATATTTGCTTCTCCGAAGTCCAAATCTTTCTTCTTAATCTGCTCAATATACCGTAAAAAATCAGACAGACCGGAATATCCCGTGGTTTCAAAGGCCTTGGCCCGCTGCATCAGCAGATATACATTGGCTTTACGCTGTTCGCCGCCCGGAAGCGCCGCGCAGTAATTCAGATAGTCCGTTTCCCGAATCAGCTCTTCTATCAAAAAACTGACAGACGTGTATATCTGTTTTTCCCGGAAACGGTTCAATCCTTCCAGGAAACCGGTTATTTTATTTCGTAGGACTTCATTGTTTCCCTCTGCTTCATATCGGAGCAGAGAATCATACAGCAACTCTTTAAACTGCCCTCCGTTACGGATTCTTCCAATCTCTTCCTCCGTAAAGCACGCAGGATAGCCATGAAGCACACCCAACAGGGGAATATCCTTTCTGGGATTGGCGAGAATGGAGAGTACGTTTAAAAGCAGAGCGATTTCCGGTGTATCGAAATATCCGCTACCGGCGGTGATATATGCAGGGACGCCTCTGCTCTCCAATACTTTTTTAATCACTCTGTCTACATCCTTTGCAGTACGTACCAGAATCACCATATCGGAGTATTTTGCGGGACGCATCTTTTTGACATCTTTGTCATATACCATAAAATTGCCGTGCAGCTCTTTTATTTTCGAAGCAATCACTTCCGCTTCCAGTTCCAGTTTATCCCGCTTCTCCATAAGACCTTCATTTTGAGCTTCCTCAACCGCATCCCATGGTATCATAAGTATCTCTGTTTTATTTGACTCGCCGGATTCCGGATAGTCTGCACCGCAATTCAATCTGGCATCAGTGTCATATTCTATTTTCCCTACCTGGGGAATCATAATTTCTTCAAAGATTTTATTTACACTATCCACCACTTCCTGTCTGCTACGGAAGTTTTTGGACAAATTAATCCGACGGTTTACTCCGCCTTCCGTACTGAAGGAATTTGCCTTTTCCATAAAAATTTCAGGCTTTGCCAGACGGAATCTGTAAATACTCTGTTTTACGTCTCCAACCACAAAACGATTTCCGAAATCAGCTTCCTGTCTGCTGATGCTGTCCAGAAGCATTTCCTGTACTGCATTACTGTCCTGATACTCGTCCACCATAATTTCCTGAAAATGCTCCCGATAGGTAAGTGCCACATCGCTGGGAGTATCCGGATTCTCATCTTTTAAAAGAATCTGAAGTGCCAGATGCTCCGCATCGGAGAAATCCAGTACATTTTTTTCACGTTTCCGCTCTGTCAGTGCCATAGTATATTCCTTGGTCAACCGGATAAGTTCTAAAAGATTTTTGCCTGAAAAAGCGTTGTCCCTTACTATCTGCTCCGGTGTTGCAAAATAGACCAGCTTTTTCCATTCCTCCATTCTTTTCCTTGAACGGTTTCTTAGCGTTTTGGCCAGTTCTTTTTTCTCAGGGTCATTTTCTACCCTTTTTCTGGAAAGGTCTGTATAGGTATGGTTCATTATCAGCCGGCTTCTCTCCCTATAACCGGTAGTCGCCCTGAACGTTTCATAATACTGTATATCTTCCTGCATCATTTCCAGATACTGAAAAGGGCCTTGTTCGGCACAACAGATTTGAACCGCTTCCGCAAGCTCTTTTAAGGATTCTTCCAGAAGGGCATCTTCATAGTCTTTGATATATTTCATAAAAGGGGATGCAAAAAAGCTGTCTTCATCCTTTTCATCCAGAAGTTCTTTTTCGCATGCTTCCAGCCATTTTATGGGAAAGGGATGGCTGCATGAAAATGTATAAAGCCGCTCAACCATTTCACAGACATCTTTGATTTTACCTTTTCCCGCATATGCTTCTATAAAATCGGCAAATGCTTCCGTTTCTGACTCAAAATTGGCAAGAAAGACCTTTTCCATCACATCCTGCTTCATAAGCTTTAACTCAGCCTCGTCTGCCACTCTGAAAGAAGGGTCCAGACCAATTTCATCAAAATGATTCCTCAGCAGATATAAACAAAAACTGTCTATGGTAGTAATATGTGCCGTAGGCAAAAGTGTCAGCTGCTTATTGATGTACCTGTTTTCCGGATCCATTTTCAAACGTTTCCGGAGGGCAGCACCGATACGCTCTTTCATTTCTGCCGCCGCAGCCCGTGTAAAAGTTACAATCAGGATTTTATCCACGGAAACCGGATTTTCTTCTTCACAGATTCTGGTTACGATTCGTTCGGAGAGTACGGCAGTTTTACCGCTTCCTGCAGCTGCAGAAACCAGTATATTACAGTCTCTTAATTCAATTACCTTCTCCTGGTCCGGTGTAAACTTATATTCTGCCATAATCTCACCTACCCTTCCTGTTCCTCTTTGTTATGGTCGCCGGTTTCTTCCTTCCCCATGCTTTTTAAAAATTCTTCCATGGTAACCTTCGGGAGTTCCTGCTCCTCATAGCCTTTTATCCGGGCATCATAACCACAGGCTCCTTTGAAATCACAATATTCACAATTTCCTGCTACGGGACGGATTTTAATATTTCCTTCCTTGATTTCCCCGGCAAGAGAAAATGCCTTCTTTTTACCATATTCCAGAATCGTTTCCAATTCTTCCTGACTTACATGGTTACCGGAGGCACGCAGTGTTCCATCTTTATTGCGAAGCACGGGAATCACCACCGAATTTCCGGACAGGTTCGCATCCAGGCGGTCTATAATATCACTGCGTTCATTTACAATTCCCGTGCAACAGAACATTTTCTCAAATTCATACTTCCACTCTGCTTCCGTATAGACTTTCTTCTCCGATAAAATGGGATCCTGAATTTTATAATACAGCATTGCCGCAGGAACCGGATTGCTTTCCGGATTCTCCTGCTTCATCCATTCCATTGCCTGCTGCATGTAAATTGCCAGCTGCAGAGATAATCCGTAATAAAAATTCGTTAAATCAAAGCTCTTACTGCCGGTTTTATAGTCGATTACTTTTACAAGGCATTCATCATCCTTGCGGCACAAATCGATACGGTCTATTTTACCCTTTAAAAGAATCCGTAAAAGTTCACCGGAAGGCATCGTTTCCTCATAAAGTTTTCTGAACTTCTGCTCGTATGCGTAAGGCACAAAAGTACCGTGATTCAAATGATTACGCAGGGTACGTACGGTGCGGTTAATGATTCTTTTTAGCTGACGTGTAAAAAATACCTTCTGAGCATCCTCGGTAAGAATTCCGCCGCTGTAGGAAGTAACGGTTTTATCCAAAAGGGATTCCAATAAACTTTCTGCCGCCTTATCTTCCACATCTCCCCAGTTAATTCCGTCTTTCAAAAGACTTTCACCGAAGTTCTGCAGTAATTCATGACTTACATTACCCATGTCCAGAGCTTCAAAACCATATTCTTCTCCTGCGGAAAGTCCAAGCCCGTAAGAAAGGAAGTGGGCATACTGGCAGCCGGCATATTTTTCCAGACTGCTGATACTGCAATCTAAAATTGTACCGTATATTTCCTCCACAAGGGTTTTATCCAGTTTTTCCGGAATATAAGTCCGGTTAGCGGTTTTTATAATTCCATCAAGCCATTGTGCACATTCCGGTCTTGCTTTTAAATCCCGATACAGGGTCAGGAAAAGTTCTTCTTCCTCTTCGCTCAAAGCAAATCCGTAAAAGCCCTGTATAAGCTCGGCAAACCGGGTTTTTCCGTCTTCTACGGACAGAATGGGATTCTCGTTTGCCATAAATTCCACCTTCCCTTCCGGGAAGATTTCCTGCAAAAGTCCAATCAGGTATGCAGGACGCAAACCGGTGCCGTCCTCAGCAACGCTGGCGAAAGAAAGCCACAAATATTCCATTGGCTTTGTCAGATTCATATATAAATATAACTGCTGGATATACATGCGCTCTTCGGGAGTAGGGGCAAGCTCCTTACCATACTCCGTAAGGAAGGTTCTGTCCAAATCGGATATCAATCCTCCCGCATTGTTTTCCCTGGGGATTTTTCCCTCGTTTACGCCTAAAAAGAACACTGCTTTTACATCTTTTAAACGGGTTCTTTCGATATCCCCCACCATCAGAATATCCACACTCTGAGGCAGACTTGCCACTCGCAGTTCTGCAAGCCCCGCATCCAGGATTTCACTGATTTCCTTTAATGTGAGCTTCTCTTCACCCAGAATTTTTACAATCTGGTCCAAAAGGTCCATAATCAGCCGGTACACCTGCTCATATTCCTTGGCCTTCGCCGGATTATTCATTTCTTTAAATGCATCAGCATATGCCTGAAGCTTATACTGGAGGTTTTCTTTTACCATAAAATCATACAGGGTTGTACACCATTCACGGGCACTCGCCCCCTGCGCTTTATTCAGTTCCTGCAAAGGTGCAAACAGCACTGCCAGACGACTGCGCATTTCATTGAGTGCCTCCAGAGCTTCCGGTTTCCCCACAAGTTCTTTGCCGGGATAACGGAATTCTTTTGACCAGGCAGAATATCCTCTGATGCCCCGGGCGCGGATGTAATTTTCAAGCCTGTCCACTTCCTCTAACGTAAAAGAAGTCAGTCCGCTTCGCAGAAATGCCATTACTTCATCGTATGCAAAATTACTCCGTAAAACATTTAGGGTATTCCTTATTAACGCCACAAAAGGATTGTCCGGCAGACTTCTTGTATTGTCCATAAAATACGGTACACCATACTTCTCGAACTGCTGACGCAATGCATCCTCATAACAGGACATATCCGCAGATACAATGGCAATATCCCTGTAACGGTACCCCTTCTCTTCAATCAATGTAAAAATCTCCCGGCACACAAGAGAACATTCCTGACGCACATTACCCGCCCGCACCATACGAATGGATTCGGGTACGCCTTCGTAAGCCTCTCTTTTATCCCTAAACAGATTCCGCTCCAAATGGGCAAGTTCCGGACAGGAAGCATATCTTTTTACGGGTATCTCATCTAAAATTACATCATCCCCCATGGGAATGTTGTTTGCCATGGCAAGCTTCTGGAGTGATTCCGTGGTTTTACGGGTCAGGGCAAATAAAAAGTCCTTTTCTCCTCTTGTATACGGACTGTAACGGTGGTCGTTTTCCAAGGTTACATTCACTTCCTTACTGTGTAAAAGAAGTTGCTCAATCACTCTGTTCTGAATCGGTGTAAAACCGGTAAAGCCGTCAAATACAATCACACTGCGTTTGATCAGCCCGGAATAGGGAATTCTTTCGCAAAGCAAATCCATGGTTTCTTCCGTGGTAATATAACGCTTTTTACAGGCTTCCAGAAAGGCTGCATACACTCTGCTGATTTCTTCGAGTTTCAAAGACAGGGAACGCTTCTGTAAGCTGAATTCCGCCAGTCCTTTTACATCTTCGGGAGTAAAAGCATACTGCATAAACTCAGAAATGACGGATTTTAACTGCTGGAGATATCCCGGGTTTTTAAGACCTGCTGACAGCACGGGAATTTCTTCTTTCAACTCCGTTACAACACGCCTTAAAATAAGGCATTTTCCCGTATCATCCAGAGTAAGTCTGTCCTCTCTTCCCACTTCTTCAAAAATACGGTGGGCAAGTCTGGAGAAACTCAAAACATCCAGATTCAGAATTCCTCCGTCAGGATGCATGGTCACCAGCTGTTTCTGGGTATGCATGGTGAACTGGTCAGGCACAATCATAAGGAAAACACTTTGTCTGTCTTCTCCCGCCCGGCGAATCATCTCTTCCTGTATTCTTCTTGTTTTACCGGAGCCGGAAGCCCCGAACCAAAAACGCAATGCCATGAAAAATCTCCTTCTTGTCAAAAAGCTTCTTCGTCCATTCGGTTCGAAGAAGCTTTTGGTTATCAAATCATGTTTAAAAATTACTGTAATTCCTGAACAACCGCATAGTAAATTTCATCTGCATTGGGAACTACCGTATCCTTGAATAAAAGTACATATGCAAGTAAAAGAAGATGTACACTGATTGTTTTAATCTCTACATGTTTCTCGTTTGCATAATCCTTGCAGTAGCCGTCAATAAGTGCAAGGGCATACTGGGTTCTTTTGGCAATAAGGGTCTCGTCACACTGGAGAAGTTCCTTCATTTCTTCCATTTCCATATTGTCATAAAAATATGCAAGACCGGTTAATGCATGAATGGGAAGCAGATGAGAGATATACTGGGATGCAAGGTTTGCAATCTCAGGCTCTGTCAGCATGGTATGTGCATTGGTTACGATTTTCGTAGGTCCAAGGTCATCATATCTTCCGCATTCTTCATCCATAAGCTGGGTTCCGCAGTGTACGTTAATCCAGTCATTCAAATGACTGTACATAATGCGGTTCATCCACTTAACGGAAGCTTCGGGACTGCTTAAAGAACCGAGACGAAGATACATGCTCTTGTATATTTTTACAATCATTCTTTCAGCTTCCGCTGTATTAAAAATAATCTGTTTTACATGAAAATAAATATCATTAATGGTAAGCAGATAAATGTTTCTGAACGCCTCTGTATTGCCGGCAAGCAACTGCTTAAATTCACGGTTTAATTCGTATGTCTGTTTCATTGTAACTCCTCCTTGAAATGATTCCCCACACGGCGGTTTCGCAAAACCACCCCACTATGTTCATATTACACTTTTCTGCACATTTTTGCAATTGATATTTCATGTATCACATAAAAATTTTAAACTAGGGAGTACTTCCCAAAATCAGCTTACCGTCATAATAAATTCCCATCTTCTCTACGCCGGGTGCGGAGAAATCGTTGGAGAAATCCATACTTCCCCAATCTTCTCTTGCAATTCGGATATTGAGGCAGGCTTCGTCACCGGGAAGAAGTACTTCCTTGGAATCCAGTGTAATGGTTACACAGGTATCCGCATTTGTTTTATTACCGGAAACTTTGGTAAACTTTCCTTTTACTCCGTCTGTAATTGCCGTATATTTGCTGCCGGAGAAGGATGCATAATCACACCAGAAATTCATGTTTTTATCCGAATCAGCAGTGAAATAGTACTCGAATTTAAAATCATCCAGTGCCAGATTTTCCGTACCCGTATTTTTGACGGTGATGGAAAATGCCATGGCTGTATTGGTACCGGAGGTGGCCTGACTGTCCAGTTTCACCTGCACTCCATCCGCTTCCAATGTATCCTTGGATGCTACGGGAACGTCTTTTTTATCTTCTTTTGTATTGTCATCTTTCTTGTCCGTATCTTTGTCTTTTACGATTTCCTTGCCTACGGATACGCCTTCTTCATCCGGCTCCGCACCGTAAATCAGCTCTCCGTCTTCATACAGGGCAATATGAGGTGCGCGTACAAGACTGCCTCCGTTGGTTCCGTCAATATCCTGATAGGAGAAATCGTTGGAATCATCCCATGATGAGGAAGATGTCATACGGAACTGTACTTCTTTTTTATAGCTTCCCTGTCCGCCGGGATAAATCGCTTCCCCGGAGAAGGAAATTTCAGCATAGTAAATGTGGTGTTCTTCATTCCAGGGCAGGACACCTACGCCACTGCCGCCCTGACTGTAATTGGTGGTCAGCTTGATATCGTCCGCACTGCCTCCCGCTTCGTACACCTCTGATAAATCAAGGAAATAACGAAGAGTAATATTATCCAGCGTTCTTGCGGGCCACGCAGAAACATTGGTCACATATGCTTTTACTTCCATATGGTCACTTCCGCTGGTGTTAATGCATGCGTCCACATAAACCTCATCTTCGGTGATTTCTTCCACTGCACCGAAGTCCACAAGTGTCTGTCCTCCGTAAATACCGTAAAAGTAGGAAAGAAGCCCCACAAACCCTGCATTATAGTCACAGGCAACTTCATTGTTTACATAGTTGGATACACTGTCCTGATATCCGTCGTTGCTGTCCGGACCGCCTACAAGGGCACCGTAAAGGGTATGTCTTGCCACTGCAGGCTCATTCATGTTATTGCTGTAAGATCCCTGTGCGGTTCTGTGATGGGGATTCTGCGGATAATTGTCGGAGAATCCAATCAGGTAAGAAAATCCTGTACTACCCAAAGCATAATCCAGCTGGTCAAGGGCAAATTTCCGATAGGTTTCCTTTTTAGATTCCGTACACACGTCAGATTCGCAGTATACGGTTGCCACAAAAGCTTCCGTGGTCGCATAACGCAGAGACCCCCATGAATCCAGCCATGCAAGCCCCTGAGGTGTGTAGGTAATACGTTCCCCGTCTACGCCCGTGGTCCAGTAATCAAGATTCTTTTCCACATGGGAAATATAAGTATCATCCTTTGTTTCCCGGGCAAGAATTACCGCTGCACCCAGGGAAACATCATCCCAGCAATGTGTCCACTTATAATCAGCGGTTGCCTGGGAAAAGTATGTTTTTGCATCTTCTAAATATGTATTCTCACCGGTTGCAAGATATAACCAGGAACCTGCCCATGCAAGTTCATCGTTAAAACCGCTGTGAGAAGTATAAAAACCGTTTGCCGCGGTATAACCCGCATCACTTTTTGTACTTTCCGCAAATGCATAAAGCGCTTTTGCATGTTCCAAACACTCCTTGGAATATTCCTTATCATCTTCCGCAAAAATAATACTGCAGGAAGCCAGAGATGCCGCTGCTTCTGCCACTACCGTGGAACCGGGATTGTTCTTATCCACCTTATAAGAAGGACGGTCCATTGCCATAACCTCTGCAGGTCCCCACCAGGAGTGATCTGCACCGCCGTCTCCCACCTGATAATAAAACACTTCATCTTCGGGATGGCATTTTATGAGATAATCATTTACCCACTTAATGGTGTCGAGCAAATAAGTAAGCTGTCCGCTTTCTTCCAGACTTTCGCGGTTCTCGTATACATTCCATGCAAGTGTGGAAGAAGTATATGCCATGGGAAGATTGAACTTCACATGGTCACCCGCGTCATACAGACCTCCTGTTAAGTCAAGGCCGACATCGGCTCCGTCCGTCAGACCGGAATCTCCTCTCCAGTTGCATCTGGTTTCATCAGGCAAATCTCCGGAACGCTGTAACTCATAAAAGAGAATTGCCTTTTGTAAAGCTTCGCCGTAATTGTAAGTACCGGTACCCTTTGTTCCTTCATAAGTTGTGGAATTTTCGGAAAGATTACCGGTAGACATGGCACCGTTTGTGGTAACACCGGAAAAATCTCCTTCCTTCTCTCCACCTTCCGTAATCTGGGATATAAGGTTCTCAAAAAAGCCCTGCTCACTGCCGTTTTCACTTACGGTCTGTGCACCGTCATTTTTTGTGGCAAAATGCATTACCACGGTAAAAATCAAAGCAATCACCAAAAGTGCAAGCACGACACCGATGGCAATTTTACCGCTTTTACTGAAGGTTTCCTTCTGGCTTGCACCTGCCATACTTTCTGCCTGATCCATTTTTCTTTTATGGAGACTGTGCTCTACTTCGTTTTTGATTTCTTCACTCTGAAGTGACTCCGCTTTTACTTCCTGATTCTTTACATCCTGATTCACAGTTGAATTATCATTCTGTTCCATTGTATTATTTTCCATTTTACATCTCCGAAAGATTTATTTACGTTCTTCCAATCCTTTTAAAAGGGATTTTGTATCCAGCATATTGCCGTTTTTACCTACATCATCACCCTTACGCCACACTCTGGTTTTGGGAGCTGCACTTTGTGTTACGCCGGAAGGAGTTCCGGGCTGTCCGCTCCTCGGCTGTGCAGGTCTCGGTTGTCCTGCTCCCGGCTGTGCGGGTCTCGGTTGTCCTGCTTTCTGCTGTGCAGGTCCGGGCTGTACCGGTGTCCTGTTGGGATTTACATAGGTTCTCGTCACCGGTGTTGCTCCGGGTATCGCTCCGTTGCTACCGGAACCGGGTCCCGGCTGAGGTTTTACATAAGTTCTCGTCACCGGTGTTCCGGGCTGAGACATGGGCGCACCGTTTGGAGTGCCTGCTCTGCCCTGTGCCGGATTGCCCATGCCTCCCTGTGTTCGTGTAACAGGTTTGGGATTCACAACATTAGGACGTTCTAAATTCTCGTTTAAAACCGCTGCCGTGGTTTTCTTCTCTGCTTTGGCCGCTGTTTCTTTCACGGCAGCTTCCATTGCAAGAGCTTTCTTTTCTTCTTTTGCAGCTTTTCTTGCAGCCTGTTTTGCAAGAGCTTTCTCCGAAGGAGTAAAAATCTGTGCCCAGTCCAGATGGAATCGTCTGATGGCAATATCCAACAGGAATAAGCAAGCCGCAAATACCAGTAAAAACGTAGAAAGATTCCATCTTGTTTTTACATATTCCGGTTCAGTGGAAAAAACTTCCACAGCTTCCGTAAGCATTCGTCCGCCTACAGATGCCACATATTCTTCCAGCAAAGTGTTATTGGGATAGAAACGGTATTCCATGGAATACTGCATGATGGCTGCGGTATTGATACTGCTCACCACTTCTTCTCCGTCTCTCTGCTGCACGTTTATAGTGTAAATACCCGTGCTGTCCGTGGCAATATCTGCCTCGTATTCTCCGGGTTTGGTAGGCTCCAGCTCGATTTCGTAAGAAGCACCCGTATCATCAAAAACTGTTGCCCAGACAGATGTATTTCCGTCAAAGGAATCCGTAAAATACTGAAGGGTTGCTTCCGTGCCGTTCTGCACAACTTCCGTATAGGTACCCTCCATTGCCATATCCTGGGTTACGTATTCAATGATATTATGCCATAAAAGCTGTGTATTCTCCCATCCCGCATACTGTCCGGACCATTCACCGGTCATATCGGAAGTCCATGCCACGGTTTTACCCAAACCATACTGCCAATAGGACAAAAGAGGATCTCCGTATGGAGTCTGTAACACCTGAATACTTCTTTCCTTGGGAGAAGTAGCCACATAACCGTAAAGATTGGGCAACCCTTCCGTTGTCACGCCTGCGATAATACGGTCCGCAGAAGTAACGATAGGAGTGAACTCTTCGTTGATTAAGTACGTATTAGAGGATAAAAATACCTCCTGTGCAAAAATTCTGGGAATATCGGAATTGATATCCGTATAGTAATAACGTCCTCCGCAGGATTCCGCCAAATCTTTTAAAAGGGGTTCATTACAACCCTGTCCAACCGCAACGGTGGAAAGGGTAATCGCACCCTGATTGATTGCTTTTTTCAGTTCCTCATATTCTCCATAAGAGTCCTGACCGTCCGTCAAAAGGATGATGTGTTTAATCATGGCATCGCATTCATTCACATCCTGGGTTGCGGCAAGCAATGCAGGATAAATGGAAGTACCGCCGTCAATACCGATAGAGAAGATTGCATCCGAAATTGCATCCTTATCTTCTGCCTTTTGCAAAGGTACCACTCTGTCATAATTGTCATCGAAGGACATAACGCCGATGTAATCAGCTTCCCGCACGTTGCCAAGAGCCGCATTTGCTGCCTCTTTTGCAAGGTCTAAGTTGGTAATGAAACCATTACCGTCTGACATACTTCCGGACTGATCAATCACGAGCTGTAATGCCATGCCGGGGATCTCATCTTCTCCCTGTAATTCCATGTTAACGGGAAGTACTTTTTCGATGGCACTGTCCCTGTAATTACCCAGTGCATAACTGTTTTCTCCACCGGTTACAATGAAACCTCCACCGTAATTTTTAACATAATTTTCCAGATTCTCCATAAAACCTTTTCGGAGATCATCTGCATAAACATCCACAAATACAACTGCGGAATATTCCGTAAAATCCGACATGGTAGAAGGTACTGTTGCAGGCACTACACAATCATAGCTTTGTCCCAGACTGTCAAAAATCCTGCAAAGCTCATCTCCGTTTCCCTGTACCCCTTCCACAATCAGAATAGGCGCTTCAATCTCAATATTGGTATATGCTGAGAACTCATTATTTACGGTTACCGTATCCGCCTGTGCGTCCACGGTCACACGATAGGTTTTTAAACCTTCATCAGACTGGGTATCGCGGAATACGTAGTGATTGGTACCCTTCTGTAACGTAACGGACTGCTGTCCTTTCAGGGTTCTTCCCGAATAAAGGCTTACCACTGCCTGACAGGCAACGTTACTTTCTACGGATACATTGATATTGAAATTCTCTCCGGTACCCACTTCCTGAGGCACGGAAATATCACTGACATAAACCTCGTTTGCTTCATTCTCGGACAGTTTTTTTACCGCAAATTCACAACCCGCATCCACTACGGTCAATGCGGTATCTTTTAAACTTCCTTCATTTTCATTACCGTCTGTAATCAAAACGATTCGTTTTGCGGAATCTTCCGGCATTTCAGCCAGTGCCAGATTAACTGCTTCTTCCAGGTCAGTTGCTTCCGTGGTAACGTCTGTCTGCAATTCGGCAAAGGAAATATTCTGGGAAATAAACTGTTCCACACGGGTATCTTTACCGAAGGCTATAATACCCACATAGTCTCTTCTTCCTTTGGTTTCCACTGCCTGATTTACAAACTTGATGACTTCTTCCCGCTGTTCACGCACACTGTCCGAAACATCCACCAAAAAGATGGTTGTAACGCTGTTTCCCACCATTTTGACAGAAACCTGTGCAAGGGCAAAAATCAACGCAAGGGCAAGAATTCCCCTGACAATAATCTGGCTTATTTTCGTTGTTGTTCTCCGGGTCACCATATAACGCATGGAAAAGATCAAAAGACCGATAACCACGGGTATCAGTAGCAGGACCCAGGGGCGCTCAAAAGCAATATCCATTTTTTATCTCCTCAGATAAGCAATCCATTCCACTCCCAATAAGAGCAGAGCAAGAATAATTACCCAATTACGCAAATTCATCATTCCGCTGACGGAATCTTTTACCACGTCCGCTCCGTCATCGGATTCTCCCACAATGGGGATATCAGTTACGGTCGATTCGGAAACCGGGAAATTTACCGCAAATCCGGTAATATTCTCACCTTTTTCCGTATTCTGACTCATATAATAAATACCAAGTTCTTCCGTATCCGTAAAATGCATACGGTAGTCCGACAGCTGCTTTTTGGTTCCGTCCGGAAATGTTACTTCCGGCAAAGCCTCATCGAGCTTACCGTTTACGGTAACGGTATCTCCTGCCTGAAAAACGGTCTCTCCGATCAGACCATTGGTAGCACATTCGTTAATAATGTTATACACGAGTACCGGAAATTCCGTTTTTAAGGGAAGGTCCGAATTATGCAGGTCAAATCCAAGAACACAAATGGTCTGTTCATCCCGTGTTCCGATAAAACCGACACAATCATTCTGAGAAGTGAGAAAACTCTCTCCCCAGACAGGTAATTCATAGTTATATGCCTGACTGACACCGAAGGAAAGACCTTCCAGATACTCTGTTACGGTATGATTAACGGTTTCTATCATAACACCGTTTAAAACCTCAACGGAACTAAATTCACTGCAGGAATCCACGTTCATGATAATCATGTTACCCTCCGTGGGTAAGGTAGCAGGAATCATGCCGTCAAAAATATATAAATCATATCCGTCTTTGGCAAAATCCTCGAATCCGTTAATATCCGTTGACTTGGTAATTTCAATGCCTTCCACAAGTCCCAGAGCCTTCTCAAGGTACAGATTTGCTTCCGTCATAAAAAGAACCTTCGTCACATTCCGGTCGGATAAAACATCGAAACATACATTATCTGCTTTTAATGCATCCTGAGCAGAAACTTCCACACGTACTCCGTCACTTTCCGTGGTGAAACCGTCAAAGTAAAGCACTTCTCCGGCTCCTGCCTCCATCGTCAGGGTTTTTACCTGTAAAAGTTTATCCCCACCGTAAAGGCTCACGTCGGTAGTAACCGGTTCGCTTCCGTTGTTGGAAACTTTGGAAAGCACCACAAGTTCCCCGTTGTTCAATCCATGACCAACATAGTCAACAGACACATTCTCCACGGAATCATACATGTTAATCACATATCCCTCGATTCCTTCCATGGAAACATTGGTATCGGTAAAACAAACCGTTTCCACGCTGTCCCACTGGGTCTGCATGGAGCGGACCATTTCCAGTCCGGCGTGGGCATTTCCCGCCAGATTGCTTACTTTGATTTCTTTGATTTTGTCGATTGCCTGGCTTTTATCTTCACCATTGCTGTAAAGAAGAACTGCCTTTTCATTAGATGAAACAACAGAAATACCGGTTCCTGCTTTTAGATTTCTTACATAGGTAACCGCTTCTTCAATTGCCTTGTCCAGTCTTGATTCATCTTCCCCTGACAGGGTACCCATGCTGGCACTGTTATCAATGACAATCACCGCATGGTCCGCACCTGCTCCTGCACTTAAAAAATAAGGAGAGCACAAGGCAAGAATAAGAACAATTAAGGTAATAATCTGTAAAATCAGAAGCCAGTTCTTTTTCAATTTTTCCCATGGCGTATTTGACTCTGCATTGTGATACATTTCATTCCACAGAAAAAGGGAGGAAACCGGAGTCTCCACCGCCTTTTGTTTTAAAAGATACATGAGAATGATAATTGGTATCAGCAGCAAAAGAAATAAGGGCCATAAATATAAAAATTTCATGCTTTTCTCCTGCTTTTAACCCCGTTTTGACATCTGGGACAGCGCCTGGAAGAAAATACCGTCCAGACTGGCATCAGAGTTTACGGGAATATATGTAATGGAATATTTTTTACACATGTTTTCCAGCTTCTGTATAAAAGAAGCGTAGGTTTTTTTATATGCCTTCAGCGTCGTAGCGCTCATGGTAACGCGCACTTTGCCGTTGGTTTCACTGTCCACAAGAGAAAGGGTTCCTTCCATGGAAGGGTCTCTTTCTTCCGGTGCAAGTACATGAATAAACACAACCTGCTGGTTTTTATATTTCATATAACGGAACACTTCTTCCAGATCATGGGAATATCCGTCGGAAATCAAAACCGACAATCCCCGCTGACGGAAGGATTTATGACGAATACTGGAAAGCAAATCCCCGGCGCCTTCAAACTGAACCTTCTCCAGTCGTTCAATTACCTTGGGAAACGCCTGCCGCCCCGCATAACTTTTATCATCCGTCAGTCCGCCCTGCTCCATAAAATGCAGGTAAAGCCTGTCCGTATTTTCAAGCACCACATAGGAAAGCGCCCCCATAATACGCAGGGCACACACACCTTTATGGGCACTGCCGTAGTCCATGGATTTACTGGTATCCAGAAAAAGGTTGAAGATACCTTCTTTTTCCTCCATAAAAAGCTTTATAAAAAGCTTGTCAAACCGGCCGTAAGCATTCCAGTCCACTCGTCGGAAGTCGTCTCCCAGACGGTATTCTCGGAAATCGGAAAATTCCACGGAATTTCCTTTTGCATTGGACTTTCTGCCGCCGCTCATACCTGCGGCAAGATGCATGGAGATGGACATACGAAGTTTATGTAATTTGGAATAAAACTCTCCATCAAATATTTTTTCCATGTAACGTCCCCTGTTTATTTACTCACCTGAGAAATAATACCCTTAATGACTTCATCTGCACTGATACCGTCTGCAATGGCTTCAAATCCGAGAACCACACGATGACGCAATGCAGGAAGTGCAACAGTCTGGATATCCTCGAAAGATACATTGAAGCGACCTTCCATAAAAGCTTTCGCGCGGGCAGTCTGATAGATTGCCTGGGCAGCTCTGGGGCTGGCACCGCAGGTGATGTATTTCTTCACATAATCGGTTGCGCCGGGTACTTCCGGATGTGTTGCCACAACAATTTTAAGTGCGTATTCCGCAACAGGTTCTGCAATAGGTAAATCCCGGATAACACTACGGATATTAATAATGTCATTGCCGTTTAAAACAGGCTGCAAATCAACTTTCTTATTGGTAACTGTAATATCCATAATTTCCTTTAATTCCGCAAGGGTAGGAAAATCCACCTGAATCTTAAAAAGGAAACGGTCAAGCTGCGCTTCCGGAAGAGGATAAGTACCCTCGTTTTCGATAGGGTTCTGGGTTGCCAGTACCATAAAAGGCTCTTCCAGACGATAGGTTTCCGTACCCACGGTTACAGTATGCTCCTGCATGGCCTCCAGCAATGCAGACTGTGTTTTCGGTGTAGCACGGTTAATTTCGTCCGCAAGCAGAAGGTTTGCAAATACAGGTCCCTTCTGGAAACGGAATACATTCTGTCCGTCTTCTTTTACAATTAAATTGGTACCTGTAACGTCTGCAGGCATTAAATCCGGTGTAAACTGGATACGTGAAAAATCCATGGAGCAAACAGAAGCGATGGTTTTTACCAGCTGTGTTTTACCAAGACCGGGCACACCTTCCAAAAGTACGTTTCCGCCGGAAAGCATTGCATAAAGAACCTGACGGATTACAGCTTTCTGACCGATAATTGCTTTACCGATTTCTGCTTCAGCTGCATTTATTTTTGCTGTCATATCTCTTAATTCATTTTCGTTTTGAATCATTTTAACCTCCACCCCATCGGGTATTTTATTCGCTTAACTGGGAGAAATAATCCCTGATTAAAGATTTCATGGAATCCGGCAATTTGCTGCTTTGCAAGCTGTTGTAAGCCTTATTGGCATACTCACCTACTACAGCACCGTATTCTACGGAATTTCCCCGCCATGCATAAGGATTATCCGTTCTGCTTAATGTAGACTCGCCGTTGCTGTTTGCCTGACCGGTAAGTGTTTCGTTATAAGGAAGCTCACTTTCGGGAACCATAACACGTTCTCCACTGCTGTTGTTTTTCTGTTCAACACCGTAATTGCTGCCATCATCCCAGCCGGTTCCGCCGCCATTCTGACCGCCCTGCTGGCCACCTTGCTGACCGCCATTCTGACCGCCCTGCTGGCCACCTTGCTGACCACCTTGTTGGCCGCCTTGCTGGCCGCCCTGTTGACCACCTTGCTGACCGCCTTGCTGGCCGCCTTGCTGGCCACCTTGCTGACCACCTTGCTGACCACCTTGCTGACCACCTTGCTGACCGCCTTGCTGGCCACCCTGCTGGCCGCCCTGCTGACCACCTTGCTGGCCGCCCTGCTGGCCACCTTGCTGGCCGCCCTGTTGACCACCTTGCTGGCCACCTTGCTGGCCGCCTTGTTGGCCGCCTTGCTGACCACCTTGCTGGCCACCTTGCTGGCCGCCCTGTTGACTGCTACCGGGCTGATTATTCTGAATATAATTTTCCAGTGCCTGCTGTGTTTCAGGTGAAATCTGACCGTTTTCCTGAAGTTCCTCCTGCATCTGCTCCGCAATACGCTGCAGTTCATCGGATTTGGCCTGCTCCGTCGTCTTCTTTAACTGCTCGGAAAGTTCTTCTTTTTCTTCCTCTGTAATGCCGTTCTCTTCAGCCTTTTCCACTGCCTTTTTAATGGCTTCCGCTTCAGCTTTACGCTCTAAAGGTTCTGAGAACTGCTGTTCCAGTTTGCTCTTAAAACGCTCCTCCGCCTTAGCAAGTTCTTCCATATTGGTGATTTCTTTTAATTCCTGCTCAGCCTCTTCCAGAAGTTTCTCCAAGGCTTCCTTCTGGGCATCGGTAAGCTCATACTTCTCCACTATCTCTTCCACCATTTCTTCCATTTTTTCCAGACTTTCATCCGCAGCCTGCTGGATTTCATGTTGTTCTCTGGCTAAATCCTTGGTTTTTGCAGGAAACATAGCCGTGCTGACAACAAACATAAGCGAAAGGAAAAGACACAGATACACCTTCTTTTTTACATGAAGAGGAAATGCCTTTTTAACCGGCATATTCCGAATCTGATGAATGGTGTCCTTCTTTAAAATCGACGCATACGGGTCATGTTTACCGGAAAGCTCATAAGAAGTTGTTACTCTTTCCTTTAATCCCTTTTCATCAATGGCAAGGGCAGTCTTCTTCAGGTTGGGATATTTACGCATCGCCATAAAACATCCCACAACCAAAGACAGCACCAGGGCAAGAAGCCCCCACACCATATAATAATAAAAAGGTACAATCAGACCGATGGTATTAAAAATCCCCCACACAACCATACCTGCAAAAAATGCCCAAAGCATGGTTTTGACCCATATATTCCGGCAAAGCCGTTTTCTGACTTTTTTTATAAAATCTAAAATAAAACGATCCTGTTCCATCCGGAATCCTCCTTATCTTACAACTAAGCTGTTATAGCTTTTTGGGTTTTTTTTGCCTTTTTCCCCTTTTTCTGCTTCTTTACGGGTTTTAAAAAGAATGCAGAAGCCTTCAACAAAAGGAAGGTTACAAGGCCCTGACTTACAATGGATAAAATCGTCCACATATTTAACAGGATATTTTTATCCGTAAAATGGGTATATATCGGCAAATCAGCAATACCGTTTCCGGCGTCTGCATATCCGAACACCTGACCCACACCGTCAAAAAGAGTAACCAGCGGATTTAACCACAAGATAAAAATAAAGGGATCTCCGCAAAGTACATTTTCTACTTTGATATAGTACACATCATACATATAATCCGTAATCATTTCATTCACAAGTGCGGTAACACCCATGCCGCCGAATGCAAGCATAAAAGTTATGCTTAACACCGCTCCTACGGTAATGTAGGTAAGGATAACGGAAAGGATGGTATTTTTTAACATGGCAGAGAAAAATACACCAAAAGATGCAATAAAAAATGTTGTGGTAACCAGAATTGCAAGAATCTGGAGCATCTGCCAGATGGAAATACCACCGTAAATAAATACGGTAAATAACGTGGGAATACTGGAAATAATTAACATGATTACCAGGTAGATTGCAGAAAGATATTTACCTGTTACAATCTGCCAGGGTGTCATGCTTGTGGTAAGCAGTACTTCCAGCGTCTGCCTCTCCTTCTCTATGGATATACATCCCGCGGTTAGCGCCGGCGCAAGGAATATAATAGCGATACATTCTATCCATACCAGTGCAATAAAGAAATACACCATGACTTTATAGCTGATTTCCCCTGCTGCAAGACCAACGATGGGGAAAGCAATCAAAACGGGTAACAGCACACATCCCAGAATCAGATTAAAAATAATCATAATAATCATAATCTTGGGGCGTTTCATATCCAAAATCATATCTTTACGCAATACTGCGTTTTTTACTTCAAAAGGTTTCATTGTACACCTCCCCGGACATTCTCATTTTTACGTCTGCCCACAATATCCATGAAGAGACTTTCAAGACTTCCGTCCTGACGGGTAAAGGAATAAACTGAAATATCATTCTGAAGAAGTGAAGCAAGAATTGCCTTCTCATCTTCTTTTCCGCCGGTAATTACCACCTTCATAAGACTTCCCTGTGAAGACACCTGCTGCACCACGGGAATCTGTTTTAACACTTCAAACGCAGCATCAATGGATTCGTCATCAACCGTTACCAGCAAAGGACTTGCTGCGGAAGCAGCACGGTGAATTTCATCTATGGTTCCCTTTAACATCATCTGTCCCTTATCAATGATTCCGATACTGGTACACATTTCTGCCAGTTCGGGCAGAATGTGGGAACTGATTACAATGGTTTTGCCCATGGAAGAAAGATTTTTCAGAATTTCTTTTAATTCAAATCTTGCCTTCGGGTCCAGACCACTGGCAGGCTCGTCAAGGAATAAAATATCCGGATTGTGCACCAAAGCTCTTGCCAGGCACATTCTCTGTTTCATACCTCTGGAAAGACCGTTTACATCCGCGTCTGCCTTATGGGAAAGTTTTACAAGGTCTAAAAGATCCTTACATAAAACTTCTGCTTCCGCTCCCCTGATTCCGTATGTAGAAGCGAAAAACTCCAGATATTCCATTGCGCTGAAGCTGCTGTATACGCCGAAAAAGTCCGGTACATAGCCGATTTTACGGCTTAAAAGGTCATGATTGGAAAGAACATCCTCACCATCAATAAGCACCTGTCCGGAGGTGGCCCCCAAAAGTCCCACGCAGATTCGCATGGTAGTGGTTTTACCTGCACCGTTGGCACCTACGAAACCGAACAGTTCTCCTTTTTCAACATGTAAGTTCAAATCGTTAACGGCCAGAAACCGACCGTAGTTTTTGTATAAATGATTAATCTTTAACATTGGTCTTCTCTGTCCTTTCTAATTTCCTGCTTTTTGGATAATTGAATTCACATTGTCCTGAATATAAATCAGTTCCACGCTTCTCTCTCTGTAGTTGGTAGAGGACTGGAACTCATCCACTGACTCCTGTGTACATACACCGCCGAAGATAAATTCATCATTCTGGCTTACATTGTAAAACAGATCGTCATAAGCGGACAACGCCTGATTGGCAACATAAAAATCATCGAAAACCGGAAGAATGCTTCCCAAGAAGAAACAACCGATTTCTTTTGCGATATTCTCGGAAGTATATTCACTGCGGATATCGGAAACAACGGAATAATATCCGCTATATTCATACTCTGTAAGGGTTTTGGTTTCTCCCTTGGCAAAGTCGCCGATATAGTACAGCTTGCCGTCATAGTAAAAGAACGCAGCTTCCAAATCACAGTCATAATGATTGGTTACACTGTAATCCCATCCATTGTAAGAAATATCAATGCCGGAAGAAGCCACATAAGCATCCGAGAGCATCATGGTACGGCTTTCCAATGCAGTCATATCATTGAAATAAACCATGGAATCCTCATAGCCGGAAACCAGACCAACTTCATATGTATCATATATATTTTCATCGTCGCTGCCGTACCAGTAATCATACTCCTCATAAAAAGATATATTGCTGTCCTTGGGGAAAGCGATTTTATATTCTTTATTTCTGGGCACCGTTACGGAAAGGGCGGTAAGACGGCTTGTCATGCTACCGTAAGGGGTAACGAAGCTGACGCTGTTGATTACGGGTCTGAACAGTCTTGTTGAAAAACCAAGACAGTAAATAATAATACCAAATCCCAACGCAAGCACCGGATACCAGAACCAAAGGCGGATGCTCTTTTTCTTTTTTAACATGATGAAGTAGAAAACAATCACCGTAATCAGGAATATAACAATCAGCAAACCGTATAAAAGCACGGGAGGAACCTGTGCTGCTGCCAGACCGTCTGCCAGACTGGATTTTAAACTCTTCGCAGGGTCATCGTAGTAATAGTATGAACCGTTGGAATAATCCTCATAGCATCTGCTTCCTACATACTTCTCCAAAAAGTAAATAAAAAGCAATGAATTTCCTTCATAATTAGGAAGCGGATTCTTGGTAAAATCTATTCCCGCTACAACCGTATGACCAAAGCCTACTTTGGAAACATAAGCAAGTTCATAAGGATCACCGGCGGTTTCACCCCAGTAAATTTCCGTAGTGGGATTGGAGGGAAGTGCGCCTGATAAAGAAAGCACATCCGCATTTACGTAAGGAAGCGCATCCGTACCGCTAACCTGGAAAAGTCCCGAATATATGGTAGGAATATACACATCATAATAGTACTTTTCATAACAGTAGTAATAGAAGCTTCCGTACAGAGATGCCGCATCGTAATCAGTATTTACATCTCCGTCCCAGTCAGCCTTATAGGAATCTGCATACGCCTGTTTTAAACTGTCATAATTATCCGTAAAATATCCTTCAAAAAATGAATTGTAGTTATAATCGGAATACGGGTCTGCATACGTCTGAAGACTGGCTCCCGCCTGTGCTGCAAGTCCGTTAAAATCCGCAAGTGTAAGACCGAATTTGGTATTCTTCTTTTCAAGAGAACCAACGGTAATATCCAACAAATTACCGTTTAACTTGGAAAGTGTTTTATTATGGGTACTTCCCGTGCCCACCATAAGAAGGCCGCCTTCGCTTACCCATACACCGATGGCTTTTAACTGCTCATCACTCAGAGTATCCGTACTGAAGTCGGAAATAACAATAACATCCAGCATTTCAAGAGCATTCTTTTCAGAAGGCAGCGTATCCTTGTTCAATTCAAAAATTTCCGTATGAAGCTCTGTATAAAAAAGAAGCTGCTGCTGGTCCATGTATCCCAATGCGGAATAATCGTCACTCAGAATGCCCACATTGATGGCAGAATACTGCTGAGAAACATTACAACGAACTTCCTTGGTGAAAATGACATTGTCTTTTTTATCCACGATACGGACACAGATTTTATCATGATTTCTGTTGACGGAGCCCACGAGTTCCACCTGCTTTTTACTACCCTTGGAAATGGAAAACTCCTTACCGTACATTTTATTTCCGTCCTGGGTCGGTACAATCAGCTGTACCACACCTTCGAAGTCATCTCCGTTATTGGTAACACTGATATGAAAAGGTGCATCCTTTCCATATTCCAAAACATTTCCGTAGCCATAGGTCATTTCCACATCAAAGCGGTCCTCTGTTTCATCAGGCTTACATCCGCCTAAAAAAGCACAGGCAAGCAGAACTGTAAGCAAACATAACATGCTGCTTTTCAGGAAATGCATTTTGTTTGTTCTTTCTGTCTTCATTACGCTTCCTATTCTCCTTTTACTTATCCCTTATTGGGTCACTTCTTCAATCAATACAATTCTAAGCAATGCTTCCCCTTCGTCCTCTTCCTGAATTCTGCAAAGGTATGTTTTACCTGCCTCAGGTTCACAAGCACTTTCCAGGGAATATAAGAAGGTGAAATCTCCTTCTCCGCATCCGGCGTAACCGGCACCAAGAACGGACTTGAATGCATCCGCCTCCATACTTACGGGCACAACGGAAATTCTGCCGTTATCTGCTGCAAGCACCTCTACCTTCAAATTCTTCTGAAGGATACGATACTCGCCATCTTCGCTCCCTGCCGTTACAAGTTCCGGATTTTTTACAACCGGCTCGGAAGTAATTTCTTCATTTGACACCAAGGCTTCTTCCACCGTCAGATTTTCATCCGTTACTACATCCTGATGAAGCGTTTCACTTTCCATTGCGATTTCTTCCTGCGCTGCGGAATCTGCCCCAACGAAATTATCCTTAATCATTTCATAAGCATCCGTAAATTCCACTGCATTCAGAATCTCATCCTTCTTCTGCCCGGAAGGTGCAGAATCCTTGCTGTAAGACCGTCCCGCAACCATGGAAAGAACCACGGGAATGCTAATCAGGAATACCAGCACCACTGCTGCCGCAGGCATTGCCACATATAAAAATTTATATAATGATTTCTTTTTCTTTTTTACCGGAACTGTCTGCTCCGCTTCTGACACATCGGGGACGACCGCCGCAGCCCGGGGCGTAAGCCCTGCTTCTATACGGTCCCACAAATCCGGTATGTCATTTAAAACCTCAGCTTTATAAGCTTCTTCAAAGTTTTTACTCATAACCGCACCTCTTAAGCTTCTTTATGGCATTTTGATAACGCCAGGTAATTGTTCCAATGGGAATACCCTTTAAATCAGCAATTTCACGGAAAGTCATTTCACCCAGAACCTTCAGGCTTACCACCTGACGCTCTGCCTCGGTCAAACAGTTCAGTGCTTCCATCACACCCATTTCACCGAGTACCTCTCCTTCCACATCATCACTATTTGCGGTATCCTCCGCAAAGTCATCCGTCAGAACTTCCTTTTTGTGCTTTCTTAAAAAGTCCAACGCCATATTTCTTGCTATGGTTACCAACCACGCTTTATGGGCATTGCCCGGCCGATAGGTTTCCGCACTGTTCCAGATTCTTATAAAAAAATCCGAAGTCACATCCTCTGCATTTTCACGATTCATCAAAACACCGTAAATTACTGAATATATATAGCTCATGTAGCATTCATATATTCGTCTGAGGCCTTCCCGGTCACCATTTCGGATTTGAGCAATACACGCTTCAAATTCCTGCTGATTCATTGTCTTTTCCTCTCAGACTTCCTACCAGAGATACGTTTCATCTCCTATATTTTATGGTTTTATTTCAATTTTTTTGTATCAAGTTCCCCTTCAAACACGGTTTGGGCAGGTCCGGTCATATATACCTTGTTTTCCTGTCGGTTATATTCCACTTCCAGGTCTCCTCCCACCAGGGACACTTTAACCTTTTCATCGGTTAATCCGTTAATAACCGCCGCTACCACGCTGGCACAGCTTCCGGTTCCGCAGGCATAGGTCTCACCGCTTCCCCGCTCCCACACACGCATGATGATGTGGTTTCGGTCTACAACCTTGATAAATTCAATATTAGCCCGCTCCGGGAAGCATTCCGCCGTCTCGAGATAAGCTCCATCCTTCCATACCATATCATCCGTGATTTCATCTACAAAAATCACCGCATGGGGATTGCCCATGGAAACACAGGTCATATGGTAGGTCTTCTCTCCCACTTTAACCGGCTCCATAATTGCATTTTCTTTCTCACAAACCACGGGAACCTTGTCCGCCTTTAATTCCGGCGCACCCATGTCTACCTTAATCCGGTTTACTTCGCCATTTTCTTCTAAAAGTGTCAGGTACTTTACCGCACCAAAGCTCTCCACGGTAATTTCCTTTTTATCGGTCATTCCTTTGTCATAAACGAATTTACCTACGCAGCGGATTCCGTTGCCGCACATCTGGGAACGGCTTCCGTCCGCATTGTACATTTCCATTTCAAAATCTGCCTTATCGGAGGAGTTGATGAAGATTACGCCGTCAGAGCCCACACCGAAGTGTCTGTCGCTAATCAGTGGGATGAGTTTCTTTTTATCTTCTCCCGTCCAGTCTTCGCCTTTTATATAAACATAATCATTGCCACAACCGTGCATTTTTGTGAATTTCATTACAGTTCTCCTTTTTCGCACAACATATCAGTTTATTTTACTACAATACACATTTCAATACAAGATTTTTCACTTTTTTTCCACGATTCGGTCATAAATATTTCATGCCGTAAATATATTTTATAAAAAACTTATAAAAAACAAGAGGGACATCATGGGAAACAAAACCAAAATCGTTGTTTTACGTCTGAAAGAAATTATTTACACCGGTATTTTCGCTTTGCTTGGGCTTCTTTTTGTAGTGATATTAATTATCATGTTTCTCCCGGATAAAGAGGAAGATGTTACCCCCGAAGTTCCCACGGAGACCCTGTCTTATGTGCCCGGCGTATATACAAGTGCCATCACACTGGGTACCCAGACGGTAGACATTGAAGTAACCGTGGATGAAAACAATATCAATTCCATCCAAATGATTAACTTAAATGATGATCTGGAAACCATGTATCCGCTTATCGAGCCTTCCTTCGAAGACCTTACCAACCAGATTATCACAAGCCAGTCTTTGGAAAGTCTCACCTATCCCGAGGACGCCAAATACACCTCCCTTGTACTGCTTGATGCCATAAAAGCCGCCTTAAACAAAGCATCGGCAGAGACTGACGCCCCTGCCGAAGATAACACGGAAAACGATACCGAAGCCGGTACCGAACCGGAAAGCATTGCTGAATAATCCTTTCCGGAGTTTTTATGAAATTACGCACGTTTTAAAATTGATTTCAGTTCCTCAATGGTAAAAGTGTAATGACTGTTACAGAAATGACAGTTCATTTCAATAGATTCCCCATCATCAATCATGGATTGAAGTTCGTCCCTTCCAATGCTGATAAGTGCCTTTTCCATACGCTCCTTACCGCAATTACAGGAAAACGCCGTAGGCATTTCATCCATGATGACGGGATTTAAGTCTTTACATAAAAGCTCCAGAAGACTTTCCGGCGTATGTCCCTCTTCCAGCAGGGATGTTACGCTTTTGATTCCGGCAAGATTCTCCTCAAGCTTTGCCACAACCTCCTCTTTGGCAAAAGGCATCAGCTGGATAATGAAACCTCCGGCCTGGGCAACAGTGTTGTTTTTGTTCATCAGCACGCCCAGACCCACAGAGGAGGGAATCTGTTCGGAGCTGGCGAAATAATAGGTTAAATCATCTCCGATTTCGCCGGTCTGTAACACTGTCTGTCCTACATAAGGCTCTTTTAATCCCATATCTTTAATGACGTCAAGAAAACCGATTCCCACAGCAGCTCCCACATCAAGCTTACCTGCTTTGCTGGCAGGAAGAATCACATCCGGATTTCCTACATAGCCTTTTACCATTGCTTTGGAATTGGCAGTAACCGTAATTCCCTGCAACGGACCACTTGCATTGACTCTTAGAGTCAAGATATCATTTTCTCCTTTTAACATGCTTCCCATCATGGCACCTGCCGTCATAAGACGACCCAGGGCAGCAGTCGCCACGGGACTTGTATTATGCCGGGTTCTGGCTTCCTCCACCATGTCTTTTGTATAAGCTGTAAAAATACGAATCTGGGCATCTGCCGCAGTCGCTCTTACGATTTTATCCATTTTATATTCCTTTCCGACAATCCGCTTTTTGGACTGTATCATATGTTTTTACTTTCCCTGTTCTCCGGCAATCACAAAAATTCTTCCGCTTTCCGGTGTGACCGGTCCGAAATCATTTCCGTCCCTTGCCTCGTGAAAAACAAGTCCGGCTTCCGCAAGAAGCCTTTTTATTTCATCCAAGGTATATCCTCTTTGAAAATGATTCTCCGTAAACTTCCGGTACAACTCTCCCTCTTTCTGAAAGAAGGTGACCTCGTACTCATTCATCTGTTCTTCCGGATAATAAAAATTCTCCCAGATAAAACTGCAGTCTTCACGATTCTCCGCAATGACGCTGTCCCCGATTAAGATTTCATACTTATACACCGTATTAAAGTCAAAAACAAACACACCCTTAGGGTCCAGGTAATTATTAACCAGACGGAATACCTCTTTCAGTTCCTCCGGTTCCGTAATATAATTCACACTGTCACACACACTGACAACTGCTCTTACCGTACCGTAAAGTTCAAACTCCCGCATATCCTGACACAGATACAGAATATCCGCTCCGGAAGCTTCTCTTTTCTCCAGGGCAACCTGCAGCATATCCTCGGACATATCCACTCCAATCATGTCATATCCCTCTGCAGCCATTGCCTCCGTCAGGGTTCCCGTGCCGCATCCCAAGTCCAGAACAAGACCATCCTCAATTCCGTTTTCTTTTAATTTCCGAATCAGAAACTCCTTCCATTCATCGTAAGGAGTATCCTCCATAAACGCATCATAAAGCGCCGCAAATCCTGTATAAGCTTCCATGTTTCCTCCGCTTTTACAAAAAGCTTTTACCCCTGAAAAGAGATAAAAGCTTTCTTTTATCGTTAATTAAAAATACCCATTACCGAACCCAGTAATCCGTATGACACAATTGCCATGATAATCGTGGCAATCACAATTCCCAGAAGAATAGCTCCTACTGCTTTGGGAAGTTTTACATCAAACAAAGCAGCAATAAGGGAACCGGTCCATGCGCCGGTACCGGGGAGGGGAATTCCCACAAATAAAGCAAGCCCCCAGAACTCGCCTTTCTTTAAAGCATCGCTCTTTTTATTTGCCTTGTCTTCCAGCCAGTTTGCAATTACCCGAAGTCCTTTGATTCCCTTCATCCACTGAAGAATCTTCTTGATAAAAAGAAGAATAAAAGGAATGGGAATAATGTTACCTACAACACAAAAAGGAATCGCCTTCCAAATATCAATCTGTAATACACTTGCGGCAATGAGTCCTCCTCTTAATTCCAAAATGGGAATCATGGAAATAATAAAAACCACCCATTCCGGTGCTACGTACTGCCCTAAGGTCTGGGCAAACCATGTTGCAATCGCTTCCATTTACTTTCTCCAATCTTTTAATGTCTGAATCAGTTCCTGCATTTCTTCTGCCGTACCGATACTGATGCGCAGATAATCTTTTACCCGCTCACCCTTAAAGTGACGTACATAAATGTGCTTTGTCTTCAGATATTCAAAAACTTCTTCTGCCGTATATGCCGCAGGCTTTGCAAAAAGGAAATTGGTTTTACTCTCAAGCACTTCATATCCCAGAGCGGTAAGCTGCTCCTTCGTCCATTCTCTTGTGGCGCAAATCCGGTCCACACATTTTCTGAAGTAAGCCTCATCCCGAAGGGATTCCACTGCATACTCCAAAGTAGGAAGATTGATGGTATAGGAATTGATTGAAAATTTTACATCGTTTAAATATGCAATCAGCTTAGGAGAGCCGATTGCCACACCCACACGCAAACCTGCCATGGAACGGGATTTGGAGAAGGTCTGTACTACGAGAAGATTCTCGTATTTATCCGTTAAAGGAATACAGCTTTCACCTCCGAAGTCCACGTAAGCTTCATCCACAATCACTACAGAATCCGGATTGGCCGCAATAATACGCTCCAATACATCCCTGCCCAGAGCAATGCCTGTCGGCGCATTGGGATTGGCAATTACAATTCCGCCATTCTCTACCATGTAATCTTCCGGAATGATTCTGTAATTCCCGTCAAGCTTCTTTGTTTCAAACGGAATTCCGTACAACGCAGCCCACACATCATAAAAAGAATAGGTTACGTCAGGAAAAAGAATTGCTTTATCAGAATTAAAAAAAGTAAGGAATGCGGTAGCCAGCACATCATCAGAGCCTACACCCACAAAAACCTTCTCTTCCGGCACTTTATGATAAAGCGCCAGCTCTTTTACAAGATCCTCTACCGTGGGGCTGGGATACAGACGTAACTCATCGAATCTGTCTGCAAACGCCACCATTTTAGCCTGCACACCCGGTGCGGGAGGATAAGGATTTTCGTTCGTATTTAATTTAATGACCTTTTCTGCTTTGGGTTGTTCTCCCGGAACATAAGGTACTACTCTTCGTACATTTTTTTCCCAGTTCATAAGCCTCCTGCGTTCCCGTATTTAAAGTATATGTAAACCCTTTGCTTTTATCCCGGTGGGACACGCAAACATCAGGTTTTACGGGACCGTTTTCTGCATTAGTATACTCAATTTCCGAAGGGATTACAAGGGAAGAGTTGTTCCAAAGCTAATTTTTCCCGTTTTCCGTCATTGTTTTGATCTTTTTCAATGCTTTGTTTACCGGAGGAATGCAGAGAATTCCCGTAGTTACCAAAGCCTCCGCAAAAATGTAGGAGCCGTTATACAGGGCAGAATACACCGGCGCACTCATTCCGTACTCGGAAGCATAGGAGCCAAAGAAAATCATTCCGGAAAGGAAGGAGAACGCGAATCTTCCCACAACACCTACCCAGTATCCCAGAAGAAGGCCGCCTTTTACATTCCGGAAAATTCCGGATAATCCCAATGCCCCGAATGCGAGGATATAATCCACGATAAGCTGTATGGGGGTTATAATGTAGGGACCGATAATCAACTGCAGAATACCGTATGCAACGGCAGTCATCAGACCAGCTTTTAAACCGAACCAATAGCCTACCAGAGTGATAAAAAGCATGCTGCAAAGAGTCAGCGAACCGCCCATGGGGAGTTCAATTAATTTCAGCATTGACATAACCGTTGCAAGTGCCATTGCCATAGCCGAAAAGGCAAGCTGTTTCGCACCTGTTTTGCCGGACTTTTTGCCGCCTCCGATGAAGCTCGCGATGAGCAAAACACCAATCATAACAGCTACGAAAGCACCATAGCCGGCAACGGTAGGCTGGTAGGATGTGACACCATCGTAAACTTCCTCTGTGAAAAAAAATGACATAAAAAAACCTCCTTACATTTCGCAAAGAGGGGCTACTTAATACAGATTTCGAATGTTTGACACATTCAGCTTCCTTACGCCGGTATTATCCGGTTCAAGTAGTGAGGGTCAGAGCAAAAACTCATTCTCAGCATTACGCTCCCCTAGCATTGCATTTCATTTTACAAGCACATCATAAAACCATGAGGTGGAATTGTCAAGCATTGCATCTACGGCAACTACCATCCCATCTCATGGGCCACATATTCTTTTAATCTAAAAATTGCATACAACGGAAGACTCCAGACATGTGAATCTCCATCCTTGTTATCTCCCACATTTTTGAGAGAAGTTTTAATTGCCATCTTCGGTTTATATCTGCCGCAGAACATGTGCAAACTCTTTGCCTTCGTATTATCCGCCGCCTTTACTTCTATCGGAAGAAGCACTCCTTCATAGTCTGATACAAAATCGATTTCTGCATCTGCTTTTGTTCTCCAAAAATAACATTCCACACCCATGCATTTTAACTGTGTCATAACATAATTCTCAGTTAATGCACCTTTGAAATAGGCATATGAAACATCCCCTTCCAGGATGGTTCTGTAATTTACATTTGATTTTTTTCGAAGTAGTCCTACATCTGACATGTATACTTTAAAATATGTGCTGTCAGCCATTCCGGACAAGGGCAGCTCCGGATTTGATACCAGATTTAACTTATATGCAATTCCGGCATTAACAAGCCACGCCAACGCATCTTCCAAATCCTTTGCACGTGCACCCTGTTTTACATGAGAAAAAATAAATTTATTGTTTTCTTTTGCAATCTGCGAAGGAATTGCATCCCAGACCAAACGCACCTTCGTAGCAGTATCATGAGTAGTGTGCTTTCCAAAGTCATCAGCATAATCTTTTAAAATTCTGTCCTGAACTTCTTCCACTTCATTGTAATCATGAGTATCTATCCATGTCTGTACTGCCTCCGGCATACCACCCACAATATAATAATTCTTTAAATATTTCTCCAGAGGAATTGTATATAACTCCGGAATTTCTCTTTCAAATGCCAGATTACGGATTCCGTTAATATACTTTTCTCCACCATCTGCAATTACAAACTCTTCAAAACTCATCGGATACATTTCAATACGGTCAACTTTGCCTACCGGAAAAGAAATCCCCTCTTTTCGAAGAGCCACACCCAACAACGATCCTGCTGCAATAACATGAAGTTCCTGCATATTTTCGCAAAAATACTTAAGAGATTGTATTGCACGCGGACAATCCTGAATTTCATCGAAAACAACTAAGGTTTTCCCCGGAATGATTTTTTTACCGTATATCACATTAGAAAGCTCATCAAGAATTCTCTCCACATCAAAATCATAATCAAAAACAGACTTTAACCCCGTATTTCCATCAAAATTAAAGTAGGCCATATCGTCAAATTCTGCTTTTCCGAAGGCTTTTATTAGATACGTTTTTCCACATTGACGAACACCGGTTACAAGCAAAGGTTTTCTGTTCTTCTTTACTTTCCATTTTAGTAATATGTCTAGCGTTTTCCGTTCCATACATACCTCTTTTCACAATACTTTTGCTTATCATAGCATTTTTCAAACGAAAAGTCTATTAATTATTGCGTTTTCCAAACGAACAAACGTGTTTTTTCGCGTTTTTCAACCGAATAATTGTATTTCTTTTGCATTTTCCTAACGAATAAAGAAACTTCCCTGTGTATAAGTATTGCATCTACAGATACGAGATTACAATCCCAAGCCCGCATGATACCGCATTGGCAGTTATCCCATACCATACGGGATGTTTGATTGCATAAGAATCGATTTTGGAGAAACTGCGATATATCAACGCTTCCGCCAGAAAAACCACCGGCTCCGTCAGAAACAACATAACAAGATAATCACAGGAGAAATATATACGTGCAGTCCAATTAACCAGCACCAGCAACGGATTCGTCAGAACATTTACCAGCACAACCAGCATAAAAACCTTCGGGCTGCGGACTTTCCAGATAAAAGCCACCAAGGCCTCCGTAAGAATGGTCAGAAACAACGAAATCGCAAACATATAAAAGATGGATATCCACATGACTAAACTTCCTCTTTTTTCCTTAAGCACATAATCAAAATCACTCCGGATAAAACGCTTCCCACAAATCCGAGAACATTGCCGTTTTGCAATGTAGGAAGACCTAAGTAAACAGGTATATAACCGATAAAAATCGCAAAGGTCAGTAAGCCGAATGCCAGGCCGGGCATTTTCTCCCAGCGCTGCACCAGTCCGTACAAGGTTATCGGCATTGTCATGTTAAAAAGAAACAACGCCAAAATCCCCAGAGGCATAAAACCGGAAAACAGATAACAGACCGCAGCTCCTGCCAGAGAGAACAATACAGTCCGCCGTACTCCCAAATATGCTGCGGCAAACCCTCCGGCAATCTTACCCAGCACAACAGCAAGTACTGCAATCAGCGAAAACAGAACCGTAGTCTTCCACGAAAAAGAAATTGCCAGACCAAGATATGAACGCAATATCACAACCAGAAAACAGCCGGCAACGAGACCGTTTTTCCATTTAAATTCCGGCGTTTTCAATACAGAAACAGATTTTCCTGCTTTCAGGGAACGCAATAAAGCAATACCTGTGATAAAACAAATCAGCACAACGGAAAGGGAGATGATAAACACCCACAGATGGGTATTTTTATCCGTAAAAAGAGTCCCCAGGAACAGACCCAGCGCCCCGGGTGCCACAAAAATTCCCAAGTCGGTCCCTTTGTGATTTTTACGCCGATCTTCCTGTATCGTTCCAACACCACCGCCCAGATGAAAAAGCGCGTTCCCGATTCCGAGTATAACCGGATGGGTAAAAGCCCCCACATATGTAACCGCAACACCAAGGAACGCAAACCAAAAAGATGGCAGCGGTGACTCCTTTTTAGCGACATTTATGATATCCAATATAACCCCCAGAGGCATCTGAAGAGCAAAAGCACAAAAGTTGTATAACAAGCCCTCCATCTGATAGTCATACATGCCTGAAAAATAATTCATCATTGCAAATGCACAGATTCCGTCAACCAGAAAATGCAGCACAGAATAAAGTATTGTCATGATTCTTCTCCGGAGTTGTTTTTCTTGGATTTATTCTTTCTGTAAATAAACAAAAGCAGAATTCCTGTTACCGCTGCAACGCCGGCCACAAGAGATGCTGTAATAATAATAGGAAGCCAGTTAACCGGTCCGCGAAACTCACTTGTGCTGCGCATTTCAGGCAAACCATCAGGATACAATTCCTCCGGAAGTGCAGTGGGATTGTCAATGCATATCCATTCTGCCTCCCCATTTATCCACTTCCGTCCTTTTTCATCTCTGTAGGTATAGTAACCGTAACAGTGAATGGAGCTCTTACCCGTTTTATCCTTTGGTTCAGGGGCTCCGGGATACTCGTAAACATACGCAAAGTCTGCATCAATTTTAAAATCCTTTTCGCCCCCATGAAATTTAACTTTTTCATGGTAAAAATGATCAAACGCCCGATAGTCGTAAACCAAAATAAGGTCAGATTCTCTAACCCAGCCAATGGGATAACCATCGTAGGTATCATATGAGCACCAAGCATTATTTTCATCTTCGTAATAATAATATCCGTAGCAATCTTCCTTATTGTTTTCGATCTTTGCAATCACTGTAAGATCCTCCGGCGATCTGTATACCGGAACATATCCTTCCTTCCCATTTGTGATATATGTGCACCCAGCAAAATAACTCGAATTGGTGTGCGTTGACAGAAACTCATCTGTCTCCATCGGATCAATCCAGATATCTGCATACACCGGCAGCCGTAAACAGCCAACTAATAACACTATACCTAAAAGAAATGTGGTACATTTTGCAATTTTAAAAATTATCCTTTTCATAGAATTCCTCCATTGTCTTTTTATCAGCACTACCATATCCACATCGCCCACTTCGGCAGGATAAGGAAAGTTACCTTTTTCTGTCATATAAAAGAATTTCCTTCCTTAATAATTAAAACCACACTCTTTCACTATCACTTATATCAAAACGTTCAATTACTTCCTTTCCTCTCATGATAATGCCTTCTTTACTGTTTTTTTCTTTCAGCAAAATGCCATCCTCGTCTACTTCTATACTTTCAAAATGGCATTCTTTAGGAAATGTCCACACATTTACTTTATATATACATTCTTCAGAAGAAGAGAAGAAATACCCTTTGTGACTAACACTACCGGAAATCCCAGTAGTCTTTCCGCCAATATCTGCACCAAGCCATTTATCTCCCAATGATTTTATCCAATATAGTGATACACGGTTCCAAACCTCATTTTTTGTTTGAGTAGTAACCATCCAATTAGAATTCAGGCAAATATAACCGCCTTCTTTAGATTCAATATCATACTCATAACACATTTCACCCACAAAACGCGTCTCACACCATTTCGATGTGTTAGGATAAAGCTCATATTTCTGTGTTCGCCGTAGCGGACATAAATAGTATTTGTAGTAATATGTTTTAGCAACAATTTCATCCCACTCTACTTCAGTACGATACACCGGCAAATCTCCGCTTACTTTCTTTCCATTCACGAACACCGCACTCTGTTTTCCGTTACTGATTGTAAAATCACCATAATTAGTGTACAAACTAATTAGCTGAAAAGGCATAACCCTCGCATACAACTGCAACCCCACAGGGGTGTAGCGCAATGCATTTAAGATAATTGCGATTGTTGCTAACACCCCTGCCACTATTAACAGAAGCTTCCATCGTTTCTTGATGAATGTTTTTAATTTCGGAATCAGTTTTTCCTTTAGTTTCGTGATAAGATTCTTCAGTTTTTCTTTCATGAATTCCTCTCTTCCCGGTAACTACCATATCCACATCGCCCATTTCGGCAGGATGATAAAGGTTACCTTTTTCTGTCCGTAATAGTTCTCTCCGTCTCCTGTTATGATGACGGTTCCTTTTCCAACTTTCAGGTTGCTTTCATACGTTACTACAGGGTTGCATTCCGGCAGGGTAGTATCCTTAAGAGTGACAGTTACTTCCGGACAGATTTCTTCTCCCGTGTAATAGAAGGTCTTACCTGAAAGGCTTATTCCTACCTTGTCTGCATCTGCGATATTTACTGCAGTATTGTTTATTACTTTCTCAACCACTCCGGTATAGTTCCTGTCATTTCCGGTTATGGTGATGGAAATCTCACTCTCGGTTCCCTGGCAGGCTACCTTGTATTCCTTAGCGGGTATCTTCTTACCGCTATCATATAAGACCACCTTCGTATCGGATAAATCTGCTTTCTTACCAGGCTTTTCTACCACAAGTCTTATATCACTGCTTCCCAAATCCTTCGGAAGTACCTTATAGTTAAGTTCTTTGACAATACCCTTTGCTGCATTGGATTCTCCTGTGGTCTTACCGTCACCCCTTAAGCTTCCGGTGAAGTTTCCGATACCCTGAAGCTTGGCATAGGATACAGTTTTATCATCGCCTGCTTTCTTATGACCGGAATAGGTTAACTTATAATCTTCTCCTTCCGTAAGCAGGATATCCGCTCCGCTTCTGAATACCACATCAAAGGAAGCCTTTGCTCCCGTAGTGCTGTATACAGGAAGTTCTTCCTGTACGGAAATGGAGAGCAGACCATCCTTGTATGCATCCTTTACATTCAGTTTCGTAATCTTGAAAGAGTAAGTAAGTTTTCCTTCATAATCACCGATACCGTTTATTGCAAGGGAATAGGAACCGGCATTTACCACATCATAAGCATCTGTTTTCTGTTTTCCCTGATAACAGGTTATGTAATAATCCTTTCCCTCAACCAGATCCGTAGTAACCATGGGAACCTGTCCGGAACCGTTATAAACAGTTGTTAAGGTGTTTTTCGTTGCATCAAAGGATACGGTAAAGTCTTTCTTGGAGAGTGCTTCTCCCCTTACTTTAAAGGTTACTTCCTTCTCACCTGCATATCCCTTTTCGTTACCATCCTTTGCAATAAGTAGTAGCGTCTTATTTCCTGTTGTGGTTAACAGCTTCGCTAGATTCTCGTAAGAATAAATTCCTCCATACTCATTGATGCCTTTGATTTCAAACAGTTCCTTAAGTTTTGTTACGTCATCGATTGTATAGGTATCCTTCCCAAGTTTTACCTGTTTTAAGATACGCTGCAATGCTTCATCCGCTTCGATGGAATCTTTCTCAATTACAATTTTTTTCTGTAAGATTACCTTGGCATTACTAAGAAGCTTGTCCTTACTGTTACACCAGATGGAATATACTTCTGATTTACCGGTAAAGTTAATATCCGCAGCTTCTAACCGGACATAGTATCTTCCTGCGGTTGTGATACCGGTTACTTCCTGTGTACAGGCTTCATCCATGTAATAAGAAACGGTATATTCCTTACCGGATACCTTCTTTCCTTCAAATGTCACAACAGGCTTAATAAGCTGTTGCTTTCCATTCGTCTTCTCCACAACACCTGTGGGAAGTGTGATTTCTGCTTCCCCAAGGTCTCTTCTGTATATGGTGAAACAGGTCACAATCCGTTTCTCATCCTTATACCCTCCGATTCCCTGTACAATCACCTGAGGTTTCTTCTTATCTGCAATGCCTGTATCAGTTATATCGCAGGCTGTAGTATTGTTCTTATATGATACCTTATAATCCACTCCTTCTACAAGCGTTTTTCCGTTATCATGTACACGGATTTGAGGAATTACTTTTTTTCCGGTATATATGTTTCTCATAGAGTCAACCAACTCTACTGCGATACGGGTATCGCTTTCTGCTTTATCTCTTTCATTCTCTACCCACTTGGCATACAGAACAAGGTCTTGTGCAACCGTATCTGTTTCGAAATTCCAGTCATCTGTTAAGGCTTCATCCTTACACCATCCGGTCAGAGTATACCCTTCCCTGTAACCTAACATGGGCATGGTAAGAAGGCTTCCTTTGACGGCATGCACGGGTTCCACAACCTCTTCCGTTCCGGTTTCGAAAGCAACCGTATAGGTCACGCCCTCGGTATAAAGAGTGATATCACTTCTGACCACATCCGTTGCGAAATCCCAAGGTACGGTACAGCTGGAATCCTTATACCATGTATAAGCTTCACCATTTTCGTTAGTGGGACATACATACTCGGGAATAAGGGTTCCTTTCCCCAGTCTTACAATGTAACTGTCTTCTCCGGGCACCACAAAAGAAACAGGAACATAGTATCCCTTATCCTGTGTCCATCCTGCATACAGATAGGTATCTCCCGTTATTCTGTCATTCTCGAAATCCCAAACCTTAGTACACTCTTTATCCTTATACCATCCGGTAAAGAAATATCCGTTCTTCTTTGCATCATTGGGTTCCTCGATAAGAGAATTTAAGGGTAAGTTATAAATTGAGGAAGGTGTATTTCCTCCGTTCCCCATAAATACCACACAGTAACCAAAAAGTTTACTTGCCACTTCCCCATCAGGACCTGTTACCTTACAGGAATCTTCTTCTGCCGAAAGGATAATTCCTTCCGGTGTAACAGGGATATCTTTTATTTCAAGCTCATTGAAATCCTCATGTACTTCAATATCCAGAGTTCCTTCGCTGTCAGGATATATGGCGATTGTATCCTCTTCCATGACAACACGGTATCCCGTATCCGTACCCATAAAGTTATTGCCATACCAGGGCATGTCTACCACGGAAGAACAGACATCAATGCGCTGCTTCGTTGCCTGTGCAAAGGATGTTTCCACATCACCCTTATAACCGAATGTAATGGTTCCGTTATGTTCTGCCCACACATAGGAATAGAAGTTACGGTCTTCATTATAGCTCATCAGTTCCGTAAAGTAATCGAAATCATAATTCTGGGAAATGGTATAGCTTTCCCCTTCTTTTAAAACCGGCAGGGAATATATATATGTTTCCGTATATCCCGGCTCATTCTCAAACCCGCTAAACTTCATATCCAGATCACCGGAAACCTGAGTTCCGTTTACTACCTTGGCACTCTGCGTTCCATTGGTGATTGTGAAGTTAAAGCTGTCTGTGACAAGCTGGCAGTAAGGAGACATGGTTGTGGTTTCAGACAGTGTGGTGTCATTTTCGGACAAAACATCGCTGCTTAAGGATGATGCAGTTGTTTTATTTCCGGGAGTATACAGAAATCCGCGGGATTCATACTGCTCGATGGTCATAACACTCAGAATAAAAACCTTCTTTTCTCTTCTATTTTCCCACTCTTCACATTCCTTTGTATATGTAGTCCCATCATAATAGATATCTACCGGATATGCCGTCTGGTTACCACAAGCATTGTCATATACCATAAAGGTATAGTGTTCATTTTCTTTTACCGTTTTAAAATCATATGCAACAACTGCATGAAATCCTTCATTGTCTTCTTTTGTTTCTTGTTCCTCACCATCTTGAACTTCACCACTCATCACATTAAGAATAACCGGCTTTTGATATGAAACTAGTTTTTTTACTATACGAGCAAGGTTTGGAGATTCTATAGTTTTATTCGGCGTAATACCACCATGTGTTCCGCTTCCCACAATTTGAAGCCATTGGTAATAATTAATCATACTTTCTAAGAAACTAACATCATCCCCTTGATTATAATTTATCATCAACGAATCAATATTGCCTGGATAAGGTTCTGTAACACCAAAGCTTTGTAAGTCAATAATCCCTCTCTTAATCAAGAGGCTGGATAATGCCATTCCGTTACAAGAACCATTCCATTTATTATCATATCTTTTTTTCCGTATTTTTTTTGTTTGAAAAAAAGGATATGCTCTACTGTATAATAAAAGATAATCCTCATCCGTCATATCATAATGATATTCTTTTTGCTCTTCTTCGGTTAATTCAAACCATTCCGGGGTACAAAATATAACCCCTGAATTAGTAAACCCATATCCATCAACCTTAATATCAAACTGAGTAGAGGTATTATCATAGAACATTCCATAAAGTGTTACATCATCTTCCAAATTTGGATTAATAATTTCATGATTTTCATCAAAAAATGCAGTCCCTTCAAATTCGGGATTCTCGTACCAGTTATAAATAATGCTGGGTTTATATGTTTCCAATACAGCCTTAGATTCTTCGCTAAACTTGTTATAATACGGATAATCTTCTAACGTAAACTCACCTGTAAAACTATCTTCCAGCAGCTGTAATTTCTTCCCTTCGTGTATGATGTTATAACTTATTTTAAAATCATCTTCAAAATCAATATTTAATGTAGTTGACTTTGAGTTTTCTCCCGTTCCTTCAGCAGGAATTCTTTTTAAATATATTTTTTTACTCTTATTAAATGCATTTGTTTGTACCACAAAGGTAAATTGATTATTTTCAAGTTCCTTAATCTCTTCAAATGAATCTATTTGATATAGTTTGCAGCTCACAATATCCTCATCGATAGCTGGAACTACAATGATCTTTATTTCTTCATTAACACTTTTTAAAAATTTAATCTTTTTCCCGGCTAGTTGTTCGTGGTCTATATATCTTCCATTTCTATAAATTAAAATTTTAGTTTTTTCCCCACGCTCTAACATTTTTGCAATATCATCAAATGCATTCTTCAATCCTTCAATATCTGATGCATCAAAATAACGATCTTCAGAACCTGCTATACTAATAAGAATATTCTTTGCTCTATCTTCACAATTAAATCCGACTGTATACATATCATACTCATGTGGCAAAGTTTCACAATATTTCGATACTTGATATTCATCAGCAGGCTCGCCATCCGAAAACATAATTATTATTTTCTTCTTCGCATTTGATTTATCAAGAATTTCTTCAGCTTTTTTTAGTGCAGGCATATAGCTTGTTCCGCCCGTACTTTCCAGTTCATTCACATAGGAACAAACATATTTTGTGTTATATGACAATACTGCAAGCTTATTTGCAACATCCGAATATTCTACAACAGATATTCTTGTATTATTTGCAACTCCACCTTTATATTCAACAAATTCTTCAACAACACTTTTCATGCTAGACATGTTAGCAGACATACTTCCGGACGTATCTAATAATAATACAATATCACATGAATTTTCGATTCCATCCCAATGTTCCCATGTAGATTCGCTACTCTTATCATAAATACGATCAGACCATCCGTTTGTATCTTGTCTTGTTAAAATTGTTACGCCTTCCGAATTAGGAAGTGCACCACTCGCAATTGTAGGGGCATCTCCGTCAAAGCAAATCATCTGCAATTCGTCACATCCTACAAAAACATCTTTCTCAATTTTATTAATTTTAGATGGGAAAATAAAAATATCTAATTTTTTGCAGTTCTGAAATGCACCTGCTCCAACGCATTCTATAGTATCCGGTAATATAACCTCCTCCAAATTAATACATTCTTCAAATGATTTTTTTCCAATAGCAGTTATTCCGTTCTCAATTTCGATACATTTTATTATTGTATTACTATCATCTATTGTAATAGCTTCCATATATGAATCACAAACCTGACCACATCCATATATGGTCAATGTAGCTGTTCCTTTATTAAACGAATGCCATGTAATTTTGTTCTTTTCCGGATCAACACCATCAAACGCCCCATTCTCAATTGTTGATAAACCTTTTTGTGTAATTTCATCAACATTTATGCAATTCTGAAATGCATATTGAGATACTACTGTCCCATGTCCCAATGTAATTTTTTTCAATCCTTCACAATCAGCAAATGCATATTTTTCCAAACATGTAGCATTTTGTAAAGATGCTTCAAAAAGTGAGCTGCAATTCTTAAAAGCATTTTCCGAAACTGTTTTAGCGCCTTCCAAAAGAGGCGCATACATCAATGAAGAACAATTATAAAATGCTCTACCTTGAATTATTTGTACGTTCTTGCCATTTTCTATAATTTCAAGATTGGTGCAATTCTCAAATGCTCCATATCCCACTTCAGATAACGAGTTCGGTAAAACAACTGTTACTAAACTTGTAGCCATTGAACAAATATTAGCAGGCAACGTAGTAAAACCTTCACCAAATATAATTTTTTTAACCTCAGGAAAAGCTCCGGAACCAACAGAAATTATACTTGCCGGAAGTTCTACTTCCGGCATATTAGTACAACCCGAAAAAGCAGATTCTCTTATGTACTTTATATTTGCTCCAAACGCAAAAGCTGAAAGTTCTACACAATTTCCAAATGCGTAATATCCAATCTCCTCCAAATTCTCCAACACAGGAAACGCCGTCAAAGCAGAACAATTATAAAAAGCTCTGCCTCCAATTTTTGTTATAGAATCCGGAAGAACAATCTCTTTAAGCACGGTACAACCCAAAAAAGCATTTTCCCCAATCCCAGTAACCCCTTCCGGTACCGTGATAGAGATTAACTTTGTTGCACCACTACATACATTAGCAGGTAACTCAATGATACCTTCTTTAAATGTGATGGTTTCCATTGCTGAAAACACACCCGATGCAACCGTCGTGAGACCTGCGGGAATCTCCACCTCTGTAAACGCAGTACATCCCTTGAAAGCATTTTCTCCGATGGTTGTTAACTTATCACCAAACTCCACTTCCTGCAATCCACTACAATTTTCAAACGCATTTTTCTTAATATCTTCCAGATTATCCAATTGAGCAAGTTTTTCCAATGCGGTACAACCATAGAAAGCTTTTGTTTCTATGGTTTTTATTGACTTCCCGTAAGGAGTCGCCTTTAATGACGTACAGTTTTCAAATGCAAATGAACCGATTGTTTCAACGGAATCCGGAATTATCACTTTCTCAAGCGACGTCATTTTGCTGCAGGCCCTGCTGCAAATCTTAACCGTGCCTTCAGCAAATGTCACCTTTTTAATATGAGAGCCAAAAGCAGGACTAAGTACTGTAGTTACATTTTGGGGTATCGTTATCTCCGTGATAAGTGTACTGTTGAGTAAAACATTTTTTCCGATAGTAGTCACAGAATCGCTAAAATCCAATTCTTCCAAAGCCACACAATATGAAAATGCAAACTCTCCCACAGTTTTAACACTGTTTCCCATATGAACCTGTGTCAAAACATCACACTGATCAAATGCAGATGCGCCAATCTGTTCCACACCATCACCAATAATTACTTCCTCAAGCGCATCACAGTTTCTGAATGCGGACCCTGAAATCTGCTTTACATTATCGGATATGGTAACCTTACGGATTACCTTGTTGTTCAGAAAAGCGCTTGCACCGATTTTTCTTACATAACACCCTTCAATTACATCAGGAATCACAATATCCGTTACGGTACCCGTATACTTGGTGATTGTAACCTCTTCATTGGCAATCGTATATTCCAATCCCTCCGGTACTTGCGTAACTTCCGTTTTATCCGGTTCCTCCGTACTTTCTTCTTCGGAAGATTCTTCCGAACCACTCTCTTCTGAGCCATTTTCTTCGGAAGTATTCTCTGAATCAGGCTCGGATGTTTCCTCGCTGTTTTCCGTAGACTCTTCTGAATTCTCTTCTGAGCCTTCTTCGGAACCATTATTTTCAGAACCATTCTCATTGTCCGTACTTTCTTCTGAATCCGTCTCACCTGAGCTTTCTTCCTCTGAATTCTCTTCAGACTGCTCCTCACTTTCGGTTTCCGAATCACTTTCTGAATCAGAAAGAGACTCCCCGGAATTCTCCGTGGAAGTCTCCTCATCCATTACGTCATTCATAAACAGGGAATCTCCCTGCTTCAAACCTTCAGCCATTACGCTGATACTGCTACTGCTGAGTAACAATACAAATGCTAACGCTAATGTCAGCACTCTTCTTACGTTCTTTTTCATTTTTATCCTCCCAATTACACTTAAGAACTGATATCGTTTACTATTCCGCGTTTCGCTCTTCCGTAACCTCTTTTTTTTCGTTCAGATGAAGAGCTGCTTTTCTTTGCTCAATTCTCTCCACTTCCTGTCGGAGGGCCTTATTCTGCCGTCCTACGGATATAACGACCATAAAAACAGCCATGGTTATAACCAATGCCATGGTTACCATCAAAATTAATAATACTTCTGTTAGCTCCATAAACTCCTCACAAAACACGATAGGCAGATTACTCTGCCTATCGCTTAGTCTCCGAGTGAACTCCCTCATTCACTATCTACACCGGGCAGTCTGATTAATATGTTTTACTGCTCGAAGTGTAAATCTTACTTTCTGTGTTGGCCTTATACGTTACATATAAACGGTAGGTTCCTCTGGATGTCAGCTGGTGCGTATCATCAATGGAAACGGAATCTCCGTTATTTGAAGCCTCCCATGTTTTTACATCCTGCCATGTACCAGATACATTCTTCTGAAGAATCAGCTTTACATGGGTGAATGTAACACCGGATTTGCCATAAACCGCACCACCCACAGTAGCAACACCGCTTGACGAAATATCAAAAGTATTTGTATACCTTGAAATATACGTCAACCAGGGTTGCATCTCACCTGTTGCTTCCTGTGCATTTACCGTTGTGGGAATCATAACACTCCCTGCCACAAGACACAGACACATTAAGGTTACTGCAAAAGTTTTGATTAATTGTTTCATAGATTTTTCACCTCCTTTGTAACAATAACGAAATCCATACCCCGTTTTGTTACATTTTTCTGAGATTTTTTTCTATTATTTTAAAATTGTGCAATTTTTTCCATTTTTTTACTCTACAATAACACTTTCGAGCATTTTTAGTATTTCTTCCTTTGTAAGATCAGTTCCGGATACCATAAAAATCGATATCCCATATTCCATATACGCATACTTATAACCATCATTATAGAAAGCAATGGAAACCGGCACTCCGTGTATTTCATATTGCCCCAGCCTGTCATATTCCGTATCCATACCAACTCCCATGGTATCAATTACTTTTAAGTTCTCCCAGTAAAACACTTTACCCGAACCATTTTCATAAGTAACACGCAGTACCAATTCACTCTCCGTCCTCTGAACCTCTTCATACCCTTTTGGTACATATGACGGTGCTTTCAGAACACATTCCCCTTCCATCCCTTCGTAGGAGACATACTGACATTCCACGGAATTATCCTTCAAATACGTTTTAATGCTGTCAAAAAACTTCGCCCTGTAAGCCTCAACACTCATGGTTACCGCCAAGGCAATTCCAAGTATGCATATGATTACGACGGCAACGTACTTGGCAATTTCACCTATTATGGCAAGTATTCCCAAAGCTTCTTTACGTATCAGACGCTTCATCTTCCGTTCAAAACGCTGCGAAAATCTGTGACTGTAATCCGCCTGTTTCTCTAATTCCCGAATAATGGCGGAATTTACCACCGGCATGTATTTATATAACCATTCATCCGTCACTTCAACACGCTCCATCTGCTTTACCTCCCAATTCTTTCAATGCTTTCTCCAGGATTTCTTTTCCTCTGCTGATACGCTGTCTTACGGCTCCCTCGGAAATACGAAGAAGCTCCGCGATTTCTTTGTTCTCCATACCGCTCGCATATTTTAAAAGAAAAACATCCCTGTACTTTACCGGTAAGTTTTTTAGGGTATCCAATACCCGATTGTCCACATCCGTTTCTTCATAGGTTAATTCTCCGCTCATATTTGCAAGCTCATCCACATACACTTCATGCTTCATCTGAATATTCCTTCTCCTATAAATATCTATGGTGGCATTCTTGGTTACGGTGATCAGATATCTTTTGGTCTCCATGGATTCCGCGTCTCCGATAACAGGCATATTTTTAGCCACCTTAATAAATGCCTCATGCACCGCATCTTCTGCCAGATGTTTATCCCGCAGCACATCAAATGCCACGTTAAACATCAAATATCTGTATTTTTCATAGAGAACGACAAACTTTCGTTTATCCGACTCCCCTTCTATCATCATTAAGTAAATCATTTTTTTATCCTCTTTTACCTCTCTGATATATATAACGAAATTTCCCCCCCTAATTGTTACAAAATTTGAAAACTTTTTCAAGAAATCTTCCGGATGTCGTTTTTTTACAAAAAATAACAGTAAAAAAACATGCATTCTTTTGCTTTTTTGTCGAAAAAAGGATATAATTATTACATAAAAGGACTTTTTTGTACTTTTGTAATTTTAACTTGCAAAAAAAGTGCCCCAAAGCTATGATTTATAAGGCTTTGAGCCACTTTTACTACTTAAAAAATTTGAGGTTTTAAGCCTAAAAAAATTGAGGTTTTTATGCAGAAATATTATAAATGTCAGTACCGTTTCAATGCGACTCACAGTTTCGACTATGTGAAGGAGCATGAACACCAGCACACCTTTACACTGACCCTTTATTTAACAGAACCGAATCCGGATACTCCCATCCTTTTTACGGAGATTGACAAAGCAATTAATGCTTATCTGAAGCCTTACCGGCATTGCATTCTGAATGAACTGCCCCAATTTGCGGAGCAGGTGCCCAACATAGAAAATCTTGGAGATTTTTTCTTCGGAGATATAAGGAAACTCCTGAAAGAGTACGATATTAAGTTACACCAGCTGGATATTTGTGAGAATCCTCTGTGTATTTATCAGGTTTCTGACAGAATCCATCTCGCAAATCCTCATAAAAATGATTTAGAGAAGTTAATGTAACCTTTTTATACAAAGAAAGGAGAAATACATATGAAGAAAGCTATTCGTAAACATTTGACATTGATTGCATCAGGACTTTGCCTGACCCTTGCGATTGCACTCTGTATCCCTGCTACCCCTGTTCTGGCGGCAGAAAATCCCGATATTGAGGTAAATGCAGACATTACAATCGACGGTTACTACTCTGACTGGAATGGACTTCCCATTACACCAATCACATATCTGGCAGACAATGCCTACGCTATCCATGAAGGACAGATATACACCGACGGTGAAAGAGTTTATGTGCATTTCAAGATGAACGACTTATACCGTTATCAGATGCAGGTACAGCAGATGACCTTCGAGATTAACGGCAGAAGCTTCGCAATGAGCGTACTTCCCATGACTCCCGACGGACAGATTGACTGGGCATTTTACGGAGAATACGGTAACTGTCTTCCCGAAGGAACCCACACCAACTACGGTGTTGTAGTAGACTACACCAAAATTGTGGAAAGTGAAGTTGCATATACCATTTATGACCCCAACCACAGCACCACAACCCCCGGTGATGAAATCGAGTTTTCTTTCAGTCTTGAAGATTTCTGCGCCTTGACCGGTATGCAGATTGACACAGTGGCTTCCATGACATTGTTTAACGTTAACATCGGTCCCGAAGGTCTTAAGTGGATTGGAACACCCACCGGTGCATTTGTAGGTGTTCTTGCAGCAGCAACCATTTGCGGTGCCGGTTATTTCACATACAAAAACAAGAAAAAGAAAGGACAAGGACATGTTTAACTGGATCATTGCCCTGATTATTATCCTCTGGGTCTATCTGTTAACGGTTCTGAAAAGGGCGAAGTTAGACTTCTGGTTTTTCGTCCTCGGAAGTGCAGGTCTTTTTACACTTGCAATCGTTATTTTTCAGCCCCTTCTTCTGGTTCCCATGCAGAACTCCATTGCTGCGGTATCCGGACTTTTTGGGGAACTCACAAATACATATACGGCATATTTTGAGAAAGGTCTTCTATTTGTTACACACAAAACAGAATCCCTTTCTCTTTATGTTGATTTCGAATGCTCCGGCATCATCGAAACCTTTGCTTTTATTGCATTGCTCTGGTTTTTCCCCGCATACCGTTACTACGAAAAAATCATGTTAACCCCGCTGGGAATCATCTGTGTATTTGCATCCAACGTACTGCGTATTTTTGTAATCTGTATTATGCTTCACTGGTTCGGCAACGATATTTATTTCTTTGCCCATGCATTTGTGGGCAGAATGGTGTTCTACGCATGTACCGTTTCCCTGTACTTCTATGTGTTTACCAAATCACATGTAACCCGACAGAAAGTAGGTGCCTTCAGCTATGACGATACTGAATGATTTCTTGCATTTGTCCATATGGTTCTGGATGGCATGGGTTTTAATTCCCATCATTATGGAAGTTGTCCCTACCATATTTGACTTTTTTATCCTTCTAAAAAGAAAAATAGCGAATAAAAAGCTGCCCGAGCTGGATTATGTACCGGAAATCACCTTAATCATTCCCGTATACAACTCAGCGGACACCTTATACGAATGTATCCGTTCCGTTAATGATTCCACCTATGACAGCAAGCAGATTTACATCATGCTGATTAACAATCAGACCAAAGACAACAGTTTTGAAGTTTTCTGTCAGTGCCAGAAGGATTTTCCTGACCTTACCATTAACTGGATGAATGCCCAGCAGGGTAAATCCAAGGCATTAAACCTGGCTCTTTTTAACAGTTACGGTAAATATATTATCCATATTGACAGCGATGGTGTCTTACATCCCAATGCAATCTACAATATGGTAAAAACCTTCGAAGCAAGAACAGACATCGACTGCCTTACCGGTACCATTATGACCAACCCCGAACAGATTGACGATACCAAGTCTTTTACACTGCGTCTGTTCCGTAAGCTGGAATTTTTTGAATACTGTCAGGCATTCCTGGCAGGACGTAACTTCCAGTCGGAGTTCAACAGTATTTTTACGTTATCCGGTGCGTTCTCCGCATTCCGAAAGTCAGCGATTCTGAAAACACAGCTGTATAACACGGACACCATCTGCGAAGATACCCACGTAACCTTCCAGATTCGTGATAACTTAAAAGACCGTATCGCCCTGTGCCATGATGCCTACTTCTTTGTAGACCCCATCGAAGATATTAATCGGCTCTACATCCAGCGTCAGCGTTGGCAGCGCGGTGAAATCGAAGTACTTCACATGTTTAAAAACAAGCAGATGAAAGCAGGAAAAGGGTTTGCAACCGACTTCGTCATCCGTCTCATTATGTATGACCACACTTTTGCATTTCCCAGAATGATCTGGTATTTTGCATTGATTTGTCTTGCATTTTTAAGTTATCCCATCCAGCTGATTCTGGAATCCGTGCTCCTCATGTATGTTTTATATGTGGTTGCGGCATTTTTACTTTATCTTTGTATTATCCTTTTCCTTGCGGAAGAAAAAGAACTGCGGCGGTACTATGCCCGGAAATGGTATCTGGTCATTTTATTCCCGCTCTACAACTTCCTTGTATTCTGGTTCCGTTTTGCAGGAATCGTAAATGCAATCAAGGGAAAACAAACCTGGAAAATGAAAAACTTAAGCGAGGAATACGACACGGCGGAAGAAGTCATAAAAAAAGACTTCCGCACATTTGCCCGCATCATTGACTGTATTAAATCCGAGGTGAACACACATGAAGAACAATAGTTTACTTACCAAATGGAAAACACAGCCCAAATTCAGAATGGCAACAATTTTTGCATTGCTTGCCGTAGCTGTTGTACTGTTCTGCTTTCTGCTGATTATGCTTCTGCAGGGCATTTCCGAATCCTATGTAAGCAGAGATACCCAGACCCAGCAGAAATACTGCCGTCAGCTTGCTGATACCATGGAACTTATGGTTGCCGACGGAAACAATACCGACTCACTCATCACCTATCTGAAGGAGAATGTGGAAGCTTCCAGCGGAAGTTATCCCTTCCTGATTGAAAACGGCACCGTTGTTTTTGCAAAAAACGACGCCACCACCAATTCCTTAAAGGATCTTACGGATGCCTCTCTTTTTATGAAAGAATTAATCGAGCAGGAACAGATTCTTACCACGGAGGGCGTAGGGGAAACTTATGTGGTTGGTATCATTTCCGACAAAGATTACTTCCTGTCCGAGGACAGTATTGAAACCTACGAATTGTATATTATTCTGCTTTTTGCCGCAATTCTCCTTCTGGCAGTTATCAGTTCTTCTGCCCTTACCGGAGAATGGACAAAGAGCGAATCTAAGGTAAAACGTCTGGAAGAAACCTTACTGCAGCGTAATAAAGATTTTGAAAAGCTGCAAAGCATGGACCATTTTATGGTAAATACCACCTCTCTGATTTCACACTATGACGGGGAGGCAAACCGTTACCAGCAGTACAAATTCAAGTTTTATCTGAATGCACGACATGCCATTTATTTGGATGGAAACTTAGGACAGATGCATCCCCATACCTGGGAAATCACCCTTCATGTCATCAAAATCAAAGAAGACTTCATTCCTTTTACGGAACTGGAAAAAGAAATCGAAGGATTTATCAGTACCTATCAGGATAAGGAATTAAACAGCCTCGAACCCTTTGACGCTTTAAATCCTACGCTTGAAAACTGCTGTAACTTCTTCCGGAACCAATTAACCCGGATTCTTGAAGACAAGGGCTGGCTTCTGCTTCTCATCGAAATGAGCGAGACCCCGTCCCGTTCCTACGTTGTCAGTCTGATTAGCGACGATACCTGATTGTAAGGAGAAAACGAATGGATACTTTTACCATCGAAACAGAAAAACCATCCAAAAAGAATCTCATATGCTTTCTCATCTGTGTTCTGGTGTTCGCCGGAATTACGGTTCTTGTTACGGTTGCCTCTTTTATGGCAGGCTGGGAGCCCTCCGGCGGTGACGTTTGGGGACACTTATACAAATCCAAGTTCATGTATGAGAATATTCTGGAAGGAAACTTTTATCCCCTTTATACGGATGACTGGTACAACGGAATCCAGCTGTATCGTTACTGGCCTCCCATGGCATATTACATTATGGCTGCCCTGATGTTCTTTACCGGCGGCGATGTATTAAATGCTTACTACCTTTTTATCGGATTCGTATTTTTTGTGGGTGCATTCCCCTTCCTGCTCTTTGGCAAAGATAATGAACGTCCTTTTTTAGGACTGTTTCTTGCGGTACTTTTCTTCTTTTTACCGGACAACATCCGTGTATTTTTCTGTGAAGGAAACATGCCCCGAATCACAACTGCGGTTGTGACTCCCTATGTGCTGTACTTCCTCTGGAAATATATGCGCCAGGATAAAAAAGGGTACTTAATCCCCCTCATGTTTTCCATGTCGGTGCTTACCCTGTCCCACCTGATGATTACCGCAATTACCGGCATCGGAACCTTCCTGTTCCTGTGCTTCCATTGTTTTACAAACAGAAATCCCAAAAAATGTATTACCGCACTTATTTTTATGGTGCTCGGCATCATGATTTCCGGTATCTGGTTTATTCCCGCTTTATCCGGCGGTATGCTTGCCATGGGGGATTCCAGTTCCGGCGTCCAGTCTCTGCTTACCTTCCCTTTATGGGTGTCCTTAAATCCCTTAAACCGTGTAAGCGGAAGTGCGGATATTTATTACTTCGGTATCTCAATCCTTCTGGTATGTGTTTTCGGTATCTTCCTTGCGCAGACCAAGAAAAAAGCCGGATTCTTCCTTGCGGTACTGGTACTGCTGGGAACCACTCCCGCTACCCTTACCATCACAGAACATCTTCCGCTGGGAGATTTCTTCTGGATGACACGTTTTACCGCATTTGCATACGCATGCATGTTCCTCTCCCTTTTAGAGTGGACCACACTTAAAAAGCGTTATCTGGCGATTGCCGTGGGATTGCTTTTCATTGATAGTATCGTTACCGTTTTCTGTATTCCCAGATATGCGGAATTTGCACCGGAAGCTGCCAAAAACGATACCGCACTTTTAAAAGAACATACAACCCAGCGTGCCAATAATATTGACTTAAGCCACTACGGCTGCTACGCATCCTTTGAGTTATTAAACGGAGACGATGCGGTAGACTATACCTACGGCTGGGCATGGCAGGGTGCGGTTACTGCAGACAATATCATGCTTTTAAACGAAGCCCTCGAAGCCGAAGAATACCTTTATATTTTTGACAGAAGTATCGAGCTTGGTAATGATGCGGTACTTTTTATGAAGGTTCATGTAAAAGACGAAGATAAACTTATGAAGGAAGCAGAACGCCTGGGCTTTTATCTTGTAGAGGAAAGTGCCAGCGGTTATGTATTCAAAAAAGATACCCCCGAATCCTTCGGCGTAAAAACCACCTATGAAGGACTTGCAATCGGTACCTACTCCAAAACCGTAACCCTTTACTATCCTTTGTTTACCACAGGTCCGTCAGCTTATATTGATGACTATACAGTGGAAGAACTTACCAAGTATAAAACAGTATTTTTAAGCGGTTTTGAATATCACAACAAAGACGCTGCCGAAAATCTGTTACGGCAGGCAGGGGCAGCAGGAACAAGAATTGTTATTGATGCCGCCCACTTCCCCGAAAATCCTTTGATGCAGAATGAATTTATGGGACTGTATGCAAGCCGCATTACTTTCGACAACATCATTCCAAATTTAAGCTTTAACGACGAAACCATTATCTCCGGTAAAGTTCCTGCCGGAGAAGGAGCATGGCAGACCGCATATGTTTCCACACTGGACCATATCAGCGGATCCCTTACGGACAAAAATCAGGTCATTCCCTTCTTTGGTTATAACGAAGCGGATGAGAATATTTATTACTTAGGCCTTAACCTGTTCCATCTTGCATTAAGCACCAACAATGCAGACTTATGGGCAATGCTTGCGGAATGCTTCGATATTCCTTACAACGAAGCACCGGAACGTACACTTGTACCCATGACCATTACCCGTGACGGTAACACCATTACCATTCACAGTGAAGAAGGGAATGTAAATACCACCCTTGCTTATCAGGATATCTTTCAGGCTGACAAGGCTATCTATGAAGAAAACAATCTTTTATTTGTAGAAGAATGTGATACTGTTATCACCATGCAGTATCCCAAGTTCTGGCTCGGACTTCTGGTTTCCGTTTTAGGACTTGCACTTGGCGGTTTCCTGTTTGCATATATTTGCAGACAAGAGCGTATAATAAAACAAAACCCCGCGAATGGTGAAGAATGAAAAAAAAGTATTTAATGGCTTTGCCGGTATGTCTGGTTGCTTTGGTAGCAGGCATCGCAGGCTTTGCCGCATGCAACAGGGAGAATGCAGTGGAAGCAAGCGCAACAAACGCTGACTGCAGTCTCCCTGTTTATTGCGTTAAAACAGATGAAAAACAAGTAGCCCTGACCTTTGATGCGGCCTGGGGAAACGAAGATACCCAAATCATTCTGGATATACTGGAAGAACACGATGTAAAAGTAACCTTTTTTATGACGGGCGGCTGGGTAAAAAGCTATCCGGAAGACGTAAAAGCCATTCTGGCTGCGGGACATGATTTGGGAAATCACAGTGAGAATCATAAAAATATGTCCCAGCTCACCGATGAAGAAATCGAGGAAGAACTCATGCTGGTACATAACAGGGTCAAACAGCTTACCGGATATGAAATGTTTCTGTTTCGTCCTCCCTACGGGGATTACGATGACCAGGTATTGCAATGCGCATCGGATTGCGGATATTATTCCATTCAGTGGGATGTGGATAGCCTGGACTGGAAAGACTACGGAACGGATTCCATTATCAAAACCGTAACCGGTCACAAACACTTAGGCAACGGCTCCATCATCCTCATGCATAACGGGGCCAAATACACGGCTTCAGCCCTTGAGACTATAATTTGTACCCTAAAAGACGAAGGCTACGAATTTGTCCCCTTATCGGAGCTTATACACCGCGACAATTACCGTTTCGACCATGAAGGAAGACAGATTCCCGTGGATGAAAACTGATTCATATTTTTCCAATAACAAGCATTCTTCCTTCTGTCCTTGACAAACATTTTTTGAAGAAATATACTGAAAACAGAGTTAAAAAAGGAGGTAAATCATTATGGACGCAGACCCCTATCACGCGAACAAAACAAACACAAACTGCATAAGAATTCGCTGACAGGCTCTGTGTATACCATCCGGTGCCTTTGGCGAAGAAAGGATGGTAAAACATTATGGTTCATTACTATTTATCCGAGGGACAGAAAATCCTGACCCTGGATGCTCCCGCGGAAGACTGCTGGGTATGTATGACACACCCTTCCGAGGAAGAAATTTCCGTTACCGCGAAACATTTCGGCATTGATCCCAACGACCTTCGTTCCGCGCTGGATATTGACGAACGTTCCCGTATTGAGTCAGAAGACAATTATATGATGATTCTGGTAAATATCCCTACCGTGGAGGACGATTCCGAGAAAGAACTTTACGATACAATTCCTCTTTCTATTTTTGTCGTGGGTAAAAACATCATTACGGTATGTCTGGAGGAAACTCCCGTACTGACTCCCTTTGCAACGGGACGCAGAAAAGACTTCCGTACCTCTTTGAAATCCCGCTTTGTAATGCAGATTCTCTATCGCACTTCTTCCATGTTTCTGCAATACCTGAGAAACATTGATAAACAAAGTGATTTACTGGAAAGCCGCATGCACTCTTCCACCCAGAACAGAGAGCTTTTTGAGCTCCTGAAGCTTGAGAAGAGCCTTGTGTATTTCACCACAGCCCTTCGTTCCAACGAAGTTGTTATGGAGAAATTGTTCCGGAGCGAACGTTTTAAAAAATATCCGGAAGATACCGAATTGCTGGAAGACGTTATCGTCGAAAACAAGCAGGCAATTGAGATGGCGGGCATTTACAGCGGCATTTTGGGAAGCATGACAGATGCCTTTGCATCGGTTATTTCCAACAACTTAAACAACGTCATGAAGACTCTGGCAATCATCACCATCGTTCTTTCCGTACCTACCATGATATTCAGTGCTTACGGAATGAACCTGGCATCCCGTGGAATGCCCTTTGCAGACTCCCCCTGGGGATTTGTCATCGTAGTTGTCACTTCTCTGATACTCAGTCTTCTTGTAGCACTTATTTTTGTCAAAATGAAAATGTTTAAATAGCTTTTAAGATGAAATCTAAAAGGCTGCACGCCCGAAGCGGACCCTTTATATGGGATACCGTTGCCGGATGAGCAGCCTTTTTTGATGCCTAAAACATAACACTTATGAAACTATGCGAGCTGTTCCCTCAACAAAAAGGTAACTTTTTTCTCAATGATATGCTCCTGCTCCCCTTCCGGAAATTTTACAAGAAGAACCTTATAAGAAAACATTCTGTAAAACCAGGTAGGGAACCGTAAAATTACCTGTCGGCTTTCTGCTTTTTCCAGAAGGCTTCTGCTTAGCCGGATGCAGGGTTTTCCCTTGGAAAATCCCACAAAAACCCTGCCGAGGCAGATTTCCGTTTTATCCCGCTTCACAGAATACACCGGAACCGTTCCGAGAAGAATCACATACGCCGCAAATAAGATTACACCTCCTAAAAGTGCAAGAATCCCCACTCCGGCACGAATCAGTTCAGGAGAAGCTTCCGTATCCTGTTCCGGCAAAACGGGAAGCAAACTATTCTGAGCTGACCGGTTTGCTGTCAAATCCATCTCAGGATTGGGGTACACGTCATCCGCACCGCCGTAAACAATATCCCACGCACCGTTTTCCGGCCCCTCTTCCCCAGTTTCATCCGGCTCGTTTTCCGTATCATCTGCCGAAGGATTTTCACCACCTTCTTCCGTCGGAGATTCACCTGGTTCCTCCGTAGGTGCTTCGCTTGGCGCCTCAGAAGGTGCTTCACTTGGTGCTTCAGAAGGTGCTTCGCTTGCCGCTTCCGAAGGACTTTCCGTATTATCTTCAGAATCATCCTCCTCTTTCGGCTTCTGCTTAGAAACCTTATAAGTAATTTCACTCGTATTACCCGCCGCATCCCGAATCAACACATTTCCTTTGGCAGAAGACTTAAGTGTCAGGGTATTTTCACTGCACCATGTCTCCCCTCCGTCATAGGAAAAAGCTTCCTCAGGAATGCCGCTTCGGACATTGTTTTCATCTTCTCCGTCCTCAGCCGTAAATGTTAATGTACAGGTTCCGGATTTCCATGTTTTTTTATCCTTCGTCCAAGTGCCCACGGGAGAGAGACGGTCAATATTTCCTACCGCAAGGGTAAAATACTCCTCTCTGGCATACGCTCCGTCCGTACACCGGAAATAAAAACCATATGTACCGTTGGCTTCGGCTTCCAGCATTCCCGCTTCTCCGTTTTCCCAGGTCAAAGTTCCGTTCCCACCGTTATCAATCGTTACAAACAGAATGGGAACACTTCTTGCGGGAGTCTGTGTATCTGCCTCCACCATAAAACTTCCCAACACAGTAGTATCCGTTTTACCGCAAATATATCCACGGGTTGTGTGATTGTGTGTGGTGTCGGAATCTACCGCATCATAATTCGTACAGGAACCCTGATTGGAGCCGTAACGGCTGTTGATACAGGCATACCCCGAATCGCTGAATTTCTTACCGCAGGAGCACTTAGCCGAGAAAGAATAGTAATGCAGTTCCCCGCCGCAGTCGCTGCACACATCCGTGGCGGTGATTTTAAGGGACTCCGAACCATCTGCTTTTCTTCTCTCCGTAATTTCTCCTTCGCAGTCCGCTTCATGACGATGAAAAACCTGATATATCTTTCCCGGTTCCACCGGTGTGCTTTCCCCGTTTTCCGCTTTTACAGGCTGAAAAAGAGTGCAACAAATAAGAGCCGTTCCCATTGCAAGAACAACCGTTTTTTTTATTTTATTCAATTTCATAAAACCCCTTTCTTATACATTTCAGGGAAACGGACAGAGCTTGTCCAAAGAACAGATACGAAACAGCAGAAAGCCGTTTCGATGAGGTGATTAACAATATATCACAAGTTTTTAAAAAAGGGAAGCACTTTTTTACCGTTCCGCCAGATTTCTGAAAACCCCTTCTAAATCCAAAAATCCGTAGCCGTTTTCACGATTGGGATAAATTCCCCCTAAAAGTCTTTCAGCCCCCCGAATGAGCCTTTTACGCAGTCCTACGCCATTGATTAAAGGGTCCCGCTCCTGTACAACCGCCCATTCCTGATACAGTGCCGCTGCACCGCACACAATTGCCGCCGCCATACTGCCTCCGCTTCGTACCCCGACAGGTGTTGGAATATTAACTCCCGGAGCTGCAATATCAGGTTTCACGGTTCCGATTCTTGTATATCCTCTTCCCGCCGCCGGATACAAACCGCCCGTATCCCCCACATAAGGTGCCACACAGATGCAATCCTGCGCCATGGAAGGAGCCGTCAGGGTGATATAAGGGTTGGGTTCCGTAAAAGTAACTTCCCCTGACATAAAAGCGGTAATCGGGAGCCAGAAATCATAAAATGCAGGATAGTAAACCAGATTTGGCACTACATTTATCTGCCAGATTCCCGGCGTGGGTGCCACAAAACGAAACACAACAAGCTCCTGCCCCGATAAGGGTTCCACCGGCAGAACATCCACCGTCAGCCTTGTATCATCATAAATAAAAGAAAATTCTGTTGTCCGCTCCAGTGAGGAATTAATTCCGGAAACACGTTCTCCTCCCGGCGAGCGGACGCTTAAGGTAAAACGATTGGGAAGCGTTCCCCAGAACTGCATAAAAAATCCGTCTACGCCTTCACCGACCCGGATTTCCACCGTTCTGCTTTCCCCCTCTCCTTCCCGGAATGCATCTCTGAAATGATGCTCCTCGTTGCCTTCATTTCCTCCGGTTACACTGATACACAGATTCCTCTTATAGGATAATTTCTGAATATACCGGGACAGAATACTTTTCCCTTCATGAGGACCGAAACTGCTGCCGATTCCAAGGCAGACACTTACCGGCCTCTGCAAGGGCACAAGAAAGGAGGAAACAAATTTCAAAGCCGTTAAAATATCATTTTCCCCATAGCAGGGCACCCCATCCGGGATGCAGTAATATGTCCTCAGATAATCTTTTATCTGTTTCAATTTCACTACAATAATATCTGCCTCATATGCGGCGCCCCGATAAGAATCCCCGCCATTTTCCGATTTTATCCTTCCTGCTGCTATGGAAGCCACCGCAGTTCCGTGCCGCCCGGTGATATCACGAACGGGAACAATGTCGAAAGGATTCCTTGAGGCAAGGGCTTCATTGATATTCTCCCTTGTATAAAAACTTCCGTACCAAAAGCCTTCCGGCGGTGTTCCGGTTTCATCGGTCTGATCCCAGATTGCCAGAATTCTGCTGGTTCCGTCATCCCTGATAAAAGCCGGATTGTTATAATCAATTCCCGTATCTATGATGGCTACGCAGGTTCCGAGTCCCGTCAGGGAAAGCGGCGGACGCCATACGGGTGCAATACCCGCCTGTTCCATAACAGTCAGATAACTACCCGTACCGGCACGTTCCGTATCCCCCACAGCATTTTCCATAATGCCATAGGCGTTGGGAAGAAATAAATACCGAAATTCCGATCGGGAAAAAACCTCTCCTTCTTCTCTTCTTTTATGTACGATATGAATATCCTCATCAATTTCATAAATACACAGCGTAGGATCATTTTCCAGCAAAACCTCTTTATCCACCCCGAAATCCAGAATCAGATCCGCATACTCATCCGAATAAATCTGTGCTTCACAATCCATAAATTCCTCGTCGCATTTTTCTTTTATGATATGCAAAAAGGACCCCGAAGGGTCCTCTCAGCTTGTAAATCAGTGTTCACTCTTATCCGGCAGTGAGGCAGTGCCCCTGATACCGATTCCCGGTCCGCCGGTGCCTTCAATGTAGGCTCTGGTAATGGTTACGGTACCGATATTGTCATCCTTGGGAATTTCATACATAATATCCAGCATAAATTCCTCTATGATGGCACGAAGGGCTCTCGCACCCGTATCTCTTTCCAATGCACGTTCTGCAATGGCTTCCAGTGCATCTTCTTCAAATTCCAGTTTCACTTCATCCAGCTCCAGAAGCTTCTGATACTGTTTTAAAATCGCGTTTTTGGGCTCTTTTAAAATCTTCACAAGAGCTTCTTTGCTTAAGCCTTCCAAAGAGCAGATAATAGGCAGACGTCCCACAAATTCCGGAATCATACCGAATTTCTTAATATCCTCTACAAGCACTTTGCTTAAAATATTCTTTTCCTTGTCGAAGCGGTCTTTTAAATCTGCATTAAAACCGATGCCGCTCTGCTTGGAAAGTCTCTGCTTAATGATTTCTTCCAGTCCGGGGAATGCACCGCCACAGATAAAAAGAATGTTTCTGGTATTTACGGTAGTCATGGGAACCATGGCATTTTTGCTGTTGGCTCCTACGGGAACTTCTACTTCCGCACCTTCCAACAGTTTTAACATACCCTGCTGCACGGATTCACCGCTTACATCTCTGGAATTGGTATTCTGCTTCTTGGCAATTTTATCAATTTCATCCACAAAAATAATACCGGTTTCCGCTTTTTCCACGTCATTTCCTGCTGCCGCAAGAAGTTTGCTTACCACGCTTTCAATATCGTCACCGATATATCCGGCTTCCGTAAGGGAAGTCGCATCCGCAATGGCAAGAGGAACATCCAGAAGCTTGGCAAGGGTTTTTACAAGATGTGTTTTACCGCATCCCGTGGGACCAATCATAAGGATATTGGACTTTTCAATCTCAATTTCATCCATGGTATTGGTTGCAACCCTTTTATAGTGATTGTAAACAGCAACGGAAATAATCTTTTTGGCCTGCTCCTGTCCCACTACATAATCATCCAGCTTTGCTTTGATTTTATGAGGAACCGGAATGCTCTTGATATCGATTAAGGGCTGCTTCTTCTCACCGGTCTTTTTCTTTTTTAATTTTTGTTTCTTAGGCACTCCGTTCTTGGCATAGGGATCGCTCATATTGATAAAACCCATGCCCGGGAACTGCTTCTGGAATTTCTCAAACTCTTCCTTGGAAAGGGAACCTGTTTCCATACCGGGGAAATCGCCAAAATCCATGGTATTTGCCATTTCTATGCTCTTTTGCATACAGTCGCTGCACACACAGATATCATGGGGAAGATGAAACATTTTCCCCGCAATGCTTTCCGGTCTGCGGCAGACAAAACAAATATCCTCGTATTCATCATCATTATCTTCTTTTTTTTCGATTTCGCCTTCTGTATTCACTTCGTCCAAATCATCAAATTCTTTGCTCATAGTTCTCCTTTTTACTGACCGGAGGCAGGCTTGGAAGTAAGCGTTACCTCACAGGTAAACTTCTCATATCCGTTTTCTCCCAGTCGCATATAAGTAATTGTTACGGTTGAGCCTGCAGAATATGCTCCTAAATTGCTCTTTAAATCTTCCATGGTTTCAATCAGGGTATCCTCAAAACCGGTAATAATATCACCTCTCTGAAGACCTGCCAGTGCTGCGGGGGAACCGGAAACAATATCGGAAATATATACACCGTAAGGAGTTGTTACATCCTGCATTGCTGCCATGGCACTGGTAATTGTTGTACCACTGATTCCAAGATAACCCTGCTCCTCTTCCGGTAAAATATAAAGCTCTTCTTTGTTAATCAGACTTTCAATAATAGGACTTGCCGCACTGATGGGAATGGCATATCCCATACCCTCAATAGCAGTACCGCCGATTTTATTGGAGTTGATACCGATTACTTCACCGTAGGTATTTAAAAGTGCTCCGCCGGAGTTACCGGGATTGATTGCCGCATCTGTCTGAATAAAAGTTCCTACGGAACCGTTATCCAATTCAAGCTCTCTGTTTAATGCACTGATAACGCCGGTGGTTACGGACTGTCCGTATCCCAACGCATTACCGATTGCAATTGCGGGCTCTCCCACTCGAAGCTGTGTGGAATCACCTATCTTAGCCACCTCAATGATTTCCTTGGTTTCTCCGTCAATATTGGTTAAGGGAATCGCAAGAACTGCAAGGTCCATACTAATGTTTTTACCTTTTACGCTTGCTTCCACAACCGCTTCATTAAAGAACTGGACCTTAATGGTCTTACCGTCTTCGATAACATGATAGTTGGTGGCAATCAGAAGCTCATCTTCACTCTGACCTACAATAAAACCACTGCCTGCACCTTCCACATCCTGTGTATATCCGTAGAAACTAACCTCTGTTGTTACTACAATACTTACGATAGAAGGCATAACTTCTTCCACAACTGCAGATACGTCCGTAAGGCTTGCATTATCCATCACTTCGGAGTCCACATCTCCTGCAACGGAGATATCCTCTGAAGGTGTCTCCGTAGGCTCCTCGCTGGGTTCTTCCGTGGGTTCCTCTGTAGGTTCTTCTCTTGTAAGCATAAAGCCGGGTCCCTCAATTCCCATAGCCTCAAGTACATAATTACCACCTACGGATACCCCTAAGAAGGTAACACCTGAAATAATACCGAAAGCAAGTGCCAATACCAGGCAGAGAACAACCTCTAAAATGATAAAGCCCAACTTTCCTTTTTTCTTTTTCGCTTTTTTTGGAGCCGGTGCGCTTCCGGCTTCATATGTCTGACCATTTGTACCGTACTGACTGTACTGATTGTACTGATTATACTGATCGTTCATATTCCTTCCCTCCTCTTTTTGTATTTATAAAAATTTTAATTTTTATCATTTTACATTAGCATTGTGTATATTATGTGACTCCGGCGTTATTCCACAGTGACTGATTTTGCCAAATTTCTGGGTTTATCCACGTCACAGCCTTTTTCCACCGCCACATAATAGCCGAACAGCTGCAATGGAATGATTGCAAGGGAATTGGCGAAATTCGGATTGTTTTTAGGGATATAAATCACATAATCCGCTTCCTTTTCCATTTCCCGGTTTTCTTCATTGGTTACCGCAAGCACAATTGCACCTCTTGCTTTTACTTCCACCATGTTGCTGATGGTTTTCTGGTAAAGCGCAGGCTGCGTACAAACACACACTACAAGTGTGCCCTCCTCAATCAGGGAAATGGTCCCGTGTTTTAACTCTCCCGCCGCATAAGCCTCAGAATGGATGTAGGAGATTTCTTTTAACTTCAGGGACCCTTCCAGGGAAATTGCATAATCAATGCCTCTGCCTATAAAAAAGATACTTCTGGCAGCCACATACCGATTGGCAAACCGTTGTATTCTGCCTGTGTTTGCAAGAAGTCTCTCCACCTGTCCGGGGAGTCTTAACAAATCCTGAAGCATCTCCTCAAATTCCTGCTGCTTTAACGCTCCTTTTATCTTTCCAAGCTTCATTGCGAACAGATAAAGCGCCATCAGCTGGGTACTGTATGCCTTGGTGGTTGCCACGGCAATTTCCGGTCCTGCCCAGGTATAAATCACATAATCTGCCCCTCTTGCAATACCGGAGCCGGCCACATTTACCAGGGCAAGCACTTTTACATTTTTATCCCGCATATCCGCCATGGCGGCAAGGCTGTCTGCGGTTTCTCCCGACTGACTGATCACAATCACCAGTGCACCTTCTTCTAAAATGGGATTTCTGTAGCGGAATTCCGAGGCGAGATCCACTTCAACCGGAACCCTTGCCAGATTCTCAATAACATATTTTCCGGTAACACCTGCATGATAAGAAGAACCACAGGCCACGATATGAATTTTCTTTATGGAAGCAAAATCTTCCTCCGTCATGGCAAGTTCTTCAATACAGATATCCCTGTTGCGGATACATTTTTTCAGAGTGTCTTCCAGAACCTTGGGCTGCTCATACATTTCTTTTAACATAAAATGTTCATAGCCGCCTTTTTCCGCCGCTTCCGCATCCCAATCCACGGTAATGCTTTCTTTTTTGATTTCTTCCTCATCTGCAGAATAGAAAGTCAGGGAATCGTCTTTTAAACAGGCAACTTCCAAATTCTCCATGAAATAAACCGTTCTGGTATACTTTAAGATTGCAGGCACATCGGAAGCAATAAAGCACCCTTCCGGACTCTGCCCTACAATCAGGGGACTGGCCTTTCTTACCGCATAGATCCGGTCAGGATATTCCGCAAAAATCACTCCAAGGGCATAGGAGCCTTCCACTCTGTGCATTACCTTGGTAATCGCTTCCAGCGGATTTCCCTTATAATAATAATCTAAAAGATGGGCAAGTACCTCCGTATCCGTAGCGGATACAAAAGTATATCCTTTCCCCTCTAATTTGGTTCTCAGAGAAATATAATTTTCTATAATGCCGTTGTGTACGACCGCAATGGTTTCTTTTTCGTTATAGTGAGGATGGGAATTTGCATCCGTAGGCGCTCCGTGGGTTGCCCAGCGGGTGTGTCCCACACCAAGATAACCGGGAAGAAGATCACCCCCATGGGTTAACTCCTCCAATACCTTTAATCTTCCTACTGATTTTTTGATTCGTATCTTTTGCCCGTCATATACTGCCATTCCCGCAGAATCGTATCCTCTGTACTCAAGCTTTGCCAACCCTTCTAAAATAATGGGTGCCGCCTGCTTTGTTCCGATATAACCGACAATACCACACATAAAATGTTACCAGCCTTTCCCTGATTTAAAATGTGTTACTTCCGTTCCTCCGCAGAAATTCCGTATCCTTTTGTGGCATCTATATTGCCGGAAGCGGTGCGGATGTTCTTTTGCATCCAATACTCTTTATTGAGTGTACATTTTCGAATCAGCCCGAAAGGCAGATGTTTGTATTTTAATCCCAGTTTGTAACCTAAAAACTTACAACCGCTTAAATAAATCAGTTTGGGAACCAGATGGCCCTTTTTCTTGGATTTTAAGTAAGAAATTGTCTGTTTTACCAGCTTTTTACCTTCTCCCGTGGAAGATATTCCCGCAAAAATCTCAGGATGCTCTGCCTGGGAAACGCCAAGGTCAAAATTTCTTTTAAACTGGGTTTTTCCGTCGTAATTATGTGAGTGGTATACCTTGGCGTCCGCTGCATAGGCAATTCTGTAGCCTTTCTTGATTGCTCCCGCCGCAAACACCATATCCTCATTAAAAATAGCCAGTTTCTCAAAACCTCCCAGCTCATCATACAAGGCTCTCGTATAAGCTGCACATACATTGGAGAAGAAGTAGGTTTTAATGCCTAATTCCTCCAAATCCGCCGCAGACTTAATACGGGAAGTTTTGGGATAATTAAACCGTCTCGTAAATGCCTCTATCGCACCACTGCTTTCCGTGGGAAGCTGTCTTGCAAAGGAGAACTCCGCCTGCCCTGCAAGAATAGGTGCCAGCAAACGCTCCACCAGAGTTTCATCCTTGGGCTTTGCATCGTCCGTCATACAGATAAAATACGGGGCATCCGAAAGTTTTACGCCTTCAGCCCTGGTTCTTCCGTGGTTAAACTCAAGCTTTGACAAATGCACTACGGTAACATGATTTCTTTTACGTATAAATTCCCTTCCGTAAAACAGACTGTTAAAATACTTCTCTTCCGTGTTCATCAGAATAATCCTGTTTACGGGGTAAGTTTGCTTCTCCAATAAAAGGATCAGCTCAGGAAGCCTCTCTGTGGGCTTATATGTGGGGATTATCACATCCACCGCCGGTCTGTTGTCCACTGCCTCCACCTCATCTTTCTTATCAATTTGTATAAAACATCTAATCTAAAAACAGGGACCCCAAAAAGGTCCCTGCTGTCATTTCAAATCATTTGAAACAATTCATTCCTGTGCAAAGGATACCCAACCTATTGTGAAACGGCTCCGCCTACATAAGGAGAAGTATCACTCATAATCTTCTGGCTGTATGCCTTAACATCCTCTGAAGGAGTGTATTCAACACCGGGATACAGGAATTCATGAAGTTCAATTACATTTTTCTCCAAATTAAGAGGTACTACACAGCTACCCTTGCTTCCAATGTTTCCGGTGGTAATGGAACCGTCAAAGGGGAAACCGGAAGTCTGGGAAATATTGTATTTTGCAATACCTGCCACCATGGTTGCAAGTTCATCGGCATCGAGAGAAGTTGCAATCAGAGGAAGTACATCATTCATAATAGTGGTCAGCTTTGTAGCAGAAGCAGTTTTCGCTTTCACCAATGCCTGCTGAATTACGGTACGCTGTCTTTCGGTACGCTGGAAATCGTTACCGATTGCACGGATACGGCAGTATGCAGTTGCCTGATACCCGCTCAATGTCTGAAGACCGGATTTTGTTACGGGAACATAATTGGTTGTCAGATTGTTAGGATTTTCTTCCGTACAGTACATGGAAGCCTGATAGTTATTCAAGTGGGGAATTTCTGCTTCCGTTACATTAATATCCACACCACCGAGACCGTCAATGGTCTTCATAAGACCTTCAAAACCTACGGTTACGAAGTCGGTAATATAAAGGTCAAGGTTCATGTTTAACATGGTAATTGCCTGCTCGGGACCACCCTTTGCATAAGCACTGTTACATTTATTGTATACATCATTACCGATATTCAGGTAAGTATCACGATATACGGAAACAAGCTTCACTTCGCCGGTTGTCTCGTTAATGGAACAAATCATAATACTATCGCTTCGTGTTCCCTTTGCCAGTTTGCTGTTACGGGAATCCACCGCAAACAGTGCAATATTTCTGTACTGCTGTAATTCTTCATTCTCCTCGAAATTCTGCTTAACGTCAGAGTTTGTCTGAACATCATCAATTTCATATTTGGTAATACCCTCATCACCTGTGGAACGAAGTACAAATGCAAGCGCAACGCCAACTCCAATCAGTAATAATACTTCCGCAATCAGAAGAACAATTTTTCCTTTCTTTAGCACGCGCTTTGTCTTTTTCGTAGCCATTACAATCCTCCATTAGTATGCATTTTTATTGATAAAACCTTTGAAAACCGTCAGGAACAGAATCTTAATATCCAACCACATAGACCAGTTTTCGATATAATAAATATCACAATCAATACGCTTACGGATTGAGGAATCTCCCCTATATCCGTTTACCTGTGCCCATCCCGTAAGGCCGGGACGCACCTGATGTTTTACCATGTATCGGGGAATCTCTTCTTTGTACTTATCTACAAAGAAAGGACGCTCCGGTCTGGGACCGATTAAACTCATGTCCCCTTTTAAAATGTTAAAAAACTGGGGAATCTCATCCATACTCGTTTTACGCAGGATTCTTCCGATTTTGGTAACTCTGGGATCGTTTTTAACGGTCCACGCAGTCTTTTCTTCCGATTTGTCCTGCACCTGCATGGTTCGGAATTTATACATCTGAAATGTTTTATTATGCAGCCCCACACGCTCCTGTTTAAAAATAATAGGACCGTCGCCGGAGGCTTTTATGAGAATCGCGGAAAGAACCATCACCGGCGAAAATACAATAATTGCCACAATGGAACCCACAATATCCACGGCACGCTTCAAAATCCAGTTAATGGTATTCGTCAGCGGTACATGTCTGATGTTAATAACCGGAAGTCCGAACAAATCCTCTGTATAAGGACGGGTGGGAATGACGCTGTTATAATCCGGAATAAATTTAGTGTGAACACCGGATTTCTCACAGATTCCAACGATTTCTTCCAGTCTGTCATAATCTTTCAGTGAAAGGGTTACTGCGATTTCATCCAGTTTGTTCTCCGGCAAAATCACATATATATTATCTACTCTTCCGAGCACTTTTACTCCCCGGTAAAGAGTTCCTGCAGGCACCGTATCATCTAAAATACCGCGTACCACATAGCCCCATTCCGGATTTGCCATAATTCTGTCGATATATTCTTCCGCCGCTCTGGAATAACCTACCAGAAGAATATACTTGATATTGTAACCTTTTTTACGGATGCTTCGTAAAATAAGCCGTACCAGACAACGCATCCATATCATAAGGAGAATGCTCAACACATAAAAAATAAATATCATGGAACGGGAGAAGTTGGGCTCGTTTACAATATAGAGCGCAACAAAGATAAGAACCAGTCCCAGGGTATTTGCTTTTATAATATCAAAAATTTCCCGTGCGGTGCTGGAATACCGTTTTGACTTGTATAAATTCAACGTGGAATATAAAATCACATATCCCGGCACAATTATCAAAAGTGCACCAAAATAAATTTCCTTCGGAAGAACACCTGCTCCCTCCTCGGAAAACATTACAAGTCGTATCCACCATGCAGTTATATAGGAAATAACCGTTATCAATGCGTCAAGGACGACATGTAAACGGTTCAAATATCTCTGATTATCTTTTATCAAAACCGTCACCTATTTTCCATACACAAAGCTAATAATACAATACTGCAATGAAAATTTCAAGATTAGTACAACATTTTCAAGTTCTGTGTCAATTCAGCACTTTTCGAAACAGATTCAGGAACATTTCCCATTCCAGAATCACATAATTCCCTAAATGTTTCCAACAGAATTTCACCTTATTTTGCCGTCCTTTTTCCGAGAAACAAAGCTTCACGCCCTCAAGGACGCTCCGGTGATACAATCCGCCGAATCCTTTCAGAATAAAAAACAGCTGTTTGATGATAAAACCGGTAAAAAGCCAGGGGAAGTGGCCAATCCACTGAAGGAGGGGCTGATTTTTATAAATCAGGTATACACTGTTCCTTGCCGCAAGCCGAATTTTAAATTCATTGTATCTGGAACCGGAAGTCCCGCTTCCAGCATGATACACCACGGCGGAAGGCTCATAAAAATTCTGCCAACCGTAAATCCTTGCCCGGTAACCGATATCCACATCCTCCAGATAGGCAAAATGTTCTTCGTCAAAAAAACCTACTTCTTTCAAAGCTTCCAGACGATAAATCGCTGCACCGGCACAGGCAGAGAAAACTTTGATTCTCCTGTTGTACTTATCCGCACTTTTCCCTTTGCCTCTTGCATAGGCCCAGCCTGTCAGGGCATAAAAGTTTCCGCCGTCATCCATTTTATCCGGTTCCGACATGGAAACAAGCTTCGCCTGGGCAGAAAAACATCGTTTTTCTTCTTCCATACACGCCACAAGCCGTTCTGCAAAATCTTCTTTTACCGTAGTATCGTTGTTTAAAAGAATGGAATATTTTGCACCAAGGGAAATACTTTCTTTGAAACCTTCATTCACCGCAACGGAAAAACCGCCGTTATCGGAGCGTTTCAATAATACTACGTCCGGGAACTCACTTTTTATGGTGTCCGTACTTCCGTCTGTTGATGCATTATCCACAACAATGATTTTTAAATTCTGATAAGTCTGTTTTTTCAGGGAAACAAGACAATTATGCAAATATTTGATTCCGTTATAATTGGGAATGACTACCGTTACCAGACTCATTGTCCTATTCCTTCCTGTAAATTTCTCAGTTTTTATCCGCCTTTAATAAGGGGTCGTATACCACTCCGTATCCTAACATGCGGGCTTTCTCGCAGAATGCAAGACTGATACTGATATAATCCGGATTCTTTTTATCTAAAAGAGGAAGCCCCTCTTCCCTCCAAAGATTTTCCAGTCCGGGACAAACCAGCATATTCCGTACATCTCCCGCGCTGACCCGCTGCATCAGCTTTGCCCGGTGCATATATCCGCTGTAAAAGGAGGGCATCCCTCCGTATAAAAGAGCCCCGCTTTTATTCATGGCACCTCCGGTAACCTTGCCTCCCTGAATCACCGGTCCGGCAATAATACCGATTTCGGGCCGGTTTGCGAACAAATCCGGCTTATATTCCACCCGGTAGAAGCCTAAATGCTCCGTATGAGACACGGTAACATCATATCCTTTGTTTTTGGCAAAATCTTCCACTGCTTTCAATCCGCTTTCGTAAGCATACATTTTGGAATCCGTATTGGCTGCGGTAGATTCTTCATGACATCTCCAGTGATATAAAATTCTGGGAATGTGGGTAATATCATCCCGTCCCTTTGCCTTAAGGATACACCGTAAAATAATATCATAATCCTGGGCGCCATCGTATTCGGGACGGAATTTTAATTCTTTCATCACATCTGCCCGCATCACGCAAAAATGGCAGATATAATTATTCGTCATTATTAAATCAAGATTTAACTTTTTCTTCCGATGCGGTTCGTAAAAGGTTTTCAGTTCTGTATCTGTTTTATCTTCATCGGAGTAAAGCATTATGGGCGCGCTTCTTTCGATTTCTTTTGCCATGCAGTACAACGCATCCGGCGTCAGCACATCATCATGATCCAGCAAGCCGATATAACTTCCCGTAGCAAGTTCAAGTGCCGCATTGGTATTGGCTGAAATTCCCAGATTTTCAGAAAGTCTTAAGTAAATGATTTCGCTGCCTTTCTCAAGCTTAGCCCGATATTCATCTACTATTTTTTCCAGACTTCCGTCGCCTTGTGCATCTGCAATCACCAGTTCCCAGAAAGGATATACCTGGGCAAGCATGGAATCTAAAAGCTCACGAAAAAAGACCGGATTGGTTTTATATGCGGGAACAATCACACTTATTTTTGTTTCCGCTTTCGGGAGTTCTTCCCGAAACCGCTCCAGTTCTTCCTTCGTCGGCGGTACAAACCGGAAAGAATCCGGTGTTTTCGCCGTAATTCTTTCCGCAACGGCAAAAACGGTTTTTTTCAAACCGTTTCTGCGTAAATACCGTTTTGTTTTTGCAATAGCATTCGCCATAGTATTCTTTATCCTGCCTTTTACAGCTTGCTCTTAAGAGCATCTGTCAATTCTTTTACCTTGGTTACTGCATCTTCCAGACTGTTACCTTTTACACCCATGTAGAACTTAATCTTGGGTTCGGTTCCGGAAGGACGTGCGCAACACCATGCATTATCAGATAAATCAAAGTAAAGTACGTTGGAGGTAGGAAGACCTGTTTCGCCTTCTTCTCCTGTTTCGGGATTTACGGTTTTGCCGCTCTTGTAATCCCGCATTTCTTTTACGGACCATGCGCCAAATTCCTTGGGAGGATTTGCACGAAGCTTCTCCATAATGGCTGCAATCTGCTCGCTGCCTTCTTTACCCTTCATGGTAATGGTATACAAGTCCTCTTTGTAGTATCCGTACTTTTCGTACATTTCAAGCATCATATCCCAAACGGTCTTATTCTGCTTCTTGCACCATGCAGCCACTTCGCAAAGGCTCATTACCGCAACGATTGCGTCCTTGTCTCTTGCGTGAGTTCCCACGAGACATCCGTAGCTTTCTTCCAGACCGAATACATAGTTGTTGCTTCCGGTCTCTTCAAACCACTTAATCTGCTCGCCGATATACTTAAATCCGGTAAGCACTTCGATTAATTTAACACCGTAAGCTGCTGCAATTTCATCTGCAAGATTGGTGGTAACAATGGTTTTTACCAATGCAGGATTTGCAGGCATGGTATTCATTGCGCTTCTCTGGCTGAGAAGGTATTCGGCAACAAGCATACCGGACATATTTCCCGTAAAAGGAACATATTCGCCGGACTTGGTATCGTATGCATAGATTCCGAGACGGTCTGCGTCAGGGTCTGTCGCAAGAACGATGTCTGCCTGCTTCTCTTTTGCAAGTTTTAATGCAAGTTCGAAGGCCTTCGGATCTTCGGGATTGGGATATGCAAGCGTTGTAAACTTGGGATCCGGCATTTCCTGCTCAGGAACCACATATACATTTTTAAATCCGATTTCTTTTAAAATACGGCGGGCAGGAATATTTCCCGTGCCGTTAAAAGGTGTATATACGATGCGAAGAGATTCGCCCATCTCTTCAATAATTTCAGGATGAATAATCTGGGTTTTTAATGCTGCGATAAAAGCATCATCCACTTCTGCGCCAATGGTAATGTAAAGACCTGCTGCCTTTGCATCTTCAAGGGACATGGTTTTAACGGTATGGTAATCCGTAACTGCTTTTACGCAATTGATAATCTCCACATCTTTGGGAGAAGTTACCTGTGCGCCGTCTTCCCAGTATACCTTGTAACCATTGTATTCAGGGGGATTGTGGCTGGCTGTAATCACAATACCTGCAGTACACTTAAAATAGCGAACTGCGAAGGAAAGCTCCGGTGTGGGGCGAAGGGATTCAAACACATATGCCTTAATACCGTTTGCAGCCATGCAAAGTGCTGCCTCGTCCGCAAATTCCGGAGACATGAAACGGGAATCATATGCAATTGCAATTCCCTTATCCTGTGTTCCCTGTGCCAGAATATAATTTGCAAGACCCTGGGTTGCTTTACGTACGGTATAAAGATTCATACGATTGGTTCCGGCACCGATAATACCCCTTAATCCGCCGGTTCCGAATTCAAGTTCTTTGTAAAAACGTTCTTCGATTTCTTTCTCATCGTCTTTGATGGCAAGCAATTCTGCTTTTGTGTTGTCATCAAAATAATCATCTTCCAGCCAAAACTTGTACTGATCCATATAATTCATAGTCTGCCTCCCATATACACGGGGAAATCCCCCGTTTTATTTTTCCCATATTATATAAAATTTTACACTAAAACTAAGAAATATTCAAGGAATAATCACTTCTGTCCAAAGTGAAATTCGGGTTATAGTAAGGGTCCCCCTGCTCCAGAACTTCTTTCCATTTATTCCGGAACAATTCGCATTCCTTATCGTAACGTGCCGCATTTTCTCCGGCGGTATCCTTTCCTCTGGATACGGATTCGTAATGAATCCCTTCCGCAAAAGGAGTAAACACGTTAAGGAGCCCTCTTTCCCTAAGTTTCAAGCAGAAATCCACGTCATTTAATGCCACGGCAAAATCCTCATCAAGACCGTTTACGGCAAGATAATCTCTTCTTTTTACCATAAGGGCTGCACCGGTTACCGCGGACACATTCTGTGCATAACAAAGTCTTCCCATGTAGCCGATGTGGGCATTTTCTTCCCCGTAATGGATGTGACCTGCGGTTCTGTGGGCACCCAGTCCCAGTACGATTCCCGCATGCTGAATGGTATCATTGGGGTATAAAAGCTTGGCTCCCGCCGCCCCCACGTCTTCACGCTGGGCATACATCAGCAGTTCTTTGATGAAATCCGCATTTTTAATTTCCACGTCGTTGTTTAAAAGCAAAAGGAATTCACCATCAGCCTGTGACGCACCGAAATTGTTGATTTTGGAATAATTAAATTCCCCTTCGTATTTCAGAATCCGCACCTTGGGATTGGCTTCAAGGGTTTTATAATAATCAAAAGTCGCCTGCTCGGTACTGTTATTCTCCAGAATTAAAATCTCATAATTCTCGTACGTATTCCGGCTTTCAATGGCTTCAATGCACTTTTTCAGCATATCCGCTTTATCTTTATTGGGTATCAGAATGGAAACCTTTCCCTCCGTAGTCAGCTCGTACTGAATCCGGAAAATCGTCTCAAAAGCTCTCGTACTTGTAATCAGGGAATTATAGATTTCATAGTGGCGAAGGTGATCCGCAACCGCTCTTTTTGCCGCATCAATAGCATAAAGCTTTGCTCCGATATCACTTGCCACGCTGCCTGCATGAGCGCGCCAGTAATAAAGAATTTTCGGCACATGTACCACATTCTTTGCAAGACTCGTCAGACGGAGAATCATATCATGATCCTGACTTCCGTCATACTCCGTACGGAACAACGCCGTTTCCTGAAGCAGACTTCTTTTAAAAAGACTGAAGTGACAGATATAATTATTGGCACGAAGCGTATCCAGTGCATAATCCGGTTTAAAATGCAGGGTAATCATCTTGTTGATGTTATTTCCCGTAAAAGTTGCCTCATCGCAATACACGTAATCCGCATCCTGCTCTTCAATCACCTTGCGATACTCATAAAAAGCGCAGGGATGCAGAATATCGTCATGGTCGAAAAGACCGATATATTCCCCTGTCGCCATGGCAAAACAGGCATTGGTATTTCCTGAAATACCTTCATTTTTTTCCAATTTTCGATATACGATTCTTTTATCCTCTTCCGCATATTTCCTGCAGATTTCACCCACATAAGCATGTTCTGCGTCGGACCCGTCCGCAAGGCATAATTCCCAGCCGCCGTAGGTCTGGGCTTTCACAGAATCAATCATATCCCGCAGAAATTTCTCCGGGGTATTATACAAAGGAACCAGTACGGAAAATACAATTTCCCGTGAAAACCTGGTTTCCTCCTGGAGTTTTCTTGTTTCTTCATTGGGGAAAGACTCGGTTCCAAAAAATTTATAAGCCCGCTTTTCCATACGCTTGCTTCTGATTTTTTTTGCAATACGTTTTGGAGAACGGTAATATCCCAAACGGATAAAAGCCACCCTTACCATACGCAAAGGTTTTGCAACTTTCCATACAAAGCTTCCTTTTATACGGTCCAGATTTGCCTGTACCTCATCCCTGCGGGCTTCGCAGGTAGCAAGCTTCGATGCCAGCTCCACATTTTCTCTTTTTAGTTTGTCACACTGTTCCTTGTAATAGGTCAGCTCATCCATCTGCTTTTCCTGTCCCATGGATGCTCTCCTTTTATCTAAAATCAGTTTTTAATGGTTAAAACTTCGCCGGTAGGCTGGAACAAACGTCTTCTGGAGCAATGGTCCGTGGCAAAAACGCCTACTTCGTATTCTCCGGAAGGAAGTTCGTCCTTCTCAATTTTAACGCTAAAACCTGCAAGCCGCAGGTTTGACGCTCCCGGGAAGCCGTCCTCTAAATTGGAGCGAAGCATTTTACGCATGGGAAGCACATAAGTTTTCCCATTTCCCCGAAGTATCATTTCATAGGTATAACGGCAGTTGTCCACATCCGCAACAACCGCAAACCCTTCCAGCACATAAAAGCTTTCTCCGGCAGAAAGTAAATGTTTTTCCTTCTCAATCCGGTCGAAAACCACGGCAACGCCGGTAGGATAAGAAGAATAATCCTTTTCCGTTACCCTGGCATATTCTTTTTTATTCTTTTTCTTGGTATAATGGTCCGCCATGGCGATACCGAAGTCCGCACCACCGCTTACACTGCCGCCTTCGTAAGGGTCCATGCGGTAAAACTGGGGATGCAGGGCATAAAGCTTGTCTCTCTCTGCTTTCAGACGCTGCATTTTTTCCTTGGAATGTGAGTCCGCGCCTCTGCTCAACGACTCGTGGTGATATAAAACAACATCGTTTCTCACTACATTCCGATACCCTTTTTCAAGGAGATTGAAACACAAATCCACGTCATTATAGGCAACCTTTAACTCCTCATTCAAGCCGCCCAGTTCCTTATAAAGACTTCTTTTTATCATGAGACAGGCTCCCGTAACACCCATGGTATTATACACAAGTCTGTTTCTTCCGTAATGATATACTTTTTCGTCATCAAGTCCCAAAAGCTTATGCACGGGACCATCTACCGCATTGGTGATGCCCACATGCTGGATTTTGTTGCTACCGGGATATAAAAGCTTGGCACCGACTGCACCCACGCCGGGCTGGACTGCCTGTCCCAGCAAAATCTCCAGCCAGTTTTCCGTCACCACTTCCATATCGTCATTTAAAAGCAGGAGATATTCACCCATTGCTTTCTTTGCTGCAAGATTATTCATGGCTGCAAAATTAAATTCCATGGGACTGTATAAGTATTCCACGTTATTCTTTTCGCAAAATTCTCCGATACGGGCTTTATTTTCATCGTTGCTTCCGTTATCCACAACAATGATTTCATATTTTTTATAAGTACTCTTCTCTTTGACTGACTGAATACAGGTTTTCAAAACTTCCGGATTATCCTTTGAAGGAATTAAAATGCTTATTTTTTTCTCCCCGCATCCTTCCAATCCGTATACCGGATAAGAGTAACCGTCCTTATGACACATTCTTGCAAAAACATTTCTTCTGGCAAAACTTGCATTTTTGATTACATCATAAGAGAAATCACTTCCGTTACACACGGTCTCCGGCTTCTCTTCAAATTTATGGAATAAAATCTTGGGGATTCTGGCAATCTTTTCCTCTCCCAGTTCTTCCCATGCGCGAAGCAAAAAATCATAGCAAAGTTCTTCCCAGTTTAAATCACTTAACACTGCTGCATCGGCAGAAGATTTATCGCCTTTTTTCTTCTTTTGTTTTTTGACACCCATGTCAGAAGTTATTTTATCATAGACGTTTTTACGTACCGCCCAGATATTTTGAATATAGTTAAATGACACAAATGTCTCAAACGCAGGCTTGGGTTTCAAAAAGGGACAACACCTTCTTGCTATAGGTGCATTTTTCTCCTGAAGGCGGATATGCTCCTCCTCTGATGCCAGACATACGTCTTCATCCGCATATGCAAGCAAAACATCCGGATTCTTCTCGAAAAACTCGACAATGACTTTGTCGGTCAAATTGTTCAAAATCCCATTTGGATGATGGAAAATCAATATTTCACTGTCACAGGAAGCACCCTTGGCATATTTCATCATTTCAGGCAGTCTGCAAATAACCGCCTTACCGGTTTCCGGCTTTGCCTCATATACCCTGCGCATATCTTCTTCCTGTATCTCGACATACATGTCATAAATGTGTTCCTGTCGATGTAACTCCCTTTTATATGCATTCTCATAGGGAATGGCCATCGTTTTCTGAATCAGACGTTTCCCTTTTCCAATCATTATAATTTTCCTTTCAGTCCCAATGCGTCACAAGCCGCCGCAGCCACCTCATTGGACAACCGCTCAACCTTCAAGCATACTTTCAGTTCACCGGTCATCTCCGGCAGAAGTCCTCTTAACTTCCAAATAAAATGAGGGTCTCCGGTAGCAAAGAAGAAGCTTCCCTTTGTTACTCTTGCACCATTGTGCATTCTGAGTCCGCCTTTCCCTGCTGCAAATACTTTTGCGGAAATATCTTCTCCTCCGTAGGTTACGGATTCAATGGATACATAGCAGGGATAATCCGCCGGATCGATACGAACATTTATTAAATCACGTTTTAACTTTACACTAAAATGCAGTTTATTATCGGTTCTGCACACATCATCAATAAAATATGACTTATCTTCAGAGAAGCCGTCTCCATGATCTTCATAAATCTGAACCTTGGGAGTACCCGCACCGATTCTTTCTGCGATATAGTCCATGGAAAATGCAGGATTACCGATTTTATGACGAAGTTCTGACAATGCAAGATGGTCACCCTGAACAAATTTCTGGAATTCCGCCTCGCTTTCTGCAACAGTTGCAAGAAGTTCTGCAACCTGAGGCTGGTTTGCCCTGCAGTACTCTTCCATCCAGGCTCTGGCTTCCGCTCTGCCTGCTCTGGAATGACAATAACAGTGAATTGCCCTGGCAATCAGGGATGCACCGGACTTCTTTTTGTCAAAGGTCCATTCATAATCGATTACACTCCAGTGTTCTCCGTTTACAATAATATTCTGGAAAATAAAATCATAGTCGGTAACCGTATAATCCTGCCCATGACAAGCAAGGGTACAAAACCGCTCAAATAAACGCAGAAATTCGTTTTTATTGTTTGCCGCAAGACATTCATCCAGACGTTCTTCCAAGGTTTGACCTTCCAAAAACTCCAGAATGATACAGCTTTCCGGCTTCTTCATTTCACTCTCGATATAGGGCTCTGAAATTTTACCTGCATTAAATTCAAGACCGGTGCCCCAATAACGGTTCTGAAGCTCCTGCCAGCTCTGTAAAATGCCCTCCACATGGGCATTGGCGGCTTCCGTCACCGCCTTCTTTTCTACCCATTTTTTGCCCTTTTTCTCTTTTATAACCGTGCTGACAGCATATTTTTCATCCCTGTCATTAGAAAACTTGGCAAATCTGGACTCGATTTCAGGACCCGTAACCACCATATAGGAATTGGAATAATGAGGAAACATACCTTCTTTGATTACTGCATCAAAAGCTCTCTGCTCATCAAAGAGAAGAAGTCTGTCCCTGTCAAAATTTCTGATATTCTGGTACAACTCCCCAATTTTCGGCAGATATTCATCCGAATAAATGGTATGGGGGAATTTATAATCAGGATAAGGATAAAAGAATTTATATTCTTCAATTCCCGCGCTTGTTATAATCTCTTCCAGACGTTTTCTGGAGAATGTACGGGCACTTCCGTCACCATTGGGATAATCCTCGATTCCGTCAAAAAATCTTCCGGAATGGTCTTCTCTGCAGCCTGCATAGTACTTCATGCCGAACTTATTCTCAATGGCAATTACAATATGGCCGTTTTTCTTCAAATGTTTGGCAAGGATTTTCATAAAATCCTCATAAGGATTTTTCGTGCCCATGTAGCCGAAGCCGTATTCAAAAACACCAATGAGCATAATATAATCATATTCGCAGTCCAGTGTCTTTTCGATATCCTTGAAATTTCCTACGTGGATGGTTACATTGTCGTATTTTTTATTGCGGTGGGCATTGATTCTGCTTCGTTTCAAAGACAAATCAATACAGGTTACTTCCTTTGCTTTGGAAGCAAGCGCCCCCGTAATGGCACCGCAGCCGGAACCAACTTCCAAAACACGGTCATTACCGCTGATGGGAAGCCAGTCTACAATGTTTTTACGGATATCCGATAAATGATAAAAGATGGGCCAGCGGCCTTCTTCCTCTATTATTTTACGAAATTCAGACTCGGGATGCTTCTGCACCAGCTCCAAGAGTTCATCTTCAATTTTACCGTCTGAATATAAATCTTCACCGGGATAAAAATCCTTTTCAATGATAATATTTCCTATTTTTTCCATCTGTTTATACTCCTGTCGTTCCAAAAGAGTTTTTTATCTTATTTTGCCTCCGGCATCTGCACGATTTTTCCGCTTTCCGCCTTCGCGCTGCTTACCTTAACCGTTGATTCCATATCATAAAATCCAACCGTATCTTTATCGGAAATAACGGATAAATTCAAGGCATCATACAATCTGTGATAAACCGTAAAATTATCTCCCTCATAGCCTGTAAGACCGAAGGAAATCAGGTATTCCCCGCCCTGTAAATTCATACGCTGACGGAAGGTTACTTCCTTATCTTCCCCGGCATTTACAGCTTCCATAAAGGCTTTTTCAAACATGGTATTTGTGCCGGTAATCTCCGTACCTTTTACATTCTTAACCGTAAAAGCAAAGATGGGCGCCTGCACTCTTTCGTGGAATTTTACCTTCATATGGATGGTAAATTCCGTTCCTTTTATGATGGCATTGGTGCGCTTTCCCTTGGCATCCGTGAAGAAACACTCCGTAATTTCCGCTTTACGGCTGCCATATTCCAAAGTTTCCGGATTTAAAAACTCACCTTCGGATGTTTTGCCGGAATTCTCCTGATTGGCGTTCTTTTTATCTTCTTCATACTGGTCAACCAGAACCTGCTTATAAACATCAATCATTTCCTTTGCAGAGCCTTCTCCCAGCTTCACACCCTTGTTTAAAAGAATTACCCTGTCACAATACCTGGAGATACTGCTCAAATCATGACTTACAAAAAGAATGGTTTTACCCATCTTTTTAAATTCGTCGAACTTACGGTAACATTTGGCCTGGAAGAACACATCACCTACGGAAAGCGCCTCATCCACAATAAGAATTTCCGGTTCAATATTGATTGCCACGGCAAACGCCAGACGGACAAACATACCGGAAGAATAGGTCTTTACCGGCTGATGAACAAACTCCCCGATATCGGCAAAATCCAGAATATCCTGTAATTTCGCATCAATTTCCTCTTGAGAAAATCCAATCATGGTACCGTTTAAATAAATATTCTCAATGCCGGTGTATTCCATGTTAAAGCCCGCACCGAGCTCCAAAAGAGCTGAAATACGTCCGTTTACTTCAACAGAACCTGCTGTCGGATGAAGTACTCCGGTTATAATTTTAAGAATAGTGGACTTACCGCTGCCGTTGGTACCGATAATACCAACCGTTTCACCCTGATTAATGGTAAAATTCACATCCTGCAGAGCATGATGCTTTGCAATCTTTTTCCAAGGTGTTAAATGCATGGCATCTAAAAGCCTGTCCACAGGCTTCGGATATAATTTATATACTTTATCAACGCCGGATACGGAAATCGCTACAGGAGCGTTTTCTGCCGGCATATTTTTATTCTCTGTATTGGTCATTGCGACTCTCCATTCTACAATACATCTGCGAAATGTACCTTTAAACGTTTAAAAATCAAGCTTCCGATACCGAAGCAAAGAGCAGTTGTAATCCAGAAAAACATGGTGGAATAGAAATCCTCCCAGAACCACTGTTGCTCAAATAAAGCACTTCTGTAACCGTTTACAATATAAAACACCGGATTTAATTTAAATAATATTCTGTATTTTTCCGGAATCTGTGTAATATCCCAAAGAATCGGGGTTGCCCACATACCAATCTGTAAAACAATCTGGATAATCTGGGATAAATCCTTAAAAAACACTACTATGGCACAGGTTGCGTAACTCAATCCAAGCACAAGCACAAACATGCAGAAACTGAAGTACACAATCTGAAGCAGATAAATACTCGGCTTGAATCCGTAGCAGAAGTAAAGCACCAGCAATACCGCCGCAAAAAACACATGAATAAACGTTGCTGCTATGATTTTAATGATGGGCAGGATACTGATTTTAAAAACAACCTTTTTTACAAGATAATTGTATTCCTGCATTGCAGAGGTGCCGTTCACAAGTGCTTCATTAAAATAAAACCAGGGTACCAGACCCGCTGTCAGCCATACCACGTAAGGAGCCTCGATTCCGTTTGCCGCAAGCTGTGCCCTGGCAGGAAAAATCAAACCGAATACGAAGTAATACATAAGCACCGTAACAACAGGCTGTACAAAGGCCCACAAACGCCCCATGGTAGAGCCCGCATAACGGGTTTTAAAATCATTTTTTGCAAGCTTCCAGATAAGCTTACGGTTCTGCCAAAGTTCTCCGGGCAGCACCACTATTTTGTCATATAAAAGGGTTCCTGCTATAACACCTACCCCAAGCACGCCGCATGCAATGCCTTTTTTAATCCACTCTTCCGTCTGGTCTGCCAAAGGATTGTGATGCACCAGAATAATGATTGCCGCCACAATCGCAATCCCCCAGATAAGAAGAATTCCTGCTGTTTTGGGGAATCCTTTTTTTACGGCAGTATTATTATTTGCCATTTTAATTTCTCTCCTAAAAAATCATGCGCTAAAAGCATGTCTTATTTTTCTTTTTTGTATTCCGTAATGGAACCCCAGCGGGTATCCTTATCGGAAATGGTTAATTCCATCCCTTCCGGAATAGGCCATTTTACACCGATAGCCGGATCGCTCCACAAAAAACCACCTTCATCATTGGGATGATAATAATCGGAGCATTTATAACAGAATTCAGCATAATCGGAAAGTACAAGGAAGCCATGGGCAAACCCCTTGGGAATAAAAAACTGCTTTTTATTCTCTGCAGAAAGAAGTTCTCCATGCCACTGTCCGTATGTAGGGGAACCTTCCCGGATATCCACGGCAACATCAAACACTTCACCGTTAATCACCCTTACAAGTTTGTCCTGAGGATATTCATACTGGAAATGCAGCCCTCTGAGAACACCTTTTTTGGAAGCAGACTGGTTATCCTGTACAAACACAACATCAATCCCCAGTGCCTTAAAATCCTCATACTGATAGGTTTCCATGAAATAACCTCTTTCATCCCCGAATACGGTAGGGGTTATTACTTTTAAACCTTCTATTTCGCATGTTTCCACCTGAAACTTACCCATAACTAATTTCCAACCTTTCTTTTTTAGGGACTGTAATATCCCAGATTCAAATCCACCCGGCCTTCAATTCCGTTAATTTTACCGGAAGAAGTATACTGCCAGATATGATAATCTCCCGTGTATAACGGCTTCTCACGATATTCCGCAAGCCATTTTACATAGGTATCGAATTGTTCATCTTTGATTTTTGTATTGTACCAGTTTCTGCTGGCATAAATTCCTGCTTTTTCCCCTGCAGATGCAATGGTTTCGCAGAAGGCTTTACAGATGGCGGTTCTGTCAGTCACGGACAAACCGTCCGCACGTCCTCCGGCCGACTCCGTATCGATAAAAATAGGATAATCCAGATGGTAATCCTTGGTAAGACTTAATACCATACTGGCCTCTTCCACTGCTTCCACTTCCGTAACAGCCTGGGTAAAGAAATACACACCCACCTTAAGGCCCGCTTCCGTGGCACCTTCAATATTCTGACGAAAATAAGGATCTTCTACCAAGGCTCCGGTTTTGGAACCTCTGTATCCGCAACGGATGATTACAAACTTTACACCGTCTTCTTTCACGGCAACCCAGTCAATGTTTTTATTCCATTTGGACACGTCAATTCCCAAAATTCCTTCGGGAGCATCCTTCCAGATTTCCGTATGCTCCGTATCATCGGATTCTACCTTTGCCTGCTTGGTATCTTCCTCAGAAGCAACAATCTCCGCTTCCGTTTTAATCAGATACGAGATATCCGCAATGGGAGTATATTCAATTTTATCCTTCACGCTGACTTTGATTTCAGGCGGAAGCTCGTAATCCTCATATTCTTTTAAGGACACATAATAACTGCCCGGACGGAGCCCGTCAATTTTGATAATGCCGTCTGCGTCCAGGTCTTTATACTCTCCGATACCTTTTACTTTTACATAAAACTGCTCTCCCGTTACCACCCTGCCATAGGCATCCAGAATGGTAATTCTTAAATCACGCTCCACGGAAGATGCGGAAAGCACCAGAGATTTATCATAGACAATCTCCATATCCTCTGCCGCAACAAAGGGCTGGTATTCATCCAAAAACGCAAAGTCATATAAAAAGGCCTTGTCATCCTCTACGCCGCTTTCCGTGGCCGGAGGCGTAATAACCGTACTGTTCCCGCTTCCGGTCAGCTTGTCCCTGTTCACAAAGAAAACTGCCAGAAAAATCAGTAAAATCATAACGCTAACCGCGACAAGTGCCCCGGCTATGGTCTTTTTATCCATTGTTCCCTCTTTCTGCTTTTACAAACCGTTGGCAACCTCTACAAGATACTGGCCGTAGGCTGTTTTTAAAAGGGGCTGTGCCAGCTCCAGAAGCTGCTCTCTTGTAATAAAGCCTCTCTTGTATGCGATTTCTTCAATGCAGGAAATATACAGTCCCTGACGCTTCTGGAATGCAGCCACGAAATCTGCCGCGTCAAGCAGGGCGTCATGATTTCCCGTATCCAGCCATGCAAAACCGCGTCCAAGGGTTTCAACCTGTAATTCTCCCCTTCTTAAATACTCGTTGTTAATGCTGGTAATTTCAATTTCACCACGGGCTGAAGGTTGCACATTTTTAGCAATTTCAACCACATCATTATCATAAAAATACAAACCGGGAACTGCATAGTTACTCTTGGGATGAGCAGGTTTTTCTTCAATGGAAATTGCTTTTCCCGTTTCATCAAATTCCACCACGCCGTATTCTCTCGGGTCACGTACATAATAACCGAAAATGGTAGCACCCTTTTCAAGCTGGGACGCTCTTTTTAAAACCTTGGAGAAGCTCTGTCCGTAGAAAATATTATCTCCCAGAATCAAAGCCACACTGTCGGAGCCGATAAAATCCGCACCGATAATAAAAGCATCCGCAAGCCCTCTGGGATATTCCTGAACCGCATATTCAAGCCTAAGTCCCAGCTGGGAGCCGTCACCAAAAAGTTCCCGAAAAGCAGGCAAATCCCTGGGTGTGGAAATAATCATTATTTCACGGATTCCTGCCAGCATCAGAATAGACAAGGGATAATAAATCATAGGCTTGTCATATACCGGCATCATCTGTTTGGACATTGCTTTGGTCAAAGGGTAAAGGCGGGTTCCGGACCCTCCTGCAAGAATAATTCCCTTCATAAAAAACCTCCTTTTGGGCCGTTTTTTCAGCCCCTTTTATATGCACCGAATGGGAACGGCTTTCACCGTCCCCATCTGGACTTATTGATACATTTCTTCATAATATTTCTGGTAATCGCCGCTGGTCACGTTTTTCATCCATTCCTCGTTTTCGAAGAACCACTGAATGGTAAGACGAATGCCTTCTTCAAACATGGTTTCGGGCTCCCATCCCAAATCTGCTTTGATTTTATCAGGTGCAATGGCATATCTTCTGTCATGACCTTTACGATCTTCCACGTAAGTAATCAAATCCTTGGTAACAAGTGCTTTTCTGGGATCCTCGTCGGAAAGCATGTCCTGAAGGGTTTCCAGAATAATTTCCACGATACGGATATTTTCTTTTTCGTTGTGTCCGCCGATATTGTAGGTTTCAAAAAGCTTACCCTTTTCCTGTACCATATCAATTGCCTTGGCATGGTCCATAACATACAGCCAGTCACGGACATTTTTACCGTCTCCGTAAACAGGAAGCTTTTTACCCTGTAATGCATTGTTAATAATCAGGGGAATTAACTTCTCGGGGAACTGGTAAGGTCCGTAGTTATTGGAACAATTGGTAATATTTGCAGGGAACTTATAAGTGTCCATATAAGACTTCACCAGCATATCGGATCCTGCCTTACTTGCTGAGTAAGGAGAATGGGGATCATAAGGTGTGGTCTCATAAAAGAATGTATCCGGCTCGGATAACGAACCATAAACCTCATCTGTGGATACATGTAAAAATTTCTTGCCGGGAGCAAAGCTTCCGTCGGGCTGTTCCCATGCAGCTTTGGCGCAGTTCAACATTACCGCGGTACCTAAAACATTTGTCTTCACGAATACTTCCGGGTTACGGATGCTTCTGTCTACGTGGCTTTCTGCCGCAAAATGTACCACTCTGTCAATGTCATTCTCGGCAAAAATACGGCTGATGGCATCCTTGTCCGTAATATCAGCCTTCACAAATGTATAGTTAGGAAGATTCTCAACATCCTTTAAATTTTCAAGATTACCCGCATAGGTAAGAACGTCCACATTAATAATACGAATTTCCTCACCATATTTTTTGAGCATATAGTGAATATAATTTGATCCGATAAATCCGGCACCGCCGGTAACAAGATAGGTTCTCATTTCGTCCTCCGTTGTTTTTGCATAATTACAATTATTTTATCATATATTCAGGTAAAAATCCACCTTTTATGTGCCTGGTTTTTATAAGCTGTCCTGTTTGCTCTTTTCAGCCTCTTTTTCTTCCGGTTCCTGAGTTGTCATTCCTTTTTTACCATACAGTCCGGGCAGCAGGCATTCCATTACAAGATAAGAAATACTGCCGCAAACCACACATCCCCCCGTAAAAAGCAACAGGGATTTTATACTGTCAAACTGCAATCCCGCAATGCTCACCTTATCAAAAAGCGTCACTGCAAGATATAAGGGAACATGCCATACATAAATATGATAAGAAATGCCGCCGATTATCCTCCAGAATGAAAAGGCAAACAACCTGTTTACCGGTTTCCAGCCAAAAAACACAAGCAGGGAAGGATAAAAAAGAAACAGCATATTAAAGCGCAATCCGTTCTCAACCATATAAAACTTATATGTCATCAGAACAACCAGCGAAACAATGACAGCCAGGGCCCCAAGTGCCTTTTTCCATGTAATTTTATACTTCTGTAAAAGAAGTCCGAGAAGAACACCGAAGAAAAAAGCACAGTATCCCCTTCCTGTTTTGGTTTCCAGAAACGGATAGCTTACGTCATAGGTATTCAAACCGATACCGACAAAAACCATTGCTCCATAAAAATAGGCAGGATTGATTTTCAAGCGTTTCCCCAGCACAGTCAGCAAATAGAAAACCACATAACAAAGCAAAAGGGAGCTGACATACCAAAGGGGATTATTGATCTGCGGATTTTCAAAGCCCCAGCCATACTGTATCCCCAGCATGGTTGTTACACTACCCCACACGGAGGGCTGCAGACCCATCCACAATTCATCCAGGAAATGGGAATACAGATAAAGCAACAGTTCAAACACAATAACGCTGAATGCTACCGTCGGCAAAAGCCTGAGCATTCTTTTTTTCATAAAAACAGGAAAAGAAAGACCTTCTTTTATTTTAGGAAGATAGGAAATCATAACAAATCCGGAGATAAGAAAGAAAAATTCCACTAGATACCCATAATCAAACAAACCGCCGTAAAACTTAAGTCCCCCCAGGGTTCCGCCCGACAGTTGCTGATAATGATGAAACACAATCAGTATTGCTGCTATGAACTTTAGAAAATCATAGGATTGAATTCTCTCCGATTTCATTTTTATCCCTCGCGTTTTTCAATGGCGGATACATTTTTACACATCCAAATCCGCATTTTCATCCAAATAAACCTTGTAATTTACAGTTTCGTAAAATAATTGATACCCCTGTTCCTCCGGTGTACCGTCCATAAAATGGGCCTTATTTAAAATAATATAATGGCACCCTTCTTCCCTTGCCAGTCCGCAAAGAACCTCTCCGTCGGATGTTTCCTTACGCATTTCCGTTTCCAGTTCATCATAAAAATTCCAGCGGGGCACAATGCTTTCATATCCGTAAGGCATTACCACAAACGCAGAGTACTGGCGTACATACTGGATTAGTTCATGAGGGAACAAAGCTTTTACTTCCCGCCCCGGCACCTGAATTGCATCGCAGATTTCTATTACTTCATCCGGAATCTGATATGCATTTTGCGCCCGGGTCAGCTGAGGTGCGTTATACACCAGATTACCACCCACTGCAATGTAACCGCAAACCAATGCAACCACCAGATATCCCAGCCATTTCTTTTTATATTTGGACACATGGAGAACCAGTGCATAGGGAATCACAATCCCCATGGGAAGCATCCACAAAAGTCTGTAATAAACCTCCCCTTCTCCCAAAACATTTATAATAACATGGGATAAAGGCGGAAAGAAAAACAGACACAACACTCCCACGGAAGAATACAGAAGCAGATTCTTCATGCTTTTCTCGCCCTTTGTGCTCCAAAGATAAATCAACGCCACCACGAACAAAAGCATCAGAGAGCCGTTACCGATATACAATTTAAACATTTCCAGAACGGAACCTTCTGCAACTACCATACAATGCTCCTTTTATTTCTTTATCAGGGAAATTACCTCTTCCGCAAGCCTTCCTGCACCTTTTCCGTCCACCGTACTGCCTGCTCTGTTTCCGGTTTCTGTTGCATTGTTTTCAACATCCAACGCATTCAGTTGTTCAGCAAGATTTCTGCAAAAAGACTCTTTTTTATCGGGAGCATATTCCCCCGCATAAAAGGCTGCCCCTTTTTTGCCAAAGCCTTCTGCCACCTTTTTCTGATTCTCCGCAAACCAGAAAGTAATCACGGGAAATCCCATGGCAGACAATTCATACATGGTAGAACCTCCGGCCGAAATTGCCACATTACAGTTCTCCATAATTTTCCAGATTTCTTTTACATTTTCATAAAAGAAAACATCCTTATATTTCCGGCAAAAAGAATCCGCCGCATCTCTGTTCCCGCCAAAAAGCCTTGCTACAATATGAAGCTCACAGTCAGGCACATAGGCTTTTACGCACTCAGCCAGCACAAAAGGCAACTCTCCCGTATCGCTTCCGCCGACACTGACAAAAAATATCTTTTTTCCGGCGAGCGGCGCCTTATGATGGGACAAAAATTCCTTGCGCACCGGGGCGTAAGCGGGGCCTGCAAAATATTTTACCGCACTGCCGCCATACACCTCTTCCTCTGCGGAAATATTATAATTTACCACCATATCCACCGGATAATCAAAAGCATTTCTATCGTCAAGATACAGGATTTTTACATGTTTACGCAAAGTGTTAAAATAGTCTTCCGTCACATAATAACTGTCCGTAAAAAGCAGTTCTATGCCCAATTCCTGTATTTTATCCCGTAAAAACTCCGACTCTTCCCTTTTATTTTCGTAAGAAAAAGGAATCCTTTCACAGCAGAATCCTCTTTCCCGAATCAGATTTTCACAGGTTTCATCCGGAGAAACAAGGAACATTACTTCCTCGCCCTTCTCCCGAAAAGCTTCTGCATAAGTCAGGCAGCGCATAATATGCCCGATGCCTATGGTTTTATTTCCGTCTGCCCGGAATCCTATCATAATGCTGCCTCCTTTGCTTTGGAATCATTTTATAAAAAACGTCTTAAAAATCTTTCTTCACCGTCCAAATCCGATATAACGGTAAGCTTCTGGCCCAAATACTCTTTTACATCTTCCGGAAGAGAATGTTTATACTCTGCCGCAACCACAAATTCCGGCTGCAGTGCTTTTATAATATCAAGGGTTAAAAGATTGGTAAAAAGTGAAACCTGCTTTCCTGCTCTTTTTAATACCTTCTCCATCCGTTCCGTTCCCGCTCCCAGAAGAAGAATGTTTCCTTTTTGCGCCATATCAAACGTAAGAGGTTCTCCTCTTTTAATATCCCTGTCCGCACACATGGTAAGGAAATCCTTTTTGTACTTGGGCTTTACACCGTAACCGGGACGGATACTGCGTATATTATCATCCGTAAAGGTTTCTCCCGCCTTGATATCTTTTACAACAAAAAGAGAACGGCGGAAGGTAATGTTATTCTGCTCCGAGGGTGAAACACCATAAGTGGGTGTTCCCACTGCAGCCTCAACCGCACGCACCTCTTCTACCATTTTTTTAAACTCTTCCGGTGTCATGGAAAATGCTGCATCCGGATTCTCAATTTCACGGCTTAAGCAAAAATGTTTTTCAATGATGCAGGCGCCCATACAAACCGCAGCCACAGCCCCCAGAGAGCCCATGGAATGGTCCGAAAGACCGATGGGAAGGTGAAATTCCTCCTGCATATCCCGAATCGTGGAAAGACTCATTTCTGCTGATACTGCCGGATAAGCACTGGAACATTTTAACAGCGCAAGCTGATGATTTCCCGTTTCAAAAACCGCTTCAACCGCTTCCCGCATTTCCTCCAGTGTCGCCATTCCGGTAGAAACAATCATGGGTTTGCCTTTTTTAGCCACATGGGCTAAAAAATCCGTATCCACCAGCTCAAATGAGGCGATTTTATAAAATTCCATTCCCATCTCTTCCAGAAAATCCGCAGTTTCGTTGTCAAAGGGTGTAGAGAAGAAATCGATGCCGATACGTTTGGCTTCTTCGTACAACTCCTTCTGCCATTCCAAAGGAGTAAAAGCCTTTCCGTAAAGGCCGTAAAGGTTCTCACCCTTCCATAAGCCTTCCGTAATGGCAAAATATTCGTTATCGCAATCAATGGTAAGGGTATCCGGCGTGTAAGTCTGAATTTTAATACAATCCGCTCCCGCTTCTTTCGCCGCACGTATAATTTCCTTGGCGCGTTCAATACTGCCCGCATGATTTGCAGACATTTCAGCAATAATATAAGCCGGATATCCCGGTCCGATTTTTCTTCCGTTTATTTCAAACATGTGCAATCCCTCTTCGATTCATTTTATAAAAGTATAAATACCAGTCCCAAAGCGACAACCGGCAATGTAGAAAGAGCGCCAAAACCCAGCACTTTCCGGTCTTTTCTTTTTATGGACAAAATCACAAATGCGGGTACAAACAGCGCAGGCAGCAAAACCAGACCCATCGTCGTGCATGCCCCCGCACAGAAATATAAAGCAGCAACGGCTATATAATATATCATACTGATTTTATGGTCTTTTTCCAGGGAATACATTTCCAAAAGAAGACAAAAAGCCATGGGAATTAAAAGGTTGGCAAAGAATGTTTTTCCCTGCCATGTTCTGGTCAAAAGAAAGGTCTGCGGGGTATAAAGGCTAACATTTCCAAAAATATTAAATACCGCCGCAACACACCCGAATAACCAGACGCCTTCCTGATTTTCCCGAAACAACTGTTTCCCGATGCGATACACGATAATGTAGTGAAGCATTAAAAATACAACCCCCAACACACAATGGCACATTATCGCCGCATGAATGCCGGTCATCCGCGACAAATGGGCAATCCACAAAGGCAATCCGGACAAGGCATGACGCACATCCAATTCCGGCGTGTAAGCACCTGTATAAGGCTGAATATAGTTCATAAAAGCGCTTTGGGACGAAACAGTAGCCGTAGCCACATAAAAGGCATCATCCCCGTCAGAAACCTGCTGTAAGAGCCTCAAAACCAGCTGTCCGGCCACAAGAAGCATAAATACAATCATTGGAATTGAAATCTGTATTTTTCTCTTTTCTTTGGAAGCAAATAAATCCTTCAACACACTTCTTCCCAAAACAGCAAAAAGAACCGCAAGCACCAAAGTAAGCACCCCGTATACACGGGAGAGCCACTCTGCCGAAGTGCTTCCGGCAACCACAAAACCCACATAAAGACATTCAAACAAAGCTATCTCAATCAGATAACCATGAAGGAAAATAAAGGGTATATTTTGTTTTTCTTTCTCATAAAAAGTTACCGGATACATTCCGATGCAAAACGGAATGATTCCCAGCACAAATACTGCCGCAATCAGGGAAAAAACCACCTTTATTCCTCCCTCTTTATTTTACAAATAGGGCAAAAAGGAAATTCTTTCTGCCCTATCGTTTTATATTATTTACAATTTATCCGGACTAATAACCCATGTAACTGATGTTCATGTCTACATTCCCTTTAACACCCGTTACTTTACCGGTTTCGGTATACTGCCACATATCATACTTACCTGAGTAAGAAGGCTTGGAAGCGTACTGTGCAAGCCATACCTTATAATCGGACAGCTCATTCATGTTAACCTTCTCTTCCAGCCAGGTTTTATTCGCATAAACACCGGGAGTATATCCCGCACTCTTAACGGTTTCACAGAATGCCTTACAAACTGCGGTACGTGTAGCACCGTCAAGACTGTTTGCCCTACCGCCGGAAACAGCTTCCGTATCAATGAAAATAGGATATGTTACACTGTATTTTCTTGCAAGCGCAACAGCCATGGAAGCTTCTTCTACCGCTTCTTTTTCGTTGATTGCCTGTGAGAAGAAGTAAATACCTACCTTTAATCCCGCACTCGTCGCACCGGAAATGTGCTTCTCAAACATAGGATCCTGCACCAGAACACCGGTTGAGTAACCACGGTATCCGCAACGGATAATAACGTAGGAAATACCGGAATTTTTAACGGTTTTCCAGTCAATCTCAGTCTGATATTTGCTTACGTCGATACCCAGAACACCACCGTTCATGGATAATGCCCCATCGGAGCCGAAGGTATACTTCACGCCGAGAATTACCTGTACGCCGGTAACTTTGCTTCCGTTTTTATCATAAAAATATGTCTTACCGTTCATGGTCTGCCATCCGGTATACTTATAAACCGGCTCAGCCTCAAGATAAAATGCGGATGCAGTATAGTAATCTGCCCAAACCGCAGCCTTATATTTGCCGTCGGAGCCTTTTACATATACCTGATTACCGGAAGCATCCTTAAGGGGAGTTTTGGTATCCGCCTGAGGATTTGCAGTTACGGTAATTTCTACTTTTGCACTTAAAACCTTGCCGTCGGAACCTTTTTCCTTTGTTTTAACGGTAATCTCAACCTTACCCTGTTTTACACCGGTTACAACACCTTTTTCATTTACCGTTGCAATCTTTTCATCTGCAGAAGTATAGGTCACGCCCTTATCGGAAAGATAGTTTTCAACGGTTGCTTCGATCTGATAGGTTGTCTTAACGGGAACCGTTGCCTTCTTTTCCTTCAGAGTTAACTTTAATTCACCCTTTTCGGATACGGTAACGGCACATGTTGCGGTAAAATTCTTTCCCTCACTGTTTTTTACCGTTGTTGCGGTAATGGTCGCACTACCAGCTTTTAAACCGGTTACTTTGCCATCTAAAACAGTGGCAACAGATTCATCAGAAGTACTCCATGTAACGGTTTTGTCAAAGCTTCCCGTACCGATTACGGTAGCTGTCAAGGAGAAGCTTTCGCCGGCTTTTACGGTCTTGGAGGTTGTATCAAGTTTAATTCCGGTAACCGCATCTTCACTGCTCTCAGATGCTTCAACGGTAATACTGAATCCGTATGTGTCTTCATCATATGCTTCTGAGGGTGAAGGATATTTCATTTTAACTGTACATAAAAGATCTACATATCCGTTTGCAAGTGCAGTTACGGTAGCGGATTTTTTATCATCGGCAATGGTAACCAGGGCTGCATCCGTACTGGGAACAGTCCACTTATATTCATACGGAGTCTGATATTTACTTGAATCTTCCGTAACGTCGGGGGAAACGGTGATGGTTTCTCCAACCTTCATATTAAGAAGCTTCGCACCTTTATTCTCCATAACATCCCGAAGGCTTGCGACACCTGCTGCCACTTTCCCTGCATCTGCAGAAGAAACCAGGGTGGAAGGGCTGGGAATTTTAGATTTATCAATCGGTGCATATCCGTCAGCACCGGAAACACATATTTTGCTGGATTCTACCCATTCAACCGTATCCTGAAGATTATCTTCCTGCTTGCTGGCTTCATTGGTTTCACCGTCTTCCTTGGAAGCATTGATTTCATCTTCAGTCTTCACTTCATCAAGAATATTAATTGCCACATAACTGATGTCATCCTGTACGATTACCTTGGTTGCCTCTTCAGGGAAGGTATAACCGTCAACGGACTGAATGGTAATCATATAGATACCCGGATCAAGATCTTCCATGTAAATCATGCCGTCTGCATCATCATCCGTCCACTGAAGTTCCTCATTGTCCGGAGCAACTGCCTGAATGGTAAACGCGGTTCCCTCCAGAAGCTTCTGGGTATCTCTGTTGGTAAATTTAATTTTTAAGTCTTTACAAATAGAGGTAAAGCTTACGGAAATAGATACAACCTGTCCCGTAGCATCCGTCACGGTACTTTCGCCTTCAATTCCGCTGGAAACCGAACTCACTACTCGGTCAATTCCGTTTTTACCTACATTCTTCAGGCTGCTTAACGCCTCACCTACCGTAGCAAATTCGCCCAAATCAGTGATACGGTTTCTGTCCTGTGTCCAGAACACCAGGAAAAATACAAACAATATCACTACAAGAATGCCCACAAAACCGATTACAATATCCATAACACCGATTTTGGAAAGGAAGCCTCCCGATGATTTTTTCTCCTGTTTGGAAGATTTCTTTGCGGGCTCTGACTTTGCGGACTTGGTTTTAGCCTGCACGGGCTTTGTTTTTGCAGCAGCACCCGCACTTTTAGCAGTTGCCGCTCCGCCTGTTGTATTCGCAGCTGCACGTTGACGGATAGAGCCTGCCGTTCTATTGGTTGTTGCAGCCCCTGCACCTCCTAAAAGAGTTTCAATATCCTCTGTTGCAGCCTCATCTGCTGTATCAATATCATCCATTAGATCTAATTCATTTACATCTTCAAGTTTCATGGTATATCTGATTCTTCTCCTCTCTACGCTTCTAACGCGCTGGATAAAACACCACATTCCGTTAGAGTATATCACTTAATAGCGGATGTTTCAAGTATTAAAGAAACATCAACTCACCTAAAACATTTGTAATTCTTTCCCCCTTCTTTATTGACGCCGGCTGTCAACCATGATAAAGTTAGGAAAATACCACTTTTGATATCGGAGTTTAGAATGAACACTATTACGCTGCAAAATAAAACCGTTTTAATAACCGGAGGTATCGGTTTTATTGGTGCCAATCTGATTATAGAACTTTTTAAAAGCACTACTCCCATCCGCATTGTAGCAATCGACTTAAAAACCGATTACTATGATCCGGCACTAAAAGAGTGGCGTTTATCAGAAATTACCAAAGAAGCAGCACTGCACCCCCGCTCTGCGTTTCACTTTATTTTAGGTGATATCGCTGATAAAATGCTTATAGATGACATATTTAAACAATATAATCCTGACATTGTTATCAATCTTGCGGCACAGGCCGGTGTACGTTACTCCATAGCAAATCCGGATGCCTACATCCAAAGCAACATCATTGGTTTTTATAATATCCTTGAAGCCTGCCGCCATTCCTACGATAATGGTTCCTCCGGAGTTGAGCATCTCATATATGCTTCTTCCTCTTCTGTTTACGGTTCAAATTCCAAAATACCGTATTCAACGGATGATAAAACGGACGAACCGGTATCTTTGTATGCTGCCACAAAAAAAAGCAATGAACTGATGGCTCATTCTTACAGCAAGCTTTACAACATTCCTTCAACAGGATTACGTTTTTTTACTGTATACGGCCCCGCAGGCAGACCTGACATGGCCTATTATGATTTCACAAATAAACTTGTCAAAGGCGAAACCATCGAAATTTTCAACTACGGAAATTGCAAGCGTGACTTTGCATACATTGATGACATTGTGGAAGGCATCAAAAGAGTAATGTTGTGTGCACCGGAAAAAAAATACGGCGAAGACGGGCTCCCCCTTCCACCTCATAAGGTTTATAACATCGGAAACAATTCTCCCGAAAACCTGCTCGATTTTGTTGATATTCTTCAGCAGGAATTAATTCGGGCAGACATTCTTCCGGAAAATTACGATTTCGATGCCCATAAAAAACTGTTACCCATGCAACCCGGGGATGTTCCCGTGACCTATGCAGACACTTCAGCATTGGAGCAGGATTTTGGTTTTAAACCTTCTACCCCACTCAGACAGGGATTACGAAAATTCGCGGAATGGTATAAAGAATTTTATAAAATTTAAATCCCGTATTCTGAATACTGTGTTATAATAAGTAAGCTCAGTAAAATGTTTCAGAAAGGATAATTTAAAATGAGTGAACTGATTGCCATAAAAGGCGGTTCTCCCGTAAGAGAAACCCCTTTGGGATATGGAAAACAATATATTGATGATGCCGATATTGAAGCTGTTGTAAAGGTCTTAAAAAGCGATTTTTTAACCTGCGGTCCTTCCATCGGAAGTCTGGAACGCAAATTATGCGAAGTAACCGGCGCAAAATATGCGGTAGCCGTAAGTAACGGAACCGCCGCCCTGCACATCGCATGTATGGCGGCCGGCGTTGGTCCGGGAGATGAAGTTATCACGACTCCCATTACCTTTGCCGCATCTGCAAACTGTGCTCTTTACTGCGGTGCTAAACCTGTTTTTGCAGATATCAATCCTGAAACCTATAATATTTCCCCTGCCTCCATCCGTGAAAAAATCACTCCGGCCACAAAGGCTGTTGTTGCCGTGGACTTTACCGGACAGGCAGTGGAACTGGATGAAATCCGTGAAATCTGTAAGGAAAATAATCTCATCCTTATCGAAGATGCCGCCCACTCTCTCGGAACCTTATATAATGGCAAACCCGTGGGGAGCATTGCGGATATGACTACGTTCAGCTTCCATCCGGTTAAAACCGTAACCGGCGGCGAAGGCGGTGCCGTAACCACAAACGATGAAGAAACCTATCGGAAGCTTTTAAGATTACGGGCCCATGGCGTAACCAGAGTGCAGGAAGAAATGAAAAATACGTCTCACGGCGGATGGTATTATGAGCAGACAGAACTTGGCTATAATTACCGCATTACGGATTTTCAGGCTGCGTTAATCGAAAGCCAGTTAGGCAAACTTCCTCTTTTCCAAAAACGCAGGAAAGAAATCGTAAAAACTTATAACGAAGCGTTCAAAGATATTCCTGAGATTTTGATTCAAAAAGAGATTGCAGAATCCGATACAACAAGACATTTATATATTCTTCGTCTTGATTTATCCGCCTTGAATTGCAACAGAAAAGAATTTTTCGACGCCATGCAGGCAGAAAATATAAAAGTACAGGTACATTATATCCCTGTCTACTACCATTCCCATTATGAGTCTTTGGGCTATGAAAAAGGCCTCTGCCCCCATGCAGAGAAACTTTATGATGAAATCATGAGCCTTCCTCTCTTTTACAGCATGACGGATAAAGACGTAGCAGATGTAATCGAGGCAACCAAAAAGCTTATCCGATACTACAAAAAAAAATAACTTATACGATTAATACCAAAAAGGAAACCCCTGTAACGGGGTTTCCTTTTTTCCTCTTATTACTTTATAATTCATTTATTATTTTGCCTGTCTTGATAAATTTGTCTTATCACACTTTCCGACAGCAGGTTTTTGGATCATAAGCAGCTGTGTAAAAATCAGCAAATACCAGGTAATCTGCCCCAACTGCCAATTCAATTCCACAAACCCAAAACCGGTTACCAGAATTAAAACACCGAGCGGAAGCATTCCAAAAGCCGTACCTTTATTTTCTTTCAGATGCTTCCACGCCTGTACATAGTACAGAACAATCCACACAACGAACACAAGCCCCGCAATGATTCCATAGGAAAATATCATCTGCACAAAAATATTATGGGCATGCATCATTGCCTTGTATGGAGTAATGTACTGGGTAGATTCCTCTAAAGTATGTCCGGTTAAGTTCATATCATCCAGGAAAGATAACCAGATTCCCAACCGGAGTTCTATTGCATTATATCCGTTCTCATAATCCAGATAATACTTCGTTTTTTCCCAATCCGGGTCAATCGGAACAAGCTCTTTCTTATCTCCGTTTTCTTCGTTCTGTTTATCCAGTTTATTTTCAAGTTCACTCTTTCCACCATAGGAATTCCAAAGTTTTGCCAGTCGTCCCAGTGATTCTTCCGCAAATTCTTCCGGACTCACATAATCATCCGAATTGTTCAAGTCTCCCCGCAGATAATACTCATCATGAAATTCCACGGGATGTTTTAAAATGACCGGCAAATAACGAATGGATAAATAGGTTCCCGGGAACACCAATCCCAGTAACACAACATAAAGAATAAACTGTTTCCATGCGTTTTTACGCTTTTCCTTGCCGCTTTCCATAAAAACATAGAAAAGATATAAAACCGTAATTCCTCCCGCCAGTAAAATTGTAATTCTGCCGATAGAAAAAACAATCAAAGAAAACGTAACACAATACTGTACTACCAGAAAAATATGCAGGATTCCTTTCCATCCCTTCTGCATCCTCACCTCATGAAGTTTAACCAGCGTAAGCACCAGGACAGTCAGACAAAGCAAGGCGTAAATATTGGAATTATAGTACATACCCCTGTATCTTATATAACCATCCATATAAGGCCTGAACCCAAAAGCAAACATCTGCTGGAGCCAGAATCCTGCCATAATACCCCAAATCAGATTGCCTGCCAGACGTTTTTTCTCTTCCCGTGTAAAAGGAACGGAGAACAGAAAGCTGAAAATACATAAGGTTTCGAATGGCTTATGCAGGTCATCCTTCATAATTGCAGCCAGAAAAAGAAATAAGATTCCCGCCACAAGACTTTTATTCTTTCTGCAAAAAGCCCAAATCCCTTCAAAAGAGATTTTTTCCTTCCGTTCTTTTACAACAAAACGCTGGTATACATCCAAAATAAAAACGCCTGCTGCCCAACCGATAACACCTATGTTTACCGTTGTAAGGGATAATTCTATAAAAGGCACATAAGGGGCGTTCCACAGAAAGATACGTATCAATATTAAAAAAAGAAGAGTGGTTCCCAAATACATGGGAACCCACCACTTTTTTACTGCGCTCATGCCGTAATGAAGCAGAACAAAGGAAGCGGTAATCCACCAGATATTTTGGTTTGCCGCAGCCCATTCATCTCCCGTTCCGCTACAACGTTTGAGATCAATCCATATAAGAAAGATAAAAAGAACAATCTGCACCACATCAACAAAATGATATCTGCACTTATTCCACAGTTCCTTCATACCTAATCCTCATTACATCTCTTTCAGTAATTCTCTGATTTCTTCCACACTTAACCATTCCGTATTATTGTCAGAAGAATAAGAGAAGCCCTCCGGTACCTTCTTGCCTGTGGGAACCGGACGTTTTACATCACTCCATACCATCTGGGGATATACAATAAAATGCTTGTCATATTCGTAGGTTGTCATGGAATCTTCTACCGTCACCATGATTTCATGAAGTTTCTCGCCCTCACGGATACCCACTTCAGGCATTTTACAACCGGGAAGCATTGCTTCCGCCAAATCCGTCACCTTAAAAGAAGGAATCTTGGAGATAAATGTTTCTCCGCCTTTTGCCTCTTCCAAAGCTTTAATCACAAGTTTTACGCCCTCTTCCAGGCTGATCCAGAAACGTGTCATACGATAGTCAGTAATGGGAAGTTCTGTTTTACCGCTTTCAATCAAATCCTTGAAGAAAGGAATTATGGAACCGCGGCTTCCTGCAACATTTCCGTATCTTACGATAGAAAAGCTGATATCTTTACTGCCTGCATACGCATTTGCCGCGATAAAAAGCTTGTCGGAAACAAGTTTGGTTCCGCCGTAAAGGTTTACAGGATTTACAGCCTTGTCCGTTGAAAGAGCAACTACCTTTTTCACACCGCAATCCAAAGCTGCCTCAATGATATTCTGGGCACCGTGGATATTGGTTTTAATTGCTTCATTGGGATTATATTCGCATGCAGGCACCTGCTTCATGGCTGCTGCATGAATGACATAATCAACACCTTCAAAAGCACGTTTCATACGATCTAAGTCACGTACGTCACCGATAAAATAACGGATTTTATCCTTATACTCTTTAAAGTCATTGGACATATTAAACTGCTTAAATTCATCTCTGGAATAGATAATAATTTTTTTAGGTTCATAATGGGTCAGAACATATTTGGTAAACGCTTTACCAAAGCTTCCGGTTCCGCCTGTAATGAGAATGGTTTTATGATTCAGCATTTGTTTCTTTCTCCTTTTTTTCTATATTTACCATAAGCGGATATAATAAAAACAACAGAACAAACTGTGTGGGATATATCCAGAAAAAGGTATCCGTCAGCATACCACCGAGGGCAAGAACAAGCCACAACGTAGGAAGCAGATAGATAATGTTTCCTTTTAAATTTTTCTTAACTGCTGTAATAAACAGTGCTGCATACCAACATAAAAATGCACCGCCCGGCACAATTCCGTAATTATATAAAAACGAAATATACGTATTATGGGCATGGGTTCTGTGAGGTTTCATTTCCTCCAGATATGTTGTGGTATGACCAAAAAGATTCAAATTGGCAATGTATTCCAGCCAGATACCCAGTCTTCCGCTTCCGAATCTGTCCAGCATGGCAAGCAATGTACCATGTTCAAACACACGGCTTTCCGCCCGGAACATGGTTCTGGCACGCCCGTGCCAATATGCAACATTATTATAAATAATATCATTACTGATATATTCCCGTAAAGTTTCTTTGTCAATCTGGTATAATCCCCACAGCACTCCAAAACCGCAAAGCAGAAGAATCACACCGCTTCCTGCCACTATAAAAAATCGTTTTCTGACTACTCCGATGTCTCCCTTGGCCGGGCAGAAAATAATGACAAAAGCAATTACACAAATAAAGCCCAACTGTGCTGTTCGTGCACTAATCATGGAAACAGCGGCAAGTCCGCCCAGAATACATAAAACCGCCGGCAAATATCGCCATGATAACTTCCAACGGTCTTTTTTTCTCATAAAAATCCAGAAAAGACCACAAACCGCAGCACCTGCAGAAAACAGACCGATTGTAGATAAATTCAGGAACACGCCCCAATATCGTCCGCCGGTATAGGGAACCAGGAGCAGTGAATTGCCAAAAATCCACGCAACACTTATCACATATGCAACGGTAAAACACATCAAAAGCTGTTTCCATTTTTCTTCTGTAATACGTACACAGTATACAACTGCAAAAGGGCAGAGGAAGTAAATCGTATTGGAGCCTCCCTTACAGAAAATCCATGTTGTAAGAACCGCAAACAACAGGATACCTGTCAAAACCCAGTTTCTTTCTTTCAGTTTTACATACTGTCTCCTAATCAAAAGGTCGATAATCAAAACGCCAAACAATCCGTAGGCCAGCATTTTCATTTCCGTGGCACGAAGCATTTCACTGGCAAACATCATCTTATGCAAATATAAACAACATCCGCCCGTATATAATCCTGCAGCAACCATGGGAATCCAATGCCAGATTTGTGCCCGTGTGGCAACAATCACAATTCCCAGCAGGTAACAGATTGCTTCGTAATTAAAACCATCCCTGATTACCTGATATGCCGCTTCGGCACCATGACACAGATTCAGGCTCATTTGAAGGAAAAAGTAGCCGTAAAAACACATTTCCAGTAGAAACAACAGATTTTTCTTCGTACATTTTTCCTTTAATTCACCCTTGAATTCTTTTAAGGATTTCATATAAAAACTATTTCCTTTCTTTCGCAAAGGAATAGGTAGGAACCATTTTGCTAACCTTTTCCCTTACGCCTGGAAGTTCTTCGGAAACCAATGTTTCCAACTCTTCCAACTCTTTTTCAAATGTTTCTTCATCAAAGATAATCGGTTTTCCGATATGAATCAGACTATTCTGTGTATCCTGAAGCCCCTCTTCGGACATAAGGAGTTCTTCATACATTTTTTCTCCGGGACGAAGTCCTGTAAAAACAATTTCAATATCTTCCCCTACACGATAGCCGGATAACTTAATCAGGTTCACCGCAAGGTCATAAATCTTAACCGGCTCACCCATATTGAGCACAAAAATTTCACCGCCCTTAGCATAAGCGCCCGCCTGTAAAACCAGTGAAACCGCTTCCGGAATTGTCATAAAATAACGAATAATTTCAGGGTCTGTTACCGTAACAGGTCCTCCCGCTGCAATCTGACTCTTAAAAAGCGGAATCACGCTGCCGTTGCTTCCCAAAACATTACCGAAGCGTACTGCAACAAATTTTGTTTTGGAACGTCTGCTCATCATCTGGATAATCATTTCACACAGACGCTTGGAAGCCCCCATAATATTGGTGGGATTCACAGCCTTGTCCGTAGAAATCATAACAAAACGGCTCGTTCCGTATTTATCTGCCATTTTAGCAGTTTTATATGTTCCGAACACGTTATTTTTAATTGCCTCATTAGGACTGTCCTCCATAAGAGGCACATGTTTATGTGCTGCTGCATGATAAACAATATCCGGACGATATTCTTCAAATATCTTCTCCAAACGAAGTTCATTTCTGACTGAGGCAATTAAAACCTTAAGGTCCAGCTCAGGATATTTGGCCTTCAATTCCTGCTGAATTTCATACGCATTGTTTTCATAAATATCCAGAATCAGTAATGTTTTAGGGCCATGCGCCGCAATCTGACGACAAAGTTCACTTCCGATGGAACCGCCGCCGCCTGTAACCAGAACGGTTTTGTCTTTTACATAGCCAATAATTTCTTCAATGTTAACCACAGCAGGGTCTCGTCCCAACAGATCTTCAATTTTTACTTCACGAAGCTTTGAAACACTTACCTCTCCGTTTATCAGCTGATAAATAGCCGGAAGAATCCGTAATTTACAGCCTGTGTCCTTACAAATATCAATAATCGGACCAACCTGGGAAGGTTTTGCGGACGGAATCGCTATGATAATTTCATCTATCTCATACTTTTCTACTGCTTCCTTAATTTTATCCCGACCGCCTACAATGGGAACCCCGCGCAAAAGTTTTCCCTGGCACCCCGGGCTGTCATCGATTAAGCATCTTACCTTCAGGCTAAGATAGCTCGTGCTTTCAATTTCTTTTAAAATTGCATTCCCCGCTGCTCCGGCACCGATTACCATTACATTACGCAACTCAGCCTTGTTAAAAATCTGCTGGCGGCGACGGTTTGCCATGCGAAGAAGCCTGTAACCGAAACGAATGGCACATACACATCCTAAAAGGGAAAACCCGTAAAAAAACATATAGGAACGGGGCATGCTGATGTCACATAACACATGCACCAGTTTTAATACACCGCATCCGCAAACAACCGCAATAATGATATTAACAAGTTCGCTGGCACTGGCATATCTCCAGACCCCTTTATATAATCTCCACACCCAGAACACAATCAGGGTAAGGGGAATTACAATCCATGCTGTCTGAAAGGCAGGTTCCAGATATCTGTCCGGAATTCTTGATACCACAAATTCAAATCTTACATACAAGGCAAAAAACAGTGAAAATGCCACTGCCATCATATCCAGAAGAATAAGCAGTAACAGTCTGGAATATTTCACTAGAGACTTCTGCTGTTCTGTTTTCATGTTTCCTCCACGCAGGAATTATCCTGCGAATCTATCATAATTTTCCACTTGAAAATACTATCACACTTTAATAAGAGTAGCAACAATCCCCTCTTATTCCCCGAGCATATTTTCTGCATCATACCCAAGCTCTTTTTTAATCCGTGTAGTAGAAATCTGGGGAGTACGGGGAAGATAAACCACTTCGGCCCCCTCTTCTTTCAGAAAATCAAACTTTCCTTCCCAGTCATTTCCCATGACAAAAACATCTACATTATATTCGTGGATATCCGACCTTTTCTGCTCCCAGTTGTTCTCCGGAATAATCAAATCCACATATCGGATGGCTTCCAGCATGCTTTTACGCTCTTCATAGGTAAAATAGCATTTTTTCTGCTTTTCGTTCCAGTTAAATTCATCTGTGGATAATGCAACAATCAGATAATCCCCCTGGGCTTTTGCCCTGCGTAAAAGATTAATATGTCCGTAATGCAACAAATCAAATGTTCCGTAAGTAATTACTCTTTTCATGTTTTCCTCCAACGAAAAACTTTTTAGATATCATATACAACCTGCCAGTCTTCTCTGGCTTCAATTCCCAAATCATGCAATGGCACTCTGTCTTCGGGTGCCGGCACGGTTTTATAATTTCCGTAACGATTAATCAGAAAATCCTCCGGATGTTTTAATGCCATAAAAGAATATCCGCATAATTCCATTTCCGTAAGTTCTTCGAACCAGTCCAGACGATACGTTCTGGACACATCCTGCCAGGTTCCGGTGTGAGACAGTGCATACTCTCCGGATTTTTTATATTTTCCCGTAATCATCTTTTCATGTTTACGGATCATCTTACTTCCTAAAATCGCTTTCTCAATTCTGCCGATAAGTCTGCAAACAAAAAATTCTACTGCGAAAATCCCCTTACGGAAACCTTTTAATTTCTTACTGCGTTCCGTATAGGTTGCATCCGAAAAAAATGCCAGACGGTAAAATTTTGAAACCAGATTCATCCATTTCCTTTTTAATTCGGACTCCGGCGCCGGATCGAATACAAAGATATCCACAAACACTTTTTTCTCAAAAGATTCCTTTGTTGCAAAACGGTCCGTAAAAAGTACTTTAAAAAGTTTGTGCTCAGTTTCCTCATGGATAACCTTCTTAAACTTCTCAAACTCATCTCTGGTCATCATCATATCCGCATCGTCATCCCATGGAATAAAACGACCATGACGCAAAGCTCCCAAAAGTGTTCCGTATGCAATGGAATACTTGATACCGTGCGCCCTGCAGATTTTATCGATTGCCACCAGAACTTCCATCAATTCCTCATGTGTCTGCTTCAGTCCGCAACGCTCTTCCGCTTCGGCAATTTCTTCCCACGGAACAATGGGTTCATTCTCTATTTCTTTTTTTATTCGCAAAATACGCTCTTCAAATTTTTTCATTTTAAGCTCCTAATTCCGCTTAACGGGTCGTTTCCGCTTTTTCCCAGAAAGGCTTTGCTTTTCCGGTAAGAATGTTATATACACCGTTCCACTGGGCAACCACAGTCATACAATAATAAAAGACCAGTCGCAAGTATTTGTTTTTTGTCTTGAAAATAAGCTGCAAAATCGCGCAGAAATAAAATAAATTCTGACAAACAAACAACACCAGATATATAGGATTTAAAACCAGACAGGCATTTAAAACATAAGCCAGCAGGTGATTTAACCAAAGCATGTATCTGCAGGTACGGTGTCCGAAATAAAAGTAGCTGTACCACTTACAGCGGAATACATTTAAAATGCGGATATCCGGAAGGATTGCACGAATAATACCACGGCTCATGCGCACCTTTCTTTTGTACTCATCCTTGTCCACTTCTCCTGCTTTTTCAAAAGCAACCGCGTCCTTGTTATACAAGGCTTTCTTCCCATGAATTGCATAATGCATGGGCATATTTCCGTCATGGCAACGGATGGGGTCCAGATAAATATATTCGGAATTCCTGCAGGCATAAATTGCACCGTTTCCGGCGGTAATAGTCTGGATTCTGCTTTCAATCTCGCGGAGTTTTAAATCACTGCTCCAATACCCTGACTCGGAACTTGCCGTAGCGGCATCTCCCGAATTCACATAAGCAAGACGACCGGAAACATAAGAAACATCCTGAGATGCAAACGCAGCCATCAGCTCTTTCACACAATTTTTATCCAGCATGGCATTGGCATCCGTCATAACGAGAAATTCTGTTGTTACCGTTCTTTGCGCCTCGTTCTGGGCATTTGTCTTTCCTTTACGTTCTTTTACACAGTATAACGTCAAATCTGTATCAGGATGCGCTTTGATGAACTCCTCCACTATAGAGTTGGTTGCATCCGTACTGTTGTCCGAACTTACCAATAAACGAAGTTTTTCTCTGGGATAATCCAGTTCCAGAAGATTTTCCAGTTTTTGACCGATGACCTTTTCTTCATTGTGGGCAACCACCATTACAGTAACAGTGGGCAAATGCTCATAATCTTTTTTTAATTGTCTCTTTTTAAAAATTCGGGATAGAACCTTCAAGGAAAGTCCATATCCAATGTTGGCCCAAAAAATCAAAAATACGCAGAGCCAAAAAACAATCTGTATTGCAATAAACATATCAATTCCTCTTATCGTCCGTAACTTTTATAAAATAACTTCATCCCGGTTACGGAACCAGATTTTACGAATTCCCTGATTTCGGAGTGCAATGTCCTTACGGTAGTTGTTTCCCACATAAACATAGCCTTCCGTACCAAGGCGTTTTTTCATGATTTCAAAGGGAATCTCACAAGGTTTCCGGAACAACTCCACATCACCGTTCCCTGCCAGCCGGTCAGTAATTATGATTTCGTCTACCAGGTCATAAAGCCCCAGTGCCGTTAATTTTAATTCCTGTCCATTTACTCTTCCGTCAGTAATAATGCCAAGCTTTTTACCTTCCTTGCGAAGCCGGATCAACATTTCTTTTACACCCGGATAAAGTGAAATCTCCGGTGTATGATTCCGGTAAAGGGAAAGCAGTTCTTTTTTCTTTTCATGATCCAGACCTGCTTTTTCGGCAAGTACATCAATAGCCGGTTTTCTTTCTTCAAAAGCCTGCCAGAGAAGCTCTTCCACACCGGAAACTTCCGGAAGGGATGCCGCTATCTTTTTAAATCCGCTGCGCACATATTCTTTCTCCCCATAGAGGGTATCGTCCAGATCAAATACAACACAAGTCTCGTCCTTACACAAATTCCCGACTTCCGTAATATCCGTGATTTCCGTAACGGATGTATTACTGATGCAGATACTCTGGTCAAACCGTGAGAAAATCAGATTTTCCTTTGCTGCATTTTTCTCATAGGAAACCGTTTCTCCCTTCAGAAGTTTCAGTATTGCCAGTGGTGCATTTGCTCCTGCTTTTATGGATAACGGAGCACCACCGCCGAAGCGGGGATTGATTTCTATATAAAAATTTTTGTTTCTTTTTTCATCTCTGATAAACTGGACCGTAATCGGACCGCAGGGGCGAAACTCTTTTATAATGTCAAACGCTTCTTTTAAAACCGTTTCATCCCGGATGATTTCGGTTTTTAATACCTCTCCGCCTCTCACTTCCACTCTTTCCCTGGGGGTGATATAAATCGGATTTCCTTCAAAATCACATAAAATATCAATCGTATACTCTCTACCGGAAATATAATCCTGAATAATATAATCGGGAACCTGCTCCGCATACATTTTCAACTCTTCCGGAGTTTCCACCTTATACGCATTGATGCTTGAGCTGCCGTCCTTCGGCTTGATGAAACAGGGAAATTCACCTCTGTAATCTTCCACTCTGTCTACGGTAGAAGGTGCCGCCACACCACATTTTTCAAAAAAAGCGGTGGTAAATCTTTTATCCCGGCACAAAGAAACAGATTCCACGGAAGAAATCATTACCTTGGTTCCCTGTTCTTCAAACAAGGCTTTATTTTCGGCAAGCAAAAGCAAATCCGTGTCAATTGTGGGTATCAAAAGGTCAATTTCTTCTTCCCTGCAAATTTTCAAAAGAGTAGGAAGGTATTCATTATCCCTGATTTTACAAACCTTAATCTGTTTATCACAATAAAACAAAGCCGGAGCATCCGTGGCGTAATCCGCACCGTAGATACACAAAGGAATATGCTCTTCCGTGGCCGCCTTACGGAATGCCTGCATAAGTTCTACTCTTCTTCCCACACAGGTAAACAATATATTGATTGTTTTTTTTGTACTCTTCTTCATTGCATCACTCATCATTTCCAAGAAAATACTCCATGGTTGCACTGGTTTCAGAGGAAATGCCCTCCCGCACCAGCACTGTTTTTATCGTCAGAAAAATAATTTTAATATCCATCCATAAGGACATCTTGTCCACATATTCAACATCCAGTTTAAAACGCTCCTGCCAGCCCACACAGTTTCTGCCGTTTACCTGAGCCCAACCGGTAAGACCGGGACGCACCTCATGTCTCCTGTGCTGTTCTGCATTATAAAGAGGCAAATACTGTACCAAAAGAGGACGGGGACCCACCAGACTCATTTTTCCCGTAAAAATTGCCCACAGCTCCGGCAATTCATCAAGACTGGTGGAACGCAGGAATTTGCCAAAAGGCGTCAATCGCTTTTCATCGGGTAAAAGGTCTCCCTTTTCATCTCTTTCATCTGTCATGGTACGAAATTTATACATACGGAAAATCTTCTCGTCTTTTCCGGGGCGTTCCTGGGAAAACAAAACAGGAGCCCCAAGTTTTATCCGCACCAGAATTGCAACCGCAAGAAGTACCGGCCACAAAAACCATAACGCAGTAAATGAAATTATAATATCCAATACTCTTTTAAAAAAATGACGGTACATTACGCAAACAATCCTTTTATGATGCCGATAATTTTATCCATATCTTCCTTTGTGTTCTTAATATCACTGGGAAGACAAACACCTCTGTTAAAAATATCCTCGCCCACACTCATCTCGCCGTCTCCGTGGAAGAAAGAATCACACTCTGCAAAAACAGGCTGCAGATGCATGGGTTTCCAAATGGGTCTGGATTCAATGTTCTCCTGCTCAAGAGCCACCATAATATCCAATGGTGTCACTTTACAGCCTTCTGCCAAGGTGATACAGGAAAGCCAGTAGTTAGGCTTACTTGTCTCCTTGTCGAAAGGATTCATTGTAATCTCCTGAATATCTGCGAAGGCTTTTTTATAAGTCTCATAGATTTCTTTCTTTTTTGCAATATGTTCTTCCAGATGAAGAAGCTGTCCTCTTCCGATTCCCGCAAGAACATTGGACATACGATAATTATATCCGATTTCTTTATGTTCATAATGACGCTCCGGTTCTCTTGCCTGTGTGGAAAGAAAACGGGCTTTCTTCATATCTTCTTCTGATTCTGATACCAGCATACCGCCGCCGGATGTGGTAATAATCTTATTACCGTTAAAGGAAAAAATACCGTACTTACCAAAGGTTCCGGTCTGTTTTCCTTTGTATGTGGCTCCCAGGGACTCTGCTGCATCTTCAATCAGGATTGCACCATGCGAATCACAAATCGCTTTGATTTCGTCCAATTTAGCGGGCACACCGTAAAGATTTGCCACAACAACCACTCTCGTATCCGGGTATTTCGCAAAAGCCTTTTTTAATGCTTCCGGAGACATATTCCATGTATCCGGTTCCGAATCAATAAATACCGGAATTGCTTTTTCATAACAAATCGGATTGCAGGTTGCAGAGAAAGTTAAAGAAGACGAAAATACCACATCTCCCGCTTTTACTCCCGCCAATTTTAATGCCAGATGAAGAGCCGCAGTTCCGGCCGATAACGCTGCCGCATGACCAATCCCCACATAAGACGCAAGTTCTTTTTCAAAGGCATTCACATGAGGTCCCAAAGGGGCAACCCAGTTAGTATCAAAAGCTTCATTTACAAATTTCAGTTCCTCCCCATGCATGGTGGGGCAGGAAAGATAAATTCTCTTATTCATTGCATGTTCCTGACTTTCTACATTTCTTATCTGTCCGGAGTTCTACAGAACTTTCTCACCGTTTACCCGCAGTTTAAACTTGGCGCCCAGCATTTCGGCCGCACCTCTGCTCATCATCATACGGGTTAAAAAGATATCAAAATATTCATACATGGTGCAGATTTCTTCATCAATGTCAAGTTCCAGAAGAATCACCTTTTTATCTTCACTGACAGTAACATCCGATTTGGTTACTGCGTAGTTCACTCTGTCATGAATGTCAAAGGCTGACTTGTCCTGCTCACGCACCCGGCTTCTGCGCACATCCGTTTTATCAGCGATAATTAACGCCGCCGAAATCGCATCCATTGCTCCCCCGGTAGACTCATCATGATTTCCGATTGCCGCCACCACGGTAATACGGTCCTCCAAGGGCATATCCGTCTTTTCCAAAATCCGGTTTGCCAAAAGGGCACCGTACTCTGCATGATGCTTCCGGTTCACCGCATTCCCGATATCATGCATATAGCCTGCAATTTTGGCCAGTTCTATCTCATGGTCGGAATATCCGAATTCCCGTAAAATATACGCGGCACGTTCCGCTACAAATCCGGTGTGAGCCTGAGAATGGTCCGTATATCCCAAAACTCCCAGATTCGCATTCCCTTTTTTCATAAAAGCATTTACTTCTTCGTTTTTCTTAATCTCTTCGTATGTCATATTATCTCCATAATTGCCAACAGGTAAAACGTGTTTTTCTACAAATCTGTAACATTTCTATTTTATCAGAATAAAACCCACGGGGCAAGTAATAATCCCTTCTGATGCGCAGTTTTATCTCATCAGCACTTAATCCATAAAAGCTGCATTTTCCCCGACAGAATAAATTCATCCGATTCCGCAGGAACAAAAACGCAATCTCCTTTTTTTAGGGGAATTGATGTCTCCGCGGATTCATTTTGAATACTTCCCTCTCCATCCGTACATAAAAGCACCAAGAAAGAAGTTTCATCACTTCTGCATGAAATCCCCTTCATTCCTTCCGTGGAAATCAACTTACGTTCCACCTGAAAGCACTTACATCTGCATAAAAAATCCGTAGCGCATCCCGGTTCATACTTAAAAATTCTCATGGGCTGTCTGGGGTTATTGCTCCCTGTGAACTTCATGACCTCCAGCCCCTTCTCCTGATGCAGGGAACGTTTTTCACCGTTTTTATCAACCCTGTCATAATCATACAAACGGTATGTCACATCGGAATTTTCCTGAATTTCCGCCAGAAGGATACCTGCACCGATGGAATGAACGCATCCCGGCTCCACGAAAAACACATCGTCTTTTTTCACATTTACCTTACGGAGATATTTTTCCAAAGTGCCTGCCCGTAAGCTTTCCCGTACTAAAGATTCAGTCATGCTTCTGTAAAAACCGTAAATAAGTTTCGCATCCGGTTTGGCATCCAGAACATACCACATTTCCGTCTTTCCGAGACTGTCTTCGTTTTTTATGGCATATGCATCATCCGGATGCACCTGTACGGAGGCATTTTCCGCCGCATCAATGAGTTTCACCAGAATGGGCAGTTCCCCTTCCGGACAGATTTCCTTTGCGTGGCTTCCCAGCATGGAAGGATTGGCATCTAAAACCTCTTTTAGGGTTTTACCCCTAAAAATGCCGCTTGCAACCACACTCCTGCCGTTTGCGTGGGTGGAGCATTCCCAGGATTCTGCTATGAGAGAACCTTCCGTTCCCTTTTTATATTCTTCCGAAAGTCTGGTACCTCCCCACAGATAATCCTTTGTTACCGGTTCCAGTAAAAAAGGAGTTCTTTCAGGATTCCAGCGAGTGCTTCTGCTTGTCATCAATACGAATCTCCTTACCAAGCTGAACCTCAATCAGTTTCAGTTCGGTATCTGCAAAAATGGTGTGCTTACAGCCTGCCTGCATTGTGATTACATCCCCGGGATAAACAGTCTGTTCCATCCCGTCTACAACGGTTCTTCCCTGTCCGGATATGATGCTCCAGATTTCATCCCTGTGTTCATGGCTGTGATAGTTCATGGAATGACCGGGATTTAAAGTTACTTTTATGGTAACGCTTCCTTCCTCCACATCCATAACCCTGTAGCTTCCCCATGATTTTTCCGCATACATAATCCGGTTGTCCATTTTATCTACATAAGGCTTAATATAGCTTGACGCACCCTTATCGGATACGAGAATGCCGTCTGCGCTGGCGGAAACCACCATATCTTTTAATCCCATACACAAAATGGGAATATCCAGTTCATTGATAACATGAAGATTTTCGCAGGTATCGTCCATTTCCCCGTTTCCCACAATGTTTTCCTTCATTGCTTCCGTTAAGGTATTCCAGGTTCCAAGATCCTTCCATTCCCCTGCAAAACGCATCACCGCAATATTGTCTTCTTTCTCCACAACCGCATAGTCAAAGCTGATTTTTTCCAGCGTTTCATACTTATCAAACAAATCCTGATAATCCGTAAAATCAATGATTTCATGCGCCTTATTCAGCACATACTTCAGTTGAAACGCAAATACACCGCCGTTCCACAAAGCCCCCCGGCGAATGTATTCTTCGGCTGTTTTTACGTCCGGTTTTTCCTTAAAAGTATCTACTTTGCTTACGTTGTCATTTCCCTTCGGAATAATGTATCCGTATTTTTCACTGGGATACGTAGGTTCTATTCCCATCAGTACAATATTCCCCGCTCCCTGCTTTGCAAGAGCACCCAACTGATGAAGAGCTTCAAAATATTCCTTTTCCACATAAGGATCCACGGGACAGACCACAACCGCCTCATCTTCCGGCACACCCGCCACATCTTTTAAATATGCGGCAGCAAGTACAATTGCAGGAAAGGTATCCCTTCTGCAGGGTTCTAAAGAAATGGACACATTTTCTCCCAGCTGGTTGCGCAGGGCAGAAATCTGCGATTTGGAAGTCGCAACCGTAACAACGGATTCTTTGTCCACATCCATAATCTGGCGATAAACCCTTTGTACCATGGATTCATAATTACCCGCTTCATCCTTAAAAATTTTAATAAACTGTTTGGAACGTATATCGTTTGAAAGGGGCCACAGACGCTTTCCGCTTCCCCCGGAAAGTAAAATCACATTCATGTTTTATCCTCTTCTTTCTATCTTTCCGCACGCATGGGATTTTCCAGAAAATCCTTATATGCCAGACGGATACCTTCTTCCAGCTCCGTACGGTAATTCCAGCCCAGTGCCGATGCCTTGGACACATCTAAAAGCTTACGGGGCGTACCGTTGGGCTTGGAAGTATCCCAGGCAATTTCTCCTTCATATCCAACTACCTTGGCTACCAGTTCCGTCAATTCCTTAATGCTTAACTCTTTGCCGGTTCCTGCATTTACGGTCTCATTACCGCTGTAATGATTCATGAGAAATACACACAGATTTGCCAGATCATCCACATAAAGAAACTCTCTCAAAGGACTTCCGTCTCCCCAGCATACCACCTGCGTTGCCCCGCTTTCCTTTGCTTCATGAAAACGTCTGATCAAAGCCGGCAGCACATGACTGTGGGTGGGGTGATAATTATCATTGGGTCCGTATAAGTTGGTAGGCATTACCGAAATATAATCCGTACCATACTGGCGGTTCAGAAACTCACAGTACTTCAAACCGGAAATCTTCGCCAGTGCATACGATTCATTGGTCTTCTCCAGTTCAGAGGTTAAAAGACAATCTTCTTTCATAGGCTGGGGTGCCATTCTCGGATAAATACAGGAAGATCCTAAAAAGAGAAGTTTTTTACATCCCTGCTTCCATGCAGAATGAATTACGTTCATTTCCAAAATCATATTTTCATACATAAAATCCGCAAGGGCACTCTGATTGGCAACAATACCGCCTACCTTTGCCGCGGCAAGAAATACATACTCCGGTTTTTCCGCTTCAAAAAAAGCTTCCACCTGATCCTGTCTGCACAAATCCAGTTCCCCGTGGGTTTTTACGATAATATTTTCATATCCCTGTTTTTTTAATTCTCTTACAATGGCAGAACCCACCATTCCTCTATGTCCCGCCACATAAATTTTAGCATTTTTATCCATGTTTCTACTCCGTTTTATACTGTTGGACGAGTCACTTACCGCTTCCCGATTTCTATTTAAGTGCCGCTTCCTTTTTGGCAAGGGCACGGTCATGCTCCGCCATAATCCGGATTAACTCTTCATAAGTTGTTTTACGGGGATTCCAGCCCAGAACTTCCTTTGCTTTGGTAGGATCTCCAAGCAGATTGTCCACATCCGTAGGACGAAACCATGCCGGATTTACGCACACAAGCATTTTACCCGTAACGGCATCATATCCCTTTTCCTCAAGACCTTTGCCTTCCCAGCGAATGGTAATTCCGTTAGCTGCAAATGTTTTTTCCGTAAAATCCCTTACCGTATGCTGTTCTCCGGTAGCGATAACAAAATCCTCCGGTGTATCATGCTGCAGCATAAGCCACATACACTCCACATAATCCTTTGCATATCCCCAGTCACGGAGAGAATCCATATTTCCAAGTTCCAGATGATCCTGTAACCCTTCCGCAATCCGGCCTGCTGCCAGAGTAATTTTACGTGTTACGAAGTTTTCCCCTCTGCGTTCGGATTCGTGGTTAAACAGAATACCGTTTACCGCAAACATACCGTAAGCTTCTCTGTATTCTTTCGTAATCCAGAAAGCATACTGCTTTGCCACCGCATAAGGGCTGTAAGGATGGAAAGGAGTGGTTTCCTTCTGGGGAATCTCCTCCACCTTACCGTAAAGCTCCGAGGTAGACGCCTGATAAATTCTGGTTGTTTTTTCAAGCCCGAGAATTCTTACTGCCTCTAAAAGTCGAAGCACGCCAATGGCATCCACTTCTCCCGTATACTCCGGCACATCAAAAGAAACCTGTACATGTGACTGTGCCGCAAGATTGTATATTTCATCCGGTTTTACAAGACTGATAATCCGCACCAGAGAAGAAGAATCGGAAAGATCTCCTTCATGAAGTCTGATTTTCCCCTGCGCAAGCAGTCCGTCTATACGTGATGTATTGGAAACTGAGGCGCGTCTTACGATACCGTGTACTTCATATCCTTTTTCCAGAAGGAACTCTGCAAGAAAAGAGCCGTCCTGGCCCGTAATACCTGTAATCAATGCTTTTTTCATATTTGTTATCTCCTTTTCGGGAATACATTCAACTTTTATGGAACAATAACCCACCTTTCCTATCATACTTCTGTTTCACCTATTTGTTTAGTGTAAAAATTGGGTTTTAATAGCACAATATTGACTTATGTGTTATACTTGTTTTAAATGATATTTTCTTTTATACAAAGTTAAAAATCGCACAATTTTGATTCTAAAAGGAGTCGTTAAAATGGATCATTCTATTTTTCATGGGGATATTGTATCCTCAAGCCGTATTTTATACACCCCCTCCACCTTCGCCAGGAAGAATCTTTTACACCTGCAGGAAACAGGAACACTTCAGGCGGAACAGCCCCACACCAGCAGGCGTGAAGGGCTTTCCTCCCTTTTGTTTTTTATTGTTTTATCCGGAGAAGGTAATCTGGAATACGAAAACACCACCTATACGCTCCGGCCGGGAGACTGCGTATTTTTAGATTGCGCCAGTCCCTATGCCCACCATACCTCCAGAAAACTCTGGCAGTTGCGCTGGGTACATTTTTACGGAGATGCGGGACGGGCCATTTATGACAAATACAGAGAGAGGGGCGGTGCATGCCATTTCACCCCGGAAAATCCCACTGTTTATGCTTCCCTTTTGTCGGAAATCCATTCCATTGCCGAAAGCCACGACTATATCAGGGATATGCTGCTATGCGAGAAACTCACTTCTCTTCTTACCATGCTTATGAAAGAAACCACCTACGAGGAAGGAAATGCGGATACGGGAAAACGTAAAAATCTGCTGGAGGTAAAGGAATACTTAGATGCTCACTTTCAGGAGAAAATCTCCTTAGATGATTTGGCCGGACGTTTTTACATCAACAAATTTTATTTAACGCGACTGTTCAAAGACCAGTTCGGCACTTCCGTTCACAGTTATCTTGCGGGACTGCGGATTACCCGCGGAAAACACCTGCTTCGTTTTACCGACCTGACCATGGAAGAAATCGCAGCACAATGCGGATTCGGAGACGGAAATTATTTTGTAAGGACTTTTAAAAAGATAGAAGGCATCACACCCGGTGACTTCCGTAAAAGCTGGAGGAGTTAAAATCTTTCTTGTTTTTTGTCAGGTTTCGTCGCAAATTTTCTCATTTTTTCATTGACGAAATCGACGGAAAATGACATACTTGAAATGCGCCTTTTTTCCGGAATGAAAAAAGGCGGATATTTTCTATACTACCATTCTGATGCGGGATTTTCCCAAAGATACAAAGGATTTTCTTAAGAAACCAAGGATTGACAAAAACTGTTTTGCGAAAGGAGTTTCTTTATGTTGTATCTTCATTTTTGCGGAAATTGCGACCGCATTCATATTCTCAGCGGACACCGTACGCTTTGTCCCGCCTGCGATACCCAACTGACTGAATTAAAAACACCTTACGTTACCTATATAGGATGGAATGTTTCCCAGCGGGAAGATTTTATGGAAAAGTGCAGAAATCCTCTCTCTTTACAAAAAATTTCCACCGTTTACGCCATGCGGAAATATCACCCCCGTAACGAATAAAACCGCAGAACCTGAGAGTAAAGACTTTTATAATTGAAAACCCTTTTAGAATGGGGTATAATATTAAGACATGCTTTACTTTTAGGAGGAATATCATGAGTAAAATTTCCATCGTAGTACCGGTATATTACAATTCCGATACCTTAATGGACTTATATAACGATATGAAGGATAAAATTTTTGATAAGCTGGGAGAATATGAGCTGGTATTCGTAGATGACGGTTCCGGCGACAATTCCTGGGAAATCATGAATCAGATCCGTGACATGGACGAAAACGTGCGTCTGGTAAAGCTTTCCAGAAACTTTGGAGAACATGCGGCTTTGCTTGCAGGTTTATCGGTTTGCACCGGCGACTGCGCCGTAACCAAACAGGCTGACTTGCAGGAAGACTCTTCCCTGATTCTTGAAATGTATGACAGTTGGAAAAAGGGAAACAAAGTAGTTCTTGCCATCCGCCGTTCCAGAGATGAAAGCAAAATCAAAATTCTCTTTGCCAACATGTACTATGCTTTGATTCGCAGCTTCGTCAATAAGAACATGCCTTCCACCGGTTGTGACTGCTATCTGATCGACCGTAAGGTAATCGAAGTGTTGGAACGTCTTGACGAAAAGAATTCCAGCCTCACCCTTCAGGTTATGTGGGCCGGTTTTCAGACCGACATGATTTATTTTGACCGTAAAAACAGGGAAAAAGGAAAGTCCCGCTGGACTCTTTCCAAAAAAATCAAGCTGGTTATGGATTCCATGATGAGCTTCTCCTATATCCCCATTCGTTTTATGACCATCGTGGGAAGCTTATTTAACGTAGGTGCCATTGCACTTTTTATCTGTGTTCTTGTAGAGTATTTCACGCAGGGTACCCCCATCGCAGGCTGGTCTTCACTGATGTGCGTTAACCTTTGTTCCTCAGGTCTGATTCTCATGATGCTGGGAATTCTTGGCGAATATCTTTGGAGAACCCTGGATGCGGCCAGAAACCGCCCTCCCTTCATTATTGATGAAGAACACAAGCCCCGCAAGTAAAATAATACCTGCACAATACGAATGTCTAAAAGAGAACGGATTCCTATGACACATAAAAATACAGCCATTACATTACCCTTAACAATCTGCCTGTTTTTTCTCGGGGCATTATGCTTTGATGTTACCTATTGTCTCAATGACGATTTAATGATTCAAAGCATTCTGTCCGGCACTTTTGCGGCCGAAAACAGCGGATTGGCGGTTTATTTCAATGCCCCCCTGAGTCATGTGCTGGCTCTTTTTTATGGAATTTTACCCACTGTTCCCTGGCTGGGACTGTTTCTTTGTTCCTGCTTTATTCTTTGTTTCGCCTTGGTTCTGCATCGTCTTTTCTCCATGCAGGAAACCGTCATGGGCCAAATCCTTGTTTTTTTACTTGTCCCTTTGGGTTTTGGTGCGCTGTTTTTTTTCCAGTATATCTTAATTCACTATACGGTAGTTGCGGCTGTCACCGGGGCAACGGGAGCATTTTTACTTGCTACTGCTCTCCATAAAAACACATGGAAACAGACACTCCTTTCCATGCTGCCCGCAATCTGTCTTTTACTTCTTTGTTTTCTGATCCGGACCAACGTTTTTATTCTGATTCTGCCCTTTGTACTTTGTGCATTCCTCATGCGGCTTTGTTATACGGATAAGAATTCAGAATCGGAAAAGCCGGATGAAGATAATAAAAACAGCCATTCCCCCTTTTATAAAAAGCTGTGGCAAACCTTTGTCAATCATCTTCCCGCAATGAGTATTTTCTTCGGAGGCGCGGCTTTCCTATTTGCTCTTCATTTTCTGTTATATCAGACAGGAGAAATGAAAACTTATACGGAATACAATGATGCCCGGACTACACTTTATGATTACGAACTGATTCACGACACTCCCGATGCCCGTGCTTACTATGCTTCAAAAGGAGTCACCGAGGAAGAGGTAAACATCTATCTGGATTACAACATTTTATTGGACGAAACATCTTCTCCCGAAAAGTTCCTCAGCATGGCTTCCTACAAAAAAGATGCCGGTTTGGAGCTTTCCCCCGTCAATAAACTGAAGAACGCATTCTCCACATATAAAATCCGCACATTACAAAAAAATGCGGACTATCCGTACAACTTTATGGCGCTGGGTTTGTATGCCCTTGCTTTTGCAGCCATTCTTTTACGTAAAAAATACGCCTTCTTTATTCCTTTGGGTGCAATGGGTGTATTACGCTCCTTATTATTTGTTTATCTGTTTTATCAGGGACGCTATCCGGAACGGGTTACCCTTTCCGTTTATCTGGCAGAATGCATCTTATTTGCTGCCCTCTTTGCGCTCCTTTTAAAAGAAAACAAAAGCAAAACCATTCTGTCAGCAGTCGGAACGGTTCTGGCACTTCTTTTCCTGGCAATGTTGCCTGTGACAGCTTCTATGGGAATTACGGCATATAATAACCAGCAGGAAATCAACAAATCCCAGAATGTGCTGTTTGCTTACATGCAGGAGCATCCCGATAATCTGTATCTGGCAGACGTTTATGCCACGGTTTACCGTACGGAGCCTGCCATTGCTGATTATGACTCTTCCTACGAAAATTATATTACCTTAGGCGGTTGGATTTCCGGTCATCCTTTGCTGGATAAAAAACTTGCCTTACACGGCTATTCCAATATAAAAGACGCCCTCACCACAGGCGAAGACGTCTATCTTGTTTTACATGAATCAAAGGGAATGACCGGCGAGGAATTCACCTCTTACTATCCGGAAATCACCCTCACTCTTTACGAAACGGTAGAAGGTGCGAATGACCGCTTTTATATTTACAAACCTTCCTTAAAATAATGTTTTAAAAGCAAATTCTCACATGGGAATTTCTAAGAAGCTGCGGACTCTTCCGCCGGCTTCTTTTTTTTATCCCTGTATGCCCAGTACTTATTCACAAAATAATTCATCGGAACGGTAATCGGCAGGCAAAGCATCTGTGCCACCAATTCTCCTATTGTTTCTGCATCCAGGAACGTAATACCGAAACCGTTTAAAAAGCTTTCCACCGGCACCATATAGGTTCCGATGTGTATCACTTCCACCCAGAGTGCCAGAAGAAGAATATTAACCAGAAAGCCCCAGATATAGGCTGCGTAGGTTTTTAAAAGTACCTTCCACCACACACGTTTCTCCGTGCCCTCACCGGCTTTGAATACATATTTATTACTCCAGTAATATGCATTCAATACACTGATGGTAAAGCCTAAAAAATTAGCGAGAATGTAGTGCCCGCCCAAAAGTACCACCAGCGCATACACACCTTCACTGATAAAAGTGTTTGCAACGCCTACGATACCGAATTTTATAAACTGTAAAAGACCTTTCATGTCATCTACCTCTTACTCACTTTTACGGTAAAAACGTACATATCTGCCGTCGTTTACCTCTGTATAACCGAAATCATTTTCAATATACTGCATCATCCAGTTGTCCGGATTTTCTTTCAGTTCTCCGTACCAGCAGTCCACCACGATAACGTCAGGCTCCTTCTCCGGATAGAGCTCCCAATATGCCGCAAGCCGCTCATCATAAGCCGTTGGGTCTACAATGGAATAATGGCATACATTTACATCCCGGAAGGAATACGGGGTTGTCCCCGCAGAAAATACCATGTTGGTAACCACAAGTACATTGTCTCCGTCTTCCACATACATCTGCCAGTCCTCGTAGTTGCAGTTGTATATATAGGCAAACATGTAATCCGTCAGAACACCGGCTGCAATTCCGTGCTTCATAATGCCGCCTACGTCCCAGACCATATTAAAATCTCTTCCGCCACGGAAAGTAAAAGACTTACCAAATACAACCACTGCACAAAATGCCAGCAAAAATACATAACACCATTTGGCTGCATTTTCTTTTATCGTATTCTCCAATGCAGACACAATTACGGGTAAAGCAAATACCACACCAAGTACTCCGTGAGGCAGGGCATGATACAGCTGCAAATCACTGATATAAAAGACCGCAATGTAGTTTACCAATGTTCCCACAATTCCTATGGCAAGCAGTTTTTTATGACTGTCTGCCTGCTTCCACAGAAGAAGTGCGCCAAGCAATACTGCAAGAAGGTGAATCTGCGGAAATTCATACCCTCTGCGAAGAATCATCCAGCAGAATAACTGTACAAGCGCCGAAAGACCAATGGACGCAAGTACAAATACCTGTAAAGAATAATTCTTTTTTTCATCCACCTTTGTACATGCTTTCCAAAGCATGGTCACAAGAAGAGCCGCCACATAAATGCCAATCAGCAGCAGAGCACCGGTCCCCAGATTCAACACCAGACCAAGGCCTTTGCCGGCAGTTGCACCGGTCACTTCATGCGTCAAATCAAAAGAGAGAATATTTTTAACATTACGGACAAACTCAGAAAGAGTAAGTTTTCCCGCAAGCATGACTCCCGCACACCATAAAAGTCCGCACACTCCGCAGACTCCCGTAAAAACAAGACAATCCCGAAGAGGTTTTCCTTTTTTATGCAAGCCGAATACCAACAGGAAAAAAGGAAATAAAAGAATGCTGGAAGGATACGCCAGAACTTCCAGGGACATGGCAACACCTGCTGCCGCTACCCAAAGAATCTTTCCTTTATTTTCCGTTCTCCGGACACCCATATACTCCAGTACAAAAAGTGTAAGCAGGGTAAAAAACCAAAGCTGCATATTGGCAAATTCCGGAATCTGTATCATTTTAGGAATCATATTATAGTAAATAACCCCCATGATAAAAGCATACTCTTTTCCGGCAATATGCTTCATAACCTGATACAAATAAAAAGCCAGTCCCAGCTGAATAAGGGAAGTTGCAACACGGAGAAAAATCAATACCCCCGTATAGGTTCCCGTTATGAACTCATAAAACCACATCAGCCCGGTGCATAAAAATGCAGAGGTCTGATGCGGTTCCCACATTTGTTTAAAAAGGTCATCTCCCAGCAATTGACGGTAAGACATCATTACCTGATACTCTTCATCCAAGGTATAATCGAAAAAAATCACCTTCAGTGTTGCAAGAACACTCACCGTAATCAAAAAGATGCGCCAAAATTTCCATTTCTTTTCGGTCATTTTATGCCTCTTAAAAACAATACTATTTTTTGATAATCTCTAAGTATTCATCATAATTACGAATATATTCATTACCGTCATAGTGTCGGCTGGCGAGGACTAAAAGCACGGAATCTTCCGAGAAATCATACATATCCTTCCAGAGCATGGAAGAAAGATACAATCCCATTCTGGGCTTATCCAGACTGATAATTTCCGTTTCCTCTCCATTGTCAACTTTTACCTTACTGCTGCCGCTGACGTTTACAAGCAGGAACTCCGTTTCCCGGTTCGCATGCTGACCCCGGATTACTTCACTGTCGGAGCCGTAGATATAAAATACCCTTTTAATATCAAAGGGAATATCCATACCTTCCCCTTCGATTACCACAAGATTTCCTCTCTCGTCTCCCAGATCCTTAAATTCTATAATTTTATACTGGTCTTTTAATGCCATGCCGATTTCCTTTCTGTTAATAACGGTTTAACATTTCAATTACATATGACTGCTCTTCTTCCGTCATTCCGTTATACATGGGAATGGAAAGAACGGAATCCGCATACTGCTCCGTAATGGGATAATCCCCCTTCTGTTTCTTTAAGTATGCATATGCTTCTGCAAGATGAGGGGGCACGGGATAATGAATAATGGTACCGATTCCCGACTCATTTAAATATTCTATCAAATCATCTCTTGTCTCGCAACGAAGCACGTACTGATGCCATACACTGGTTGCACCTTCCCTTACCTGCGGAAGCGTAAACTTGGGATTTTTGATTTCTTCCGTATAACGCTTGGCAATACGGATTCTTTCTTCCGTCAATTCTTCTGCATGTTTTAAACGGACACGTAAAAGTCCCGCCTGCAGTTCATCCAATCTGGAATTGGCACCTACCACTTCGTTATAGTAACGTTTCCGGCTGCCATAGTTTCTGTACATTTTCATATCTTCCGCTATTTTTTCATTATCGGTTACAATCGCACCGCCGTCGCCGAAGGCTCCGATATTTTTAGACGGATAAAAGGAGAAACAACCGATGTCACCAAAGGTTCCCGTCATTTTACCGTTAAAACATGCACCGTGGGACTGGGCACAGTCCTCCACCAGATACAGGTTGTTTTCCTTACAGAATGTCACAACCTCTTCCATATTGGATGCTTGACCGTACAGATGTACCACAAGAACCGCCTTCGTTGCAGGAGTCAATGCCTTCTTCATGGCCTCCACATCTATGTTATAAAAGGAATCCGGCTCCACAAATACCGGATTGGCTCCGTTAATGGTAATTCCCATCACACTGGCAATATAAGTATTGCCCTGTACAAGCACATCATCTCCTTCTTTGATTCCCAGAATCCGGAAGGCAAGCCATAATGCATCCAGACCGTTTGCCAGACCGACACAATATTTTGCCCCGGTATATGCTGCAAACTCTTCTTCAAAGGCTTTTACTTCAGGTCCTAAAATATAATACCCGGAATTTAAAACCTCCAACGCCTTTGCTTCAAACTCCTCTTTATACATCTGAAAGCCCCGATCAAGTCGGTTGGGCATAATTTTCATTTTACTCTCCAATCTCCGCATCTTTCGCGGCACAAATCACGTATTTATCATTCCTGTAAATTTCTGTGTATTCTCCCTTTTGCAGGAAGGCAATTAACATTCCCTCTTTCGGTGTAAAAGCCTGTGTCACGTCCTTCTGTAAAAGATTTCCGTAATATGTGGCTTCATAAATAACCAAAGGACTTCCTTCCACATTGTTTAACTCTTCTTCAAAAGTTGCCTTGGGATAAGAATCCAGTGAAGGCCAGGGGTGTGAAATGGCACAGGGCAATTCCAATGCATAGGATACCATGGGAATATGACCGAAAAACACCGTCTCGGTTCCTTTCAAGCCCTTTTCTTCCACAAAGGCAGTCAGCTCTTCCAAGGGTTTTGCCACACCCTTCGTGGTACGCATTCCTTTCAGACGTTCGTTTCCCGTAATGGTTACCAGCTCTGAGGAAAAGGTTGCCTTATCACGGAAATTAAAGGAAATCCCGAAGCAGAAGCTCTGTATACAAATCACTGCCACAATCAGCAGACACATAAGCATCGCCGGATAAAAATCCACACGTAAGAACTTTTTCGGCTTCCATTCTTTTTTAGACAAAACCGGAAACAACTCTGCCATGGTACCGAATACATAAGGAGCTACCAGAAACAGATTGTTAAAATTAGAATATACGTTGTTATTACTACCCAAAGGAGTAATTGCAATAACAAGAAGAATCATTGCCCCCATAAGGCGCTTCTGAATGTCTTCCTTCTTTTTGCAGATGCTGATGCAGGCAAAAAGAATTGCAAAATACAACAAATAAATTCCCCATGGATAAATAGATACATATTCCGTAAATCGGAAATCCAGTTTTCCCAACTTATACATAAACAGTAAAATCAGTCCGAAGCCGGCAACAAACACGCCGGTAAAAACATATTTCATCCATTTCTTCGGTAAAAACACATACACGGCATAGCCTGCAAGCGTTCCCAAAACAAAACATGCAAACCATTTTAAGTATTCCAGATAAACCCATACCGCATCTTTTATCATGGCAACGGGGGTATAAGAAGATGCTTCCTCCGTCATGCCGAACAGTCCCTGAATCATGCCGAAATAAGAACCGAAACCGAAGATTACTTCAATCAAAACAATCACCGGAAGGGCAACGGTAAAATATCCCGCCATGCAGATTCCTACCTTCGAAAAAAGTTCCTTTACGGAAGATTTTTTTAAGATGGCATGGTAAAACACCAATACAATCAATCCGGCTTCTACAATATTGGGAAAACGGAAGAATAAGTTTATTCCCAAAATAATACCGCTGAAATACAGCAGTCTGTTCTTCTCCTCTGCCAGGCCTTTTACGAGGAAAAAAGCTGCAAAACTGAATAAATAATAGGTAAAATACTGGTATAAAATAAATTTCGGCGACCAGCATAAACACAGTGCAAGAAAAACCCCCGCGAATACTGCCCAAGGCTTGAAATCCTTACGCAGCAATTCGAAGAATCCCACCGCTGCCAGACCTAAAATCAAAAGACAGTAAACGCTCATTCCAAGCATTGTATCCCCGAAGGGTAAGAACGTAAGCACTTTTCCCAAAACATTGGCAAATAAGGTAGAAATCATCCAGGTGGAATCCATGTTGGGAAACGCCTGAAAATTAGTCAGATTATAACCCATGTCTGCCACATCTACTCCCGTATTCACATGAAGTAGCGGAAAAACAAGCAGAATGATACGAAATATCCAGTTACTCAGAGTTTGTTTCTTTTCCATTTATGTTCCTTTCCCTCACAGGGAGCGGTTTTACATTTGATTGCATATACCGAATATAAGCATGGCATACCATTTTTATATTATCATGATTTCCCATCTTTTACAATCAAAACCAATTTTTCTGTATGTTTCATACGTATATAATGTGAAGGCCGTAAAAACAAGTATCGCTTTGAAGGCTTCAGACACATTTTTTTAACTGGACATATTTTCCAATCAATAGTAGAATGGTTTACGTCACGAAAAAAATAAAAGGGAGGAAAAACCATGGCTAAAAAGAAGAATTCTTCCGCACAAAAGAAAGAAAAAAATATTTTAAATTATATACCCCTTGCGTTGGGAGGCATTATCCTGATTGCGGTAATTGCCATTGTTATTCGTATTTTGATTTGGAATCAGGGAGAGGAATACATCATTGATGAGAATGAAATTCCCGACCTTACCACTGAAACCCTGGACTACATGTTCTTTAAAAATCCCGCCCTTTTAGAAGGAAATGAGGATGACGGGGAACTTCAGGTATGTATTCTGGGTAATGATACCTACCGTTACAATGAAGATGGCAAGAGTATCGTGGAAATGTTACAGGAAAATATGGATGCCACCATCTATGACTGCGTTTTGGAAGGCTCAAGACTCTGTACCAAAAACAGCCGTTGGGACGAGGAATTCCCCGAAAACAACAATGCGCTGGATGCTTTCGCATTCTTTTGGTTATCCAACGGAATTCAGAATCAGGATTATTCCAGGCAGTGGAACGAAATTGACAGATTACCGGAACACATTGACAAGGAGCGTTACAAAGAAGTCCTGACGCTGATGGAAAGCATTGATTTTACCAAAGTGGACCTCATGCTTGTCTGCTACGACGGTCACGATTATCTGGAAGATGCCCCGGGAAGTATTGTGGACAAACCCTTCACCATTATTTCCATGGAAGGTGCCATGAATTCCGCCTACGAACAGTACAAAGTTAACTATCCTTTCATGCAGCTTGTATTTGTAGCCCCCACTTACTGCTATGAAGTTCTGGAAGACGGTACCGTAAAAGGAGCTGATTTCCCCAACGAATATTCCGCTTCCCTTCCCGATACGCTGGCATATGTTGCCAATGCTTCCATGAACTATTATGTATCTTATTTGGACAATTATTACGGTGTAAAAATCAACGGAGAAACTTCCGATGAATACCTTCTGGAAGACGGGGTTATCCCCAATGCCGCAGGACGAAAACTAATTGCGGACAGAATTGCAAAATATATCAATGAGCGTATGGAAATGAAATAATAGCATTATTGATGTATAAGATATTCCTTTGCATTAAAAAAAGCGCTTGCAACCTTGATTCAGTTGGTTGTAAGTGCTTTTTTCAGTTGAAACCAAGAAGAACATCTCCGATTTTGTTTGTGTTTAGGAATTAAAGAAATATCTCATCCCCCTGGTGAGTGCCATTATACCATGGGGGTTTTTGATCGTCAAAGGAAATGTTACGAAATTGTTACATTTATTGGATTATATTATTTAATTTACATTCTTCCCAATTCTTCATCGGCTTTTATTTGAAGTGCAGTGGTCTTTGTTCCCATATATTGTTTCGCAGTCTCTAAAATTACCTTATCATTTCCTAGAATTTCTAGAACAGTAATCGAAAAAATATTTATTAAGTGTGAATCATCACAATTTACTATTTCTTCAAAATACTTAAATATGCTTTCTAATAGTTTCGACTCCATATTTTCACTTAATAATTTTAATATCGGAGGCATAAAGATATCTTCTATCACAACCGTTTCTAATACTTCCCCATATTCCTTTACGCTTTCAATATACGATTCCTTGGTTGCAGGAAGAAACTCTTGCATTTTTTCAAAAAACTCTGCTGTTTTTTCACTCATAATCAGTACTCCTATCAATTATACAGATTTATCGCGCTCTCAAGATCATCAATCAAAGCCTCAACAACATCCAAATCATTTAATCCTAACTTGCCTGAGCTTGCCAGTTTCTTCAGTTGTTTTAGTCTCTCTGTCGCTTTAAGTAAATGTGTTGATGAGCCCTTGCTAAACTCTTCAACAAGTATGGCTGCCGTACCGCCATCTCCTACAGTGGCTCCAGGTCTATAAAGTTCATTTACTATTTTGCTTAATTCTGGATCTTGTACAGTGGCTAATAATTTGTCTCTTGTAGATCCTGTTAATTCAGGTCTTCCGTCTAAAAGACTATCTATTTTATTAGGACTAGCATCTAAGCCACCCTCTATATCAACAACACCTAAACTATTCTTATTTGTAATAACATCTAGCCCATCATCCAACTTTGTCAGCTCCGAAACCTCATCCACATTGGTTATCCCCTGCTTTACCAGCTTCGGATCATCAAAGAGTGTAACCTTACCAATCGG